>CBDCEW010000074.1:0-42742 GCA_965215885.1 Candidatus Moanibacter sp.
CCGGCGAGGGCCGCGCGGCATTTGTCCAAAGCGCGCGCTGCAATGACAAAGCCCCCCAGTGTCTCATGAGGGCTGCGAGGGTATTCTACCGCCAGATCTTTGGCGAGGATCTTTACATTTTCGTTCATGAATGAGGTGTGTATACGCATGAGAGTTCAATGTCCACTCTCACAACCCGAAAGTGCGAACTTTGCAGACCTCTCTACCGCCGAGGTCTCCCGAGTGACGAAGACGGGCAACCCACGGCGGCTCCGCCGACCCACTGTTCCTTGCGGTGATAATTCACTCCTGAAGTAGGAGAGGCTTTAAGCCTCGATCCGTACCACCATGATCATCGCGAGGTAAACTCGCTCCTACATCCCTCTCGGGTATTCGAGCTGCATCTTCGAGTCCGCCCAAGGTTTAAAATGGACGAAGTCTTATACATTTTTAAGAAATGTTAAATAATAATCTATTATCAAATAGTGTTTAACCCGGGAGATCGCGGTTGACAGTAAGGAAGTGGGAATTAACCTGTATGTTTCTATAGACAGGAAAGAACCTGAGAAATGAATCTGTATCACAGCAGTTTGATGATGCGACTTCGCCGGTTAATTGTCGGTGAAGGCATGCGAATGCGCAGGTAAAAGAAGCCCGAATCGGTAGACAATTTTCCGGCCCAAGAGAACAAATGCTCTTGGGCCTTTTTATTTTCCGAAATCCAACATCCACTCAGATTTTCGCATGAAGAAACAGATCTATATCACCACAACAGTTCCCTACGTAAACGCGAAGCCCCACATCGGGTTCGCTCTGGAGCTTCTAGAGGCAGATGCCCTGAATCGCTACTACAAGCAATGCGGATACGCATCTTTCCTCCAGACAGGCACCGACGACAATGCTCTTAAGAACGTCAAGGCTGCGAAGGAGGAGGGCGTGACACCCTCGGAATGGGTCGACCGCAACGCGGCTGCCTTCCGACAGTTAGCGGACATCCTCTCGATCGAATACGACTCCTTCATTCGAACTACGGAAGATCGGCACAAGAGAGCGGTGCGGTCGTTCTGGAATCGGCTCTCTCCGGATGATCTGTACAAAAAGCCGTACCGAGGCTTATATTGTATCGGTTGCGAGGACTTTTATACGGAGAAAGACCTCGAGGATGAACTCTGCCCGGAACACGGGACGCCCGTTACCACGGTTGAAGAGGAGAATTACTTCTTTCGGCTGTCGCGCTACGAAAAGGAACTTCACACGCTTATCAGCCAGGATCGAATCCGAATTTTACCACATAAAAGAAAGAAGGAAGTTCTCACGTTCATTGAAAGCGGACTGCATGATTTCAGTGTATCCCGTTTAGCATCTCGTGCGGATGGCTGGGGGATCCCCGTTCCCGGAGATTCACGTCAGGTCGTATACGTATGGGTCGATGCACTCATCAACTACCTGTCAGGGATCGGTTTTGGCAACGGCGATGACTGGAAGAAGCTCTGGAACGAGAAGACGAGGAAGATACACGTCCTGGGGAAGAACGTTTGGAAATTTCACGCTATATACTGGCCGGCAATGCTTCTCTCCGCACGTATCAGTCTTCCGGATGAGCTTCTGATTCACGGATTTCTTACCGTAGAAGGAAAGAAAATAGGCAAGAGTCTCGGCAACGCAATTGATCCTATTGCCAGTTTAAATGTACTTGGTTTAGATGCTGTCCGATATTTCCTGTTGAAAGGCATACCTCCATCTGGCGACAGTGACTTTGCGAAAGCACGTGTAATTCAACTATATAACGCCGACCTCGCAAACGGCCTCGGAAACCTCGTCAGCAGATTGGCCCGCCTCGCTGAGAAGAGTAGTTACACTCCTCCAAACACTCAAAGGAAGGAGGTATTAGATTTACCTCAACCTTATCATGAAGCCTTTATTCGCTTTGGGATCGATGAGGCAGCAGAGGCAGCCATCGATGAGGTGAGAGCTCTCAATCGCGAGGTGGATCGAGTCGAGCCGTGGAAACTATTGAAGTCCGGCCAGTTTCAAATTCTTCACGGTTTTCTCAGGGAGTGGTTCGAGCGCATTGTAATAGTGACGGAAGAGCTGAAACCGATAATCCCGCAGACCGGCCAATTCGTAAATCAGAAACTATCAGACCCATCGTCTCTGGACGGTATCCGTCTCTTTCCGCGGAAGTTTTTAGCGTGATCCCGCTGAGCGCATACGCGTAAACCTTATTTTCGCAACTTAGTCAGATTCAAAGACTTGCGAGGTATTTTGCGGCGGAGTATGAGGGTGTCTCTATCCTCGAGGTTCCACTCCATTTGTTCGCCCTTTTCTATTTGCTTCGTTTCGACCACAGCGGTGAGGAAATTCGCAGTTGAGCGAGTGCATTTTGGCCGGGTTATCTTCTCTACTTTTACCGTCTACCCCATTTTTTTTCACTTTGGCAGCATTTTATACTGTACATTCGTTCATATATAGGATTTATCCTTCGGATGCAAAGTATAAAAAAAGCTGATTGTATCCGTCAAACCTTCCGTAAGTTGAACCTCACAGCCCTCGCTAAACAGAGTGGTTTTAGAGAGAGGAAATCGCGCAAGATCTCCCCTCTGAACTTTGTTTTGGCTTTGCTGGCGATGGCTTCTAAGGGGGCCTTGTCCCTTGGCAAAGAAGCCGAGCTTATTGGATTCTTAGCCAACCGCACCATTTCCAGACAAGCGGTCCAAAAGTGCGCCAAAAAAGCCACCGCTTTTATGACCTTAGTGCTCCTGAGGCTTTTAGAACTTAAAGCTTATGGGCCTGTGGGCAGAGCTGTTCCAAATTGCATGAGGAGCTTTGAACGGGTTCTCATTGCCGACAGCACTTCGATTGGCTTGCCTAAGGTCCCTGGCCCCCTTCTTCCCCGGAGCGTCCAATCAGACAGGCTCCAAACAGGCTCAACTGAAGATTCAGGCCTATTACGATCTGCGCAATGAATCCTTCGTTGACTTCAGCCTCAGTAGCTTCCGAAAAAACGATCAGGCTGCTTCCAAAGACATTCTCGCTCTCGCTCAACCCAACGACTTGATCCTGCGCGACTTAGGCTATTTTGTCCTCGATGTCTTTAAGCAACTCGATCAGCGCGGCTGCTTCTTTGTGAGTCGTTTGAAAACCGGCACTTGCCTTTTAGCCAACGAAGGCGATGAAGAGCTCGATCTACGCAAACTTTTACGTGGCCAAAAGCTTCTCGATATGCCCGTTCGGGTGGGTAAAAAAGCCAAGCTTCCGGTTCGTCTGATCGCCGTCAAACTCCCTCAGAAGGTGGCCCATAAACGCCGCCGCGAGCATAGACAAAACCGCGACAATAGACTTCGATATACCAGCCGCACCAGCTTCCTTCTCGGTTTCCAAATCTTTATTACCAACCTCCATCAGAAAGACTTTAGCCCTAAGCAGATTCTGAGCTTTTACGGGCTTCGCTGGCGCATCGAAATTTTCTTTAAGGCCTTTAAGCAACATCTTAATCTCGGTCAGGTCAAAGAGACTACTCCCTACCAGATTGAGCTTCTTATCTACGCCCGTCCTCATCCTCATTACCCACTTACTCAACTTCGTCTATGGTCCCCTTAGACACTATTCGAATACCAGTTTGTCCTCTCCTCTGAGTATCCTTAAATTCTCCTACTGGTTTGGCTTCTTTGCTCCCTACTTCTTCATCCTCTCTCACCTTCCCAAAGATCAGATCATCCCCCGATGGCTCAAACAAATCCCCAAACACTGCACCTATGAAAAGCGTTCTCGTCTTGATTTCCTCTCTTGTTTCTTCTCCTTAGGTTAACGCAAATGCGCTGAGCGGGACGCCTTAATTCGATCTTTCGAGAAAGGGGTAAAATAGTCACTCAAAACAGTAAGAAAGGTGATAGGATTTCCGGGCTTGTATTTTTTCAAACTCCCAACATTCTTGCCGCCTTCAATCGATCCAGATTTCATATCTTGATCTGGAGGAATTCAGTGAAATCATGAGAGACCACCTTATTCAACCGCATGGAGAATCCCTGGTAGACTTGATCGTCTCGCCGGAGGAAACCGAAGAACTAAGAGCGAGTTCCAAGAACTGGCCATCCTGGGATTTGACAGCCCGCCAGCTCTGCGACCTTGAGCTGCTTCTGAACGGTGGATTCTCACCCCTTAAAGGTTTCATGTGCCGCTCCGACTACGAGTCCGTCGTGTCATCGATGCACCTGTCGGATGAAACACTTTGGCCGATCCCAGTCGTCCTCGATCTGCCGGATGCATTTGCTAAGGAGCTCTCTGCAAACGAAACCATCGCCCTGCGTGACCAGGAAGGGGTAATGCTGGCCGCACTGCGCATTGAAGATATCTGGAAGCCGGATCGTATCGTCGAAGCGGCCGAAGTCTACCAAACGACCGATCCTACACATCCAGGTGTACAATATCTCACTCGCGAGACAAACCCATGTTACGTCGGAGGAACGGTCCTGGGAATTCAGTTGCCTGCACACTACGACTCAGGATCACACCGCTTCACGCCTGCCAGACTGCGGCGTGAATTCGGTCGCCTGGGATGGCGCAAAATCATCGCTTTTCAGACACGAAATCCAATGCACCGGGCGCATTTCGAACTGACCATGCGCGCGATTCGAGAGCATCAAGCCAATCTCCTGATTCATCCTGTCGTCGGATTAACGAAACCGGGCGACGTGGACCATTACACGAGAGTTCGCTGTTATGAGGCGCTCCTCCCACACTACCCTCTCAACTCCGTGAAGCTGGCCCTGCTTCCCCTATCGATGCGGCTGGCTGGACCCCGTTCCGCTGTCTGGCACGCATTAATCCGGAAGAATTACGGCTGTACTCATCTCATCGTCGGGCGCGACCATGCGGGGCCGGGAAAGGATGCCAAAGGCAACGACTTTTACGGTCCTTACGACGCGCAGGAACTCCTTCAGCAACTGGAACCTGAAACCGAAATCGGGATGGTCCCCTTTTCCCAGCTCAACTATGTGGAAGAAAGGAATGCCTACCTTTCAACGAATGAAATTGAGCCGGAAATGCGCACTCTGAGCATTTCTGGAACAGAGCTGCGAATCCGCCTCTCCGAAGGCAGGGACCTGCCAAAATGGTTCACTTTCCCTGAGGTGGCCACGGAATTGCGTCGCAGCTATCCGCCCCGCTACCAACAGGGCTTCACCGTATTCTTTACCGGGCTCTCCGGTTCGGGAAAGTCCACCATCGCCAATGTCCTCATGAGTAAGCTGCTGGAAATCGGAGGAAGACCGGTTACCCTGCTCGACGGTGATATTGTTCGAAAGAATCTATCCTCTGAGCTCGGCTTCTCCCGTGAACACCGAGATTTGAATATCCGTCGCATCGGATTCGTCGCGAATGAAATCACTAAAAACGGAGGAATTGCTATCTGTGCGCCCATCGCCCCCTACGATTCCGTTCGCGAAGACGTCTGTTCACTGATTAAAAAGCATGGCGGATTCATTCTTGTCCACAACTCTACTCCATTAGACGTTTGCGAATCCCGTGACCGAAAGGGCCTTTACGCAAAAGCTCGCGCAGGAATAATCAAAGAGTTTACGGGGATCTCAGATCCCTACGAGGAACCAGCCAACGCCGACCTCAGAATCGATACCTCCAACCTCACACCGGAGGAGGCCTGCCAAGCGGTTCTCCTCCACCTCGAACGCGAAGGCTACGTTTCCGGAAAGCCGTAACCCGCAAATTTCACGTACGTGAAATCCTCGGGCTACTTCCACTCTTTATCGGTCGGCCAGATGTTGGTGCCGCCGATCACCGGATCGAAAGTCCTTTCATCGAGCCATTCCTTTACCGCATCGCGCCATTTGATGAAGTGGGGCGTTTTAGTGTGCTCCTGAAAGGCGTCCTCATCTTTATAGACCTCGTAAAGCCAGATCCGGTTGGGATCCTTTGGGTCCTGAACGACGTCAAACCTCAGGCAACCGGGTTCTTTGTTTACCGACCCTTCGGCGTCACTTATGATTTCTTCAACAAACCTTTCCCTGAATCCTTCTTTTATCTGAAGCGGTGCGATTATTATATACATGATCTCTCTCTGATTTGAAGTTCTCCGTTTACTATTGCGCCGGCTCTTTCGTAGAAATTCTCATTACCATTGCCAATAACTACCTTGCTAAGGGTGGATCGGGCGCTCCGCGCACGATGACAATTGAGTCAAGTCAGTTTCATTTTCTCTAGCAGATTGTCGGCGAAGTCCGACAGGCTGCTAGCCCGGGGTCAGGCTTCAGCCTCGGGGAAATCCGGATAAATCTCGACCAATTCTCCAATCCCGATTTTGACATCATCTCCATAGGCAGCGATCTCGTCGTTCTTAAACACCCGCACGTTGGCCGCTTCACCAGCATTCTCTACCGTCCACTCCCACTTTCCGATCTCTAGAAAGCTCATTGGAACACCCTCTGTCCAATTTAATCCCGGGCCCTCTCCGCGAACATAAGGAGTGTTGCCTAGACCGATGTTCGTATGCGCAATCAAAGTAAGCGAAGCCGGGTCAGCGGAGGGACCTTTTGAGGGCTCGGGCGAGCCTTGTGCAGGCACCGGCGCAGGTATCTCTTCTTCTTCAAATTCGACATCCGGATTCTCCACGACGACTTCGGTAGTATTATCTTCCACCGCCTCCGGATCGATTTCAGGCGGTTCAGACCACAGTCCCGCTTGCTCATGAACTGGTTCAGATTTCTCCCTTTCTGGTTGCTTCTTCCCTTCTATCTTTACCGCTTTCTTCGATTCGCCCAAATCAGGAGTCGGCCGCTCTCCTGAAGAGGCAGTTTCATCTTTGGGAGTCCCTTCACCTAAGGAGTCCAGAAGGACATCTAGTTTTTCTCCGAGCCGCTCCAGTCCCGAATCAGAATCCTGCGACGCAGACCGGGCCTTATCAAAAAGATCCTCCACCTCTTCCCGCACTTCCTTTAGTTGCGAAGAGAAACTCTCCAACTCTTTCGTCTGCGCCTCGCGAAGCGTCTTGAGATTCTCAGATAACTCACTCTTTTGCTCCTTTACGGATTTCTCCACAGCGCTTTCCAGGTCAGCGATCTTCTCGTGCAATACAGGACCGATCTCCTTAAGTTGCTCAGCTGAAGAAGCCGACTTTTGTGCGAGTTCGGAAAGAGTACGTGTGACAGTCTGCAACTCGTCGATTACGTTTCGTGTCTGCTTAGCCTGTTCGTCCACACTTTCCTGAAAAAGGCTGTTAGCAACCTGAAGACGCGAAAAATACTCCACAATGAACGGAGCAGCAAAAAAGAGAACTGCCAGAACACCACTCAAAATTATCGATGACGCGGCAATCGCATCGTATGGTTTCGAAGAGAAGACCGCCAGGAGAATAGCCAATCCGACAAAAAACAGGTCACCCAATAGGAACGGCCACTTCGGAAGTCTAGGGTATGACTGGTTGTTCATTCGCCGATTAAGGGAACCCAGGACGCGACAATTGGAGGCAGTTACTCAGGCCGCGGCAATTGGAGGCGCCGCCTGCCCGGAAGAAGGATTAAAACCCCTCCCTGGAAAACCTCAACCCTAAACTGTGCGCCTTTCCAGAAAGCCTACCTTTCGGTAGACCTTACGCAACATTGCATCGGCCCGCATCTGCGCGGCTTCCGCTCCATCGGTCAACACAGAGGTAAGCGCATCCTTATCCTGCACAAGGGCGTTGTATCTATTTTGAATGGGCTCCAGCAGAGCAACTACCGATTCCGCCACCGCACTTTTGAATTCGGCATAACCCACCCCAGCGAAGCTTGATTCGAGTTGATCAATTGAGCGTCCGGTCACGCCACTCATGATAGAGAGCAGATTCGTTATTCCCGGCTTCCCCTCATCCGCCCTGATCTCCCTGTCACTATCTGTGACTGAGCTCATGATTTTCTTGCGAATGGCACCAGGCGGATCCTGCAGGAAAATTGTCGCGTTCCGATTTTCGTCAGATTTTGACATTTTTTTGGTAGGCTCCTGAAGCGACATAACCCTTCCCGCCACTTTCGGAATATAAGGCTCGGGCAGAGTAAAAGTATCAGAATAAGTGCGATTGAACTTCTCGGCGATGTCTCGCGTAAGCTCCATATGCTGCTTTTGATCGCCGCCAACAGGTACCACATCAGCGTTATAGAGCAGTATGTCGGCCGCCATAAGAACAGGGTAGTAAAGAAGCCCCGAACCGACTGTTGCACCAATACGAGCCGAACGGTCTCGAAACTGCGTCATCCGCTGCAATTGCCCGACCGGCGTGAGGCAACCGAGGATCCAGGCCAATTCCGTATGCCCGATCACATGAGATTGGAGAAATATTCGGGATTTCTCTGGGTCGAGCCCACAGGCAATATAACCGGCTACACATTCCAAAGCGCCTCTTCTCAATTCCGACGGCACAGTGCTTACCGTAATGGCATGGAAATCGACTATGGGGAAGAAGCACTCGTAATCATCCAGCATCTCCGTCCAGTGCTTGATCGCACCGAGGTAATTACCCAGGTGCAGCTGACCAGAAGGTTGGACGGCGGTAAGTATGACAGGCTTTTTCCGGCTCATCGGGAGTGTTCTTTCATGGTGGTCCTACGGAAGTCTGCTTTAAAAGCAAAATTCACTCCAATTCAAATTGTTTTTCGGAGTGTCGACGTTTAATGGAAGGCAGCGCTTGCCGGAAATACAATCGATCTTTATACTCTCCTACCTTAAGATGCACCTGGTACAACCAAATTGCCGCAGTAAATTGAGCGAGGCTGACATCGCCTTCATCATATCCGTCTTTCAGGCCGGCCAGGCAGAAAGCGAAGCTCTAATGAACTTGCTGGCGGATGGCGATACCCGCGATCTGCTACTTGACGAAAAAACGCTCTTCCATGCGCTATTGGAATCTCCCGCCTATCTTCGAATTTCCTTGAACTTGTATTTCTATGTTCAGAACTCGCTATCATGCGGGTTGGCGGGCAGGGGGCAATCGCAGATACAATTCCCGGCTTTTAATCGAATTCCCCGAAGCTTGCTTCGTTTCTAATTCATAAAGTCTAATATCAAATGCCTCGGGGCTTGCCCCGTAATCTTTAAGAGCTAAAGAAAACGGTAGGCTTCATCTTCGAACCATCAAATTCGAAGAAAAATGGAGAAACCTACCGTCAAAGAAGAGACCTTCTTACAGTGCATCCTTGGAGTGGACAAGGGTAATCCCTCGATCACGGTCTATCGGGATCTGAGGGAAGGCAAACTGCACGTCTATTACGGGCATGAGCTTTTTGAAGTCGTAGAGGACGATCGGGAGCAAGTTGAATTCAAGCTATTGGAGGGGCGCCTCTACAATGCGGGGTTGAAGAAAGGGCGCTTAGAGAAGCAATTTGAGGTTGACCCCAAAACGATGAAGCGGTGGGGGGAGGCGCTTCAAAGCGGAGATGCCGAGACCTTAGCGCGAGTGCTGGCGGGACGCAGCGCTCATCGCAAATTGACGAGGGAAATCCGGAGTTTTGTGCGGGTGCGCTTCGGGCAGATCTATGGGGAGAGTCGGTATGGCTACAGCAAGAAGATACGGGGGGAGATCGAGGAGGTGTTCGGAGTTAACCTCAGTGGGGAAACTTTGCGCCCTGTCTTTAAGGAGCTTAAAGAGGCCCGGGCAAAGGAGGCCGAAGCCGAGAGGGCGCAAAATCGGGAGACTCCCTGGGATTGCCCGGAGGACTCGGGGAGGGACGAACAGGAGCAAGAAGCAGAAAATAGCCCCGAAAGCGAAGGGGACAATCGCAAGGGGTCTCCCGATTTTTCGAGGGAGAGCTCCGAAGCGGTGCAATGGTATCGGCACCTGGGAGTACTTCTGTTCAGTGCCGCGCTCAGAGAAGTCGCTCAGATTGATCGCGAAGAGGGCTGGCTTTTGAAACAATGGGTGGCTTGCGGGTTGTTGGCCGCGGTCAATATCGAGCAGAGCAAACTGCTCGATCTCGAAGACCTGCAAAAACTCATCGGGCGAGTCCTGTATACCCCCTATCTGCAACGCCAAAGCCTTAGCGCCCTGGCCGATGAAGGGCTTTTAAGAGAGATCCTCAGAGTGAACGCGAGGGGCCTGAATGCTTCGGATGAAGAGAGCTTTTATTATGATCCGCACACCAAACATTACACCGGAATGAGCAAGGTGCTGGCGGGATGGTGTCCGGGTATCCGTCTGGCCGACAAAGCGCTCCACAGCGATTTTATTCATACCCTCAAGGGCTATCCGGTCTATTTTGCGAGCACTGACAACTATGAGGATATAAGGGAACGGTTTATCCCCAACTGCGAAGCGATGCTCGAGCTGGTGCAGTTGCCGGCTGATAAGAAGGTGAGCATTTACGTGGACCGGGCGATCGCCGCGGAGTGGTTTTACGAAGCCATCGTGGAGCATCCTCAACTCGAAATCATTACCTGGGAAAAAGGTTACAAGGCCAGCGCCCAGCCCCTCCAACGGATCGACGGGCAGTTGCGCCTGCAGCGCGCGCGCAACCATGCCGAAGATCTCCAGGAGTATCATCTTCGCTATCAGCGGGGCCCCTGGAAGAAAAATCCTCAACTGGTGCAGTGGATCGTGGAGGCGACCAATCCAAAAAATCGAACCATTACCGTGAGCATCCTGGCGACCGATCAGCAGGCCCGAAATGAAGAGGTAATCAAAGGGATGTTCAGTCGCTGGATTCAGGAGAATGACTTCAAATACCTCGATAAGCACTTTGGGATTAATCAGATCACCTCTTATCGCACCGTCCACTACAAGCGATTAGCCCAACACCTTGAGGACAAGCAGGAGAAAAGCGGTGCCGCCAAAGCCCTCCTGAAGCAAAAACAGCAATGCACCGAAGAATTGAAAAGACTGCTCCTGGCCGAGCATGCCCACCCGGGCAAAAGCGCCTCAAGGGGCGAAAAGATCCGTCGACTCGATCAGGCCCTCAAAGCCCTCCAACTCGAACTGGAGCAAATCGACACCGAATGCTCGAGGCTGCAGCGCCTCATTGATGAAAACTATGTCCGCCTGGACACCGCTAACAAGTCCCTCATGGATGCCTTGAAAATCTTCGCCCGTAACAGCTTCTACAAGCAGCTCGAACCCTTTAAAGCTCGCTACAACAACTATCGTGACGACCACGATCTGTTTCGCAATTTGACTCACAGTGACGGCGTTCTTATAGAGAGGGGCTGTGCGGTCGAAGCGCATTTATTCCCCACCGCAACTTATCCCCCTCGGGTGCAGGCGGTGGTGCTTGAGTATCTGCAAACTCTCAATCAGAAGCCCTTACTGATGCCCGACGGTTCAGGCCGAAGAATCATCTTCCGACTGGGCAAAAAATCGGGATTTAAACTTGCGATTGCATAGTGCCTTTAGAGGGGCAATATAGTGAGGTCTGATGTTCTTGTACGAAATGTCTTGAAAGCAGCCGGGATCGATGATCGCGCCTTAGCCGACTACATCGCCGCCGTGCTCGCACATTTCGCCCGATTTACACCCAGAGCGGGGCGGAACAAGGCCAGGGAACCGCACTTTTATGTGGTCGACATCCTGGAAAAAATCGAGCGGGCCAACCCTCACCAACGCTTTTACCTCATCACCTACCTGGGAAATCAGGCTCTGGTATTAACCAGCGTATTTCCCGATCACATTGAATACCGAGCCCGCTACCGAGCCTCGCCTGGTTTGGGATATTACGAATCGGTGGGAAGCGCTCAGTTTCATGCCGCCAGCCGCCACGCCCTCGCTCAGGAATTTCAGTTGGAAAGCGTCTACTCAGCCCTTTCGGATTCCTTTCGGATCGTGCGTTCCGCGCTTAACGATATGCGATCCCGTCTGCTTTTCCTGGGTGAGCGCGACTAACAGCCTGGCGGACTTCGTCCTTCAGGCTGTTAGAGTTAGCCGGCCAAACCCAGCTCGGCTGCCATCTCCTTCATACTGTTGATGACATTCTGTACATGTTCACCCAGCTCGATACCGAGTTCGTCCCTACCCGTTAGAATGTCTTCGCGATTGATGGCGCGGGCGAAGGACTTGTCTCTCATTTTCTTCCTTACGGATTTGACTTTGAGCGAGTAAATCGATCGATCAGGTCGAACCAGAGCCGCCGCGCTGATCAAACCGGTCAGCTCATCGCAGGCGAAGAGCGCCTTGGCCAGGAGGGTGCGTCGTTCCACACCGGAATACGTGGCATGACCAAGGATCGCTTCGATCATTATGGACGGATAGCCTTTCTCCCTGAGGATGCCACACCCGACAAAAGGGTGACCTTCTTTGCTCAACTCGGGGTTCTGCTCATAATCGAAATCGTGAAGAAGTCCGGTATTGCCCCACAGTTCTTCATCCTCTCCAAAGTGGCGGGCGTACCAACGCATTGCAGCCTCGACCGCCACTCCGTGTTTTATGAGGCTCCCACTCTTAGTGTATTCGTTCAGGAGAGCAAACGCCTCGCTTCGAGTTTTCTTTGCCATGTATGCTATATCTGCCTGTGAACTGTATGCCGGTGATAGAGAGGCTCACGAAAGATAGAGTCCTTCATTAGTCAATGAATATGCACAATCTGTCAAATTCGCAAGCGTGCGCGAAGTAAGAACTCCGATTTGAATGGCACTAAGCTACCGGATATAAACGGTAAATCCGGCTGAGGTCCGTTTCGGCCGCAAGCGGCCTTCCCACAACAGCTTATATCCCGGCGAACCGGAATAGGAAGCTCGCTTGTCGGAGACCCTGAGCCTGCCGAGGGGCAAGCGTCTTTTAATCCGCGAAGGAGGTTTGAACGACCTCGTGGATCTCTCTTTTGAAATTTGGAATATGCTTACTCACCCAATCCTCAAAGAATTCATAAGAAAGCTTTCCTCCAACGCGGTCATTCAGGATAACCCAACCCGGCAAACTACAGAGATTTTCATTCTCAAAGTAAAGTTGAGAACCGCTGAATCCAAGACCGAATCGCTTGCAGAGGTGATTAGAAATATTGACGAGGGCGCAAACAATCGGCTCCTCCTCGGCTTTTTGAGGCGCCCGGTGATACCGCAGCGCCATTTCTAATGGCCGCGCTAATCGATTCTCCCTGGCGTAAATTCCACCGGCTTCCTCGTGGGTCATTCCGAAGACCATACTCTCCCAAATGTTGAGGGGATATTCGCGATCAAAGGTGTGCAAAAGAGCCTGTTTGTAACCCGCGGGATAGATATACGACAGTACGATCTTTCCGATGTCGTGTAATAAACCCGCAACATAGTAATAGGCTGTGTCCGGCAGCTTCAAGTATTCAGCGAGCTCACCACTGAGGAGACCACAGGCAAAATTGTGGATCCACAGATTGCGCCAGTTTATTCCCTCCACGAGGAGATTCGCATCCGAGATCGTATTCAAGGCATAGGACAGAAACCGAACTCTACGTACTCCAATTAATTGAATAGCGTTATTCAGATTATCGACGGGCTGAGCGGTGGCATAGTAAGCACTATTGGCCGTGTGCAGGATTTTCGCACTTATTGACGGATCCTTATCCACCACTCTGACCACTTCGTTCACGTCCACATCGCTGCTTCCCACAACCGATCTAAAGGATCGAGCTATCGAAGCCAGGGCGGGCAGATCCTTCAGATCTCCGATTGCTTTTGCAGTCTGATCATTAGTGAAAATCTGCATCGTTTTGGGAAAGCCAAGTGAGGTCAGGAATTCCGTCGCGGGGCGGCCCCTTTCGATTTCCAGGAGTCTCTCCTGGAGTGATGGTTTGTCTACTCCATTGGGGGTCTCGCCGATCTCGATCTCTCCAATCCGGTGACCAGTAGAAACCCCTTCCTCAAAAAACGAATCCGCGGATATCCCTTCTCCAGATTCTCTCACTATTTCAGTTACTCGCCCTCCCTCTACATCCGACTGCGCCTGCCCTGGAGCAATTCCCCGCTCTTGAGATGGAATAGCAACGCAGTTCGTTTTTGACGGGGAGCAATCCTGCTGAAGTATCTCCAGGAACGAAGTATAGTTATGAGCCCGAATTGCATCCCTATCGGACTTCCCGCTCGATTCCAGTTCATCTTCGGTGCGCAACCTTGTCTCTTTCCGCGAATTGGACTCCTCCATCCCACTCGCACTTTTCCGTGGAGTGCCGTCGCTTCCGTTCGACGAAACGACACTTGTATCCGTATCAAGAATATCCGAACCGGGGTTTTCCGCCCTTCGGAAGGGCCAGAAGTCCAACAGATTCGCGAATAACTCAATGATGCCTCGCATGAGAAAAGTCTTTTTAGTCATCCGAGATGTCTTCATTGCCCTCCGGGTTCTGAACCTTTGGGGAGGGCGCGCCTTGGCCACCTCCCAGCTGGAACGTAAAGTCCTGGTAGAGTCTGTCAGCGGCTACCGCGAGGTCCTCCTTGCCGTTTATAACAATGAAAAAGGATTCACCCGCGTTTTCAGGAAAAGTCATGATTTGCCCTTTAAAAGCGGTCCGTTTTCCCGTATCCGGAATTGCCTGAACTTTCAGCGACGCTAAAACGAGCTCACTCTCGGGGTCATGCATATTAAGCGTAACCTGTCCTTTCCGAAAGTTTATGATTCTCCTAAGCAAAAGGGAGTCATGCCCGGGAATTTCTCTGTTGGACAGACCCTGGTTCAAGCAACCCTCAAGTTTCTCGATAAAATGTAGAGTTGAGACTCTCACTTCCCCAATTGTAAGATCCGATTCCTGGTACGTGTTCAGCGACATCCATCCCAGACAGTTCCTTCTCGATCAGGTTATGACCGTACCCTCATTCCGTATTATTCGGTCATTTTTCCAATTTCATTAGAAATTCAGGCCTCAATTTCCGTGCTCGTTCTCTCCGTCCGGAAAACCCTATACTACTCTGAATGGCCAGATTTGTCCTCCTCTTCTACGCCATTTTGAGCATCTTGGCGTTGTGTCTGATCCAATGGCGAATGGACAGCGCGTTTCTCTTCCACCCACTTTCACTACCTGCTTCAGGTATTCTCCTTCCGGCTGCATCAAGCATAATTCTCGTAATCCTTGTCCATTTACTCTCCCTGGCAGCGCTCGACCGCTGGCAGACACTTAAGGAATGCGCCGAGGACATGCGAAGCATACTTGGAGGCCTCTCCAAAGGGGAGATCTTCATAATCGCGGTAAGCAGCGGAATTGGTGAGGAGCTTTTCTTTCGAGGTTGGCTCCTCAATGAGACAGGTCTCGTCGTTTCGTCTCTTATATTCGGATTTGTGCATTTCCCCCCCAACAGGAATTGGTTCTACTGGCCCCTCTTTGCCTCAGCCATGGGTTTCCTTCTCGGGAGCCTCTGCCTGTGGACCGATACCTTGATCTATGCTATCGTCGTCCACGCAGGCGTTAATTTCTTCAATATACTTAAACTCCCTGAACGCGGCTAACAGTCTGTCGGACGAAGTCCGATCCCGGCTAGCCGGGATTAGAAACAAGAAAATGAAACTGAATGACAGCACAGGATCGAGAATGCCCCCGATCAGAATTGGTCTGGGCGTGTCATTCACGATCCTCGGCGTCCTTTCATTCAGCCTCCTCGATTTAATCACAAAATATGCAACCAGCAATTATCCGATGATGCAGCTGGCATGGGCTCGCTTAATCTTTCACTTAGATCACCACAAAGATGCTGAGTGGCAGCGAATCCGTCATGGTCGTTCTCCAATATCCAGCCTTTGTCGGCTCCATAATTTTAAGTGGTATCGTCCCTTTTGTTTGGGTAACGCCTTCGACAATCGGATGGCTCTTGTTCCTGGGGATGGGACTGTTCGGCATGCTTGGCCACGTGTTTCTCATTAAGGCTCTCGATTTCGCACCCGCCACTGCGATCACGTCCTACCATTACACCCAGATTCTCTTTGCCACAATCTGGGGTTACATTTTCTTTGGGGATTTCCCTGATAACTATACGATAACCGGAACAATCTTGCTCATCGCCAGTAGCCTCTATTCGTTCCACCTGCAGAGGAGAAACGTTTCGACTTGAGCAGTCCTTGCAGGTCGGGGTTTGATCAGAAAATTCACTGTACATGCGGGTTACCGGGCGATGCAAACTAGTTCAATTCGGTGGAAACACCATCGAAACGCTCCCGCGTTCCGCTACGGGTGTCGAAATACAGCGTAGCGGAATGCGGAAGCATTTCGTCCTGCGACAGCCGCAAGTGTCACTCTGCCGTACGGCAGAGTTTGATCCTGCAAGGAACACGCCGGGGGGGGGCGTCTGATGATAAGTAGCCGCGTTCGTAAGAACGTGGTCGTGATTGCCGAAACGGCGACTCTTTCAGCAGAATCAGACTTTCGACTTGGTAATTCCCCGTCCCGGCGGGCCGAAATGACGTGGCTAATTCTCTCAAGCATCATCGTGCGCTGCCCACTTCTCCGGCTCATTCCGATTGGAATACAGCGCGTTTGAACAGGGAATTACCAATTAAACTACGCCGTTCCGAATCTGGGAAGAAAGGTTTTTTGTATCCTCGACTGGGATTTCACTGTGACATATGCTCTCCCCCTCTCAAATGAAGAATCCCTACGCAGGTTTACTCTCATTGGCCTTCCTTCTGTTTGGCGCCCAGACCGCCATTCAAGGAGCTACGATACAGGGCCGTATCGAGCCGGACGAAGCGATCGATGCCGGCGGCCAGTGGCGCAAGGTTGGAACGACAGAATGGCTCAACCACCAGGACCAAATTACCGAGACGTTCAGCGGCAATCCATTCAATGTAGAGTTCGAGTTCCGCGATATATTCGGATTTAATACTCCCGCAAACCATACGCTCGAAGTCAATGACGACGGCTTCTTTTCCTTTACGGGAATCTACGAACTGGACGCTCCTGATTTGACCATCCAATCGATTGTTCAAGATCCCGATTCCTCCACCGCCGTAGACTGGGAGAAGTCCGTCACATTTACTATTATCATTGTCGACGATGGGGGAAATCCTGTCAGCGGTGCATTTGTGGAAGTTGCTGACACCGTCATGGATGGTACATTTCAGTCCGGTGAAAGCGACGGCAACGGAGTCGTAACCTATACCACTACCGTGCCGAGCCAGACATCGGACGATACTTACACCCTCGATTTCGTGGCCATGCGTGCAAATGCAAACGACAGTGGTGTATTCCCCAGGCAGGTTATCGTCTCCTCGCACATCATTTCATTGAGCGGTGATCTGGACTTTGGTGATGTCGTGATCGACGATGCAGCTCAGAGGACTCTCTCAATCAATAATGAGGGCAGCTCCGCCATAAACATAAGCGGAATCAACTACCCTTCACCTGCCTTTGGCGGGAGCTTTATCGGAACGGTATTTCCGATGAGTACTCAGAATATTGTAATCACCTTTTTTCCTGATTCCGAGAGCGCGTTTGGTGGTGAAGTCGAAGTGGGGACGGTGGAAACCGTAACGGGAAACACTACGATTGCGATTTCAGGGAACGGCGTACCCGAAGCCATCTTCCCTCCAGAAACCGTTACCGCTACCAAGGCAGACTTCGGATTCAAGATCGTCATAAGCTGGTCACGGGTGGATGAGATCACCGAATATGAGATCTTTCGCAATACCGAGGACAACTCGGAAACCGCTGCTTTGATTTCCACCCGCAATGAGACCGGCACCGAGGACCCCATCGTCTTTGATGATCTTAGTATCGAAGTGGGCACTCTCTATTATTACTGGATAAAATCGAAGCTCGACGATCAACGAAGTGAATTCGGCATTCCGGATTTCGGCTTTGCCCTGGCTGCTCCTCAGCGCGTCGAAGCGAGCGACGGAGTATTCGTGGACAAAGTCGTCCTGAACTGGGCCTTATCCTTCGGGGCGGATTCCTACGACGTCTTTAGAAACACGGTAAATGATCAGGGAGCTGCGACCTTAGTCGGAAATACTGCAGAGCTTACATTCCCGGACACTACAGCCGTTCCCGGAACGACCTATTTCTACTGGATAAAAACGGTTAAAAGCGGCTTCAGCACAGACTTCAGTTTCAGCGATACCGGTTTTGCCTTCGCCACTCCCCAAAAAATTGTCGCCAGCGATGGGGAGTTTTTTAACAAAGTGGAAGTCGCGTGGGATTTCGTTCAAGGTGCTCAGTCTTACACGATATTTCGTCACACCAGCAATGAAAGCGCAGAGGCCACACAGATTTCCGCAATACTTGGAACACGCTTCCAGGACATGACGGCGGAGCCCGGGCAAGTTTACTTTTACTGGGTCAAAGCCATCAATTCTCAAAATGCAACAACCGACTTCAGTCGCTCCGACGCCGGTTTCATCTCCAACCCACAATCTCTAAATGACGGCTTGGTGGTCTTTTTCCCCTTTAACGGGAACGCCAATGACGAAGGAGACCTCGGCCTCGACAGCACTCTCAGCGGAGCCAGTTTAACCTCTGACCGATTCGGGAAGAGCGACAGTGCCTACAACTTCGACGGAATCGATGATTTTATCGAGCTACCCGTCAACTCATTGAGTATCCTGGTCGGGCGTTATACCATCTCAGCTTGGATCAAGACTACTGCAACTCCGGAAACTCTTGGTCCGATATATTCCGGAAAACATGATTTCCTGGAAAGCCAGTTCGGAGGCTTTCAGATTTCGGTCGAAAGCGAGGGCAAGATTGACAGCGAGAATTACACTTCGCCGATTGAGAGCTTTGGCGGTGTCACAACCACTCCCATAAACGATGGTGCGTGGCACCAGGTCGTGGGCACCTGGGACGGAACGGAATACCGGGTCTACGTAGACGGTACCCGGGAGTTGGTCGGCCAGGCAACTTTCGCCGGGCAAATCTCATGGCTCGCCTCTATTGAATCCATGTTTATCGGAAAAAATCTCGAAGAGGAATACTATCAGGGTACTATCGACGATCTGCGCCTTTACAACCGCGCTCTTTCGTCCGAAGAGATCACGGATCTTCGCGCGGCCACAACCGGTGAAGCCGCCGCTTTGCGGGTGGCCGGCAATGCCTCCTTCGTGAATGAAGGCACTGAGTTTCAAGGAAATTTCTACAATGGATTCGAACTAAAGGGAGCGACCGGAGTCTTCTCCTCCAACCCGGGAGAGATTACACGCATATCTTTCCTCGACCTGGGCGGTGATCTCGTATTCGCCGAATTCGGTAGCGACGACCCAGACACGACGCTTCTTATAAGTCTGGGAAACCACGTCGAGGCGGTTCCCTCTCCCTACAACCAGCCGGGCACAACCTACGAACAGGGATTGGCCTGTTTCTCCATCAACAATTCTACTGAGGCCACCTTTTTCTCCATATTTACTCTTGGAAACGACCCCTCCAGGGTCGATACCGCGCTCATACAATCCGACACGCTCTCCGGGAGCGTCGATGGGATCGCCGATCTCGGCTCAATTTCGGTAGCGGTGAATTCACAGCTTTCTGATCCCGGTGCTCAAACCAGAATCGGAGGTATTAACGCCGCCAACGCAAATTTCACCGATTCCGAGCGAATTGTCGGCATCGATGCAGAAGATATATCGGTGGACCTTTTTCTCTTTCTCGGCGATATCACTCCTTCCGGGGAGGCCACGCCCTGGCTTCGTATCGACCCCTCCTCGAGTATCTCCGAGATTCTTATCGCCGGTGGCGATCTACGCGAAGCTACCGGCCCCATGCAGATCGATACAAACGGCATCGTTTATCCATTCAGCATTCGCGCAACGGATGGCCAGCGTTCTATCAGCAACAGCGCCTTCCGGCCGGATCTGGGCGACGGAAGAATTCCTCCTGCATCGGATACATTCGTCGCTGACACCGACGCATATTTTCTCACCGATGGACAATCCACCGGCCCTGCCGAAGCCACTGCCAGCTCTGCTCAGGCAGATTCCATGGCGGGGAGCAGGAAAACTGTGGGAGCAGCCTCATTACTTTCAACGTCCCGACCTGCCGTTCAACAACCCTATTCGAAACCGCAACATAATGTCCCAGCCGACCCTTCGGCAACCTCAGTGGCGAATCTGCAAGGCATGAGTTCCCGTCTGCCTTCGAGCGGGGCCCGCGAGGGCTGGCAGGAGTCTCAGGACCTGTTCTCGCCAGACCCCTATCCTAATGACCGACAATTTAGAGACATTCTTCGGACCCTTTTCCTCGGTTCTTCAGGAAACAGGAACGAGGTTGCGGAAGGCGGCGGCATCTGGCTTTGGGTTCCCGATCTGGGCTGGATCTGGACCTCGCCGACTCACTTTCCCCTCTTTTGGAGATCATCGGCTGATCAGTGGGTTGTGTTTGAACTGGATGAAGATACCACGCAAGTCATGCCGTACGGCAGGCCCGGACGGAGAATTACCAAGTTCAATCGCTAGCCCGCTTCCAGTGACTGAAATTTCTCTATCTCCCGCCGTTCTTTCTTGGTTGGGCGCCCGCCGCGGCGCAAGCCGGAACCGACCACTTCCTCAATCATCTCCGCCCGACTATTCTTTTGAGGTGAACCGGTAAGTTCTTCAAAGCACTCCTGGGCCAATTTCGCTCCCACTCTTCTCTCAATCGTCTTCACAACTCTCAGGTTTCGAGTTTCCCTTCTCTTGTGTGTCTCGACAACATCTCCAATTCGAACCAAAGAGGAGGCCTTTACCCTCGCACCACCTATTTTCACATCCCCCGATCGACAAGCACGCGTCGCCGCTGTTCTAGTCTTAAACAAGCGAACCGCCCATAGCCATTTGTCTATTCTTATTCTCGATTCGCACATCATGGGAAAATAAGCTGCCTCCTTCTCTGAACAAAACCCACTTAGGAATCTGTTCATATTACACCAATGATATACTTTTTCGAGGATTTTGAAGTCGGAAGGGAATTTCAATCCGCTGAGAGAAACATCACCGAGAGTGAGATTCTTGCTTTTGCGCGTGAATTTGATCCGCAAACATTCCACACCGGCGAAAAGGCTCACACTTCGTCGATATATGACGGACTGATCGCAAGCGGCTGGCACTCGGGCGCCATCGCCATGCGACTTATGGTTGATTCCTTTATCGGCGAATCGGCCAGCCTCGGCTCACCCGGACTTGACTATCTGCGCTGGCCCAATCCTATGAGACCGGGAGATAAAGTGACACTATTTGCCAGGGTAGTCGAAGCCCGTCGTTCTCAAAGCAAACCGGACCGTGGCATCGTGAAGTTGCTGCTGGAACTCAAGAACAAAAACGGAGAACTGTTGATGGAGACCGTCGCAGTAGTATTCCTTTCCTGCCGCGACTAATGTGAAACTTCAATGCCGTGCGGCAGAGCGGGTCTCCGAGCGAGTCAAAGTAGCGCGATTCGGCGGCAACTCCATCGAAAAGCTTCCGCTTTCCGCTACGGCACGGATCGCCGGCTGTAGCGGAATGCGATAGCATTTCGTCTTCCACATATCCTTCTCGTTATCGTGCTCGTCCTCGTTCTCGAATGAACATCGAACCAAAGCATTTCCCATCACGCTAAATTCTTACCTATTTAGGGTCCGACGGATTCTTCCACCTTCCGAAACGTTTCCGCCACCTCACGGAGGATAATCACTGCTTCCTCCACATCCTGCCTGGAGACATCCAAATGCGTTAGGGCACGGCAACGGGTGCCCCCAGGTGTCGAAACGCGTATGCCATGCGCCATTAACGCATCGTTGAATTCCATGGCAGTGCAACCCAGTTCGGACACATCGAAAAACACCATGTTCGTCGTGACCAGCTCAGCGCGGATTCCCTCGATTGCATCAATTCCGGCCCCCAGAACCCTGGCATTAGCATGGTCCTCCACAAGCCGATCGACATGGTTCATCAGCGCGTAGGTTCCGGCTGCGGCAATGACCCCGGATTGACGCATGGCCCCTCCAAACTGATGTTTCCAGCGCCACGCCTCATCAATGAATTCCCTGCTTCCGGCAAGCGCAGCGCCAACCGGCGCCCCAAGTCCCTTGCTGAAGTCGATCCACACTGAGTCAAAAGGCGCGGCATATGTCTGTGCGGAGATTCCGGATGCCGCAACGGCGTTGAGGAGCCGTGCACCATCCATGTGGCGAGCCAGTCCCCACTTCCCGGCAGTGTCGCAGATTTCCTCGATCGTATCCAACGGCCAGACCGTGCCTCCCCCTCCATTTGAAGTCTGCTCCACAATAACCAGCCGCGATCTCGGGTGATGGTTGTTAATTGGACGTATTGCCGCTTCAAGCTCTTCACGGTCGAATATGCCCCGACGCCCTTCAACAGGGAAGACAAACGCCCCGCTTAAGGCCGCCGCTCCGGCCCCTTCGTGGTTGCGCACATGCGCAGTCTTATCAAGAATAATTTCATCTCCGGGCCCGCAGTGAACGCGAATCGCGATCTGATTGCACATCGTCCCGGAAGGCAAAAATACCGCCTCCTCTTTACCGAGTAACTCACTCACCTGCTCTTCCAGATGCCTGGTGCTGGGATCTTCGCGCTTCTGCTCGTCGCCCACCTCAGCTTTCGCCATAAATCGGCGCATTCCTTCGGTCGGCCGAGTGATGGTGTCGCTGTAAAGATCAATCCGAATCTCTTTAGATGGCGCAGTCATTGAAAATCAGAATTTATATGATCGTCTTTCGATCTTGAAAGAATTCCCCCCGCCAAAACCGTTGAAGGGCGCAATTAAAGCAATACATACAATCCCAGTAGGACTTGCACGAAAAAAAAGATGCGCTTGAAATACTAACCCGAAAATCTCAATGATTGTATGTGCCTAGCGTGCCTTTGATTGTTGGCTGCCCCGGTCTTGTGCCCATAATTACGAAATTGGGTTGGAGAACCCAAAGTAAATGTTATTCAGGCACTTGCAAGATTCTATTGATTACATAGTATGCCAGAATGGAGTTTCAACGATTGTTGTGTGTGGGTTCGTTAGAGGTAGAGAGCTTTTCCTGCAGGTTTGTTTTCAGTTAGAAACTTGTTGAGTATTAATCAGTTACAAAAGCGCTTTGAACGGGGAGTTGATTTCTGGTGGCAATTGAGTAGAAGCGAAGGGAGCTGGAGAAAGTTGGTATTGGCATTGTATGTAAAATAAAGTTTGCAGTTTTGCCTCCTTTCATACTGTGCCGGTGCATGCAAGAAGAGCTTTCGCGTAAAGAGAGGGAGGTGGTCGAAGCGGTACGGCGGGATCGGGTAAGCACGGTGTGGAGGCTGATGAAGGAGCAGAGGGTGTCGCGGCGAACGGTCTATCGGGCTTTGCAAAAATATGGCCATTACTCCAGTTACAATGCCAATTGTGGCTACCTGAGCTTGAAAGACATTCCGCGCTTTGACGGGGCCGGTTTGTGGCGTTTTCGCAAGGGGCGCTTTTCGCGCCACGGCACCTTGGAGGAGACCGTGGAGGCGGTGGTGGGAGCTTCGCTTTGCGGCTACACGGTGGCTGAGTTGGAGACCCTCCTTGGGGTACGGGTGCACAACCCCATAAGCGTGCTTTGTAGAAAGAAGCGGTTGAGTCGATACTATGAAGGGCGTCACTGCGTGTATGTCTCGGCCGGGGAACAGGGCGGGGCCGAACAGAAAAAGCGGCGGCAAGGGCGAAGAACAGCGGCACAAGTTCAGGCAGGGGACCCCGGGGGCGCTTTGCAGGCAGCTCCCGAAGGGCTCGAAACGATGGTCGTGATCGCTTTGCTGGTCGCCTGTATCGGCCATCCCGAGGCCGGGGTCAAGGAGCTTGTCGAGCTTATGCAAGAGCAGGGAGTAGAGCTGAGCGGGGAGCAAATTGAGCGGGTGATGGCGTTTTACTCGCTCAAAAAAAAACCGGACCGATCGCGGTAGCGGAGCTGTTACATGATTTGCGGGCAGAGGCTGAACGGGCCCTGCAAACGGTGGGGGCTGTGCCTGCGCAAACGAGTTATCGCTTCGATGCCCGGGAGGACGAAGAGGGTCCTTCAGAGGTGCGCAAGACCCTGCGCCGCAAGGTGGTCAGTTTCTCCTATGGATGCTTCCAGGCGGTGGAAGTTGTGCGCGAGCAGGGGCAAGGGAGCCACCGCAACAGCTACCGTTCTGCTCGCCTGGAACAGATCGTGCCCTCGCATAGTCGCTACGCTTACGATCTGATTGCCTATGTGGGCAAGCGATGTTTGTGCGAAAGCGCCACCCTCAAAGAGGTGCACAGGGAACTGCGCGAGGGCCCGGGGCAGCTGCAGATTGCTCAAAGCAGCCTCTATGAGATGCAGCAGAAGTTTCTTTTTTATCTGGGTCGGCTGCACGCCGCGGCCGCTCCGGTGCTTAAAGATTACCTGAGCGCTCGCCCTTGCCTGCGCTGGCTGGTGGATGGGACCGTGGAACCGCAGACGCCGGTTTTCTTCGCTGTTCAGGAAGCCGACGAAGGGATCCTTTTGGGCAGCTGGAAAATGCCTTCCGAACAGAGCGAAACGATCAGTGGCTGTTTTGCCCGGGCGGCCCGGGCTTTTGGCCAACCCCACCATGTCTATCATGATTTAAGCGCTCAGATCAGCAAGGCCTGCGAGAGCGAAACCTTCCAGGCCCCCCATGGCGTCTGCCATTATCATTTCGCCCGCAATGTGGGCGAACAGCTTTATCGAAAACCCCAGCAGATGCTCAACGGGCGCTTGCGGCAATTGAAGCTCATGGAGCGCATGCGCGAGCAACGCAAACACATCACCGCAAAGCTCCGTGACGCCCTCCGTGAAAAACACGCCCTCGTCCTGGCCGATTTGCTCACCGCCAAAGCGCTCGCAGTGCCCTTCGATCCCACCCTTGCACGGGAACTGCTCATGGCCCTGCAATTGTGGATTTTGGATTATCCCTGCGACGGTCACCGCCAGGGCTTTCCCTTCGATCCTTACCTGCTTTATTGGCATCGGCGGGTCGTGCGCGCCCATGCCGCCCTGGAGCAGTGGCTTGCCCGCGCTCCTGCCAGTTGCTCTGTTCTGCGAAGCTTCTTTCATCTTTCGACCGGGTTGAAGCAGTATCTGGCTGATGCCCTCGTCATCGAAGCCGCTACTAGCTAGACCCCATTCGAAAAGCCTTTCGAGCGGACGGTTTCAGGTTTTCCGCCACAGGCGGACCAGCCTATGGCTGGCAGGCGTCGGGTTTCAGGCTGCCGACGCTGCCGATGAGCAGGTATTGAGCGGCCATCGGCGTGGCTTGCTGCACAATACGCATATTTGCCGCTGTTTGGAGGCATACTCATCCCGTGGTGCTTTTTTCTCCGAGCTGCAAAGCGGTCAGATTCAGGCCGCCTGTTCCAGTTCCTCCCGTCGTCGTTTCTTCATCAGTATGATGCGGCAGAAGTTGTAGGCCAGAACCTTCTCGAGCAGTTCATCGCCTACCGCATCGATGCCGCGGCGGCCGAGTTCGCCAAAGGCAAATCCATCTTTAATCGTGAACATCAGCGACTCCACTGCGGAGCGATTGCGGCGTGCCTCGCGATACGCCTCGCTCTCCCGGTCCTCGGGGGTGGTCAACTTCTTGCCCTTCGCCCCACTGATACTGATCTGCTTTACCCCCATGCCCAGCACCTCCTTGCGCCCCTTCGCCGAAGCATATCCGTCATCGGTGCTGATCAGTTCAGCAATGACACCGGTGCGCTTGATCGAATCGCCGATGGCCGGCGCCAGCTCAATGGAGTCTGCCGCATTGCCTTGCGGTACGATCAGGCTGGTGACAAAACCGTTTTCGCTGCGAACCAGTTGTGGCTTGTACCCGATCACTGGATTGCGGCTGCCCTTCTTGATGTAGGCCGCCGATCCGTCCGACAGGCTCAGGACCTTCTGCGTGGACGGTAGCTTCTTTTCGTGAAACACCCGATCATGAGCATACTCAACAACCCGCTTGGCGTCGGCAATATCGCGCCTGATCTGGCTCAATACCCGCTTCAGAAGCTCCCGGCGAGTGGGAGGCAGTGAATCCATCGACAGGCCCTCTTCAAGATGGCTCAGTTCCCCCGTTAGTGAGTCGGCCGCCTTGCGGCCCCGCTTGAGCAACCGCCGGTAGTGTTTCTTCAGCTTGCCCTTCGACTTCGGTTTGCCCGCGGGCAGACAAATCTGAAACTCCAGCTTGTCCATCTCCTGCAGCCAACGCCCAACCCATCCCTTGCGAAAATCCTCCAGCCCGAATATATGCAACTTCTGACCCAAACGATTGGCCCGCATCAAAAGACCGCTCAGAATCCTCCCATCGGTGGGCCAGCAGCTGTTTGCTTTCACCGAGGTGCTGTCGATCGTCAGCTTCCCGAAATCGTCCCATTGCTCCTGGAGGATAAACCCAATCTGTTTATCAAAGATCAGCTCGCGGGTCCTATGGCTGACCAGGTTCACGTTCTCCAGAATCGTCGTCACCGCCGGCATCCTCAGTCCCCGCCTCTGAAGAAATCCGTACAAGCTCATCGACTCGCGCAGAAACCGCCGTGCCGGTTTCGTGGTCAACGAACCGAGAAACCCACGAATCATCACGAACACGTATACCGCATAAGCCGGCATCCACGGCCGGCCTACCGCAAGATTCAATTCAGCAGCCAGAATATTCTCCTCCTCGATGTCCAGCTCCGGCAGCTCCGCTGTGCGCCCTTCAAAGAACCTTCGATCTTCCAATCGAAGTTTCTTCTTCTCACGCGCATGGGCGTCCAGATCCTTCTCGATCGCCTCGATGATTTGCGCCGCGAACCCGGCCAATTCTTCAACTTCATCCAGAAAATCACGAAACTCCGTGTCTGGAACCGGCAGAATGAGGTTGCTAAGGGGCGTCTTGTCGCTTTTGTTCTCCTCTGTCGCACATGTTGGCATGTTTAACTCATTTATTAATCTTAAGTTGTTAAACACTAGTATGTTACGACACTTTTTATCAAGCCGAAAAACTGATTTTTCTCAAGTTTTTCTTGCGCCTTTTGCGCCTCTTTGCGGCAAATCAGTAGCTTTTCGGATAAGGTCTAACTCTAATCAGGTAATATTCGAAGCGTCGGCAATGCATTTGCCCTGTGCACGCTGTGCACCGCCAATCCTCTATCGCCTCTCCAAGCCAAAGAAGGATAGCCATTTGGGGAACAAAAAGCGAGAAAATAAAGAGATGTAAAGATCCTCGGGGCAAGCCCCGAGGCATTTTCAAAATAATCCCAACTCCAACTGCCCTTTATGCAATCGCTGGTAATTTGCCTCCTCACCTTGATTCGCGATATAGGCCGCGATCACGCTCTCGCTGCTGTGTTGCCCCACCGTGTTTACGAAGTACCCTTTTCCCCAGAACTCTCCGCCCCACAGTTGCTTCTTCACCTCCGGTGCTTTCGCAAACACTTCGCGCGCAGTTACACTCTTCACCGTCGTAACGATCCTCGTCGGACTGTAAGCCGGCACCGACTGGATCAGAAAGTGTGCATGGTCTCGATCTAATCCTATTTCCAAGAAGACAATCTCCCAGCGCTTTTCAATCTCGATGCAGGCTGCCCTCAGAACCTCGTCCACACGCTCACTCATCACAACTCGACGATACTTCGCTGCGCACACCAGATGATACATCAGCACCGATACATTGTGACTTTTGTGGATGTAACGACTTCCCATCCCCTATCATCATATACCACTAAAGCCGAAGCAAGCTTCGGGGAATTGAACCCAGCGAGATTAAACCCGAAGCGATTAAAAATAAGGTGCTTCCGCGACGGAAACCGTAGAGAGTCACTCCGAGAGGCCATCGATCCCCTGTCTCCCTGTGCAGTGGACGGGTCCGAAACGCTCTCGCGTTCCGCTACATTCGCTCCTTGGGTCGTAGGTATTTGTGGCCGGATCGCTCTGAAGAATGGCCTCCCGGTCACTCCTCGCCGTCGTCGCCCACTGCTTCGACGGGACAACCCTCCAAAGCGGCTGTCATGAGTTCGACTTCATCCTCGGTTGCCGGCTGCCTTGAAACGTAAGAATAGCAGCCCGCCTCATTTCGGGTAAACAGAGTGGGCGCCGTCTCACGGCAGAGGTCGCAATCGATGCACTGATCATCGACGAAGTATTTTCCGGGTACGTTTTCCGGATATTTATACTCTCTATTGGCCATAAGATCTCGATCGTCCCGAATATCCGCTTTTCTGTCAAACAGGTTGTTACCATCGCGGAAATTATAGACACCTCTCAAGGGAAGCGCAATATACCAAACCAGTGTGAGCAGCTATGACTAAGGCACTGTTGAGGAAAGGTATTCTATATACGACCATCGCGGTCAGCCTGTCAGGATGTACGGGTGGGGAGACACCGGCGGATCCTGAAGTTGAAGGAGCCATAAATATCGCGAATCTTCCCACCGACGTCGAGCACGCCCGAAATCTGAAACCATATCTGGAGCGTGTACAAAGACACCTACCGGGCGCTTCCTATGTTTCAGACGAATTCTTACCCTCGCCCGAAGAACTCGCCGCTCCGCCAACATTCGAAAAGGTGGAAGCTATCAAAATTGGTATGCCGTGGATTCTGAATGACGAATGTGCCGCCTGGTACATTGCCCAGGACAAGGGCTACTTCAGGAAAGCCGGACTTGCCGCCGAGTTGATAGCCGGAGGACCGGGCAGGGATCACCTCATCACCCTGATCGGAGGAGTTGTGGATATCGCCGTAATAAATGACTCAAGTAAAGTGCCGAGATTAATCATCAGCCGCACCGGCGCCGATGTGGTAATCGTGGCAACTCTATTGCGGGAGAGCGCTGCCATCATACTCGGTCTTGATCGAAGCATTCCGAAGGGCAGTCGTTCCCAGCGGACTTTGACACCGGCCGACCTCTTTGGATCCACCATTGGCGTTCAACTGAACTCCGAGTATGTTGCCGAATCTTTTCAGAACCGATACCGCATCCCTGAAGATGAATTTGAGATCCTGCGGGTCGGGAACAGCCCGGAAGCGCTTATTGTAGGAAGAGTCGATTTCATGACGGCCTGGATAGTCAACCAGCCGCGCCTCCTCGAGCAAGCCGGTTACCATAACTGGATCTATCTCCGTACTCAGGATTATCTTTGGCCCGAATACAAAGATACGTCGGTAGTGACCAGAGAGACGTTTGAAAAAAAGCCCGATTTGGTCAGACGATATCTCTGGGCGCTGCATAAGGCCACCCTGTTCCTCCTCGAGCGGCCTGAAGAGTCCGCCGACATCACTCTGCGGCACGCCACCCAGTCCGAACTTTCACGTGAGCAGATTTTACGTCGATTTGAACTGCAGACTCCTTATATAGTGGCCGGTTCGAAAAGTGACATCCTCAAGGTTGCACCTCACGCACTGGACATCGCGGCGGCTAACATGCTGCTAAATGGATTCATTGAGCTACCCGAATAGCCCGCTTTTGTCACGGACGCTTCAACACTTTCCAACAACAGAAGCATTCTGCCAGCGCTACCGTCTATTTCGGCAACGAAAAGCGGGCTATTGAACGACAGCCTTAAAATGTCTACTCCCCGTCTCGGTCGGCGGGCCTACGGGGAATCAACGGCTTTTCCCCTTATGCGGACCGGCTGTCGTCTTACGAGGAGTATTTTTCGAAACTCTCTACCGGCCTGCTGTTACAGGGAATAATCAAGTTTTTCACGGGATCTCGCGCAAACCGTATTTTCTGCCAAGGGCGAGACAATCCTCCATCGGAAGGATACTTCCGGAGGTCGTCACGTGGTAGAGACAACTCGCGGCCACGCATATCCCGAGCTCGAGGCATTGTTCGAAGTCCCAACTTTGGTGCTGCCCATACAAGAGACCTGCCGCGAACGCATCGCCGGCTCCCACTGTTCCCACAATCTCCTCTTCCGGAACCATCACGGAGCCTTTCTTCACAGTCAGCCCATCCCGTCCCGCAGCCAGGACACCGACCGGGCAGTGAATTACCACCCACTCCCTGACGCCCATTCGCACAATGGAATGAGCGGCCACCTCCAGAGAATCCCAATCGGGATCGTGTCCCTCGCCCAGACTCAACCCTGAGAGACGCTCCGCTTCGAATTCATTGAGCATCAACGTGTCTACAAAGGGGAGCGCCGGACGCACCACATCCGTGAAATCCGCTCTATCGATGCTTACGAGATCCACCGATGTCTTAAGATCCGCCGCCTGCGCGCGCTTCAATACACGTGCCGCTCCTGTCTCTCCGTTTTCGTCTACGATCTCCAGTGATTCCATCAGGTTTATGTAGGCGAGATGAAAAAGGCGTCCTTCCGTCTCCAAGACATCGAAGTGCTCTTCTCCGAGCAACCGATTCGTGCCACCCCGATGGAAGAATGTTCTGCGTCCTGTAGACTCCACGCTTAAGACATCGGTGTAGGAGGTGGAACCCTCCTCAGATACCGCCAGAAACTCCGTCGCTATTCCGGATCCGCGGCAGTCATCTCTGATATATCGACCATTCTCGTCGTTACCAAGGAGACCAACTCCAATGAGCGGAAATGAGGCGCCCATTTTCGAGAGGTCTTTTAGTAGATTATACGGACCTCCACCGTTGCTTTGCGACTCCCGCAGAATCACACCAAGAGCTGTCTCCTCGGGGTAACCATCGATCACTTTGACGTGATCCACACACCAGTTGCCGCCCGCGATGATGCCCCTGCGGTCGCTTGAACTACTCATTGGATCAGGAGTTTAACTCGGAAATACCCCTCGGAGTTTTCATTTGATAGGCAGGATTGTATACCAAATATTTCCCGCTGAGCGAAAAGAGACAATAAGGTTTCTCATTTTCTTCATTTGGCATCGACTTTCGATATTGGCTCTTCTCCGCAAAAAACATAGATCTCACCGGTTAAGTCGCTAACATCTGGAGACGCCTTTCTCACTCTCACTTTTGCATTCACTCTCAATCTCAGATTCACGCTCCATGAACACACAAGATTCCGAACCACTCACGACCGTCCGTAAAGCCCTCACCATAAACTTCGATTCTTCGAAGTATGGCACCTTCGCTGAGATTGGAGCGGGTCAGGAAGTCGCGCGCCAGTTCTTTCAAGTGGGAGGAGCAGCCGGCACAATCGCGAAGAGCATGTCCGCCTACGATATGACATTCAGCAACGAGATCTACGGAAAGGCCAGACGCTACGTCTCAAAAGAGAGACTCCTCTCAATTCTCGATCACGAGTATGAACTCCTCAAGGACCGGCTTTGGGATTCGCGAGCAGAAAGGTCTCAGTTTTTTGTATTCGGCAATTCTGTCTCCGCGCGGAACTACAAGGGAACAAATGAATGCCACGGTTGGATGGGAATCCGAGTCCAGCTGACACCACAGGCCGACCCTGATGACTGCTACCTGCACGTGCGGATGCTCGATCACTCCAATCAACTGCAACAGGAGGCTCTAGGGATCATTGGTGTTAACTTGATATACGGCGCCTTTTATTATTTCGAAGACGCCGATAAACTCCTCGAGTCCCTCGCTGATAGTGTTGGGGCGGAACGGATCGAAATCGATATGATTGAATGCCACGGACCCAATTCCAAAGGCATCGACAACCGCCTTTTAAGCCTGAACCTTGTCACCCTGGGTTATACGAATGCAGTAATGTTTGGGAGAAATCGCACCGTCCTCCAACCTGCTGAAGCCCTTTACAAGAAAGCCCTCCTTGTGGAGCGCGGCAGCTTTCGTCCGGTCTCCCACGTTAACATCGATATGCTACAGTGCGCCCGGGTGCAGTTCCTGCAGGATCAGAGAGTCAAAAGCAATAGGGTGCGCGTCCTTTTGGAGATTACTATGAGGAATCTCCTTACCCATGGAGAAGGGAGCATCGATCGAGCGGATCTCCTGGCCCGGATCGACGTCATTACCGCTTTGGGATACACCGTGCTCATTTCCAACTACTTTCGATACTATCGCCTCAGCGAATATCTACGCCAGTATACCCACGCCCCAATCGGGTTGGTCATGGGCATTAATCACGTTTTGGAAATTTTCAATGAGTCCTACTACTCCGATCTTTCGGGAGGAATTCTGGAGGCAATGGGGAGGCTCTTTAAGGATAACATCCGGCTCTACGTCTATCCTATGACTGGGAAGGCATTCAGGAGGCATCTGGCCGAGCGTGGTGCTTCGACTAATGATGCCGGTAGGGTTTTCACATCGAAAGGCATTATCACGGACAAGAATCTTCAGGTTCCGCCTCATTTGAGGAACCTCTACGCTTACCTCCGCGAAAACCACTATCTGGAAAGCGTGACCGGGTACAATCGAAAGGTTATGGGAATCTTTTCACGCGATTGCGTGAGACTTATTTCCGAGGGAGACCCGAATTGGGAAGAAATGTTACCGGATAAAGTCGTCGCTATTGTCAAACGACGCCGCCTCTGGGGCTATAAACCCGACTAGTCCCGGCAAGCCGGGATCGGACTTAAGTATGTGTTTAGCGTGCCTTTGATTGCTGGCTGCCCCGGTCTTGTGCCCATCGTTCTGAATTTCGGTTGGCACGCAAATTGCGTGGAGTTCTCTGGTTAGAGCATGAAGAAAATGGGGAGCAGAGGGAGGGCACTGGAGTCGTTGTCAGGAGGCAATCCGATGGGGTTGCGGGTTTAAGGATTGATCCTGGCGATTACAGACTTCGAAGAGTTCCTCAAGGAAGTTTTCTTTTCGCAGGAGCTTTTTGGGCAATCGACCCACGGCGAGGGTTTTTCTGTTCGCCCGCCAGTGACTGAAGGGGGGTGCTTTCTGTGCAGCCTGGGCAAGCTTTTGGGGCAGATTATCGATACTGCCTAAAACCAGCTCCACATAGCGGGGATTGTGTAAGTTGGCCAGGAGCATGTATTCTTCGGGGAGCGCTTCAAAGTCGCGCGTCAGATTTTTGCGCCCGTGGGTTTGACGGCGTTTGCGCTTGGAGGTGCGCCAGGTGCCTTCCAGCTCATTGGTCGTGCGTACGCTGTCTGGATGGGCCGGTGGGGGAAGCAGCCGCTGCCAGTATTTGTCCAGATGAGTGACCACGGTGCGGTAGAGTTTGGCTTTCGAGGGGTTGGTCAGGGAGGCGCCTTTTTGGCGATATTGGGCACGCAGCAACTGGAGAGCCTCGGTGAGCTCAGCGGCTTGTCCTGCTTGCAACAGATAAGGGTCGCTTAAAGGGCAGGGGCCGCTGGCGCTGAGCCAAAGGGCATCGCGCAAAGCGCTGAAAATGCAAAAAGCGTTTTCATAGATAGTAGCGGCTTCGATGACGAGGGCATCAGCCAGATACTGCTTCAACCCGGTCGAAAGATGAAAGAAGCTTCGCAGAACAGAGCAACTGGCAGGAGCGCGGGCAAGCCACTGCTCCAGGGCGGCATGGGCGCGCACGACCCGCCGATGCCAATAAAGCAGGTAAGGATCGAAGGGAAAGCCCTGGCGGTGACCGTCGCAGGGATAATCCAAAATCCACAATTGCAGGGCCATGAGCAGTTCCCGTGCAAGGGTGGGATCGAAGGGCACTGCGAGCGCTTTGGCGGTGAGCAAATCGGCCAGGACGAGGGCGTGTTTTTCACGGAGGGCGTCACGGAGCTTTGCGGTGATGTGTTTGCGTTGCTCGCGCATGCGCTCCATGAGCTTCAATTGCCGCAAGCGCCCGTTGAGCATCTGCTGGGGTTTTCGATAAAGCTGTTCGCCCACATTGCGGGCGAAATGATAATGGCAGACGCCATGGGGGGCCTGGAAGGTTTCGCTCTCGCAGGCCTTGCTGATCTGAGCGCTTAAATCATGATAGACATGGTGGGGTTGGCCAAAAGCCCGGGCCGCCCGGGCAAAACAGCCACTGATCGTTTCGCTCTGTTCGGAAGGCATTTTCCAGCTGCCCAAAAGGATCCCTTCGTCGGCTTCCTGAACAGCGAAGAAAACCGGCGTCTGCGGTTCCACGGTCCCATCCACCAGCCAGCGCAGGCAAGGGCGAGCGCTCAGGTAATCTTTAAGCACCGGAGCGGCCGCGGCGTGCAGCCGACCCAGATAAAAAAGAAACTTCTGCTGCATCTCATAGAGGCTGCTTTGAGCAATCTGCAGCTGCCCCGGGCCCTCGCGCAGTTCCCTGTGCACCTCTTTGAGGGTGGCGCTTTCGCACAAACATCGCTTGCCCACATAGGCAATCAGATCGTAAGCGTAGCGACTATGCGAGGGCACGATCTGTTCCAGGCGAGCAGAACGGTAGCTGTTGCGGTGGCTCCCTTGCCCCTGCTCGCGCACAACTTCCACCGCCTGGAAGCATCCATAGGAGAAACTGACCACCTTGCGGCGCAGGGTCTTGCGCACCTCTGAAGGACCCTCTTCGTCCTCCCGGGCATCGAAGCGATAACTCGTTTGCGCAGGCACAGCCCCCACCGTTTGCAGGGCCCGTTCAGCCTCTGCCCGCAAATCATGTAACAGCTCCGCTACCGCGATCGGTCCGGTTTTTTTTTGAGCGAGTAAAACGCCATCACCCGCTCAATTTGCTCCCCGCTCAGCTCTACTCCCTGCTCTTGCATAAGCTCGACAAGCTCCTTGACCCCGGCCTCGGAATGGCCGATACAGGCGACCAGCAAAGCGATCACGACCATCGTTTCGAGCCCTTCGGGAGCTGCCTGCAAAGCGCCCCCGGGGTCCCCGGGGTCCCCTGCCTGAACTTGTGCCGCTGTTTGGAGGCATACTCATCCCGTGGTGCTTTTTTCTCTGAGCTTCAAAGCGGTCAGATTCAGGCCGCCTGTTCCAGTTCCTCCCGTCGTCGTTTCTTCATCAGTATGATGCGGCAGAAGTTGTAGGCCAGAACCTTCTCGAGCAGTTCATCGCCTACCGCATCGATGCCGCGGCGGCCGAGTTCGCCAAAGGCAAATCCATCTTTAATCGTGAACATCAGCGACTCCACTGCGGAGCGATTGCGGCGTGCCTCGCGATACGCCTCGCTCTCCCGGTCCTCGGGGGTGGTCAACTTCTTGCCCTTCGCCCCACTGATACTGATCTGCTTTACCCCCATGCCCAGCACCTCCTTGCGCCCCTTCGCCGAAGCATATCCGTCATCGGTGCTGATCAGTTCAGCAATGACACCGGTGCGCTTGATCGAATCGCCGATGGCCGGCGCCAGCTCAATGGAGTCTGCCGCATTGCCTTGCGGTACGATCAGGCTGGTGACAAAACCGTTTTCGCTGCGAACCAGTTGTGGCTTGTACCCGATCACTGGATTGCGGCTGCCCTTCTTGATGTAGGCCGCCGATCCGTCCGACAGGCTCAGGACCTTCTGCGTGGACGGTAGCTTCTTTTCGTGAAACACCCGATCATGAGCATACTCAACAACCCGCTTGGCGTCGGCAATATCGCGCCTGATCTGGCTCAATACCCGCTTCAGAAGCTCCCGGCGAGTGGGAGGCAGTGAATCCATCGACAGGCCCTCTTCAAGATGGCTCAGTTCCCCCGTTAGTGAGTCGGCTGCCTTGCGGCCCCGCTTGAGCAACCGCCGGTAGTGTTTCTTCAGCTTGCCCTTCGACTTCGGTTTGCCCGCGGGCAGACAAATCTGAAACTCCAGCTTGTCCATTTCCTCCAGCCAACGCCCAACCCATCCCTTGCGAAAATCCTCCAGCCCGAAGACATGCAACTTCTGACCCAAACGATTGGCCCGCATCAAAAGACCGCTCAGAATCTTCCCATCGGTGGGCCAGCAGCTGTTTGCTTTCACCGAGGTGCTGTCGATCGTCAGCTTCCCGAAATCGTCCCATTGCTCCTGGAGGATAAACCCAATCTGTTTATCAAAGATCAACTCGCGGGTCCTATGGCTGACCAGGTTCACGTTCTCCAGAATCGTCGTCACCGCCGGCATTCTCAGTCCCCCGCTCTGCAAAAATCCGTACAAGCTCATCGACTCGCGCACAAACCGCCGTGCCGGTTTCGTGGTCAACGAACCCAGAAACCCTCGAATCATCACGAACACGTATACCGCATAAGCCGGCATCCGCGGCCGGCCTGCCCCAAGATTCAATTCAGCAGCCAGAATATTCTCCTCCTCGATGTCCAGCTCCGCTGTGCGCCCTTCAAAGAACCTGCGATCTTCCAATCGAAGTTTCTTCTTCTCACGTGCATGGGCGGCCAGATCCTTCTCGATCGCCTCGATGATTTGCGGCGCGAACCCGGCCAATTCTTCAACTTCATCCAGAAAATCACGGAAATCCGTGTCTGGAACCGGCAGAATGAGGTTGCTAAGGGGCGTCTTATCGCTTTTGTTCTCCTCTGTCGCACATGTTGGCATGTTTAACTCCTTTCTTAATCTTAGGTTGTTAAACACTAGCATGTTGCGACACTTTTTATCAAGCCAAAAAATGATTTTTCTCAAGTTTTTCTTGCGCCTTTTGCGCCTCTTTGCGGCCAATCAGTAGCTTTTCGGATAAGGTCTAGCAAGAAACGCGCGCCACCCCGGCACAAGACCGGGGCAGCATTAAATAGAGCCAAACACGTACTGCAGTACGGCAGAACCCTACAATTCAGTCGACGGCAGTTACCTCCCTCAGCGAAGCTTGCAGGTGACAAATCAGCCAAAATTTGCTCATCTTAAGAATCCCTGAAATCTTTTCCTACCAAAATTCAGTTTCATATTCCTGTCTCTAACAAACCATGTCCGGGCTAGAAATAAAGAAAGCCAACGGGACAGTCCCGATCTATGCCTGGTATGTCGTAGGTATCCTCGCACTATTTTATGTCCTTTCTTTTGTCGACCGATTGATTCTGGCACTGCTCGCGGTCCCGCTGAAAGCCGATCTTGGACTGACCGACATCCAGTTGAGTTATCTCGGGGGAATAAGCTTTGTCCTCTTCTACACCCTCTTCGGTCTCCCCATGGGAAGGCTTGCCGATACGCGAAGCAGGCGCGGATTGATCGCCTTTGGGGTAGTGCTTTGGAGCGCAATGACAACTCTTTGCAGTTTGGCCACGCGTTTCTGGCACCTCCTCATTCTTCGCATGGGAGTGGGTATCGGTGAAGCAACCCTTTCTCCCTCCGCGTTCTCTCTCATTGCGGATTATTTTCCCAGGGAAAGACTCGCAACGGCAATCAGCATCTACTCCACGGGCGCGGCCATCGGGCTAGGGGCTTCCTATCTCGGAGGCGCCCTCATCCTAGATTGGGCAAACGCATTCGTTGCCGCAAATGAAGGGTTCAGTCTTCCTCTCCTCGGTGAAGTGCGCCCCTGGCAGCTTGTCATGCTTTCAGTAGGACTACCCGGTCTCATTTTCTCCCTCCTCCTCTTTACCGTCAAAGAACCGAATCGCAGGACAGCTGTTAATCGATTGGTATCGAATCAATCCCTCAAAGCGGGGCAAATTCCGCTTTCGGAAGTCGTGCGGTATTTTCGAGACAACTGGAAACTCTATGCCTTTCACAATCTGGGCATGGCCTGCATTGCCCTGGGTGCTTTTGGCTCCGGTTTCTGGGATATCACCTTCCTGAGCCGAAGCTATGGATGGATGCCCGCTCAAAGCGGTCTCTGGTACGGACTCATCGCGATGATCGGGCAATCCATCGGAAACCTGGCGGGTGGCCGTCTCGCCGATTACCTCACGCAACGGAAGGTTGCTTCTGCGATTATCCTGGTCATGCTGCTTGCCGCGCTAGCCAAGCTCCCCTTCGCATTCACCTACCCGCTCATGCCGAATTTCACTCTTTGTATGGTTGTCCTCGTCCCGACCCATTTTTTTACTGGAATGCCCTTCGGTTGCGCCGCCGCCGCCATACAGCTGGCATCTCCGCCAAGAATGCGAGGACAGGCATCGGCCGTCTATCTTTTCATAATGAACCTCGTCGGAATCGGCCTTGGTCCCACCACTGTGGCAATTCTGACCGAGTACGTTTTTGAAGACCTACAAATGTTGAACTATTCCCTCCTTATTGTCGGTGTTTTCTCTCTCGTCCTTGCTTCTCTATTCTTTGTTCTCGCTCTTAAACCCTACCGCCAAACCCTCGAGGAATTAGCCCGGAAATCTTGAGAGATTTCCGGGCTAGGAACCTGTCGGACTTAAAATGAAAAGATGAGAACGTCGGCGCAACCAGCCGCTAAAATATGCGAATCCTGTCATTGCGAGGAAGAATGACGAAGCAATCCAGGTTTTCGCGCCTTCATAACCGTGGATTGCCACGCTGCGCTCGCAATGACAGGCGAGTGGTTGAGCAGAATCACTTGGACTGGTCCCATTGAAAACAAAGTCCGACAGATTGCTAGGGCCTACTACCTGGGAATCTGGTAGGGAATAGAACCCATTGCCTCCCAGCCTTCATGTCACGCAGCCGGGATTTCGGCAGATCTTTCCTTCATTTCCAATGATTTCGAGCGGAAAGCATTGAAAAATGATAGGAATGAAGCTAATCTTATATTGTATATAATTCTTATTAAGAATGGCTATTAATCGATACAATGAATATCATAAACAATACTCGACTACGAGCGTTTACGCTTGTGGAAATCCTCATCGTGGTGGTGATAATCGGGCTCCTCGCTTCCATGGCTCTGCCGGCTTTTCAAAAAGTGTGGCGAAACTCCAGGTACACCACATTCATCAACGATCTCCGGGTATTTAAGGACGCCCTTAGCACCTGTGTCTTCGAAACCGGCAATCCCAATCAGGGATCGGGAACAGGGTCACTCTCTGCCGAATTCGCGCCCTACGTCAGTAGCGACAAATGGACCGGAGGCACCCCCATAGGAGGCGGGTGGGACGTGGAGTATAACAAGAGTGGGATCGGCCTGGGCGTGGGAGCACAGGGCACTATTTTGCCCGACAGTGACCTGCTCATCATCGACGGAAAATTTGACGACGGAAATCTCGGCACCGGGAAACTTCAAAAGATTGCCGGTGACCGTTATTACTGGGTCATCCAACAGAATTCCTTTTAGGAATCCGCGATCCTAAAAATCTGCCCGACTGACAGGCCTGGTCTGGAGTCTTCTGAATCTCACGATCTCCTGGCCGATACCGGTATCGGATTGCTGATTTTCGATTGTCTCTTCGTATTCCTCGATGCTGGCCTGGTTAGCTTCGAGCTTCACAGCCAGTTCCTTTCTTTCCGCGATTAGCTTTTCTCGCAATACCGAACTGAGATCGTGGGCCTGCAATGATTCATGAATCTGATTGAATCGCTCCACCAGAGGCGCGCTTTCCTCGTTGATGCTCTCAATCTCATAGTTCAGGTGTTCCACTGTATACTGACGTTCAAAGTCTTTCTCCGCCCGGTCCGACCGCATGCGAAACACGGCCTCCGCCCGTACCGTCTCCAGATTTACCAGTAGCATTCCCTGTCTTGTGGGCAAAAACCGGAAACATGCATCGACCAGAAGGTCTGTTTCCGGATCATCATATTTCTGAATCAGCAGGTAATAAGTCTCATTCCGACGGACTCGGGCGACAACGCGACCCTCGGAATTTGAAGTGAAGACGCTCACAGGATTGTAGGAAAGAAAGAGGTGGTTGAGTTTCCGCACCTCCTCCATCTTTCGACCACCAGAGGCGCCGTTCCTCGTGTCCGGTTTATAACGCCGCAGACTATCCGCGTACTCCTTACCGTCTTCCTTCGATAGAATAATACACTTCACACGGGAGAGGCCGGAGATATCCGCAGCCGAGGTAATCGGCTTAAATTTCACTTCCTTATCCGTGATGTAGAACGGATAAAACACTTCCTCGGCGTGAGAGAATCTAAATGTTGGAAAGGCGACCAACAAGAGTGCACATAACCTCATACACAGGTTAAGTACTTCAAACCGCAAACATACTGAAGACTCCCCGTCCCCGCATGCCGGGACGGGGCATCTAACTTTTTCGCCAATAAGTCCGTATTTGCCTGTGCTCATTACCTGGTTGAAAGAAACGTCCCCGAAGGGGCCGTTCCACCACTAACTACTTTGCTAGGGGTGGATCGGGCGCTCCGCGCACGATGGACAATACAATCGAGTCAGCGAACCCGTCCCAGCATTTCGAGACACAAAATTACCAAGTAAAAGAAACACCTCCAATATTCGGCTTAGACAGATTTCCGCGAGAATACACGGAGCGAACGCAACCGATTCAGGGCTGCCGCAACTTCATGCCGGCGGGGCCGACTGAAGTTTCCGGGATGCTCCGAACCATCCTCGGAGTAGCGATAATAGGGATTTAGGACGTCGAGTCCGCGCTGATCAAGCAATTCTTCAAAGGCGTCCAGTGCTTCACAAAGCGAGACTTGATTGTTCATAAACCGCCGGGACATCAAATGGAGCGCGTAACCCACGGCTCTTGTCTGGCTGCGTTCGACCAACTGTTCTACAGCCTGCATATCAATATTCTCGTATCCAAATCGGATCGTGTGGAGGGCAGGACAATCAATCTTTACCCTACCCCTCTTTCTCGTTGGGTCGATCGATTTCCCTTCAGGACTCCTTTCGGTGACATCCGGAATATCACCAAGCGCCTCGGATTCTCTCTGAGTGGGAAACTTCGAAGCGATCTCCTTCACAGCGATGGTGGTATCGAGGGGACAATAATCCCGCATTACGATTACGGTATCGGCGCAGTCAAAATAGTCTCCCGAGCCTCCCATTACAAGCACGGTTGAGACGCCGTGTTTGGCATAGAGTTGTTGAACGCGGTCAACCACCGGGGTGATCGGCTCCTGGCTTCGCTTCACCAGCGCTTGCATTCGCGCGTCGCGAACCATGAAATTCGTAGCCGAAGTGTCCTCGTCGATGAGTAGCGTCTGCGCTCCCGCCTCAACCGCTTCAATAATCGCGGCCGCCTGGCTCGTGCTCCCGGACGCTTCCTCGGTGGAAAACGCTTCGGTGGACTGGCCACTTGGCAGGTCACGGATAAAAGGAGAAATATCCACCTTCTCAATTCTGCGTCGGTCCTCAGCCCGGATCTTTACGGCGTGCGGATCCGTCACCACATATTCCCGGCCATCTCCCGGTACGTGGGGGTAAACGCATCGTTCCAGAGCCCGCAAAAGGGTCGATTTACCATGATATCCTCCACCTGCAATCAGGCTCACGCCCTTCCCGATCCCCATGCCGGATACTCTCCGCCCACTTCCCCAGAACGAATCTACCGGATTCGGCAACTGAAACTCCACCCGAAGAGATTCGGGGCTGGCGAAGCGGACAGCCTGACCGATTTGAAGCGGCTGCTCGCTGACTCCAGTTCTGCGAGGCAGAATCGCACCGTCCCCAATAAATGCGACAAGCTCACGCTTTCCCAACTCAGCACGAATTGCCTCCTGGTTCTCTACACAAAAAGCCCACTTGCGGGCTGCCGTATCGACTTCATCAGTCCATACGAGGCCTTCGCGGGCCAGTTCCGGAAGATCCCGGCAGAGTATGTCGCCCGCGCGATGTCCCAGGATTCGCCTTCCGGCTGCGGGGAGACCAACTTCGATCCGGGCTTCCACCCATCCCGCAGTGATCACGACCGCACTTCGCTCGAGAACTTCCTGCCCGCCGGCATCAATAAAAACCAGACCGCTCTTTCCACTGCCTCCCCTTCGTTCCGTCTCCTCAATCTTACTCTTCACACGCCGCGCCAGAAAATCCGCGACAGCGATGCGGCGGATCTTGCGGTCACATACCTCTGGAGGGATGGCGGCGACTTCCGAAGAGAGTCGAAGTCGCAATTTAGACGGCGCCGCGAAGGGATCACCTTGCACATAATCGATGAATAAGCGACCACCGCTAAACTCGAAACTACCTGCGATATCGCGATAACTCTTGTAACCGCGACCATCGATTCGACGAAGTGTGTGCTCCAAGTCTTGAATATCACTCATGCGATCGGTTGAGTTGGGATCGGCAGCAAAATCCTTGAGTTTGCGAATTAATCGATCCGTATCGTACTCCGCAATTGCCTTCGTGCGCTTTTTGCGGAGTTAATTGCAATGTTTTATTATTTGGCCCACAAGCTGCCTGTCGAATATGTAAGTGTTGCACATGAAGGCGAATGCCTTAATTCGCTCTTCGAAGCAAGGGGTCAAGCCTCTGACCTGATTCCGCTGAAAAAGCCCTTCTTTCGTAGACCTCGACTACCCTGCCGTACGGCAGGGCGGCTATAAATATCAACGACTTACGAGATCTTGTAGCCGCGTTCGTAAGAACGTGGGGGTTTTTCACCGGAATCTGACCGGTCCTACGACAGGATTCGGGTCAGCCGCGAGTGGCGCTAAGATAGACCGTATATCTATCGCTCGCAACGGTCTCCGTCCTGCTGCGCGAACTGCGCCCAGTCAGGAGCGAGCTTCCTACGGGTTTCATAATTTGTTGCAGGAAGGCCGCTTGCGGCCGAAATCTCACCGAATTCGTTTTCGGAAACTCAACCCGAGAAGGAACGGTTCCGATTCAGGTAACGCGCGTGGAGAAAGTACTTCAACGCTTTGAACTGTTCTTTTTCGAGACGCCCTTCCAGATTCTTAAGATCCAAGATGGCCGATACTGTTCTTGGTAATCTCTTCTTATAGCCGCTGATCACTCTGTTCTGGATCTTCCAAAGTTTGTCCGAAATGACACCTTCAGATATATCTACGTCTCCGAGGAAAATGTCAGCTCCCTGTTGATAGAGGGATAGATCAAGCTTTCTGACAGTTGACGTCCCTTTAGAGGAATTTGCATACTCGTTGAATTCTTCTCTAGCTTCATTAGCGAATCTATCCGAACTGTTGCGAATCGTATCCATGTCGTATTCGCCAAGACTGCCTGGGCTTTGCGCCCCACTGCCTTCGGCCGACACCGTCATCAAACAAGCAGCCGGAACCACAGAGAGAAATAAGAGAAAATTGTGCTTTTTCATGATCATAAGAGAACTCCTGAATTGCTCCCATTCCTAAAATCGGAGCCAATTGTCACGTTAGAGAGGAGGCCCATGCTCAATTCCGCCAGGCTACTAAAACCTAGAATTTCAGTCTCCCGAATTCCTTTCAGCAAC
>CBDCEW010000075.1:0-77581 GCA_965215885.1 Candidatus Moanibacter sp.
GCCAGTAGTTTGCGACTTCAGGGAGACCAAAATGCTCACAGAGATAGACCAGGTTCAGAATGTCTTTCTGAAAACATGACCCACCAAACCCTACCGAAGGCTTCAGAAAATTGCTGCCAATGCGCGAGTCCGATCCAATAGCAAGAGCAACCTCTTCAATATTCGCTCCCGTTGCTTCACACAGCATTGAGATGGAATTTATGGACGAGATTCGTTGTGCCAAAAAGGCGTTGGCGGTCAATTTCGACAGTTCTGAAGACCAGAGATTGGTCGTTATAATCTTCTCGCGAGGCACCCACCTCAGGTAGATATCAACCAATATTCTTGAGGCTCTCTCTCCCTCCGGGGAGATTTCTCTGCCTATTAGCACACGGTCTGGAAACTCGAGATCCCTCACGGCGGATCCTTCGGCCAAAAACTCGGGATTGGAGAGTATATCAAATCGCAGATTCTTCTCGTTAGCATCGAGAATACGCTTGACCGATTCCGCGGTCCTCACTGGCACCGTCGATTTCTCAACGATGATCTTGTCCCCCTCCGACTCTTCCGCAATCTGCCGGGCGCTGCTCTCTATAAACTTCATGTCCGGGGCTTTACCCGCGCCTACTCCATAGCTCTTTGTGGGCGTCGGCAGACACATGAATATGATATCAGCACGCCGGATTCCTTCAGCAACATCTTCGGAGAAAAATAGATTCTTACCTCGGGTGAGAAAAATAATCTCCGCTAGATCAGGCTCGAAAACGGGTAGAGAATCTGAGTTCCACGCTGCTATCTTCAACGGATCAATGTCGACAACATTGACTCGGATTTCCGGACATTTCCTGGCGATCATAGCCATCGTCGGACCCCCGACATATCCCGCGCCCATACAGCAGATCTCCATCGCTAACTTCCTGTCACAGCAAATTACAAATCGGTTTCGCTTTCTAGTCCGCTTATTTTGTGAAATAAGCGGAGTAACGGGTCAAGACTTACGAGCCGTCGCCACAAACCGTTTGCCGGCCTCCTGGAGACGCTCATCCTCGAGCCCACCCAGACTCAAGCGCAGGTAATTCTGGGGCCATCGCTCGGCAAAAAAGAGCTCCCCGGGCACGTAGAGGACACCATCCTCGATACAAGCGCGGCAGAACGCGGAATCCAAACCGGTATCGAGGTACCCTGGAGCCCGTAACCACATGAGGATGCCGCCCTCGGGAATTTCCCACCTCCAACCGAGTTCATGGAGGCCTTCATCCACCAGGACGTCCTGCAGGGTCTTCATTTTGCGTTCGTAATGGCCCCGCAATTTCTTCAGGAATCCGGCATATCGTCCGTCGCGCACCACTCTTTCAATTACTGCCTGGGTAAAATTTGCTGTTCCAAAGTCCTGCTGGCCTTTTACACGCATCATATTGTCGAGCCACTCGCGGTCACTGCAATAGGCATACCCAACCTTCATGCCGGTAGAAAACGGTTTCGTAAATGTACCGGTGTAGAGTGTCGGTAAACTTGCGAATTCGGGCAGACTCATGTGGCTTGGGGCCGGATACGGTTCGCCATAGTAGAGTTCGCGGTAAGCGGCGTCTTCCATAAAAGGTATGGCAGCCGGCAATGAGTGCAGGAGCGATCCGAGTCTTCTCTTATCCTCCTCCGGCATGCATCGTGCGGAAGGATTCGCAAAATACGTTACAATGTATATTGTCTTTACCGATTCCAGCGTTCCCTCTTTCGCAAAACCTTCCAGCATCGAGCTCAGTTTATCGAAATCGATGCGTCCATTCTCCCGCACCGGCATCGATACCGGCTGAACTCCCAGGCCCTTTAACACCTCGAGAAATACAAAGTAGGTCGGCTGTTCCACGAGAACGATATCCCCGGGATCACAGAGCACTTGTGTCGCTATATAAAGAGCCTGCTGCGACCCGTTGGTGACAAGCACATGATTAGGATCGAGGGGAATATCTCCCTCTCCAGGATAGGATAAGAGAAACTCCCCCACTCCCTCCCGCAGCCCCATTCGCCCGGAGCTTATGCCGTATTGCATATACTCCGGTTCCCCTTCCAATGCCGCCAATTCCTCGATCACCTCACTGACTATTTCAACCGGCATCGCGGCGTTATCGGTGAAACCCGCGGCCAGGGAAAGAAGACTTGGATCCTTCAGAGTCAGGCTCATAAGCCGGACTATTTCCGGATCGGTCAACTTGCTACCGAGAGAGGAAAAACGAACCCGTTTGAGGAGCGACTGTTCCATTTCGTCCGAAATTCCTGAATAGTTCACTTAAAAGCAACTCTTATTACGGCCGCACGGGAGTATCGATTAATGTAGCTTATGTTACTCCGGCCGCTTCAGAGCTTGCCAAAGGGGACCTATTCGATCATCGCATTGGGCCGGTTTGTGGGTGGCGGGCCCGCTATACCTGAACTCTTCCAGCCTCACCCTCACTTTCACTCGTCTCGTGTCGGGACGGGGAATTTCCAAGTTAAAAGCCGCTGCTTCTACCGCCCATGAAAGACCTTCTCCATCGGTCCCGTTCATCCGCCATGGGAGGATTTGAGATAGCTTCCTGCAGGTCCACCGGCAATTGACTTGATTCAAGCCACGCCGTCGCCGCATCCGGATCGTCCCGATACCATTCCTGACCTACCTCGGTAAGACTTCTTGCGCGCTTATCGGCATCTAGAATCGATTCCGACCAGGAAATGGCAGCTTCAGGGTCCTGCCGGACAATTCGCTTTGCAAACGACTCGACGGCGGGATCCAGGGCGGGATCGGGAGGCATGCCGTTTAACCATTCCCCGGCTGCATTGGGATCATCCGCCGCCCATCGATTCACTGCCGCCGCGATCCCCTTGTCTCGGGAAGGGCTTTCCGATAAGTTGGTCGCCCAGTTAATCGCGCTTTCCGGATCTTCTCTCGCCCACTCCGAAGCCGCAATTCGCACTGCGTCTCCCGCAAATTCATCGGAGGCGTGTCCTTCCACCCACTTTGCCGCGGCCGATGCATCCTGCCGGGACCACTGCCGGGTCAGGCTTGTGAAGACGCTCTCCTTAAAACTATCGTCGGTCAGGCCGTCGGCCCAGCCTGTTGCGTCGGAAATCCCCCTCTGCAAATAACTCGATGTTAATATCCCAACCGACCAATTCCGATCACGTCCCTCAGGCATTTGGGATACGTATTGCGCGGCATCTGAAATATCATTATTCACCCAGCCGGCCACTATCCCGGTAATATAGGGATTATTCTCCTCCCAATTCACCTGTTCCGTGCTCCAGGCAAGGGCACCCTGCGGGTCGATCTTCGCCCAGCTGCTCAAAGCCGAATAGGCCGCGAAACGGCTCGCTCGGCCTCTCACTTCATTTATCGCATATTCCACGGCACCCGCTCCGTCAAAAGAACCCCAGGCGTACATTAGTAGATTCAGTTCACGCGCATGCTGAGGCCCCGGCGGCAGTTTTTCGAACAGCGCAACCGCTTCCCATATATTAGAGGCGTCGAGACCCTCGAGTGCTTGAGCCAGCTTTACGATGCGTTTCACGGGGTCCGGCTCCTTTAAAGCGTTCGCCAAACCTCCCACGACATCTCCCCGCCCGATTTCTCTCTCCCCTGCCTCGAATAGAGGTACCCTTTCTGGCGTCGCCTGGCGCCTTTGCAATGAACTCTCATCCCCTGATGATTCATCGGCTCGACCTGTCTCTTCGCCTCTCGAACTGGAGGCATCCGCTCCGGCAAACTCGTCGTCCACTCCCCCGCCGTTTATCAGACTGCCGGCCAGAAAAGCCATTGCCACTGACGCAACCCAGATTGTAATGAATAGAATAAGCGTCTTCTTCGGAGTGTTCATATTTGATTACCTCTATCGCGATTTTCAAATGCAGGCAAACAGGTATCCGGTTTTCAACAGTAGAAAACAGAGCTCTAGGAAACTGTCGGACTTAGAATTCCTAATCCCGGCACGCCGGGAGTGCCAGATCGACATTCCGACCCAGATGAGACCGACAGATTCCTAGTCCCGGCAAGCCGGGAATGAAAAGAGTTTGAATAAGTCAAACAGGCTGCTAGCAAGAAAGTTTCAGCTGCGAAACTATCGGAACCGGCTTTTTCACCACGAACATTCCTTCTAAGGGTGGATCGGGCGCTCCGCGCACGATGATGCAAGAGAAATTTTGATCCGGGGCCGGCGGGAATCAGATTCCCCCGCTCGGCCAGTTTCATGAACTCGGGCAGTAATCGTGCGTCCATGATGATGGGAAGAGGACGCTAACGAATCCGGGTCTGCGGTGTCAGCGGCGAAAACGACACGAACCTGATCGCGAAGCCCAGCTTCCATCAAAAAGCCCCACCGTTTCGGGTGAGGCATGATCTGAAAGAACTGACGATCTGCTTGGCTCACGAACGGCCAGCCAATCGCGGCGGGTTGGTGAGTTCGAACGGCACCGATCTCTAGTGGATCAGGAAGTTGCCGGACAAGACCTCGCGGAATACGAAGTCCGGCGGCACGCCGAGGAAGGCGATGATTTCTTGGATGGTGTCGAAGTCCTCGGGGGGCAAAAAGAAGGGGACTTTGCCCTCGAGGAATATATCGTTGCCGAAGCCATCGTCAGTGACAAGGAAGAAGACCGTCTCACCCACTTCAACCGTGGGGTCTACAGCAGAATCTGTGGGTGGGTAACGTCGCTTACAAGAGGAAATAGAGTCGGTGAGCACAAGGAGAAGTCAGGGCGCTGCCCTGAATCCCGCTCCTCCACAGCCGGAGGGGCTGGTCGGTGTTTTCTTTGCATATGGGATTGAAAGGTTGAAGCACCGGGCCGTTCCGAGGATGAAAGTAGTACCGAAAATACATCCTGAACACGGAGGACCCAGTGCTCATCAAAACGCTACTGAATCGGTGCTATTGGCTCAAGAGCTTTGTTTACGCAAAGGCGAGTATGGAAATGGTGAAATCGGAGGAGGCGATTGTGGTGCAGATTGAGCCGCGCAAGAATAGTCGGGTGTGCTGTTCGGGGTGTGGCCGGACGGCCAGCGGCTACGACCACATGAGCGAGGCGAGGCATTTTGAATTTGTGCCCTTGTGGGGGATGAAGGTGTATTTTCGTTACCGCATGCGGCGGGTCAATTGCCGGCGGTGCGGGGTGAAGGTCGAAGAGGTGCCCTGGGCCAAGGGCAAGAGTCATCTGAGTTGGCCAATGCAATGGTTTCTGGCCCAGTGGGCGAGGCGCTTGAGCTGGGAAGAGACGGCAAGGGTTTTTCGCACGAACTGGCGCAACGTCTTCGAGTCGGTCGAGGCGATGGTGCGTTGGGGGCTCAAACGGCGCGATATGAGCGGGATTGAGGCGATCGGAGTCGATGAGGTGCAGTATCATCGAGGCCATCACTATCTCACCGTGGTCTACCAGCTTGACGAGGGGCGGCGGCGGCTATTGGGCGTATTCAATAAGCGCAACGTAAAATCGCTCTTGCGTTTTTTCTGGGAATTGGGAGCGCAAAAGAGCAGCCAGATCCTCTACGTCTGCTCGGATCTGTGGAAGCCTTACCTCAAAGTGATCAAGAAAAAGGCACCCCAGGCGCTGCACATCCTCGATCGCTTCCACTTGGTAGCCAACCTGAACAAGGCCCTCAATGAGATTCGTGCTGCGGAAGCCAGGCGATTGCAACGGGACGGCTACATCAACGTGCTGGTCAAAAGCAAATACTGTTTCTTGAAAAATCCGCAAAATCTCACCCCCACCCAACAGATCCGCCTCAAGGAGGTGCTCCAATACGATCTGAAGAGCGTGCGGGCCTATCTACTAAAGGAGAGCTTTCAGCTCTTGTGGCATTATAAAAGTCCCTACTGGGCCCAATGGTATCTGAAAAAATGGTGCACGCGCGCCATGCGTTCGCGCCTCAAACCGATCAAAAGGTTCGTGCGCTCGGTGCGCAAACACGAGCCGCTCATCCTCAACTGGTTTCGGGCCAAAAAGGCCTTTTCCTGCGGCATTGTGGAGGGCTTTAACCGCAATATAAATCTCACTATCAGAAAAGCATACGTTCTCAGAAAAGCATACGGCTTTAAGAGCTTCGAAGTGCTTAAGATCGCCCTATTTCATACCATGGGCGACTTGCCTGAACCCGAAATAACCCACAGATTCTGCTGACGAGGCCAACCGTGTGAAAAAAAGGAGCCACGGAATCCGGCCCAAACCCAGGCGATCCTTTCACCGCGGTGACGGGGCCGGCCGCAGTCAGTATACCATCGACGAACATGAACGAGGTCAGGTCGAACTTCACCCTACCGGCATCGCTGGTGAGCTTCCCATGACCATTGAGCGAGCCGTCCGGTAGCTGAACGAGGGAGAACTGAAGCGAAACCATGGCCGCTTGATCGGGTGCCACCGAGATCGGTCCCCCCGTTGCATTCCCATTCGCGATGGGCGTGGCAGGGGTGCCTTTGGCATAGCTCGGCGTCGATGCGCCGAGGAGGACCGCAGCTGAAAGAGAAAGGACCGCGCACTTGGTGAGTGAAAGGACACTGGATTTATGGATTATCATGAGTATTGAGGTTCAGGTCACTGAGCGGAAACGCAAGAACATTCGTAATAAATTTTTTTGTCCCGGGGCCCGCTGCGGTCAGTATGTCATCGACGAACGTGAACGAGGTCAGGTCGAACTTCAGTATGCGAATTCGATTTTCGAATACGATTACGGTTGGCGGGTTGTCCATTCGTGGGTCGTAGTCGATGGTCGGAGTTCATCGGGCGACGAAGTTGACGACAAGGTTTACGACGAAGTTTGGGCAGTGACCCTGCCGTACGGCAGGACAGGGAATTATCAAGTTCACATACTAAGGCTTACCTGCAGCCGGATATATGAAATCTGCTTGATAAGTATTCCTCTCCCATTTCCCCTGCAATCGAGAAGTCTTCCCCGTTGTGGTGTCCATAAGCATGAGTTGCCTCCGTTTCCCTTTCCCGGAAGTATATATGATATGCCTCCCGTCATTCGTCCATGCCGATTCGAGAGCATCTCCAGCCGATTTCGTAAGCACCTTGCTTCCCCCAACCGAAGAGTCGAAAAGAGCGACTTTGAACTCGCGACCCTGCAACATTGTAAAAGCGATCAAGTTTGGATGAATCGGATTCCAGGTCGGTTCCGTGCAAACTCCACTGATATTGGTAGGCAGGCGTTCGGCCCTCCCGCCTTCTGAAGACACGCGATAGAGCTGCGGCTTTCCTAACCGATCTGAAGTGAATACTATATGTCTTCCATCCGGCGACCAGGAGGGATCGGCTTCCACCGCGGCCTCGGTGCGAGTGAGTCGCCGGATCTCCCTTCCTTCGGCGTTGCAGCGGTAAAGCTCTGCATTACCGGCTCCCGAGAGGATGAGGGCTACTTCTCTTCCGCTACCGCTGTATACGGCACCTGTGTTTGAACCTCTAAAACCGGCAAAGACGGTCCTCTCCGCCGTGGAAAGGTTTATTCGGTAGATATCTGGAAAACCACTGAGAAAGTAGCTCGTAAATAGCAGGTGCTTCCCATCCGGTGATAATTCCGGCGATATGCAGTCTACCCGGTCATTCGTCAGCCGGCGGACGTTTTCGAAGAACACATCTGATACATAGATCTCACTCGAACCGCTACGGTCTCCCACAAAGGTTATGAGACCCGCGAAGAATCCTGGGATTCCCAAAGTTTTCTGAACGGCGAGATCTCCCGCTCGCAAGGCGGCGTCGCGCCAGCCTCTTCCCGCTGTCGTTTCGGAAAAGAGAACCCTCGATGGATTCCCGCTTTCAATGGAGAGTGCCACCATCCCATCACCCCGCCGTGAGAATCGAAACGTGAAATCGGATTCACCGGCACTTCTCACTGCATAGGCACCGTGTGCGCTAAAAGCCGTGGTGAGCAATCGCTCCATGAGCTCCTCTTCAGCGTATACACTGACCGGTATTACATCGATATTTGAACGCCGCGTGATTACACCCATGAGTATCTCATCCGGCTGCCCAAACACGAAGACGACGGCCGACAAATTCGACAGAATGAGGACTGTAACGATGGAAATCTTTCGGAACATTTCTAGAACGAACCGAAAATATGTCTCTTCTTTCCCTTCAGGCAATTGAATTAGAGACCTCCCTGACCTATTTATCTTGTGATTGCATTCCTTTGGTCAGGACTATTCCTGCGTTCAGCGTATACACTGACCGGTATTACATCGATATTTGAACGCCGCGTGATTACACCCATGAGTATCTCATCCGGCTGCCCAAACACGAAGACGACGGCCGACAAATTCGACAGAATGAGGACTGTAACGATGGAAATCTTTCGGAACATTTCTAGAACGAACCGAAAATATGTCTCTTCTTTCCCTTCAGGCAATTGAATTAGAGACCTCCCTGACCTATTTATCTTGTGATTGCATTCCTTTGGTCAGACTATTCCTGCGATTTGAACAAAGAGGAAATTACGGCGGCCCTGAAAGGCGTAAATTACCCGGGATTCAGCCGGGATATCGTCTCCTTTGGTCTTATCCGCGATATTAAATTCGAAAACGGCCGAGCCGCTGTTTCACTCGCTGTTACTACGACAGACCCCTCTGTCCCCTACCAACTCAAGAAGGATATCGAATCGGTCCTCAGTCTCCTGGAAGGAGTCTCCAGTACCCAGGTCGAAATTGCGGCCAAGGCGCCGGAGGCACCTCCGACAGGCGCAGGCGGTGGAAATAAGATCGAAGGAGTCCGCTACACTATTGCTATTGCCAGCGGAAAGGGCGGAGTCGGAAAATCGACTTTTGCCGTCAACCTTGCCTGCGCTCTTGAGAAGCACCTCGCCCAATTGGGAAAACCGAGACGGACAGGCATTATGGACTGCGATATCTATGGCCCTACCGTGCCTCTCATGATCGGAATCAACGACCGCCCGGAAGTCTCAGGGGATAAGATAGTGCCTCTGGAGAATTTCGGGATTCGGGTGATGTCCATGGGGTTTCTCGTCGACGAGACGACCCCGGTTGTTTGGAGGGGGCCCATGGTTACAAAAACAATCGTGCAGTTTGCACGAAATGTGACGTGGGGTGAACTTGAGTTCCTCGTTGTGGATCTCCCACCCGGAACGGGCGACGCTCAGCTCACGCTCGTCCAGACTATCGCGCTGAGCGGCGCTATCATCGTGACTACACCACAAGCCGCTTCCGTCAATGTGGCACGCCGAGGCGCGATTATGTTCAGCAAAGTAAATGTTCCCATTCTCGGAGTGGCGGAGAATATGAGCTTTCTGGAAGACGCCGCTACGGGAAGGCGCGATTATATCTTCGGGCAGGGCGGTGGCTCACGTACCGCCATTGATCTCGAGACCGAATTTCTCGGCCAGGTCCCTTTGGCTTCTGAAATCCGAGAGGGGGGAGACAATGGAGTTCCAATCGTGATCGGTTTTCCAGAAAGTCCTGCCGCAAGAACTTTTGAAAGTATCGCTCAAAAATTACTCCAGAAATTCGACTTCTACTAGTAAAATTTTAGTTTGCCTTTTGCGGCAGTCTAACGATATACTGTGTGCAATAATTAACCCCTGGGATTCTCCTACCTAATACCAATGAAGACTTCCCCGTCCACGGCCGATAGTGAACGCGAATTTGTTAAACGCTCAGGGCTCTACCAGGAATTTCTGGCAGAGCGGAGGGAAATCCTGAAGCACAAATGGCTCGAATCAGAAAAGGCGGGCCACGATATCGGTTTTGAACGAGCCCTCCTTGATTGGATACGAAACCACCGCGACATTTGGAGAACGGAACGGCGCAGTAATTCCTAGGAATCTGTCGGACTACCTTTTCTCTCTATGTATAGTATGTCTCCGCAAATTGGGATTGTACTTTTTCTTCTCTACCCGCTCTCCCTGTAATTTCTTGTTTCTTGTCGACATGTAACGAGAAGCGGGTTTGCCCTCTTTTCGCGCCTCGGTGCATTCCAGGATTATATATTCTCTCGGCATCTATCTACCCTACTTTCTGTTCATAAAAGGCATAAGAGTATCGGCCTTGTGGAATCTGCCGCAACTCTAAATTGAATTCCCTGCCGAATTCCAAATTAGGGGCATCATCACGCCTTTTCGGAATAGCGTCACCTGACCTCCGCTCGCTGAAACAACTACGGCGATGCAATTCGTCGCCATTGATACTGCCGCGGCCGCGGAGTGTCTCGCACCGAGACCGCTGGGCATATCCCGGTAGTAGTCGCCCGGTGCGTGAACGAGGCTGCCCGCCGTCTCTACTACCCCATCCCCTCTGATTATGAACGCACCATCAATCGATGAAAATTCCTTTATCGTCTCGTGCATAAAGGGATTCAATACATTGCGATCTTCCTCCTTATGCCCAAGAAAAGGGTTTAACACGAGAGGAGTCACCATTCCGTTTACCTTTTCTGTATCGCCGATCACGAAAAGGCATCCCACCGGTCTCCCCTCCCGTCCTTCAACCGCCAATTCCGAGGCCACTGCCAGGATTCGCTCAATCACGGCCACATTCACTTCCGTCGGCAGCAGCTCGGCCCCGCGTGTAAGGACCGAATCAAATTCCTTCTCGACGTCGATTACGACGAGAGTATCGAACTGGTTACTTCCTGGAAGCCCTCCCACGCAGCAGATTCGGTCATCATATTGAATAATCCCGCGCGTAAGACCAATAAGAATAGCGCTCCGAAGTTGAGAAAGACGCTGATTCGAAAAAGATCTCACGGCAATTGTAGCAGCGAACTTCTTACTCTTCTCAATAGTATCTGAAGAAGGAGTCTCCTTCACGCGGATAGTCTTCATCTTCGATAACGGCCTCGTTGGATCGACGCCGCCCCTAAATGTGTCGCTGAAGAGGATGGCTACGGTGCAATTCGCTTCTCTCGCTATGGTTTGTGCTTCCTTCAGGAAGAGCCGGTTAAACTGAGTCTGCCTGAGCACCGGCCTGGCAAGTTCGCCACTAAAGCATTGAAAGAACCTCTCTTTGAAGACCTTCAGGCCTTCCACATCCAGCAGGTAATCGACTACCTCCCGCTCTTGAAACTGCCGGGCCAAACTGGCTAGAACATTAAGATATTTCTTTTCTTTTTCGGAGGCGAGGAGCAGTACAACAATACGATTATCAGCATATTCCGGTTTGCCCTGGTAGTGCAACCCGTTCGCACACCGACCGACAGCAAAGAGATAGGGACGTCTCATTTTCAGCCGCAGGTGAGGCATGACGACACCGTTCCCCAGACAGGTGCTCATGGTATTCTCCCGTTCCAGCAAGTCATGCACAATCCGACGCCTCTTGTGCTTTCCACCCAGGTTCGGCCCAAATACCGCTATTAATTCGCGCAATGCCCCATGGAAATCCTTACTCTCGATATCGATGATTCGAGATTTCGCTAAATACCGATCGAGGCGCATCTGTAAGATTCAGAGGACGTTTGGGGAGAGATTTCCTTATTCAGCCGAACCGTCTTTCTCAGCAGATTCGAAATTCGGTACGAGATTTGCCAAAAAAGTTTCGGAATCAATAATAGAGATTCGGACGGCGTTAGTCAAATTTGAACGAATCTCCTTTTTACTCCACGCGTATCCACTGCATGCGGCTGATATCTTGAGTCCCCAAACCGAGAGCCTCGGCGAACTGCAACATTGGAAGCCGTTCACCCAGGCCAAGGAAACCGGATTCCTTTCGGTGTGCATTTATTCGCTGCAGCATCAGAGCATCGAGCACCACTGGATTCACGCTCATCCATATGACAGGCTCAGAACGTGTGTAGAGCGAATTGAAAACTGGTCCCCCGATGTACTGGTAGCGTTCCAGCGGCAATATCGTCATGGCCAGACTCGCCATCATCTCAGGGATTGCCGCAATTTCCGCGGCCGCGATAGGGGCATTGGCCGGACTGACGAAAAAACGGTCTCGATTACTGATATTCCACAAAGTGGCGTTAACAATCGCGCCGCTCACCCCAACCGCAGGGTGATCCATTGCCATCGGTAGGTTTATCCAGAAATCTACATCCGTGAGAAGAGGTTTCGGCAGAAAGCTCTTGCGCCCATCGCGGTCCATAATCACATCGTAAGATCTCAGCAAATCGGGCGACAACGCCATACCGCTCTTGGAAGGTAAGGCGCTGTCATAATACCAGATAGGATCAAAGTACTGCTGCGAATCCAGTACCGAGACCGGCACTCCGTCAAACTGCATTCCCTCCCTCCGGCTGAGTAGAGGAATGTACCCTGAGTAGCGCAAACGCGTTTCGTTAAGATCCAGTATGAAAAGCTCGTGCGCCCTAAAACCCCGACTCAACAGCTCATCAATTACGGCCTTTACTAGAGGAAGGGGAGTCGCGATTCCACTGCCGGAATTTGTATACACCTTAATTCCTGCCCTCCTCTTCTTCCCCGGCTTCAACTCCTTTCCCGTTTTCTCCTCAAAACTAAAGAACAGCTCTTTTATCCCCCTGGAATAATTATCCTGATCGAAATCATTGAGTCCGAATTCCCAGATGTATCGCGTGTAAATGTTACGTTCTCCCTCATACCCCCAGATTTCAGCCGCTATTCGTAACGGTGAAAAGGTAAGGATAAAGAGAAAAATGAAGGTCCTCCTAATTTCCATTCTTGACACTCCATAAGACGCCATCGAACTTATGTCAGGACTATAATAGGGAACAATGCCGCTAATTCATAAAAAAAGAATATTCGCTCGCCTGTTCCTTATACTGCCAATTTTGACGTTGAACGCATGCCGGGATCGAGAATCTGAAATTGCCGAAACGATCAGCATTGCCAATCAGAATCTGGCCGCCGGAGAGGGAGAGCGGGCAATCGCCATGCTGGAACGACTCAATAACACCTATCCTGGCGATCTGGCTCTCCTGGAATCATTGGCATTTGCGTATGCCGAGCAAGGGGATTTCATGTTGGCTGCCCATTACTTCTCGGAAATTGCGAACTCGGATCCGGCCGAGAAACAGTATCTGATCTACGCCGGCGAAACGCTTAAGAGGGGAGAAGACCTCGAGGGCGCAGCCGAGGCGTATCGAGAATACCTGAAGTTTAATCCGACTTCGGCCGAAGCGTGGAACACCCTGGGTCAAATTACGGAATCGCTCCTTCAGCCGCGAGCGGCGATCGAAGCTTTTCTGGAGAGCCACCAGCTCAAACCGACAGGGAGGAGCGCATTGCGCCTGGGAACCCTTTTCAGCGAATTGGGCAACGTGGCACAAGCTGAGAGCTGGTATCAGATTGCCATCGAACTCGGCGATGGCAGCGAAGCGCAAGCCTACCTGGGCTTGCTTGCTTTAGCCCTCGAATTGAAGAATTACCCTCTCGCGGAGAAGATTGTAAAGCGCATCGACGCTATTTACCCAGGCGAACTGGATGTATCTCACCTGGCCTTCAGTCGCAGCGAACTTGAACGATGGCGCGAGCAGCATGAGGAACTTACACGGAAACTGGAAGAACAGGAACGAATTGCACAAGAATTGAGCGAAAAAGCAGCGGCTGCGCAAAAGGAAGAGCAAGAAGTGGCTCTCCGTGCCTCCGAGTTAGGGGAGGCGGAGCTGAAGTTGGCTGCTCTCGAGCTCTCTCCCCCACCCCCCTCCGCGGCCGAATTTATTGATAGCGCTCGTCGTTTGAGACAGGACCAGCGCTTATCGGAGGCAACCCAGAAATACTGGGAAGCAATTAAACTCGACGACAGCAGGCCTGAGATCTGGTATGAGCTTTCCGAGACGCTGCTGCAGGATAGTCAACTAGCCTGGGCCGAAGCGACCGCCTTGGAAGCCCTTCGCCGAAATTCGCAAAGTAGCCTTTATAATCTTCAGTATCTGGCCGTAGCACAACGCTCGAAGGCGCCAGAGGAATTCCTGCGGGAATTGATCAGGGCAAAAGAAAGAATACCGCATAGTCCGGAAATTACACTCGCCCTGGCACGGGGCTACAAGAATATCACTCAAAGCCATCGCAATGCCGCCATTCTCTATAGGGAATTCCTCGAGATGGTTCCCAATCATCCGAATCGCGAGGCCATCGAGACCGAATTGAACGCACTGGCACAACCTTGAAATCGGGCTGACTAAATGCCGCTCATCTCTCGCCGCTGCATCGAGGACATAAAGAACAGAGTCAACATCCACGATGTTGTATCACCTGTTGTATCCCTCAGAAAGTCTGGGAGGAATTTCGTAGGGCTCAGCCCATTTACCAATGAAAAAACGCCTTCATTTTTCATTCTTCCCGAAAAGAGCATCTTCAAATGTTTCTCCAGTGGATACGCCGGTGATATATTTCGGTTCATTGAACTTTACGAAAAGCTGACTTTCACTGAAGCGATTGAGGCGATCGCAAATCGCTTCAACTTGACACTGGAATATGAGAGCGGCCCTTCTCCTCCAAGCCAGGATCGCTCGCTCCGAAAAGAGATTCTCGAGATTCACCAGCACGCCGCGGATTTTTATCATCGAAAATTCATGGCACCCGATACTCTGAGCGAGTCCGTTCGCCGCTACTGGTCGGAAGAGAGACGTTTCCCGCCCGATATGGCCAGGGATTATAAAATCGGTTTCGCCCCTCCTTCCGAGAAATCGCTCCCTTCCGTTCTACAAAAGAGAGGCTACTCACTCAATGCTCTAAAGAAATGCGGCCTCTTCTATTTTCCCGACCGCGCGACGAATCTGGAGAGATTTCGCCCCCGCTTTCGCGGTCGCCTTATGATACCCATTCGGGACTACCGTGGGCAGGTTATTGCTTTTACGGCCCGCAAACTTGCATCCACTCCGGAAGACGACCCTTCCCGCGAAGCAAAATATATAAACTCGCCCGAGACTCCGCTATTCCAAAAGAGTCGCGTGATATTCGGGCTCGATCACGCGCGTGAGCATATTCGCGAAAATCACCCATTTTTGCTGGTTGAAGGACAATTGGATGCCCTCCGCTGCTGGCAGTACAGTATCGATTCCGCGGTCGCCCCTCAAGGTACCTCAATCACGGTTGATCAGCTCACACTCCTGAAACGCTACTCTAACCGCATTGACTGTCTCCTCGACGGCGATTCCGCCGGGAAAAAGGCAGCCCTGCGCCTCCTTCCGATGGCATTTGCGACCGGGCACGATGTTCGGATTCTTCTCCTTCAGGAAGGCTCTGATCCGGATAGTGTCTTGCTCGAAGGAGGAGTGAAAGCGATCGAAGAACTCAGGAAGAAAGCCGCCTCCGCGATTGAGTTTGCAGTTAGCTGTCTGCTGCCCGATGAGGAGCCTTCGCCCCAAATGAAAGCCAAAGTATTGACCGATCTGTTTGAGATGATTCTCAACTGCGAGCAGGAGGTCACTCAGGATGAATACCTTGCCGAAGGGGCAGCTTGCCTCAAAGTGAGTCTGAATTCGGCACGAAACGACTTCCTGAGATTCAAGCGACGAAAATCTCGGAAAAATCGTTATGGTTACACGGAGACGGCGGAGGCTTTTCAGGAAGAAAATCAATCCCCAAGGTTGACAACTGCCGATTATGAGCTACTTTTGATCGTTTTTCACTATCGGGAGCTGGCAAAATCTATTGCGGAAGTTGTTGATTGTGAATGGATTGATACGACATTCCTGCACGGAAAGTTGCTTCGTAAAGTATTAGCCGAGATTCGTGAAGGCCTGTGGGAAGGCCGTCAGAGTATTGATTGCCTTTTAGAAAACAGTGAAGAGAGGAACTGCGCATACTCAATTTTGGCTGAGGAACCGGCCTTTGACGAACCTGTCTTAGTGGCTAATGAGTGTATAAAGTCGCTATTCGAGAAATTCCTTCGAGAGAGGGGCCGTCGAATCGAGGATCAAATATCCGATTTACCTACTCCTTCCGATGATTTTCCAGCCCTTCAAAGGAAACTTTTCGCACTGCGACACCTGAGGCAAAAAACCCCTCGATTGCCACCACTTGCCGCAACCACTCAAACATAAGAGAATTTATGCCAGCGACAAAGGAAAAGAAACCAGCCAGGACTAAGAGGGCGAACGACGCGCCAAGAGTCGAAAAGGCCAAAAAGTCGGCCAATAAAGCCGCTCTAATCAACGAGAAAATTCGTGGATTGATCAGGCTTTCCAAGGAGCAGAGTTACCTCACTTTTAAGGACATCAATAAAGCTCTGCCAAAGTCTGTCAGCAGCTCCGAGGAAATTGAAAATGTAATCTCCATTTTAGAGAACCTCGAGGTCGACATCATCGATTCTGAGGATGTCGAGCGCTACAAACAACGACTGGAGGAACATACTCAAGCGGAACTCAAGAGTTCACAGCTCGACATACTCGACGATCCGGTACGCATGTATCTTAAGCAAATGGGTCAAGTACCCCTGCTTACTCGCGAAGAGGAGGTCGCCATCTCAAAGCGCATTGAAAACGCCGAGTATCGGGCCCAGAGCGAATTGTTTTCGATTGGGATTACGACATCGTTCCAAGTCAATCTCGCAAGAAAGCTACTCACGCGCGAGGAGCGTTTTGACCGTATTGTGCTCGATAAGAAAATCGACAGTCGCGAGCGGTATTTCAAGAATCTTCCGAAGCTGGTCGAACAGGCAGAGGAAATCGATAAAAGAATGGATAAGGCCTGGAACGATATGCTCAATGCAAATACCGTGCCCAGCACCAAACGGGCGCTTACTCGTTTCAAGAAATACCAGGCCCGCCTCAAACCGATCTTTAGAAAATTTTGCTTCAAACTCAAGGTCTTCGAAGAACATCTCGCCTCTTTGGAACCCCTCATAAGAACCACCTCTCACGATTTGGAGCAACTGCGCCTGGCGGAGCTGGCAAGAACACGTCGGCATCGGGCGATCAATAAGGAGAAAGTCAATGTCCGTTTGGAGAAGCAACGCAATCAGCTGCACCTGGATCCGGAGGAATTCCTCAGAATAATCAGGGAGTTGCGCAAAGGTATGCGGAAAGCGCACCGTGCCAAAACGGAAATGGTTGAAGCGAATCTTCGACTCGTGATAAGTATCGCCAAAAAATATACCAACCGCGGGCTCTCCTTTCTCGATCTTATTCAGGAGGGAAACATGGGCCTCATGAAAGCTGTGGAGAAATTCGAGTACCGCAGGGGATACAAATTTTCAACTTACGCAACCTGGTGGATACGCCAGGCCATTACCCGCTCCATAGCAGACCAGGCGCGCACAATTCGCATTCCTGTGCACATGATTGAAACGCTCAATAAAGTCATGCAGGTGCAGAAGCAGCTTCTCCAGGAACTCGGTCATGAACCAACCGCGGAAGAAGTGGCTGAAGAAATGCAACTGCCTGTCGAGCGCGTTCAGACGATTATGAAGATGGCACAACAGCCTATCTCTCTGCAAAGTCCGGTGGGTGATAGCGACGACACCAATTTTGGAGATTTTATTGAGGACAAAGGGGCAGAGAACCCTTACGATATGACCGCCTACAGTCTATTGCGTGAGAAAATCATGGATGTTCTGGACAGCTTAACGGAGCGCGAGCGCCGAGTGCTCTCATTGCGTTTTGGTCTGGTTGACGGCTACAGCCGGACACTGGAGGAAGTGGGAAGGCAGTTCAACGTTACGCGAGAACGTATCCGGCAGATCGAAGCTAAAGCCCTTCGCAAGATGCGACACCCCACTCGCATCCGGCAGTTGCACGGTTTCTTCGAGCCCGACCACGCTACACGGCAGCTGGAAATTTCGCAACGGAGAGGGTAAGATTCATTGTTTACACCTGCAGTAGGCATCATTTATACTAATCGGCTATGCAGACAAACTTCACAGAATCGACAGTTGCTTTCCTGCAAGGAATAGGCACTACAGAGCTCCTGATCATATTCTTCGCTATTCTGCTTCTATTCGGGGCGAAGAAGCTTCCCGAACTGGCCCGCGGGATGGGCAAATCCATAAAGGAATTCAAGAAGGCAACTTCGGACATCGAAGATGACTTCCGTAGCGCGATGGATGCGGTAGATCCCGATAAACCGGTTCAAGCAGGTAGCACTCCCGCCGCGGATGGTGAGAATAAGATTGCATCTCCCGCCAAGGAAGAAAGCTAGTCCGCTTTTCACGCGAATTCCTTTGAAGCGTTTCGGCGTGCCGGGATCGTAGCAAAAGGTTTATGAAATGTTCGGGCTAGCCCGGACATTTCACACACTTCGTAGCGAGATTGCGTAGATTGCTGCGTATCAAAGCCTTTCCGAAGCACGGCGGGCGACAGCGTGTTGGAACCCTCTGAGGTCGCCGGGCAAGGGAAGGCTTTGAGACGCATCGAGATCCGCGGGCGTAGTAGAAGGTTTGTGAAATATTCGGGCTAGAGGCAGCTTCGCAGCTGTTCTTTGAGCTTAACGACGATATCCGCCGTGACATCAACGGTCGGCACATTGAATTTCTCTTTTGTGCCTCTCATGAGATAGGTCTGCGATCCACCCACGTCGCTCGACCCTATGGGTTTCAGGATGCGCTTGCGTTCGAGGATAATGGCGATGAGATACTTGAGGACCTCGCGTTCTTCGGTGGCTTCTCCGTCTCCTTCAAAGAGCGAGAGAAAGAGACCCTCGGAAGTCCTCAATGACTGACTTCTTATCTCGGCTTCGGAAATATCCTCCTTCACGACGTGCTCCCATTTGCCAAGGACCAACCCGGGCGATTGAAACGCCTGCGCTTCTTCGGCGAGAACGTCGCTTCGCTGAAGGTCGCCTCTCTCATTCTTAAATAGGTAACTGACAATTCTCTCTCCCGGTTTAAAGGCGCGGCCCGTCACCTCAGAACGTTTGGAAGCCGATTTTACTTGCCAATCCATAATGGGAATGCTTTTCGAAGAAGCGCCTGTAAATGTAAAGTCATTTACATCTTCATTTGCGCAATCACTTGTGTAATATTATCTTTGAAACCTGACACGGAATTCTGACGCCGATTTACCTGCCCGACCATTTATCTGACGAATGCCGTTGAAAAGCGAACTCTCAAATGCGCCCACTTACGCCGGATCTTTCGCCGCTCAAGCCGCCCTCATCATCATCGACATGCAGGAGGCATTTCTGAGAACAATCCCGGGTTCTCGAGAACTGCTGAGTCGCTGCTGCTTCGCGTCGGAAGCGGCGAAGCTCATGGAGGTTCCGGTATTCCTGACCGAGCAAGTCCCCGACAAACTTGGAAGTCTGCATCCCGAATTGAAAGCAGCCGCGTCCCAAGGGAGAGTCTTTGAGAAAAGCGCATTTTCCGCCCTGAATTCCAGTCCGCTCCTCTCCTCTCTTCGAAACGGCCAATTCAACCATCTCTTGCTTGGTGGCTTAGAGACTTCGATCTGTGTTTATCAAACAGCGATCCAGGCACTACAGGAGCGTTTTGAAGTTACCCTTCTTACCGATTGTATCGGTGCCCGCCGTGCCAACGACGAATTGGCGGTTCTGGACTATCTGAAGCGGGAAAAACGCTGTCATTTACTTCCCTCCGAAACGATATTTTATAGTCTCCTGGGTGGCGCGGACCACCCAGATTTTCGAACTTTTACCTCGCTTGTAAAGAAATACAGCGCGCAGACTTCATAATGTCCGAATCAGAACCCAGCTATCCCAGCGTGCTCGACTTGAAGAACCTCGACCAGAGCCAGAGTGCGACTTTTACGAGCCTCCTTCTTATTCGCCAGGTGCGGCGTCGAACCGCCAAAAACGGCAATGAATATCTCGCCGTGGAGCTCGGCGACAAAACCGGTAACTTCCAATTTATATGCTTTAACGATTCGCCACCGCACCAATTCTTCGCCTCCGCCGAGCCGGGCGCAGTTGTGAAAGTGGACGGGCGCACGGAATACTACCAGGAACGGTTTTCACCCCGTATTCATGCCGTCAATCTGGTATCCGAAGAGCGAATAGCATCGGAGAATCTCCTTGAACGGCTGCTCAGTTCGGCCGCTGAGAATGCTCAGTCTCTCTGGGAGGAATTGCTTGGATACGTGAGCGACATAACAGATGAGTCGCTTCGGCATACCGTTAATCAGGTGTTATCGGAAACAGAGGAGAAATTCAGGACTGTCCCGGCGGCCATCTCGATGCATCACGCCTATCGAGGTGGTCTACTCGAACACACCGTCCATCTCTGTCGGACATGCAGAGCCTTATTGCCACTGTACCCCGAAGTTGACGCGGATTTGGCAATGAGCGGTATTATTGTGCACGACATTGGCAAGACTCTGGAGTACTCCGGCGACCTTGCTACCAAACGTAGCCGAGCGGGTATTCTTCACGGCCATGTAGTCCTTGGCTATAGACTGGTTCGCAAGGCCGCTCTCAAAGCGAAACTGAACCTCCAACAACGAGAGCGGCTCGAACACATTGTGCTGAGCCACCAGGGCGAGATTGAATGGGGAGCCGCCACCATGGCAGCCACGCCTGAGGCGATTTTTGTATCGATGCTCGATAATCTCGACGCCAAAATGGGAATGGTGCAACACGCTCTGCGCACTACGCCGGAAAGGGACGAATTGTCTGAATATTTACCTGGTTTGAAAACCCAACTGCTTACCCGGCCAATCCGTCGAGACGAAGAAAAAACCGCCCCCTGATCTTTCCTGTCGCAGGCAGTTTTAGGAATATGTCGGCGGTCGAATCGCCCGCAATGCACGAACCCGCGGTGATAGCTGATCGTTTCAGCGAATCTCTATGCTAAACCCGACAGGTTCCAAGCCCGGACAATTCACACACATCGTAGCGAGACTGCGTAGGTTGCTGCGGATCATGGCCTTTTCGCAGTCCGGCGGGCGACAGCGTGTTAGAACACTTTGAGGTCGACGGAGAAGAGAAGGCCTTGAGGCTCAGTGAGATCCGCAGCCGCAGCAGATGGTTTGTGCAATGTTCGGGCTAAGGGAACACTAACTTGAGCTTTCCCCTCTCCAGGGTCGCATCGCTCAATTGTATCCACGCGGGGTACAACTTTTCATATTCCTCCGAGATAGTGAAACTCTTGGCGGCGAGATTGAATAGGAGTTTCGGCATGCCCCCAAATTCTGGTATTGGACAAGCTCCGATATAACCCGATTGTGCCTCGAATTGATAGACCCCACTGTCATTCGACAAACTTCCCTTCGCTTGAAAGAGAAATTTCTTTGACGCAGAAAGAATCGGGATACCTATTTGAGATGAGATTTGCAGTCTGTCATCGACTATTCGAAAGTTTGGCGTGGCCGGTACCATTTTGACCTTACCCATGATACTCTCACTTTTGCCGGCTTTGGGATCAGGCTTAAAAGACGTGCGAGCCCACCTGTTCAATTCGCCCTCGCTGATAGCGATGCCTCCCTTCCGAGCCTTCTCGATAATTGCCTTTTTCGTTTTCCAAGTCGTACCCCCCTTTTCTTCACCGGCGATATAATAAACAACTTTGGGATCCCGCTCCTCTTCCGGCGGCAGTTCCTTCACGAGCGAAATCGGAAGGAAAGCGAGGTTCACTGCCGCTAACATTGCCCCAATCAGCGCGCTCACTATTGCGAGCGTTAAGGAACCCTCCCAAACTCGGTCCAGATTCTTCACTCTCTTTAGCCATGATTATCTATCCTCACTTCTAAACGATTGCCTCGTCATTCAGGTTGATACTTTCGTTTCTGAAGACTTTGCACCATCCTTCGGTTTTTCTGTCGATTCCTTATCTTTGCTCTCGGAGGTTTTTTCTTTTCCCGTCGAATCCGAGCTCGCTTTTTCAGTCTTTTCTTGAGGTTCCTTTACCTTCTTATAGTCCGTTTCGTAAAAACCGCTTCCCTTGAATATGATTCCGGCTCCTGCGCCTATGAGCCGTTTCAGCTTGTGCTTCCTGCATTTCGGACATCTCTTAAGCGAGGCCGCCGATATCGATTGAAATATCTCTAAAGTATGACTGCAAGACTCACAAATGTACTCGTAGGTGGGCATCGTGGCAACAACAATTTGTGTTATCGAATAAGTGTCTTTAATTGTTGATAATCAACACTATCTGCTATAAACTTCCTTCTTTTTCCAATACTGCGAAAACGATTGTGTAGTAGGCAATTATCATCGTAAAGCCAAGGAAAAAAGCAAATCCGGCAACAGGCAAGGAAAAAAGCAAATCCTACCACGATAACACCCGTGAAAGAGAGTGACGGTATGATAATTCGCCTCCCTGCCTTTCTAACAAGACGGAATACCAGGTCCAAACGCGCGAGATCCTCAAAGCGTTCTCGGCTCTGATAATTACAAAGGGCCGCAATTGTCAGTATCGGACCAAAGAATAATGCCGCCGCCAATGGCAGATACGCAACCGCCATCAGGAAACCGAATATGAATCCGAACAGGGCCATGGCAGGATTGGGTACAATATCCAGACTACGGGCGAGAAGGGCCGTCAGCATTCCTCCCAGGAAAACGGGAATGCCGAAGAATAGCAGAATCACTGCGAGGAATCGCAATCCGTCGACAAACAATCCTTTCCATTCATGTGGATCCCATGGCGGCAAAATCAATTTGCCAGAACGGCGTACTTTTTCTGAGTATCGGTAGAGATATCCTAGAGCAAAGATGTTTACAACAGGCAGGAAGCTTACTAACCCACCGATCAGAAAACGGGCATTGAAGTGTTCTCCAGTCGATACCTTTTGACAGATTTCTTCGAATGAGGGCATGGAAATATTACGAACCGAATTAGCTACTATTGTCGGAGACATAGTGCGAAAACAAGGATTATTATGGATTTTAAAGGTTGCGTAGAGCAATACCGCAAGCTCGTCGAAGAAGGGATTACTCGCTGGGTGCCATCCTCACGGACGCGCCCGCGGATTCTTCACGAAGCGATGAATTACAGTTTGAAAGCCGGAGGCAAGCGATTGCGCCCTGTCCTCTTACTTGCTGGAAACTCACTCTTCCCCAGCCGGGCGGATCCTATCCCAGCGGCGGTAGCAATCGAGTGTCTCCACACCTATTCCCTCATTCATGACGACCTGCCAAGCATGGATAACAGCGATCTGCGCAGGGGAGTGCCCACATGCCACGTCCAGTTCGACGAGGCCACAGCGATCCTTGCAGGGGATGCTCTCTTGACCCACGCTTTTGCTCTACTGGCAGATGCCTACAGGGCCCAAACCGATTTGGCGCTTTCTCTCATATCGGATATGGGCAAGGCAGCCGACAGTCAGCGTCTTATCGGCGGACAAATGGAGGACATTCTGGGAGAGAAGCGGGATATAACTGAGGATCAGCTTGAATATATCCATTCGAACAAGACCGCCGCGATGATTTCTAGCGCGCTAACCATGGGAGTGCGTCTCACTGAGGCAGATGAACAGAATATCCGGCTGGCCGCCGATCTCGGACGGAACCTCGGTCTCGCCTACCAGATCGTGGACGATATTCTGGACGCTACAGGAGACACGGAAACATTGGGTAAGAGAGCCGGGGCGGACGCCAATAACAGCAAAAATACTTATATCAAAATCCTTGGTTTGGAAGACTCTCGAGAAAAGGCTCGCGAACTCACCACGGCCGCCGTGGAAGTTTGTGGAAATATTGATGCCGAGACTGAGTTTCTCGTCTCTCTAATCCAGTGGATGGAACACCGGATTAACTAAAACCCTAAGGCAACCTACGATTACGACTGCGACTCACGAACCGGCATCCAACACCATCTTAGTCGTAATCGTTCTCAAAGAGGGATGCCCGCTAAAGACGCGAAAATGCGCGAAAGCGAGGGAAAGGGAATGGAAGAATAGTCGTTTCGTTTCAAGCTCAGCGAGGCGCAACGAAACCAACTCGAATACCCGTGAGGGTTGTAGGACCGCGCTTGCGCGGGATGAACCAGGATCGACTCATCCGCCTGATTCATCCCGCGGCAAGCGCTACATCCTAACGGTTATCGATGCGGCCAAACAATAGACACGCCAAAGAGCTCTCTTAATTTCGCGTTCTTTCGCGTATTTAGCGGGCAATCATCTCTCATATCTTCGTATTCCCAGCTCAGACAGAACCCGGTTTATCCTCGAACACCTGATCGAGTATTCGCTATTTTTGAAGCGCCCGCTAAACATCCGTGCCCGTCAGCTGTTATCCGTGGTTTCTTTTCTATTGCTGCGTTCGTTTTGGTTGCGGCTGCGCTAGGAACCTCCTAGTTCGTTAAGAATCCTCTCGGAGACCACGATCCCTTTTTCAAACACGCCGAGATGAAAACTCTCGTTTGGTGCATGCAGACTGTCATCAGGGGTGGAAAGCCCAATCATAAGAGAATCCAGTCCGATCATACTCTTGAGGTCAGCAATGATCGGAATGCTTCCACCTTCTCGGAGATACAAGGGCTCTTTGCCGAAAGTCTCATCGATTGCTGAATAGGCTGCCTTGAAAGCCCTGGCCAAATTCGGCGGTAGATCATCGGTTGTATTCCCTTTTTCAGGCGGCACCACAAGATATGGGGCGCCACAATGCCCTTCGATGATTTCCATCGAGACTTTTGGTGAGCACCGTTCTCGAATAGTTTTAATGACAAGCTTCGCAATCTCAACGGGATCCTGATTCGGCACCAGCCGACAACTGATTTTTGCGAACGCCTTACTGGGAATCACTGTCTTGGTGCCTGCTCCCGTGTATCCGCCGCCGATACCGTTGAACTCCAGGGTCGGGCCAAACCTGATCGCCTGAAAGGGTGAAATTCCGGACGCGGTGTGAAACGTTTCGATGCCGAGAAAATCCGCGTAGTCGGCTTCGCTCCCATCCATCTTCGTGAGTTCCGCCCGCTCCCATTCCGAGAATTCAACAATGTCGTCGTAAAAGCCGGGCACATTGATACTTCCATCCGCATTGTGCAAACTCGAACAGACTTCAGTAAGGGCCTGGATCGGGTTGAGTAGCACTCCACCGTGGCTTCCAGAGTGAAGGTCCACTTTAGGTCCCGTCACTATCGCTTCCAGGCAAACGACACCTCGCAATCCGGTTGTTATGACAATCTGATCCGCGCTTGGGCTACCGGTGTCTGAGAGCATTACGAAATCTCCCCGCAAACGGTCTCCGTAGGACTCGAGAAATTCGGAAAAACTGGGACTGCCGATCTCCTCTTCTCCTTCGATAAGGAAGGTGATGCGCAGAGGAAAATCAGGATTCTCCTCGAATAGTCTACTCGCCGCCGCTACGTGGACGAGGAGCGGTCCCTTGTTGTCGGCAGCGCCTCGCCCGAAGATTCTGTCGCCTCGAATCTCCGCCTCAAATGGCCGAGATATCCATTTCTCAAGGGGGTCAGGAGGCTGCACATCATAGTGACCATAGATGACAACGTGAGGCCAATTCGAATCGCCTCCGCGTTCAGCGAGTATCACCGGGTGCAGCGGAGTATGGCACTCCTCCACCGAAAAACCGGTCTCGCGCAGCAAATCAGAGATGAATACTCTCGCACCTGTCATCCCATCCCGATACGCGGGATCCGTCGAAACACTGGCAAAACTGACGTATTTCTTTAGCGCTTCGACCGGGTCAAACATTGGCTACTCGATCACAATGATACCGCTCTCCGTCGAATACCCTCCCCCTTTAACAATATTGTACTCGGCGACCGCTTCAGGCATGATATCACGCAAATGGGACACACGGCTTCCATGTGATGGATGAGTCGAGAGAAATTCGGGAGGCGCGGATGTTTGACTTTCTGAAGCCATGCGTTCCCACAGCCCATAGGCCGCTTCGGGATTATACCCAGAGCGGGCGGCATACATCAGCCCAATGTAATCCGCTTCAGTCTCCATCTTTCGATTGAAGCCCAACCCACCCAGAGAACTTCCCAGTCCATAGGCATCCAATATCACGGAACGTGCGATAGACGTCGTCCCCATGGTAGCGACGCCCAATCCAACTCCCATTCCTTGTACCATCATCTGCTTGGAGAGCCGCTCGTTTACGTGCTTGGCCGACACGTGGGCAATTTCATGGCCTATGACAATGGCCAGATCATCCTCTGTCTTGACAACCTTGAAAATACCCGTGAAAACGCCCACCTTTCCACCCGCCATGGCGAAAGCGTTTAAGGAACCCGGATCTTCAAACACTACAAATTCCCATTGCGGGTTCAGGATATCATGGCTGGCAACATCCGCCACTCGCTCCCCAACTCTCCTCACCATATCGATATATTTTCGATTCCGAGTTTGGGGGTATTGGGCTTTCAGCAGGTTAAACTGTTCCACGCTCATTTCCACCACTGCCTCGTCCGATACAAGATTTATACCGGATCGTCCCGTAACCGGAACCGAGTAACAGCCTGCCAACAGTAACAACATCACTCCCAACCCCGTTCCTCTACTGTAAATCGTTATTATTTTCATGACTGGTCGCAAATCGTTCGATCACGCGATACTAACGGGCGAATTAAAGGTGTCAATTGGCTATTAAGAGCAATAGAACACTTCTCTTATTGCTTTTGTTTCACAACTAATGGCGAAAGTGTCTGATTCCGGAAAAAATCATCGCCATATCATGGGCATTTGCCGCCTCAATAATCGCTTTGTCGCGTTGCGCACCTCCAGGTTGAATCATGGCGGTGGCGCCGGCTTCCGCGGCGACCAGGAGCGCGTCCGGAAACGGAATGAGTCCGTCTGAGGCAGCCACCGATCCCTCAAGGGAAATACCCGCCTGACCTGCTTTCCACACCGCTATCTCGGAACTATCAACCCGAGACATCTGCCCCGCCCCGATACCTGCGGTCCGCTCTCCCTTGACCAGCACCACGGCATTGGATTTCACGTGCTTGACAACTCTCCAACCGAAGAGGAGGGAGTTCCATTCTTTGTCGGAGGGCTCGCGCTCGGATACCACGCGGAAAGCTGAAGGATCGTCGTTAGACAGATCACGGTCCTGCCGCAGAACCCCTCCCGCAATGGAACGAACCTCCTGCTCCCCTTCAAAAGCACCCCGACCCTTCGAAATAAGGAGTCGCAGATTTCTTTTCTTCCCAAAAATCTCTCGCGCTCCATCGGTGAACTGCGGTGCTATGATTATTTCCAGCCAGATCTGGCTGATATCTAAAGCGAGATCGCGATCAATGGTACGATTGACCACTACGACTCCCCCAAAGGGCGCCTTTTGATCAGTGGCGCAGGCGTCTTCCCAAGCGTCAACCAGGTCAGCGGCACTCGCGGTTCCACAGGGGTTCCCATGTTTTATTATCGCCACCGTGGGTCTATCGAATTCGCCCATGAGATCAGCGGCCGCCGATATATCCAGAATATTATTATATCCGAGCTCCTTTCCCTGTAGCTGTTCGAAACGCTCGAAAAAACCTCCATATAACGCCGCTTTCTGCTGGGGATTCTCTCCGTAACGGAGCGCCATCTCCCTTTCCAGATCGAGGTTAAGGGAATCAGCGTGATCGACGCCCTCAACCAAAACGGTTCCTCTCTCCTCATTTTGAAAATAGGTCGCAATTGCGGCATCATAGGCGGTGGTTCTTCGGAAGACTTTTATCGCGAGCTGGCGCCTCAACCGTGTAATGTCGGTGCTTCCCTTCAATGCTTCCAGGACACGGCCATAATCGGCCGGTTCACACACCACTGTTACATGGGAATGATTCTTCGCTGCACATCGCAAGAGGGCAACTCCGCCGATATCGATTTGCTCGATCGCTTCTGTCTCTGCTACTCCGGGTCTCGCCACGGTGTCTTCAAAGGGGTAAAGATTGACCACAATCAGATCAATCAATCCGATCCCAGCTCTCTGGGCTTCCCTGAGATCTCCCTCCACATCCCGCCGGCAAAGCACACCACCGTGAATCTTTGGATGGAGCGTCTTCACTCTCCCCTCCATCATCTCGGGAAATCCCGTGTAGTCACTCACGTCCGTCACCACAAATCCACTCTCGCGCAGCGTCCTGGCCGTCCCCCCGGTGGAGAGCAACCGGTAGCCAAACTGTTCCACCAGGACCTTCGCCAGCGGCACTAATCCCTCTTTGTCGTAAACCGATAAGAGGGCCAATCGCTCCTCGTTTTCATGTCTCTCGGCACTCATTCCCCGTCAAACCCGATTTTCAAAATCGCCTTTACGCAGTTGACTTCTCGCATAACATATCAGGTAAACTCTTGGACCAATGTTAAGTCCACTTCACGTTGAACCCTTGAAGATTGCCGATCGAGAATTTCACTCGCGTCTTCTAGTTGGTACGGGAAAGTTTCCTTCCAGCGAATTGATGCGAGAGGCTCTTGCGGCTTGCGGAACTGAGCTTGTCACGGTGGCGCTAAAGCGGGCAAGCCTTTCCGGCAAGAAAGATCCGTTTGCCGATATTCTGGACTTTCTCGAATCCGATCGATACCTCATTCTTCCCAACACGGCAGGGGCGATGAATGCGGATGAGGCGGTACGAATCGCCCGTCTGGCGGAAGCTGCCGGACTCCCAAAGTGGATTAAACTCGAGATTCACCCTGACCCAAACTATCTCCTCCCCGATCCTATCGAGACTCTTAATGCGGCCGAGACGCTTGTCAGGGAAGACTTCATCGTGCTTCCCTATATCAATGCCGATCCTGTCCTGGCAGCACGGCTTCAAGATGTCGGTTGCGCCACCGTCATGCCGCTGGGTTCCCCTATCGGGAGCAGCCGAGGACTGAAAAATCGCGCACAAATCGAAATTATCATCGAGCAGGCGAGAGTTCCTGTCGTCGTGGATGCGGGATTGGGAGCGCCATCTCACGCCGCCGAAGCCATGGAGATGGGAGCTGATGCGGTTTTGGTAAATACCGCCATTGCGGTCGCTTCGGATCCCGTTCAGATGGCCCAGGCCTTTTCCGTCGCCGTGCAGGCGGGTTGGGTATCCCGGCGGATCAGCCGGACGGAATTGCCAACAAGTGCGGAAGCAACGAGTCCTCTTACCGCATTCCTGGACTGATCGTTTCATGAGCGTTTTTTCAAAGAAATTTCCAAAAATCCCGATTGAAGCCCTCCTTCAACAGTCCCACGATACCACGGATCGAACTCTTAAGCCGATCCTGGGGAAAGGTCGAGCGGAATCGCTAGCGGAGTTTGCCGCCCTGATATCTCCCCACGCTCTCACCCACCTGGAGACCCTCGCCGTTCACTCGCAGCATCTCACCCAGCTGCACTTCGGTAAAGTGATCCGGCTCTTCGCACCGATTTATCTCTCCAACGAGTGTATCAATATCTGCCGGTATTGCGGATTTTCGAGAGATAATGCTATACCTCGAATAACAATTCCCATCGAACAGGTATTGAAGGAAGCAAAGATGATGGCCGCGCAGGGATTTCGCTCCCTCCTCATTGTAGCCGGTGAACACCCCAAGTATGTCTCAAACGGGTATGTCGAGGAATGTATCCGCTCTTGTCTCCCTATTATGCCCAGCATCATGATTGAATTGGGCCCTATGGAAGCCGAAGCCTACATACCTCTTGTTGAAGGTGGCTGCGAAGGCATCGTTGTCTACCAGGAATCCTACCACAAGCCGACCTATAAAGAGATGCACCCGGCTGGGCCAAAAAAGAAATATTCGTGGCGTCTGGATACGCTTGAACGGGCCTATCAGGCCGGCTTTCGCCGGCTCGGGTTAGGCGCGCTCCTCGGTCTTTATGACTGGCGCTATGAGGCCCTCGCCACCGCCGCACACGCCAGGCATCTCCTCAAGCGTTGCTGGAAAGCGCAACTCTCCATCAGTATCCCACGCCTGCGACCGGCCGCCGGCGGTTTCAATCCCGACAGTCGTTTCGCCTTGTCCGACCGCGAGTTCGTCCAATATGTCTGCGCCTTGAGGATGTATCTGCCTCACGCTGCACTCGTCCTTTCAACCCGCGAATCGCCCGGATTTCGGGACGGACTCGTCAAAATCGGAATCACGAACATGAGTGCGGGTTCAAGCACGGAACCAGGCGGTTACAGTCACTTCGACGAAACCACCTGGACGAACAACGCGGAACAACCGGGCGAGCAGTTCCACATCGCCGATGATCGACCTCCCCGCGTCATCGCGGAAATGATTCGCAGCCGGGGATATGAGGCGGTGTGGAAAGATTTTGACCAGGCTCTCGCTATACCAGACTAAATGATGGGTGATAACGTATCCATCAATATTACGGCAAATGGGGAGACCTTCAAGGTCGTGCCAAATGCCGGTTTGAAGGAGTTTCTCGAATCCCTCGGCTTCGATCTCAAAGGAGTTGTAGTCGAGCGCAACCGAAATCCGCTCACGCCGGCTGAAGCCCGAAAGACCACACTTGAAGATGGCGATAACCTTGAGATCGTACGGGTCGTAGCGGGAGGGTGAACTTCATAGACCTGAACCGAGATGGGGGGATTGGAGCAAACTCTCTCTACCTTGAGATCGGTCCCTTTCGCATTGTTATCGATGCCGGAATGCATCCAAAATATTGCGGTCATCGTTCCATTCCCGAATACCGCTTGATAGAGGATAACAGCGTCGATTTCGTTATTCTTACGCACTGTCACCTGGATCATTTGGGTTCCCTTCCAATCCTCATGCGCCGTCAGCCCCGGGCACGGATATTCTCGAGTGTTCCATCGAAGACTCTTGCCGGCCGCATGCTCCTAAACTCATGTAACGTAATGAAAAAGCAGCGGGAGGAACTCGGTGTTACCGAACTCCCTCTCTATGTGCCAGGAGAAGTGCGCGCCCTGGAGGCGAAGTTCTCCACCTTCTCCTTTCAACGTCCTAGAGTATTCCGATCGGGTAAGGAAGAGATCGAGGTCACTTTTTTTTCCGCCGGACATGTGGCGGGTGCGGCCGGCGTCCGGCTCAACTATAAGCACAGAAAGATATTTATTACAGGGGATGTTCTCTTCGAACGACAAAAGACTCTGCCTGGTGCAAACTTCCCTGATGAAAAGATGGATACTCTCGTCACCGAGACAACGCGTGGGATCACGGAACGGCTTCCTAACGCCTCCCGAAAGGAGGAGGTCGTGAGGCTTATCCTCACAATCGACCAGGTTATTGCGCGAGGAGGTACCGTCCTCATTCCCATCTTCGCCTTGGGTCGCATGCAGGAAGTACTGAGCATCGTCGATGAGGCACGAAAGAGGGGCCGGCTACGAAGGTGCCCGATATTCTGCAGCGGATTGGGGGTGGATCTCGCCCAAATTTTCGATTCCATTTCGCGAAAAACCGGCCTCGTCAAATTTCGCAAAAAAGTGCTCACGGATTTGAAAGTGCGCTCCCTCCCACGAAACTTCTCGCCGGAAAGCTTCCTTCCGGATCGTGGCCTTTTTATCCTTGGCAGCGGTATGATGGTCGAAGGCACACCCTCTTACTTCCTGGCATCCAGAATCATCGATAGTAATCGGAATTTAATCTGCTTCGTCGGCTACTGCGACCCCGACACGCCGGGCGGAAAACTGCTCTCCACCAAACACGGTGATCGCTTCAACTTCGAAACAATGGATTACTCCGCTCCCGTCTACGCACGTATAGAGAAATTTGACCTGAGTGGACATGCCGACCGCTCCGAACTCCTCCAATTTGCCCAAAGGTGCGACCCCCGCGCAGTCGTTCTCACCCACGGAGACACGAAGGCACGCGAATGGTTTGCCGATGCCCTTTCCGATCTCGCCGGAAAAATCAGGATTCTTGACGCTACACCACTCGAAACATACCATGTTTGATGAATCCACGAAGGTCTTACTTGATACCGATATCGGAAGCGACATCGATGATGCCGTCTGCCTGGCTTACCTCCTGGCTAATCCTCGCTGTGATCTGGTTGGAATCACCACCGTTACCGGAGAACCCGAGAAACGGGCCGCGCTGGCCAGCGCAATCTGCCAGGTTGCGAAGCAGGATATTCCAATTTACCCCGGCTCGAAAAATCCTCTGATCGTTGAACAGCGGCAAACGATCGCCAGACAGGCGGCGAAGCTGAAAAATTGGAAGCACCAGGAGAGCTTTCCAAAAGCCGCGGCGATCTCCTTTATGCGAGATACGATCCGCAATCAACCGGGTGAGATTCTTCTCCTTCCCGTCGGTCCCCTAACCAATGTTGCGCTCTTATTTGCCATCGACCCGGAAATTCCCCGGTTGCTCAAAGGTCTTGTCACGATGTGCGGAAAATTCACCGATTATCCCTCGCCCTGGGGACAGACGGAATGGAATGCAATCGTCGACCCCCATGCCACCGCCATCGTGTTTCGCAGCCGCCCCCCTTTTCATCGATCGGTCGGCCTGGACGTGACCCTCCAGGTCAAGATGTCCTCAGACGAAGTAAGAGAGAGATTTTCCGATGTTCCGATCCTTGAGCCGGTTTACGATTTTTCTAAAGTCTGGTTTGAAGAGCGCGAGCTTCTCTATTTTCATGATCCTTTGGCGGCGGCGTCACTCTTTAGCAATTCCATCTGCCAGTTTGAGTCGGGTTCGGTAACCATTGATCTGAAAAATGAGTCCACGTTAGGTCAAACCTTATACTCTCCAGGATCTGGACCCCATGAGGTTGCGTTGCAAGTAGACGCGGAAGCCTTCTTCCAGGAGTACTTTTCCGTCTTCGACTGACTACTCGAATACGTTCCTACTCGGATTACGCTTACGATCACGCATCTCGATTGTCGGTCCTCTCTGCAACTGAACACCGACTCCCCATCAAGAGACCAATTTCCGCACTTCCTGCAGTGCCACTGACACCGTGGCAAAGTCGAGCGGACCTATCGATTTCATATCATTGATGATTCGTTCGAGACGGCTTACACGATTGCTCTTCCTTCTCAACCATTCCTCCACAGCGTGGGAGGGAGAAGCTTCTCTCTTTGCTCCTATCATCTCAGTGGTCAGTAACCGATGCACAAGAAAGAGATTTTCACGCAACGTACCTCTCGCCGCCGCCTGCCAGCGCCCACTGACTGTAAGTCCCTCAATCTGTTCGCCGATCCAGTTTAGCGACAGCTTGTCCCCAGCCATGAAATAGATGGCGGCGACATGCTTCACAGCCCTGCGGGTATCCTTTGCTACCTCTACAATATCGAGAACCGCATACATGAAGCTTAAACCGGCCACCCGTTGCGCGAGTTTCCTCGATACACCGCTCTCGACAAGACCTCTGATAGCTTCCTTGTATTGCCCCGGTTTCGGCAGAAAGGTGGAAAGTTTTTCCATTATCATAGCTACACCGGGCTGAAATAGAGCAACAGCTGATGCGATATCGTTGTAGCGTGCCGGTCTCTGCAACAACCAACGCGTCACGTGCTTGAGGCTTCGGCTCGTCTGATACATCATCGAATACTGGACATCAGCCGGAACCTTATGGTCGAGTGCTTCGATAGATTTCCACACCTCGCGCATCTTAAAGGCATCCCGTGCGATGGTGTAGGCACGCGCTACACTTGCAGGCTCGGCATCGTTCTCCTCCCTCATCCGAAAAATGAAAGTCGGCCCCATTCGGTGCACCATGCTCGATGTCACGTGAAGCGATATGATTTCTCGATAGAGTGGGTGCCTGCCCATCAGCCTGCCGAACTTCCTTCTTAGAAGATCAGGGAAATAGAGCTGCAACTCTCCGGAAAAATAGGGGTCTTCCGGAACATCTGAAGCCACCAGGGCACTGTAAAATGTCCTCTTCCCGTAGGCCAAAAGCACGGCAAGTTCCGGTCGTGTGAAGCTTTTTCCGGTTCGAATACGATCTGAGATTTCCTCATCGCGCGGAAGAAATTCCAATTCTCGATCGAGCTCGCCCCTTTGTTCCAAGAGCCGAATAAGATGGGCGTACTCGCTGATTCTATCGGAGGACTGCGACGCCATCATACTGATTGCCTGACTTTGACGGTAGTTGTCCAGAAGCACCAGCGAAGTGACCGTATCGGTCATATTGCGTAAAAGCCTGCGTCGGTTCTTTTCTGACAGAAGCCCCTCCAGCCGGGCAATATTCAGCAATATCTTAATGTTCACTTCGCGGTCCGAGCAATCGACACCCCCGGAATTGTCGATAAAGTCTGTGTTGATCAGACCCCCGCAAAATGCGTATTCGACCCTGGACAATTGCGTAAACCCGAGATTGCCGCCTTCGCCTACGATGCCACAGCGTAATTCCTCACCGTTCACGCGGACCTCATCATTGGCGCGATCCCCGACATCCGAATGAGACTCCTGCTTCGCCTTGAAGTAAGTGCCAATCCCACCATTCCATAGGAGGTCGACCGGCATACGCAATATGGCCCGAATCAATTCCTGAGGAGTAAACGCGTCCGCTTCGACCTCCAGCATTGCTTTTGCTTCGGGACTGAGTCGGATCTGTTTTTCCGATCGCGAGTATACTTCCCCTCCTTTCGATAGTAGACCCCTGTCGTAGTCTTCCCATGTAGAACCCGTCTTGTTGAAAAGGCGTTCGCGTTCCGCAAAGCTCATTTCCGGATCCGCATCCGGATCCAGAAATATGTGCATGTGATTAAAGGCGGCCTGCAGCTTTATGAAGCGTGACTGCAGCATCCCGTTTCCAAACACGTCTCCCGACATGTCTCCGATTCCTGCCACCGCAAATTCCGTGGTTTGAATGTCGATGCCCCGATCCCGAAAAAGCCGCTTCACCGATTCCCAGGCGCCTTTAGCGGTGATTCCCATCTTCTTATGATCGTACCCCACTGAACCCCCCGAGGCGAAGCCATCACCAAGCCAAAATCCATATTCCTGCGATAAGGCGTTGGCGATGTCGGAAAATGTTGCCGTACCCTTGTCCGCCGCAACCACCAGATAGGGATCATCTTCGTCATGTCTTACTACCATCCGGGGAGGCACCACTTTTCCATTTACAAGGTTATCCGTGAGATCGAGCAGGCCACGGATGAAATTGCGGTAACAAGCCACAACTTCATCCATCATTTCCTGCTTATCTACCGATTGCGGTGGGCGCTTTACGACAAATCCTCCTTTGGCTCCCACCGGTACAATAATGGTATTCTTCACCATCTGCGCCTTGACCAAACCGAGAACCTCGGTGCGAAAATCCTCTCTGCGGTCAGACCAGCGCAATCCTCCTCGCGCTACTCTTCCGCCTCTCAGATGGACGCCTTCCACCCGCGGAGAGTAAACGAAAATCTCAAACATTGGCAGGGGCAGAGGCATATCCGGAATCCTCGAAGGTTCCAGCTTGAGTGAGAGATACGGTTTTTCACGACCATTCGAATCGCGCTGAAAATAGTTAGTGCGCAAGCACGCGTTTATCATGTTGTGAAAGCCGCGAAGTATACGGTCTTCATCGAGACTGGCCACTGCATCGAGCGCCTTCAGGATTGCCGCATTGCACTTCTCGACGTCTCCTTTTCGCCTCTTTATGCTCCTTCCAAGTGCGAATCGCGCTTCGAATAGTTCTACCATCAACTGAGCGATCCGTGCGTTCCTGTTGAGCGTAGCCTCCATGTAGCTCTGGCTGAAAGGTACCCTGATCTGCAACAGGTATTTGCAGCAGGCACGTAGAAGCGCGGTCTGACGCCAACTTAGTCGCGCCGCTAACACTAGTCTGTTAAAACCGTCGTTTTCAGCCTCTCCGCGCCACGACCGTCGAAAGGCTTCTTTAAAAAGGGATTCCACCTCTCCAGGATCCACTTGACCGTCTGCCCCGTAGGCCATTTCGAAATCCTGCATCCAGAAAACCCCGCCCTCTTTCAACTTCATACTGTAGGGCCGTTCGTTGATCACTTTCAGCCCCATGTTTTCCAGCATCGGCAGCACCTCGAATATCGGGATCGGCCTTTCCCGTCGGAAAAGCTTGAATCTCAAATGTTCTTCTCGAAAAGCCGCGGAGCGATACAAGCTCATATCAATGCTCTCTTCCGTCTCTCTGAGATTGTCCATTTTCAGAACGTCAATCGCGGCAGCCTGAGGTGAAACATCCTCCATATACGCAGCCGGAAAGGACCCTTCGAATCGTCGAAAAAGACCCAGGCCGCTCTCTTCTCCAATTCGTGTGACGAGGGCCTCGCGAAGGGCATCTTCCCACGATCTCACGACATTGACGATCTTCTCTTCGATCTCCGACACATTGATTCCGAGTGCCCGATCCGTCTTCGTCCGCACGAGGTAATATACCCGTGCCAGAATCGATTCCGATAGTTGAACTCGCGCCTCTACAGACTCACCGTTCAACTCACTCAGCAGTATCCCCTCAACTTTCTTGCGGACCTCGGTGTGATAACGGTCGCGCGGTATATAAACGATACAGGCGTAAAATCGCTCAAAAGTATCTCTCCTCACGAGAAGCTTCACCTTGCGCCGTTCCTGGAGGTTCAGAATTTCATTCGTCAGCCTTACCAGTTCGCTGACCGAACATTGGAAAAGTTCATCTCTGGGAAACGTATCCAGAATGTGCATTAAGGCTTTACCGTCGTGACTCGTTGGAATAAGCTTGGAGCGCGCCATCACCCGCCGAACCTTGTGTCGCAGCAGAGGAATCTCCCGTGGACTCTGATTATATGCTAGACTGGTAAAGAGGCCCAAAAATCGTTTTTCACCTATGGGTCTGCCTTTCAGGTCAAACAGTTTGACCCCGATATAATCGAGGTAGGCCCCGCGATGCACTGTCGCCTTTGAATTGGCCTTTGTTATCACTAACGCCTCCTTCGCTGAAATCTGTTTGAGCGTTTCTCTGGAAAGTACCGCTCCCGAACGCGCGGACCTTCTTTTCGACCTTCTCAGTATCCCAAGGCCTGTTCTCGCTACGGGAATCAAAACCTTCTTCCCCCCTTCGCTCTCAAGTCGATACTCACGGTACCCGAGAAAGGTAAAATTTCTGTCAACCATCCAGTCCAGGAATGCCTTGCTTTCAAATATGATGGCCTGTTCGAGCGGAGGTGGATCCGTCGTCAGCTCATTGCAGACCTCTCGCGCTTTGTCGCACATTGCCCCCCAATCCGTTATCGCCACCCGCAGATCGGCCATCGCCTTCGAAATGTCCCTCTTTAATTCCGCGATGAGCGCAGCATCCCTCTCGCGTTCAATCTCAACGTGTTGAATCGATTCTTGAACGGCGCCATCCTGCCTCAGGATGCGCGGCAGCACTTCCTTCAGGCGCCCTCTGGCATCCCTCTGCAAGGAAATAATCGGATGCATTGTTATCTGAATGGAAAGCCCGTGTTTGTTCAGCGCCAGGCTTAGTGAGTCCACCAGAAAAGGCATGTCGTCGTTGACCAACTCGATTACTGTACGCGTTGAACTCCACCCGTGCTTCCTCTTGTCGGGATTAAATATCCTGAACTTTGCCTCATTACTCTTTCGGTTCACGGCAAACTTATATAGATCGACTCCCAGCGCACAGAGGTCTTCCGGCGTCCTCCTTAGGAGGTCTTCTGCCGCCACGGATTCGTAAAGCTGCTGAATAAAGCGGCCTGCGTTCCCCGATTCCTTCACGGAAACGCGCTTCTTCGATAGTTCGATTATTTCGTCTATCAGTCCCAGAGTGCTTTTCTTTTCCATCCCAGTCCTTTTTCAGAATCGTACGACAGCCGAAAAAAAGCCTACTCCCCGTCTCCCTCAGCGGCACGACGGGAAATCTATCGCTTCTACCATTCGGAACCGGCTATCGTTCTGCAAGGTGTTTTTTGGAATCCTTCAGCCCTCCCGCAGTAATCGTTGTCGCCGTCCCGCGCCGCATGCCCAACGTACACCCAGGGCGAAATTTTTAGCGAAATTGACGCCTCAGGACTCTTTTTTAAGATTTTTCCCACGGTGGGCTTCCCTCCGTCGCCGAAGGCTATGGAGGACAGGCCGCCCCATCCCACTGTGCCCGTCAGTGTCCCTCGCTGCCCTTGTCGTGTAGAGACTTTATTCAGCTTTCGTCCTTCCCGAGAACGTAGGAAAATTCCAAAAAAATAGGACGGACCCTTAAACCGGAATCCGTCCCACTTTTACCAGTACCAGTAGTGCGTAGCAGCACTAGTAATAAAAGCTCAAGGAAGCTTTACGTCATTCATAATTTCTACCTACCAAATAGCGTAATAGTTGTCGTTCTCAGGACCGTATCCATTATCGTGATTTATTTGTTTTCTTCTCTCTCTCACTTCTCAAACTCCTGCTTGATCCATGAATGATAATACCTATACATTTATAAGGACATTACCCTGGAACTCAATCCGTAAATCCCCCATTCTCGCTAAATAAATGTAAAATTGAATTTTGTAACATCCTAATTGTAAATGGCTTGTAAAATTCTTCAGATTATTACATTACCGTTACATATATAGTTTTAATACCCTCTCCCAAAAGCAATACCGAACAGATAAATTTTATAACAGTTATTCATTCGAGCCCTAATCGTAATTGGGATCGCAGTCGAAAATCGAAAGTCCTAGACTACGATTACGACCACGGCCTTCGAGTGTATTCAAGATCCCCTCCTGGGAGGGGCAAGGGGTGGGTTTCTCCAAGCCAGTTTCAGCCTTCAAAAGACATCTACCAATAGATCAGTGCTAAGTATTCCGTTGCTCGAAATCAGCCTACGCGGTTCGCCAAAGGGAGCGAATGTCTGCGTGGGTAGTGTTTGCCCAAACACTCGAGCGCCACAGCCGACCAAAATCGCTAAGTTTCTCTTTTTTTCCCGCTCTGAAACTTCCAGAATCCCAAAAGGACGAGAAGACCAGCAACGAAAAGCCGCACTGTCGCAGGTTCAGGAATCACTGCTATTGTGGCCGTGAAACTCGTTGAATCAAAGAATGGATTGCCGTTTGGATCGACCACGAAATTGATGTGATCACCTGCATTTACAGCAACACCTGTCAGGCTCAAGGGACCGGTGTCACCGCTTCCTTCATTTATCACACCGGATGCCAGTAACCCATTGGAGTCGTTGAGATCCACAAACCATGCAAAACCCGTTGCATCTTGCCCCACACCGTTTGGATCCATGTCGCCAAAGGTAAAATCGATATTCACGCCCGTATCTAACGGGCTAAGCCAACTCATTACGACAAGACCACTACCAGGATGCATCCAGATTGTGTTATCCGGCCACAGAAAAGTTGCAGCATTACCGATCCAGGTTATTGAACTACCTGAACTATTAACTCCAACAACCGCACCATTAACAAAAATCGAGTTTCCATCATTCCAGTACTGTGTCGGCGGATTCCATAATGGTTCAAGTTGGCTGAAACTTGTCTGTAACTGGTATGCCCCATCGCGGACCAGGTCGTTGCTGAACCGGTAAGACCATGTCGATGACTCTGTGTTGGTTGTTAGTGAGAAGTCGTCCACCGCGGAGAATATTAATGCCGCATGAACATCCTCAGGCACAAACTTGGCAGCCAATGCTAGAGCACTGAATGGAACGGGGTCATTAACTCCTACCGCGGCACCATCAACAAGAATCGAGCGACCATCATTCAAGTATTGTGTCGGCGGATTCCATAAGTATTCAAGTTCGCTGAAACTCGTCGTTACCTGGTATGACCCATCGCGGGCCAGGTCGTTGCTGAAACGATATGACCATGTCGATGACTCTGTGCGCTCTGTTATATAGAGGTCGTCCACTGCGGAGATTATCAACGCCGCATAAACATCTCCAGCCACCATCACGACAGCCAATCCAAGAGCCCTGATCAGACTTTTCATCATTATCATTTTCTACCCTCTAATGGTATCATTATCTATAACGATAAGCTGTTCGTCCCCGGCAGTCGGTCGCGTCCCAGAACAGCTTAACAACAGGGTGAAGAAGAGTATGCTCAGAATAATACGGATAGTAAAACCTGAATACACCTTATTTTTCATAGTTTACCCGATAGAGAATAGATGATAGCCTCATTACCACTGCTTCGTCTATCGATGATCGCGGTGGAAGCTGTCGAACATTCAACATCGAACGCCGAAGGTCTTTACTTCGATGTTGGACGTTCAGTGTTCGATGTTCGATGTTGCCAATCACTCTTCATGAAATCTCGTAGAGTACGTTGTACGGCAGATCCGCGGTTTTCTCGAATCCGTGGTCAATTCTTCTTCATTCGTCCCGGCTCGCCGGGATGCATTAGCGGTTCTCTTCTTCTCTTTGGTTGCGGCTTTGCCGCTCCAAGAAACCTATGCCGCGGTAAATGATGCAGGCCATAGGCACTTGATCGGTTGCGGTCCGTTCACACCCTTTTGTTCAGCAAATCCCTAATAGCGGATCCGGTAAAGCGGATGAACGGTTCGTAGAGCAGCAGGGTGTGGAAACCGGGAACCGTGAGCACATCGATCGGGCTTGAGGTCATGCCTCTCCAGCCGAGAGACCGGTTCCGTGCCGCCTTTGGGGAGAACTGGATTTCCGCCCGCACGAGCGCCACCGGGCAGTCCAGTTTCCGGGGCTGATACTGTTCATAGGCGACCTGATGATTGGCAAACAGACGTTCCCGATAGGCGGCTGAATCCGGTTTCGGCGACTCGTCATCCAGTCTGTGGGATTCCATTCGATGACGGATCTTCGATGTCAGGTAAACTCTCCGTTTCGAGGGTGGTAGATAGCGCAACACCTGGCCATGCAATCGGATTTTCTGAAACAGAACGTAGGCGTGCCGCATGGGGCCGCGAATGTAACGGAGCCTTTCCGTTACGACACCCGGGCCGTAGGTGTCGATCAGGATCAATCGTCCGACCGTCTCACCGAGAGCACGCAGTTGCCGTGCCGTTTCCCAGGCGGCCATGCCCCCGTAGGAAATGCCGCACAGATAAAACGGGCCCCTGAGTTGGATCGACCGGAGGTCGTTGATCAACGAGGCGACCTCTTCCTCAAGCGTTTCCCTTGAACGGCTGTCGCTACCGGGCAGTCCGGGTCGCAGGCAATAGATCGGTTGGTCCGATCCCAAGGTGCGAGCCAGGTCGCGATAAATCAGCCCGTCCCCTCCTCCCTGCGGAAAACAGAAGAGCGGAGGGCGCAATCCGGTAGGGGTTAGAGGCAGCACAGTCGACCAGGCGAGGCATCTCGATGGATCCCGCAAGGCGGCGGCCATCGCTTCCACCGTGGGCGCCTCGAACACTACGCTTGCCGGAAGATTTACTCTCAGGGTACGGCACAAATCGTCCACGAGTTCCATCGCGGAGAGAGAATTTCCACCGAGATCGAAAAAGGATTCGTCTTCGCTCAGGGAGGGAACCCGAAGTGCCTTCCTCCAGAGACCGAACAAAACCGATTTCAGCGTTTCGCTCTCTTCAACCGAAGTCGAAGAAGGTGTGGCTAGGCGATCCGCCGCCATCTGTTGCAATGCTCTTCGGTCGGCCTTGCCGTTCGGCGTCAAGGGAATGGCCTCCAGAAGGACAAACTCGGAAGGAATCATGTATTCTGGAAGATCCCGGCTCAGTTCCTGACGCAATGTCCTGGCATCGGGAGGGGGTGACACGGCGGGTATCACGAATCCCATCAGCCGGAACTCCCCTGTCTCCAGACTATAAGGTTCCACAATCGCCTGATCCACAATTTCCAACCTGTTTAAGGCGGCTTCGACGGCCAAGGGATCGACGCGGAACCCGCGGATTTTCACTTGATTGTCCTTTCTTCCCAGGTGTTCGAGGCAGCCGTCTTTTCGCCATCGCCCGAGATCACCAGTGCGAAACCGCACGGCGCCTCGTCCATCCTCAACCGGTTGGAAACGGGTCCGCGTCTTTTCGGGATCTCTCCAGTAACCCGAGGTCAGATAGGGGCTGGTCACAGTGATTTCCCCGATCTCCCCCGGAGCAACCGATTGTCCCGCTTCGTCCAGCAAGGTGATCTCCTCGTCCTCCAACGGGCGGCCCACCGGCACCATCGTCCCATCGATCCGTGTATTTCGGTCGATTCTAAAATGACAGAGATTACTGCCGGTTTCCGTCATTCCCAGTCCGTTGACCATTATGCAATCCTGATGAATCCGGTTGCGGAACAGTTCCACATCGGATGCAAACATCGGTTCTCCACCCAGCTTTATCAGGCGCAGACAGGGGAAATGGTTGGTCCCCTCCAAACTTCGGACCAAGAGCCGAAACAGGCTGGGCACCGTCTGGAGAATCGTTATGGCCTCCTCGTTCAGCCGCCGGATCAGGGTCTGCAGCCCACAGGAACGAAAATCAAATGGCAACACGCAGGCTCCGTTCAGAAGGGCGCCGAACAAGGGCGACAATGAGGCGGCAAAGCTGGCTGAAGTTAAAAGTAAAAGGCGGTCGTCCGCCGTGATTTCCAGGCATCGGGAGTAATTGCGGATGGCATGCAGAAGGCACCGATGATTACGAAGGATGCCCTTGGGCAGCCCCTCGGATCCCGAGGTGTAGGAAATGCAGAAGGGATCCCCGGAATGAGATAGCCTTGCCTCGAACCCATTCCCGGGAGCTGGAGGCAGCGCCTCGATATCGAGGATGTGAAGGTCGGGCAAAGTGTTCCAGGCCTCGGCCCCCGGATCAGAGATTACCATGGCTCGCGCGCCGGAATCGCCGAGGATTTGACGCACCATTTTTGCTGGAAATGCCCGGTCAAGGGCGACGTAAGGATGTCCTGCCATCAAGGTGCCGAGAATTCCGGTCACGAGAGAGGCGTCGTGGTCCAACATCAGGGCAATCGGAGATGTGTCGGCCCGGGAACGCGTTTCTGAGATCCAACTCGCGAGGCGACGCGCATCCTCCCATAAGTCCTCATAAGCGATCTGCCGGGTTCCATCATCCACCGCGATCCGATGCGGGTGTTTTTTGACCATCTGCCGAAACCGATCCACGACGGAAGATTCGAGAACCGATTTTGAGAAGGACGGGGTCGGATGTGTTACGCTCATTGTCTGTCGCGCTGGAATCCATCCGAGGAATCCGAAAGGAGGCGCCTCTGATCGATCAATTCCCCTTTGGCGGGCCGCAGCATCCGGGCGTTGAAGTAGTCCTGCTGCAGGTCAATCAACAGAAGCGCAGGTCTCATGGGGCCATTCCTTTTGCACCGCGCGGGCGACCAGGTCCCCCAGTTTCTGGGTGCCCGCGACGCGGCAATCTGGTTCTCGCATATCCGCGGTGCGCCAACCCTCGCTCCAGACTCGGCGCAACGCAGCCTCGAGCGCTTGGGCTTCATCGAACCGTCCGAAGGATTCACGGAGCATCATGGCCAGGCTGAGGATCTGGCCGGCTGGATTCGCCTGGCCGGTTCCCGCCAGATCCCGCGCGGAGCCGTGATTGGTTTGGTAGACGGAAGCGCCTTCCCGCGAATAGTTACCGGAAAATGTTAGACCGCGGGACCCGACTAGAACCCCGCCCAGATCGGCCAGGATGTCGCCGTAGAGGTTTGGGGCCACCATGACATCCAATTCGCCGGCATGCTGGATCATCTTGTATCCCGCCAGATCCACATTGAGGAAGGAGGCGTTGATATCGAAATCCAGCAGCACTTCACCAGCCACCGTGCGCCAGAGACGGCTCACGGAAGGGACCCCGCCGTCCTTGACGATGACTGCAAGCTGTCCTCTGCGACGTACCGCCAGACGTGCAGCGACTTCTACGATGGCGCGGATTTCCTCCTCATTGTAGCGGAACGAAAACTCCGCAATACGCCCGTCAGTGGAGGTACTTCGCAGATCGCCTTCTCCCTAGTAAGACCTTATCCGAAAAGCTACTGATTGGCCGCAAAGAGGCGCAAAAGGCGCAAGAAAAACTTGAGAAAAATCATTTTTTGGCTTGATAAAAAGTGTCGCAACATGCTAGTGTTTAACAACTTAAGATTAAGAAAGGAGTTAAACATGCCAACATGTGCGACAGAGGAGAACAAAAGCGATAAGACGCCCCTTAGCAACCTCATTCTGCCGGTTCCAGACACGGATTTCCGTGATTTTCTGGATGAAGTTGAAGAATTGGCCGGGTTCGCGGCGCAAATCATCGAGGCGATCGAGAAGGATCTGGACGCCCATGCGCGTGAGAAGAAGAAACTTCGATTGGAAGATCGCAGGTTCTTTGAAGGGCGCACAGCGGAGCTGCCGGAGCTGGACATCGAGGAGGAGAATATTCTGGCTGCTGAATTGAATCTTGGGGCAGGCCGGCCGCGGATGCCGGCTTATGCGGTATACGTGTTCGTGATGATTCGAGGGTTTCTGGGTTCGTTGACCACGAAACCGGCACGGCGGTTTGTGCGCGAGTCGATGAGCTTGTACGGATTTTTGCAGAGCGGGGGACTGAGAATGCCGGCGGTGACGACGATTCTGGAGAACGTGAACCTGGTCAGCCATACGACCCGCGAGTTGATCTTTGATAAACAGATTGGGTTTATCCTCCAGGAGCAATGGGACGATTTCGGGAAGCTGACGATCGACAGCACCTCGGTGAAAGCAAACAGCTGCTGGCCCACCGATGGGAAGATTCTGAGCGGTCTTTTGATGCGGGCCAATCGTTTGGGTCAGAAGTTGCATGTCTTCGGGCTGGAGGATTTTCGCAAGGGATGGGTTGGGCGTTGGCTGGAGGAAATGGACAAGCTGGAGTTTCAGATTTGTCTGGCCGCGGGCAAACCGAAGTCGAAGGGCAAGCTGAAGAAACACTACCGGCGGTTGCTCAAGCGGGGCCGCAAGGCGGCCGACTCACTAACGGGGGAACTGAGCCATCTTGAAGAGGGCCTGTCGATGGATTCACTGCCTCCCACTCGCCGGGAGCTTCTGGAGCGGGCATTGAGCCAGATCAGGGGCGATATTGCCGACGCCAAGCGGGTTGTTGAGTATGCTCATGATCGGGTGTTTCACGAAAAGAAGCTACCGTCCACACAGAAGGTCCTGAGCCTCTCGGACGGATCGGCGGCCTACATCAAGAAGGGCAGCCGCAATCCAGTGATCGGGTACAAGCCACAACTGGTTCGCAGCGAAAACGGTTTTGTCACCAGCCTGATCGTACCGCAAGGCAACGCGGCAGACTCCATTGAGCTGGCGCCGGCCATCGGCGATTCGATCAAGCGCACCGGTGTCATTGCTGAACTGGTCAGCACCGATGACGGATATGCTTCGGCGAAGGGACGCAAGGAGGTGCTGAGCATGGGGGTAAAGCAGATCAGTATCAGTGGGGCGAAGGGCAAGAAGTTGACCACCCCCGAGGACTGGGAGAGCGAGGCGTATCGCGAGGCACGCCGCGATCGCTCCGCAGTGGAGTCGCTGATGTTCACGATTAAAGATGGATTTGCCTTTGGCGAACTCGGCCGCCGCGGCATCGATGCGGTAGGCGATGAACTGCTCGAGAAGGTTCTGGCCTACAACTTCTGCCGCATCATACTGATGAAGAAACGCCGAGGGGAGGAACTGGAACAGGCAGCCTGAATCTGACCGCTTTGAAGCTCAGAGAAAAAAGCACCACGGGATGAGTATGCCTCCAGACAGCGGCAAATATACGTATTGTGCAGCAAGCCACGCCGATGGCCGCTCAATACCTGCTCATCGGCAGCGCCGGCAGCCTAAAACCCGAAACCTGCCAGCCATAGGCTGGTCCGCCCGTGGCGGAGAACCTTAAACCGCCCGCTCGAAAGGCTTTTCGAATGGGGTCTAGTAAAGGCCGGAGACATTTTCCCGGACCAAAAGAAGATCCGTATCCGCCGTCCATTCCGGGCGAATATGACTAACGCCACTCAGCTCCGGGTAGGCACGAATGGGAACCAATTTGCAGAACAGATGGAATTGACGCCTCAGGTCGTAGACAAAACGGCCGTCAACCGGACCGCAGAGGAGACCGCCCCGTTCGGAAAATAGCTCGCGGCAAAATTCCAGAAAATCCGTGGACACCTGTTTCTCCTCGTCCCGTATCGCCGATCCCGAAAAGCGTCGGATCTCAAAGGGGCGCCCACTCGTGTCACCGACCGACTGAAGAACTGCCAATGCCGCCGCGATGACCTCGCTGCCGATGCCTTCGCCATCCAAGACACCGATCAGGGAACGGTGCCGATCGGGAGGGGTCGCAAAAGCCTCGGAGACGGACTCGGTCCATCGACAGGGTGAAGGAGGGTGCGTGGCGGCTACCGAATTCACAACTAGCCCGGACATTTCACACACTTCGTAGCGAGACGGCGGAGGTTGCGAAGCAACAAGGGCTTACCGAAGTCCGGAGGATGACGGTCCCGGCGTGCCGAAATGGAAGTCGGCGGACAAGGGAAGTCCTTGAGGCGTCCCGGCACGCCGGGACCGAAGCAGATGGCTTGTGAAATTTGCGGGCTAGTAGCGGCGGCCGCCACCGCCCCCTCCTCTGCCACCGCCACGTCCTCCTCTATCACCGCCACGTCCTCCTCTGCCGCCGCCCCCTCCCCCATCACCATAACGGGGTCTTTCCGTTCGTGGGCGAGCCTCATTGACGTTGAGCGTTCTGCCTTGTAGCTCTGTTTCATTCAGGCCATCGATTGCAGACTGCGCTTCATCTTTAGAGGGCATCTCTACGAATCCAAATCCTTTTGATTCACCGGTATACTTGTCATTTATAATAGCGGCGGATTCAACCTGCCCGAATGCTTCGAATGCCACCCTTAAATCCTCTTCGGTGACATTGTAGGATATATTTCCGACATAGATATTCATTCTGTTCTCCCTTTATTAATTAGTCAAAAACTCGCACACAGCCTGACGCCCGGCCTCACACCCGAGGCCTTGGCTAATTGTGTAAAGTCTAAGGTTCTAAAGTTCCTATTTATTTGTGCGTTCGCAATATTAGATCTGCCGCAACTCTGCGGCGCTATATGCTCTAATCTACACTATCGCGGGGATTAAAACACGTTGTCAAGGAAGAAAAGACGGGCGACGGCCAGTAAGATCGGAGTTTTGAAAGTGGGAACAGTAAGTACGACAGATTCCTAGCCCGGACATTTCACACACTTCGTAGTAGAAGGTTTGTGGGATGTTCGGGCTAACTCCTCGCCTCAATCGCCCAATTGTAGACATCGCTGTAGAGGGCGGCCGACTGTTTCCAGGAGAAGTCTTTCCTCATACCGTTAAGTCTGAGTTGCCGGAAGTCATCAGGATGCTCGGTAAAGAGCATGTAGGCTTTTCGGATCGCCTGAAACAGAGCTTGCTCATCGGCTTCATCGAAGAGGAAACCTGTGCCACTGGAATCGTTTTCGCTGAACTCCTCGACCGTATCCACGAGGCCGCCGGTAGCTCGTACAACGGGAGGAGCGCCGTATTTCATGGCGTACATCTGGCTCAAGCCACAAGGTTCAAAGCGGCTGGGCATAACGTAAGAGTCCGAACCGGCAAATATAAGATGGGCAAGCCTGTTGCTGAATCCCAAGTGGAGACCAAACTTTCCGGGGTATTCATGCGACAATTTTTTCAAGGTGTTTTGCAGTTCACGATCTCCTTCGCCGAGCACCGCAACCTGAATTTTGAACTTCGTCACGATCCTGGGAATGATAGCGGCCAGAAGATCCAGACCCTTCTGCGGGTAAAGTCGGGATACGACGCCCAATAACATACACTCGGCACGAAGTTTCAGGCCGAATGCAACCTGCAATGATCTCTTGCAATCCGTCTTATGTTCCAGGCTCTCTTCGGAGAATCTGGTTGGAATTAACCGGTCCTTCGAAGGATCCCATTCATCCGTATCAATTCCATTCTGAATTCCGATGATGTCGGCGGCCCGAAATTCCAAAACTTCATCGAGGCCGCAGCCGAACTCGGGACTCCGAATCTCAACGGCATAATTGGGGCTCACAGTGGTTATCTTGGTTGCGTTATAAAGTCCCCCTTTGAGTAGATTCGCGCTTCCCATAGCCTCCAGACAGTCGGGACGATAGACATCGCTGGGAAGATTGGCATACTCCACGATTTCCGACGAGCAGAGACCTTGATAGGCCAGGTTATGGATCGTTAACACACTTGCCGCACTTCCCAGCGGCTCGCCGTGGTCGGTTGTGTTGAGCATCAGGGGAACCAGCGCTGCAGGCCAGTCGTGGCAGTGGACTACATCCGGCATCCATCCCATATAATAACAGAGATCGAGCGCAGCGCGGCCCAGGAAAGTAAACCTCTTATCGTTTCCATGGCGTTCCGCGGCTGGTCCTTCGTAGATATCGGGATCAACGTAGTAAGCATCGTACTCGATAAAATAGGTATCGATTACGGTGCCCGGCAAACGGGTCTCCCAGACATAGGCCTGAATCGTTTCAGGACCGAGATAGACGTGAAGCGGCATATCGTATCGAATCCAGCTACTCTCTCGCTCGACACATCCGTAGAGTGGGCAAACGATACGTACTTCGTGTCCCAAATCAGTTAAACCTTTGGGCAGAGCTCCTGCCACGTCCGCCAAGCCACCCACTTTTACAAACGGCGATAACTCCGTTGTTATCATCAGGACTTTCATATATTACCGGCTCTTCAGAAATAATCAGTAGGAGGAAAGCGTAGCCTAGTAGCGAGGTCAAGTTCGGCCCAGGGTGGCCAAATATCTTGTCCTCGCGAACCTTGTCGTAAGCCTTGTCGATTTGGTTTCGGTTCGAGATGCCTTCAAAGGTACCAGTCGCTCTCGTTCTCGTAATCGCTCTCGTTCTCGAAGAGGGTGCCCGCTAAAGACGCGAAAATGCGCGAAAGCGGGATAACAGAGTGGAAGTAATAGCAACGGATAAAAGCACAGCAGCGGATGAATTGAGACTCGCGATGATTTACCCACGTTGGGCTGCGCCCCATCCCACTGTGCTTGCCAGTAAATCTTGTTCCCGTGATCAAATAAAGGCTCGGATGAGCTATCCTCCTTCATCGACCACCGCAAGGAACCGTGGGATGGCTACTGCATCAGTGGGTACACTCTTTGTCGTGCTCGTGATCGTCTGGTGAGTCACTATGAGAGAAAGGATGCCGTTCAAACCCCCTATCGTGATCATAATCGTGATCTAGAATCGAAAGAAGAATAACCGCGAGAATCCGCTTGAGGCGGAGACGGGGAGAGGGGATACCAATTCGATCTCCTCGTCGTGAATCATAATTGTAATCTAAAGTCGAAAAGAGGAAGATCAACCGCAGACCAGTTTTCCCACGGATTCGACCCGTCTTCTCCTGCTCAGCGGGATGCGCCGAGCCAAGGGAAACCGCGGATTTTCAAAAGGGATTGCCCGCCAAACACGCAAAAAATACGCGAAAGAGGCGAGAGCAATGGGATCATGACAGCATGGAATGCGGCCCTTCCCGTAGCCGGACGACTTCGTCTTTCGGTCTTCCGGGCGTCCATTTCGATAGCGCACAAGAGGGAAGGGATCGCAGCGAATGAATGAAGGGCAGGTGGAGCTTTTCCTCCCGTGAGGGAATCTTCGTCGTAAGCTTCCTCGTCAACTCTGTCGTCGTTTTCGGTCGATCGACAAAGCTCGCGACAAAGGTAGGGGGCCAAGTAGTGAAGAGAAAGAATCGATCAAGCTTACGACGAAGCTCACGATTGAGTTTGGGAAGGGGCCTCTTCGACCCGCAAGGGAAACTTCGTCGTAAGCTTCGGCGTCAACTTCGTCGTCCCTTCCACTCGATTCCTCGACTAAGCTTACGATTGAGTTTTGGGGAACTTCTCCACCCGTAAGGGAAACTCTGTCGCGAGCTTTGTCGTCAACTTCGTCGTCCCTTCGGGTCCGAATCGAACTTCGCTTACGCTTATGATTACGATTTTTGACTGAGGTCAGAAGATCTGAGCGGCATCAAGGGCAAGGCCCGGAAAAAGACGCGAGGTTACGGAGTCGCCACTTTCGAAGATCTTATATGGTTCGACGGGATTTTCCTGAAGGTCGTAGAGGGAAATTCGCTTTTCAATCGGGTCGATGAGCCAGAGTTCCACAACACCAAATTGCGCGTACGCCTTGCGCTTTAGATCCCGGTCGATTCCGAGGGTTGAAGGGGAGAGTATCTCGACCGCGAGATCGGGGGCACCTTCCAGCCCGTTCTCTCCAATAATCTGTAATCGCTCTCTCCCCACAAAGATGAGGTCGGGCTGAAATACATCGACTTCCGAGAGCCGGACATCAAGGGGTGCGAGATAAACCTCGCCCATTTCACTTTTTCTAACAAAAGGCGTCAAAACCAAATGAAGATTTCCCAGAATCTTCTGATGGTAAGATGTCGGTGACGGAGTCATGTAGAGCCTTCCTCCTATTAGTTGATAATACGGGGGTCCTTCCGGAAGTTGCTGAAATTCATCAGCGGTAATCTGTATCTCTGCACTCAAGACCATGGCTAAATCCTAATGAATCATTTTACCGAACACCCACCGACATGCAAACACGAAGTTTGGGAGTGCCCGCTAAAGACGCGAAAATGCGCGAAAGCGGGATACAGAGTGGAAGTTATAGCAACGTATAAAAGCACAGCAGCGGATGAATTGAGACTCGCGATGATTTACCCACGTTGGGCTGCGCCCCATCCCACTGTGCTTGCCAGTAAATCTTGTTCCCCTGATCAAATAAAGGCTCGGATGAGCTATCCTCCTTCATCGACCACCGGCAAGGAACCGTGGGATGGCTACTGCATCAGTGGGTACACTCTTTGTCGTGCTCGTGATCGTCTGGTGAGTCACGATGAGAAAAGGAAGGCCTTCCAAACTTCCTATCGTAATCATAATCGTGATCTAAAATCGAAACAAGAATAACCGCGAGAATCCGCTTGAGGCGGAGACGGGGAGAGGGGATACCAATTCGATCTCCTCGTCGTGAATCATAATCGTAATCTAAAGTCGAAAAGAAGAAGATCGACCGCAGATCACGATTTGGAATCACGATGGGAAAAAGGAAAGCGTTCAATCTTCCTGTCGTCGTCATAATCGTAGTCGATGGTCGAAATTCATCGTTCAACGAAGTTTACGACCAGGCTTACGCCAAAGTTTAGGTTTCGAAGGGGGGAGATCGACTGTCGATTACGATTATGATTACGATTTTCGATTGGGGTCAAAAGATCTGAGCGGTATCAAAGGCAAGGCCGGGAAAGAGACGCGAGGTTACGGAGTCGCCACTTTCGAGAATCTTATAGGGTTCGACGGGATTTTCCTGAAGGTCGTAGAAGGAAATTCGCTTTTCAATCGGGTCGATTAGCCAGAGTTCCACGGCGCCAATACTAAATGGAGATTTCCCAGGATCTTCTGGTGGCACGAAGTCGGTGACGGGGTCATGAAGAGTTTTCCTCCAATTAATTGATAATACGGGGGACCTTCCGGGAGCTGCTGATATTCATCAGCGGTAATCTGTATCTCTGCACTCAAGACCATGGCTAAATCCTAGTGAATCATTTTACCGAACACCCACCGACATGCAAACACGAAGTATGGGAGTGCCCGCTAAAGACGCGAAAATGCGCGAAGGCGGGATACAGAGTGGAAGTAATAGCAACGGATAAAAGCACAGCAGCGGATGAATTGAGACTCGCGATGATTTACCCACGGTGGGCTGCGCCCCATCCCACTGTGCTTGCCAGTAAATCTTGTTCCCGTGATCAAATAAAGGCTCGCATGAGCTATCCTCCTTCATTGACCGCCGCAAGGAACCGTGGGATGGCTACTGCATCAGTGGGTACACTCTTTGTCGTGCTCGTGATCGTCTGGTGAGTCACGATGAGAAAAGGAAGGCCTTCCGAACTTCCTATCGTAATCATAATCGTGATCTAAAATCGAAACAAGAATAACCGCAAGAATCCGCTTGAGGCGGAAACGGGGAGAGGGGATACCAATTCGATCTCCTCGTCGTGAATCATAATCGTAATCTAAAGTCGAAAAGAGGAAGATCGACTGCAGATCACGATTTGGAATCACGATGAGAGAAGGGAAAGCGTTCAATCCTCCTGTCGTCGTCATAATCGTAATCGAAGGTCGAAATTGATCGTTCTACAATGTTTACGACGAGGCTTACGACAAAGTTTGGGAGGAGTTTTCTTCCCGTGAGGGAATCTTCGTCGTCAACTTTGTCGCGAGCTTTGTCGAAATTTCTCCGCCAGGAGTGAGGCTCTATGCAGCGGAACAATAAACACATGGTGGAGAGGTAGAAACGACCACGTTTACGACGAAGCTTGCGACAAAGTTTGGGATCGAAGAGGTATCCTTCAATTCAATTCCTTTCTCCCCATGAGTACCTGCCAGCCATACCCTTCCCAATCCGAATCAGTTGCAAAACGGCCAATGGGGCAAAAAAGTATACGGTTTGCACGGCCCCTGCCTTCTCCTGAGCCGCCTGGTGGTAAAAGACTAACAGTGCCGCTAGATAGGCCAGACGATGTAACCGCTTCCAACGCCGGCCACCGAGTTTGCGCACGGCCCAATCAGTGCTCGTCGAAGCCATTGTAAAGAGTATGAAGAACGCTGTCGCACCGGAGAGAATAAACGGTTTCTTCAGATTTTCCGGCAGGCTGTAGAATCCACCTTCGTAAACAAAATAGAAAAAGAGATGGAACACCACATACACAAAAGAACTCACCCCTAATCGCCGCCGATGCCTGTTGAGGGCATTTACAATTTTCGACCTGGGAAACAGCTTTCGCAGTGGCGTTAGACTGAGAACGGCAATAAACAAAAGCGTTGCCGTCTTCCCCGCATATTCCAGCAGGTATTTTGCGGCATCCGCCAATACTGTAGGATCGCGAGTAAGAAAGGGATAAATCGGGTAAAGTCCCGGCAGTGCGATTACGGCATACATCAGTAGCGGTGATCGCAGAAGCTTTACCAGGACTGGCATGAATTGATCCAAATATAACTCTCTAAATCTGGTAATATCCCGTCACGGAACGCCCGTACGAAGTCGCTAACATTCTCCTACATAATCGTGCCCGTAGGTGAATCGCACTAACGTAGGGCAAGAATCGCTCGCAAGCGAGCTTCCTACGACAAACCTAAGTCTTTGTAGGAAGGCCGCTTGTCAAAGACTCTGCCGAACGGCAGAGCGGCCGAATCGGAAACATCGGAGATCACCGTAGCGATTCCTCAAGTTAGTGGCATTCGTGTTAATAGTACCGCCTCAAATCGATCCCGCGATAAAGGTGAGCCACTTCCTTTTCGTAGCCGTTAAACATGAGCGTCTTTTGACGGCTGGAAAAGAACCCCCCTCCAATTATCCGTTCCGATGCCTGCGACCAGCGCGGATGGTGTACCGTGGGATTGACATTGGCGAGGAATCCATACTCCCGTGGGGCAATCTGATTCCAGGAGTTGATGGGCTGCTTTTTCGTCAATTCGATGCGGATTATCGATTTTATGCTCTTAAATCCATACTTCCAGGGAACAACGAGTCGAATGGGAGCGCCATTCTGATTCGGCATCGGCTTTCCGTAGAGACCGGTGCCCATGAAAGAAAGGTCATGCTTCGCCTCCGCCAGAGTGAGCCCCTCTACGTAAGGCCACTTTATGCTGCCCCGCCGTCGCTGGCCGGGCGCGTTGATCGCGTCAACGAAAGATACAAACTTGACAAACGCTGCCGTGCTCTTCGGCTGAACCAATTCAAGAAGCTTGCGCAGCGGAAATCCGTCCCAGGGAACCACCATCGACCACGCCTCGACACAACGCAAACGGTAAACGCGCTGCTCAATCCCACCGACTTTCCTGATCAAGTCATTTACATCCATACGGATAGGATTTTCGACTTCGCCCGTTACTTCCACCGTCCATGGCTCCGTCTTCCAGCCGCGGTTGGCCAGTTTCTTCACTTCCCCCTTATCGGTGGAAAATTCGTAGAAGTTGTTATAGCTGGTGATGAGTTCAATATCGGTCGGTTCGAGGTCGGGAAGAGTATATCTGGGATTGCGCTTCGATGGAAAACCCGCCGTCGCACCCCACGTCAGGTTGGGAATCAGTGCTGTTCCGAGCACCCCCTTTCCCAGAGTCTTTAAGAATTGTCGTCTTTTTCTATAATCTGCCTCCGGCGTCACAGCCGATTCCGGCAATTCCCAACTCGATGGAACCCGTATTTGCATAACCTATGTGATACGTCGGATCTAGAGAAAATTCCTTACAAATTTATGAACCTGAGGTTACTCCTCAAAGAGATTGTGGGACAATGTCCGAGTACGTGTTTAGCGTGCCTCTAATTGCTGGCTGCCCCGGTCTTGTGCCGGGGTGGCGCGCGTTCCCTGCTATTAACCGTGTGCCTCTACCAACCCCTCCGCCGGTCCTTTCTCGCCTCAGCCGTGTTCCGGCTGAGGCGAGAAAGGACCGGCGGAGGGGTGCGCGGTGGCAATCGCGTATTGTAGCTGTATACCGTGCGCCACCCCGGCACAAGACCGGGGCAGCCTCAGAAACGTTAAACACGTACGAGACCGACAGGCTCTTAGAAACAAGAAAATGAGTACTGGTGGAAGAGAGCTTCAAAAGTGCTTGAGGTGCGGAAATCACGACCAATATGTCACAGTAACGGAGAAAATCATTCGCTTTCCTTGCAGGTTGTTCATTTGATACATTTAGTGTGATTCATTTCGTCCCAAAGTTCAATTTTACTTTCTTCAAAGGAATCTGTCGGACCCTAAGTCCGACGGATTTCAAACCTGCATATTTCACACTATGGTAGCGAATTCCGACCAATGTTGAAGCAAATTGAGTCCCCCCTCGACGAATCCCAGATCAGACTGGCCCTGGAGCAGCAGGGAAAGCTACTTCCCTTCAGGGGATTGCTTTACATCTTCTGGGGAATCCGCAAATACCAGCTCCCCGTAAACTCCTTTTATATCTGGATCCCGACATTGATCTTTGCCTCTGTCTCTACCTGGGTCTATGCCGGTGTCACGCTCAGAGATGTCTATCGCCAGCCTCTCACGGGTCAGTTCGTCGCCGCAATTTGGGGTGGTTGTTTCATGGCGGCTGCTCTCATCGTGGTCGTCGGCTATGGCGGCGGGAGTCTCAGCCTGTTTATTCTGCCCGCCATCTGTGCGGTCATTCTCGGGGTCGGCTATTTCATTCACAGCGTCCTCGATCAACGGTTTATATTCAAACTATCCGCCTACTGCTGGTGGCTCGGATCAATTCCCCTGTTCATCAATCCCAATCTGGATGCACTGGCTTGGTTTTCGCTCATGATTATTCTCTTTCAAGTCCTGCCCGCCACCGGACTATACCTACAGTGGAAATTCAAACCCGACGAAACCGAAGCGTTCTGAACTCTTTCGGTTAGGAAACGTATTCTCACCCCGAGAAGCAATGTGGGGGGAGGCAAGCGTGGATTTGCGTTTAGCGACAGTAACTCGTAAACGAGTTATACGCCCACTACCTTCCCGCCACTCGATCTCTCTTCCAAACTTTCGCGTATTTTCGCGTGTTTAGCGGGCAATCTCTCCCCACTCGCATCCCGCATCCAGCAACCCGCATCCCTCCCTTCACGTCCCATACAGGCGATCTCCAAAATCTCCCAAACCCGGTAGGATGTATTTTTGATCGTTCAGTTCCCGATCGAGCGCCGCCGTGTAGATCTCGAGATCAGGAAATTCACTCTGCAGCAACTCAACACCTTCAGGCGCCGCCACAATGTTCAAAAAGCTGACATCGGTCCCCCCTCTGTCGTAGACCATCCGGATTGACTGCAACGAAGAACCGCCTGTGGCCAACATCGGATCCACTACCAGGATGCGTTTCCCTTCCAGCGGCGGCAGTTTGCAATAGTAACTGTGCGCTTCTGCTGTCTCTTCGTCACGTTCCATTCCTACAAATCCGACCGATACTCCTGGGATCAGATTGACTATCGTGTCAACCATGCTGATACCCGCTCGAAGTATCGCAATTGTCACTATCGGGACGGCAATCTGTTTGCCTTGGGTCCGCTCCAGCGGAGTTTCAATATCAACCGTAGCCACGGGAAGGTCTTTAGTTGCCTCTAAAGCGAGAATGGCGGTTACTTGCTTGCTCAATTCCCGGAAGTCGGACGAAGAAGTGTTCTTATCCCGCAAGAGACTAAGCACGTGATCGCACACCGGATGACGGATAATATGTAGCGACATTGACTTTAGCTTCTTAGTCCTTGTCCGAGGAATCTGTCGGCCTTAGAGTTCCAAACATCCCCGTGGTGCAGATTTCATAGTGAAGGATCGAATTCGGATGCAGATGAGTCCGACAGATTACTAGTCCCGGCAAGCCGGGAATAAAGAGAGTTCGAAAAAGTCCGATAGGCTGCTAGCCCGGACCTTTTCACAAAACTTCGTAGCCGAAATCCAAAAGGCGGCGTGACGAAAAACTGCGTGTCAATGCCTTTCCGTAGTACGGCTTGGGCGATCCCGGCGGGCCTAGGGATTAGGACCCCTAAGAGGTTAAGAAAGGGAAGGCATTGACACGCGGCTTGAGATCCCTCATGTGCGACAGAGGAGAACAAAAGCGATAAGACGCCGACTTAGCAACCTCATTCTGCCGGTTCCAGACACGGATTTCCGTGATTTTCTGGATGAAGTTGAAGAATTGGCCGGGTTCGCGGCGCAAATCATCGAGGCGATCGAGAAGGATCTGGACGCCCATGCTTTCGCGTGAGAAGAAGAAACTTCGATTGGAAGATCGCAGGTTCTTTGAAGGGCGCACACTTACCTCGGAGCTGCCGGAGCTGGACATCGAGGAGGAGAATATTCTGGCTGCTGAATTGAATCTTGGGGCAGGCCGGCATCGCGGATGCCGGCTTATGCGGTATACGTGTTCGTGATGATTCGAGGGTTTCTGGGTTCGTTGACCACGAATACCTAGGGCATTGCTTCGGGTTTAATTCCCCGGCTTCGGTCTAATATCAAATGCCTCGGGGCTTTGTGCGCGACCTTACCTGGTACTGCGGGGATTTCCCGGGGAAACTTCAGTCGGCACGTTCGCAACCGGTCCCGGAGGAAAGGGTTCCAATCAGGCCGTAGCGTCGGCCCGTACCGGAATATCGACCACATTCGTAGGAGCGATTGGCAGTGACGTATTCGGAGATGCCGTAAAAAAATTCTATGATGCCGAAGGTATCAAACACCAGCTTGTTGTATATCCCGACACCCCAACCGGTAACGCGGGGATTTTTGTCTCTGAGAGTGGTGAAAATGAAATCATTGTCGCCCTCGGCGCCAATCTCCGCCTGGCCTCCGAAGATATCGAAGAGTCCATCCTCGAGAATGCGGAGATTGTAGTCTGCCAGAATGAAATTCGGTTGGAAGCAACCTCTAAGGTCCTCCAAAGAGCGTCCCGGAATGGCAGAACAACCGTTCTGAATCCTGCTCCACTGACTCCGGAATTCAGTCCCGAATATCTCGACCACGTTGACATTCTCATACCAAACGAGACCGAGTTTCTGCAATTATCTGGACAAATTGAAAACGATTCTACAACCCCGGTATCAGAGAACGATCTTCGCGAGCTATCGGGAGATGCCTTACACAAACTGTGCCGTCGAATCGGAGTCGACGGCGTCATCGTCACTCTTGGAGGAACGGGTTGTTTCGTATCTACCACGGACTCGCACCAATTGATTCCCGCCTATCACGATATCGAGGTCGTCGATACAACCGGAGCGGGCGATGCCTTTGTCGGAGGCTTTTCCTCCGGCATGGTCCAGTTTGACAAAGACATCCTGAAAGCGGCAGCCTACGGAAACGCCGTCGCAGCGCTCTCCGTTACAAAACACGGTACCGCCCGCGCCATGCCCTCAAAACAGGAGATCGATGCCTTTCTGGCCAAGCGCCAAGATAACGACAGTGAAGGGTAAATTCCACGTTTGTTAGTTTCGGCCGCAAACGGCCTTCCTACACCTGACTGTCTTCGATCATCCATTCCGCCACATTTCACCGCGAGGGTAGGAAGCTCGCTTGCGAGCAATGAACCCGTTATCTTAGCGCCATTCCAGTTACAGGATGAAAAGCATCTCCCGGCGCACCGGGACTACAGCCTGCGGTCCAAGCCGTAGCGGAAAGCGGAAGCTTTTCGATCATGTTGGCACCAAATCGGACTACTTTGACCCGCCCGGCAACCCACTCCGCCGCCCGGCCACTCTTCCTCTCTCTTTCCTCTTCGTTTCTCTTCCCTGCCCTGAGCCCTGCGGAAGGAGTTTTCTTCTGTTCATATCTCACCGCTGCTTCTCTTCCTCAACATCCCAGGCGCCCCACCATTCCAACATTCCAATCTTTATTCTGTTGCCCTTCATTCATTCGTTGCCAACCTTTCTCTATCCGCGATCAGCCGTAAACCTCCGTATCAATAAATAACTAGAGCAAACATGAATACTATCAGCCGTCGAATTTTCCTCAAGAACACTGCTTGTGTCACCGCGGGATTTTTCGGTCTTCGGGAGTTTACGCTATCAACGCTCTCCGTGCAACAGTACGCCAATCAGGCCGACATCTACGGTCCCCTCATTCCCGATCCCAAGCAGATTTTAGACCTTCCCAGAGGATTTTCCTATACTGTGCTCTCCCGCACCGGGGACTTCATGAGCGACGGCCTTCGCACCCCCGGACGTCCCGATGGCATGGCGGCTTTTCCTCTCACCAGGAGAAAGACGATCCTGATTCGCAACCATGAAAATTCCCCCGGTCAGACTTTCGAAGGTCCTTTCGGACTCGAAAATGAGCTCCTTCCCACGATCAATCGGAAAAGCCTCTATGATCCTGGACGAGGCATCCAACCACACCTCGGCGGTACCACCACACTCGTTTACGATTCTAAAAGCCGCCGGCTGACCAAACAGTTCCTAAGCCTGGCCGGAACTGTTAGAAATTGTGCCGGCGGTCCCACCCCTTGGAATTCCTGGATTTCCTGCGAAGAGAGTGTCGAGCGAGCCGGCGAGCACAGCGAAAAGGACCACGGTTACAATTTCGAAGTGCCTGCTACTACTGCCATGCGACTGGCGGACCCGGAACCGCTCATGGCAATGGGGCGCTTTAACCATGAGGCTGTTGCCGTCAACCCGAAGACAGGAGTCGTCTACCAGACGGAAGACCGGGAGGACGGACTCATATTCCGTCTCTTGCCCAGGGAATATGGCAATCTGAAAGCCGGAGGAGTGCTTCAGGCCCTCGCCGTAAAGGATCAGAAATCCCATGATACTCGCAATTGGCCAGAAATCGAGGGTTCACATTTTCCCATAAACCAACCCCTCGATGTCGAATGGCTCGACATGACTGATACCGATTCACCGGACGATGACCTTCGCTACCGAGGTTTTGAGGCCGGGGCCGCGCGTTTCGCTCGCGGTGAAGGGATGTGGTTCGGGAAGAATGAAGTATTCTTTGCCTGTACTAACGGAGGCGCCAACAAGTCCGGCCAGATTTTCCGCTATATACCGAGTCAGCATGAAGGGACCGATCGTGAGCCTGATCATCCCGGTAAACTCGAGCTTTACATAGAACCTAACGATACTTCGCTTCTCGAGTATTGCGACAATCTCACGGTTGCGCCATGGGGAGATCTCATAATCTGCGAAGATGGTCGCGACGATCAATACGTAAGAGGGTATACTCCTGAAGGTGGGTTATACACCCTCGCCCACAATAGTCATTCCAACTCGGAATTCTGCGGCGCCTGTTTCGCTCCCGATCACCCCACTCTATTTCTGAACATTCAGTTCCCCGGTATTACCCTGGCTATCGATGGACCCTGGCAGCAATCAGCAGAGGTCGTGTAATTGCATCCGCATTCGCAACCTCACCCGACCTACTCCCGATCTGTCCAACCCCCGTGAACGACGGGCCAAGGCTAACGTTTACATTGAGAAATGATACGGGAGTGACCCTAACTCTCCTCCCGCAAAAACTCCAGGGCCTTCTGATAACTCCGACGTTCCAGAAAGTGTGCCAGCTGGGGCTCCAACTCATCACCTCTTTCCCTTGCCACCGTATCGAGTTCCTTTGCCGCAAAGATAATTCTCGCGCTGTCGCCACTGCCTGTCTCTTCTACGATCGTGATCAAATTTTCTCGTATTTGATTGGCTATGTGATCAGCGTGATTGCTCATAGTCTTAAAGTTCTTGCAAGTTTATTCACTATTCGGGGGACCCCTTTCCGCATGGATCGAAATACGGCATTTACAATCAAGCTAAGCACGTATCTGACAGGTGTCGATCTTTCTCGCGAAAGGTATGTGTCTACGGTGCCTTTATTTACTGGCTGCCCCGGTCTTGCTCGCCACGGCGAAGCCTCGCGCGAAGACGGGTGCCGGGGAAGCCTCAGAAACGCTAAGAAGATACCGCGAAAGATGCGGGCTAATGCCTCCCGTCGCAACCGTCTTAGGCTTTATCCCATTGTTTCAAAAATTCGAGAAGTGATGAAGAGCAAGGCGCAGACCGGAGAACGCCTTGGGCGCGTATTCCTTTACGTAACCAAGCGGTCTCCGGTCTGGAACGCAGCTCTTCGCGCTTGTCGGATTCAGGCTTCTTAAGGGCATTTTCTTATATTCACATTTAGTGGCGATTGAGAATCACGAGATCTGCATCATAACCCTCTTATTACAAATCATTTATCACCTGCCCTTAAGAAGCCGTTTGAAATTATGGGCTTTATCGACCGATGACTTTACTATTGTAGGTACGAGGCGGTCTAATATCACTACTGTCCGGTTGTTTTTCTAGGAACGCAGGTTAATCGATTGATAACCAACATTTTACATATGATTTCTGCTGTTTTCGACTTGAAATTGCAAAAAGCCTTGTGGACTCTCAAAAATTTCGAGGGTCCAAATCATGTATACAGGTCGATTCGTTTTTTCTCAAATCATAGATTATCTTCCGCGCCATCAGTTCCATCGTTGCGTCCAACGCTACGGAGGCGACTACAAAGTTCAAAAGTTCAGTTGCTTCGAACAATTTCTCTGCATGGGTTTTGCCGAGTTGACCTACCGGGAGAGTCTGCGCGACATCGAAACCTGCCTGCGGGCAGTACAACCAAAACTATACCACGCAGGGATTCGAAGCGGAGTATCCAAAAGCACGCTCGCCGATGCCAACGAGAAACGAGACTGGCGCATCTACGCCGACTTTGCACAGGTCCTCATCGCAATGGCTCGTCCTTTGTATTCAAACGAGGATCTGGGCATCGACCTGGACAATACGCTCTACGCTCTGGACTCCACCACGATCGATCTATGTCTATCACTCTTCCCGTGGGCACGTTTCCGCAAGCACAAGGGGGCGGTGAAGGTCCATACGCTTCTCGATCTCAGAGGCTCTATCCCTTATTTTATCGAGATTACCGATGGAAAAGTTCACGACGTAAACATTCTGGATCTCATCATCCCCGAGGCCGGTGCTTACTATGTAATGGACCGAGCCTATCTGCATTACGAGCGCCTCTATCGGATCGCACAATGCGGTTCTTTCTTCGTCACACGCGCCCGCCGCGGCTTTCAGTTTCGCCGCCTCTACTCTCAAAAGGTCGACAAATCAACCGGTCTGCGTTCGGACCAGACCGTTGCCCTGGTCAGCTTCTATCCTGCCAAGGCCTACCCCGAAAGACTCCGGCGTATCACTTACCTCGACCCCGACAGTTCCGAGCGCTTCGTGTTTCTCACCAACCAGTTTGCCCTCCCAGCCATAATCATCACCCAGATTTACCGTTTACGCTGGCAGATCGAATTGTTCTTCAAATGGATCAAACAGCACTTGCGCATCAAGAGCTTTTTCGGCACCTCCGAGAATGCTGTGAAGACTCAAATCTGGATTGCCGTCAGCGTCTATGTGCTCATCGCCATCATCCGCAAACGCCTTCGCCTGGAGATCAGTTTGCACAAAATCCTACAGATTCTCAGCTTCACCCTATTTGAGAAAACTCCTATGACTGAACTACTTACAGAAACCGATTACACTTTCAATGAACACCGCATTCCTAAACAGTTGGAGTTGTTTGACTTATAACCGGACAGTACTGGTCTAATATCTTTAATGAAAACTCCCAGTCCCTGCGAGCCTGGACGGGAAATTACCAAGTTAGATCTCCTTCAACGGGATAAGAGAAGTCCATAACGATGAAAAATCCTAGCTTTGCTACGCGTTGGAACGCCGATCTTATCGACGAGAACTATAACCGGTGGTTAAAAGAACCGGATGCGCTCGACAGTAACTGGCGTGCCTTTTTCGAAGGCTTTGAACTTGCTCGAGACGGACACGGAATTCCGAAAGTGTCTTTAACGGAGACGGCGAATGGCCGAGAACTGGCGACGGGAGTGCAAACCCTCACGCCCCAAGCGGGCACCGACCCGAAAAAGCAAGCGCGCTTTACAGGTGCTATCTACGCTTTTCGATCCATCGGCCATACTCAGGGGCGCTTCAACCCGATCAAGAATATTGAGCCGAATGTTCGGCTTTCCTTGGAGAGGTTGGGTTTTTCGCCGGAAGACCTCGATAGTGTCTTCGACACGGGCAACTATCTCGGTGGAGTCTCGATGCCGTTGCGTCAACTGCTGGAAAATCTGGAGGCGACCTATTGTCATCATATCGCTGTGGAATATCTCCATATCCAGGAAACGCACAAACGGCGTTGGCTACAATCCAGAATAGAACCGACTCTCAATAAACCTCGATTCAGCCCGGAAAAAAAACTGCGCATTCTCGAGAAACTCCTCTACGGAGAGATTTTCGAGCAATACCTCCACACTCGTTATGTAGGCCAGAAGCGTTTCGGACTGGAGGGAGGCGAGACCCTCATTCCAAGCCTCGACGCGCTTCTTGAATACGCACCCGAGCTCGGAATTGACGAAATCGTCATGGGCATGGCCCATCGCGGGCGTCTCAACGTTCTGGCCAATATCTTTGGAAAATCCTACGAATTTCTCTTTAACGAATTCTCCGCAAACTATGTTCCGGACACTATTCACGGTGACGGAGACGTAAAATATCATCTCGGTTACACAGCCGAGATTACTACTTCGAGCGGAAAGCAGATAACCATGTACCTCGCCGCTAACCCAAGCCATTTGGAAGCGGTCAATCCCGTTGTGGAGGGTCGTGCCCGTGCCCGCCAACGAATTCTGGGAGATGTTGAGCGCAAGAAAATCCTTCCCGTTCTCATCCATGGGGACGCCGCCTTTGCCGGACAAGGGCTTGTCTGTGAAGTATTGAACCTATCGAAACTCAAGGGTTACACCACCGGTGGAACGATACATTTCATTATAAATAATCAGATCGGGTTTACTACCGATCCCACGGAAGCGCGTTCCAGCCGATACTGCACCGATGTCGCCAAGATGATTGAAGCGCCCATTTTTCATGTAAACGGGGATGATCCACAGGCCATGGTCATGATAACCGAACTGGCGCTCTCCTACCGCCAGGAATTTGGCGACGACGTGGTCATTGATATGTACTGTTACCGGCGTCATGGACACAATGAGGCTGACGAACCCGCCTTTACCCAACCCAAACTCTACAAACAGATTTCTGAACATCCCCTCACCAGCGAAACTTACATGAAGCAGTTGAGAGAGGAGGGCGACCTCACGGAAGAGGAGGTTGAGAGTGTGAGGGTGCGTTTTCAGAAGACTTTGGACAGCGCCTTCCATCGCCACAAAGTTAAATATGACGAACGGCAAAAGGAGAGCGATTTATTCTCCGGGGCGGATACCGTCTATCAGCCACCCTATTCCTTTCGTCCCGTCAAAACAAGCGTGAAGCCGAAAGTATTGGAACACGTGGCAAAAACCCTCACGCAGCTTCCCGCCGACGTTAAAGCCAACCCGAAGATTAAGCGCCAACTGGACAACAAATGGAAAGCCTTCACTGACGATACAGGTATTGATTGGGCCTTCGCTGAATCACTCGCCTGGGGTACCCTCATGCTGGACGGTACTCCCGTGCGGCTTTCCGGCCAGGATTGCGCACGAGGCACGTTCAGCCAAAGGCACGCCGTCATCTACGATACTGATACGCGTGAACCCTACATTCCATTGATGAATATGGACGGGCGCCGAGCCATCCTCTGTGTTCACAATTCGCTATTGTCGGAAGCCGCCGTTTTGGGTTTTGACTACGGTTACTCGCTGGACTATCCGCAGATGCTTTGCATGTGGGAGGCCCAATTCGGAGATTTTGCAAACGGCGCCCAAGTCATTATTGACCAGTTTCTGAGCAGCAGCGAATCAAAATGGATGCATGTGAGCAGCCTCGTCCTCCTCTTACCCCATGGATACGAAGGTCAGGGTCCTGAACACTCTTCGGCCCGACCGGGTAGATTTCTTCAGGCTTGCGCCGAAGATAATATGCAGGTCTGCAACATGACTACGCCAGTGCAGCTCTTTCACGTTCTGCGCCGGCAGACGAAACGCGATTTCAAGAAACCACTTATCGTTATGGCGCCGAAAAGCCTACTCCGCCATAAGCAGGCCGTATCCCGTCGAGAGGAATTTACTTCCGGATCCTTTCAAGAGATCATCGATGATGGAGATGCGGTCGAGAAAGCTAAGCGAGTGATTTTATGCAGTGGAAAGATCTACTACGAACTCAACGATTATAAAATCGATAAAAAGATCAAGGATTCAGCCATCCTGAGGGTCGAGCAGCTATATCCTTTAAATACAAAACGTCTGGAGGAGCTTTTTGAAAAATATCAAAGTTACGAAAAACTCGTGTGGTGCCAGGAAGAATCCCAGAACATGGGGGCATGGCCTTACATCGCACCTCTCCTCGAGGAGATAGCCGGGCGCAAGCCGCTCTATGCCGGCCGCGATTCAAGCGCCTCTCCCGCCGTCGGATCCCTCGTTCTACACAAGGCGGAGCAATCAGCCCTGGTGGAAGCCGCATTTACCCTCTAGTAATGCCTACGGAAGTCAAAGTACCCTCGCTTGGTGAGTCGATCAACACCGGTATCATTGCCGGTTGGCATGTAACCGATGGTGACTACGTCACGGCCGGACAGGCCCTCTACGATCTCGAGACTGACAAGATTACGTCGGAGGGAACTGCGGAAGTAAGCGGTCAAATAGCGCTCAAATCGAATGAGGGCGACGAGGTTGAAATCGGCCAGGTAATCGCGATTATCGATGAGAGCGCGGCGCCGCCGGAAGAGGATACCCAAGCTGCCCCGGAAGTCGAAGCGGCGCCGCAACCGGAGGAACCGGCTGCTCCTGTGGAAAAAGCGGTTACGCCCTTCCTCGCGAAGGAGTCCACGGAAAAGAAGGCCGAGCCGGCGGCGGCGGAAGGTGAGAAAGAACTCCCTCTATCTCCTGCTGTTCGCCATCTCGTCGCGGAAACAGGTATGGATCCATCCACTGTTACCGGCACCGGTAAAGGTGGACGCATTACCAAGGGAGATCTTCTGGAGGCTCGGGAAACGCAAGCGGCGGAAACGGTTGCGGCCACCGCTCGTGAGACTGCCTCACCTGCGGCGCCTCCTGATTCGCGCCCCACTCCCGCCAACCGCACCTCACGTAAGAAGATGACACCGCTTCGCAGGCGAATTGCAGAGCGTTTGGTGGCCGCTCAGCAGACAGCTGCTATCCTCACCACTTTTAACGAAGCCGACATGAGTCATGTTATGGCGCTAAGGAAAAAACACCAGGACGCCTTTGTTGCCAGGCACGGTTTCAAGCTCGGTTTTATGTCATTTTTTGTCAAAGCGGTAGTGCACGCTTTGAAAAAAGTGCCCGCCATAAATGCTCAGATCGAAGGGGACGAGATAATTCAGAACCACTACTACGACATTGGAGTCGCTGTTGGTACCAAGAAGGGACTTCTGGTGCCGGTAGTTCGCGAATGTGACCGTCTCACTTTCGCCGAAATTGAAGATGCGATTATTCAATACGCGAAAAAAGCCCGGGAGGGAAAAATAACCGTGGAAGACCTGCAGGGGGGAGTGTTTACCATTTCCAACGGCGGTATTTTCGGTTCCATGCTCTCTACACCCATTTTGAACCAGCCTCAGAGTGGAATCCTGGGAATGCACACCATTAAACAACGGCCAGTCGTCGCAGACGGAGAAATTGTCATTCGGCCGATGATGTATCTTGCGCTCAGTTACGATCACAGACTCGTCGATGGGAGCGAAGCGGTCACCTGCCTGGTTAAGATAAAAGATGCCATCGAGGATCCTTCCCGCCTCCTACTGGAAATATGACGCCAACCGTAGGTTTCTGCCGTACCGCGGAACGCGGGATTTTCGAAGCTTTTCATCTTCACCTATTATGCCTGACCAACCTTTCGATCTCACCGTTATCGGCTCTGGGCCGGGAGGATATGTTTGCGCCATTCGCGGGGCTCAACTCGGGCTGAAAACGGCTCTCATAGAAAAAGACCCCAATCTTGGCGGGACTTGCCTGAATGTCGGTTGCATTCCAAGCAAGGCTCTCCTGCATTCTACCGAAATGTACCACTTCGTGGCCCATCAGAGCAAAAATCATGGGATCGGGACCGGCGATGTATCGATCGATCTCAACCGCCTGATGAAGAAGAAAGATGGGGTGGTCCGCACTTTGCGCAAAGGTGTCGAAGCGTTGGTGTCGAAACGAAATATCTCAATCATTCGCGGGCGCGGGAAGATCGCGGGTCCTGGAGAGATCGAAATCCTCGCGGAGGAAGGGACCGAGAGAATTAGTAGCCGCAACATCGTCATCGCCACCGGCTCCAAAGTCGCCGAGCTTCCATTTATCCCCTTCGATGGTCAGACGGTCGTCTCGAGCGACCATGCTATCGCATTTCAGGATGTTCCGGAGAAGCTGCTCGTCGTCGGCGGAGGTGCTATCGGCCTGGAATTGGGTTCAGTCTGGTCGCGCCTTGGCAGCGAGGTCTCAATCATCGAATTTCTGCCTAAAATCGCTCCAACTTTTGATGACGAAATCTCCCAGGCGGCCGAACGGATTTTCAGGAAACAAGGCATGAAGATTGAGACATCCGCGGCGGTCACTGGAATGGAAAAAATGAACGGTGGCGCTGTGGTCGGGGTAAAGAAAGGGGAAAAATTCCTTGAAATTGAGACAGACAAAGTTCTCGTGGCCGTTGGAAGGGCGCCCAACACTGCCGACCTCGGTCTTGAAGAATTGGGTATTCAAGTGGATGAGAAGGGTTTTATTCTCACCAACCGCGAATTTAAAACCAACTTGGAGGGCACTTACGCAATCGGCGATGCCACCCTCGGCCCTATGTTGGCCCATAAGGCGGAAGAAGAGGGAGTCGCGGTCGCCGAGATCATTTCCGGCAGGCACGGCGAAGTAAACTATGACGTCATTCCTAACGTGATTTACACGGACCCCGAAATAGCCGGCGTCGGTCTTTCCGAGTTCGAAGCCGGGAAACGCAATTTAAGGGTGAAGACCGGAAGTTTTCCCTTTGCCGCAAATGGTCGGGCAATTGCCTCCGATGCTACCGAGGGAATCGTAAAGATTATCGCGGATGCGACTTCGGATCGCCTCCTCGGTGTGCAGGTCCTGTCGAAAAATGCCTCAGAGCTTATTGCTTCCGCGGTCGCCCATATGGAGTACGGCGGAAGCGCCGAGGATCTCGCCCGTACCATCCATGCTCACCCCACCCTCTCAGAGTCTTTGAAAGAGGCCGCCTTAGCGGTCGACAATGCTTCCATACATTCGCTCCAATAGGGGAAAACAGGCCTACTACAGGCGCCAAAACGAGCACGATTACGATAGGCTGGGGCTGGAAATCCACACCAATGTCGTCGTCGTAATCGTAGTCGATCTTCTCTTTTCGACTTGAGCCTTTCGACTACGATTATGATTATGATTGCGACGAAAGACCGAAATGGAAACTACCCTCTTTCATCGTGACTCTTAATCGTGATCTCTCGTCGATCTTCTCTTCTCTCGATTTCAGATCACGCTTATGATCACGACAAGAAGATTGAAATGGTATCTAACTCTTCCATCGTGGCTCTCAATCGTGATCTCCAGTCGATCTTCTCACTTTTCGATTTTCGACCACGATTATGACGACGAATTTCGATTAGGAATCGGCTCAATATATGATCGAAGGTCGTCGTCGTAATCGTAGTCGATGGTCGTAATTCTTCGCGCCACGAAGTTCACGACAGAGTTTACGACGTGGATTGAACAGATGTGATTCGAGCTCCTCCTTTGAGTTTCCTTTTCCCTTTAGGCCGGACCACCCGAAAGGGAAACCTTGTCCCGAACCTCATCCCGAACCTTGTCGAATCCATTTCAACCCAAGATCACGGCCGGCCATGAACCCGGCGAATGGACTAAGATCACGACAGAGAGCCAACCAGTCCCCCTCCTCGTAAACGACCGGTGAACTGCCCTATGGATCGCGGCATGCGCGAGGATCCTGGCAGTGTCCGGGTTCAAGAGGCTGCGAGCGGTTCGCCTGTTCGGGTCGGCTTCCAATTCGCCGGAGCGAGTTCGGCGATCTCGGTGATGTTCATGTCCGGCAATCTTTTGAGGACGTCAGTGAGGTAAGCGGATGGTTCAATTGCGTGCCGCCGGCAACTCTCAATGATCGAGTAAATTACGGCGCTTCTCCAACCGGCCTTGGGGTGGCCGATGAACATCCAGTTTTTCTTTCCCAGGGCGGTCGGCCGGATAGCATTCTCAATGAGGTTATTGTCGATTTCAACCTTGCCATGCTCGAGGTAGCGCTTGAGTGATTCCCACTGGTTCAGAGCATACTCAACGGCTTCACCCATTTTGCTCCGCGGCAAGGCCCGCCGTTTGAGTATAGGCAAGGCTTTGCCCAAGCGTTCCACGATCATCCGACCATGGCTTTTCCGGTAGGCTTCGCGCAAGGCGGGACCGGCCCGCTGTTCGCGCAGAGGGCGCTCGTCTCTGTAGAGATTGTGGATCTGCCGCACCACCCAGCCGGCCAGCTTCGGATTCTCATCCATCGCCTCCACAAATTTGCGTCGCAGGTGTGCCCAGCACCCAAACAGGGTAATCCCGTTATGCTCCCGGGCGAAACTGCCATAGGCTGCGTAACCGTCGGTTTGGAGCAACCCTTCGTATCCGTTGAGGAACTGCTCGAGACATTTTACCCCACGGCCTGTGTGCCAGTCGTAGAGCACCTCGCCGCCGGGTCGCCCGTAGACCCCCAGGTATCCTTTCCTGCAGCCCTCTTTCTTGCCTGCGTCCGGATCCAGGTAGCGGATGGGCGTTTCGTCCGCCTGGATGTAACCGCCCTCGAACAATTGTAAGCACATGTAGTTGTAGATGGGTTTTAGCCATTGCGCTACCTGGTGGATCCAATCGAGCATGCTCTGGCGCGCCACCCTTACTCCGTAGCGTTCCCGGAAAATCTTCTCCTGCCGATACAACGGCAGGTGATCGACGTATTTGCTCAGTAATATGTGCACCAAAAGCCCCACTCCAGGGATCCCTTTTTCAATCAGCCGCGATGGTAATGGCGCCAGCACGGGAGGTTCCTGGGGCTTTTCGCGAGATACATATTTGCGCCGTATATAGCGCCGCCTGATAAATCGGGCCGGGAGCAAATCTAACTCTTCAGTGACTTCCTCACCGATCAACCGCCACTTTTGCGGTTCAACCTTCACCGCTTCGGGTTCGATTACGATCTCTTCGACTTCCAGGTGCTCGGGCAGACGCTGTCGCCTCGCCCCAGCTCCTTTGCGCGCCTTCGGCTCGGGTGGTGGCTCTGCCGTTTGCTCAGCGGGTTTGTTTTCCTCGGCCTGCTCCAGCCCGGCCAGGAGCAATTCCAGCTGTCCCGGATCGATCCGCTCGCTTTGGTTGCCTCCAAAGTAGCGCTTAATGAGCCAGCCGATCTTCTGACGTAAAAGCCGATTCTCCTCTCGGAGTTGCTCCAGCTCTGTTTGCAAAACCTCGACTTCAGGCATGAAAACAATACTAAACTAACGGTAATAAGAAAAGCACTACTTTTTTCAAAAAAATCACTTTTTTTGACCTAACGCTGATACCAGGGCCGCATCTTCCCCTCCCTCAGGTCGATCCCGTTCAAGAGCATGCTCAACGCTTCAGGGCGCAATGGAAGCTTCTGATCTTTCAAGTCCACTCCCTGCGGCCAGCTGAACCGACCCTTCTCTAATCGCTTTGCGAAAACCCATAACCCCGTGCCGTCCCAATACAGAATCTTGACCCGGTCCCGGCTGCGATTGCAGAAGACAAAGTCCGCTCCGCTCAACGGGTCTTCCTTGAGCTGATTGGCCGCCAGGGCGTAGAGACCATTAAAGCTCTTTCGCAGATCCGTTACTCCCACGGCCAGGAAAACCTTCATCGTTCCCGGTAAGCTCAGCATCCCGATTCCCTCAACGCCTTCACCAGACTCGCCACTTGTTCCACCGCAACACCGCAGTCCACCTCCACCCGTATCGGGTCCCCTAAGACGATCTCGATCCGATCCTCCGTGACCGCGCTGCTCTGCACCGTAACTTCGGCAAACCGCGCCCCCGCCGATTTTACCCCGCTGCTTCTGTGCCCGGCCCGGTCCTTGCGCAGCCATCCCATAAAGGTCATATACTTGATACCGTGCCGCTGGGCAAACGCCCTCTGCGTCTGATTGCTGCGACGGTATGCGCTTATCAGTCGCCTGCGCTCCTGCCGACTTCGTCGAACGATTCGCTTCGACCGTGTCCGCCCTCTCGTTTTTTCTCCCATCCCACAATCATATCACGGTCGGCATCTTTGCGCTACAAGGTCGTTGCCCGGTCGCTTACCCCTCCTCCATCGTGGTCTTCGGTCGATCTTCTCTGCCTTCGAATTTAGATCACGACCATGATCACGACGGGAGGATCTAATAAGCTCCACTCCCTCATCGTGACTCTCAATCGTGATCTCCAATCGATCCTCTCTGCCTTCGAATTTAGATCACGATTATGATCACGACGGGAGGATTGAAAACAGCATGAGCCGTAGCGCCGTGCTAAAGCCCCGCGCTACTTCCTCGGAATATTTAGTTGCAGGCCCCACGGTATTTTGATTCTCGGAGCATTAGGTGATGATATTGATGGCCTTATGTAAGTTAAAGACGAAATCATCACAGAGTGCGGGAGTGGATTCAGCGCCCATGGAAGACTTGAGGCTGAGAACCAGTTGCCTGCATGCAGCAAGAATTCTGGCTGCGTTATGATTACGGATCATACATCGATCTTCATCGAAGAAGCGATCCCTGGGGTAATGATTTTTATTTTCGATCGAGCAATGGTTGCGAATTTTCGAGAGGAACTGTTGAGGGCTCAAATCGGCGGGATCGAGACTGCTTACGTAGTAAGAGCGTTCAGAGGAAGGTTCAGCTTTGTTTGGATAATGGAAGGTGCGTTGCACACAGGCGAACTGGCGGGCATGGGGCAGGCCGGCAGAGGGAGCGCTTAGAGAATGGGTTGCTATTTGACGTATTTCGAGTCGCCCATGGTCATTGTCCACGGTTTGGTGGAGAAAAAGGGGGTGGAGCTGAAGAGATTCTGAGCGTATTGATGCATGTTGGGCTGATTGTCTTTAATTTGAATAACATAGTCAGCACTGAGTTCTTCGACGACGATGTGGGCAGTTTCTTTTTGATTATGCATGGCGTCGAAGGTGAAGGTGGAGCCGTCCAAAATGGGCATCTTTCGCAAGAGAGTCTGGGCGGCGGTGATCTCGTTGGATTTATCGGCGGTAGCGACTTGGGCTAAGGTTTGAGCGCTTTGGTGATCGACTGCGGCCACCAGGTGCAGAGCCTTTGATTCTTCGGTGTTTGTGCCTTTGAGGGTCTTGCCGTCGACGGCAATATCGCGGGGCAAACAGCCGTCTTGTAAGCAGATGAATTCGGTGAGGGTTTTATCGAAGAGCTCGGCCTTTACGTTTTGCAAGACCCGATAGAAGACATCATAGCAAGGGGCCTTATAGCGGCCTGTTTTGGGGTTTTTCCAGGAGCGTAAGGCGCGCAATTGGGCTTGATTGAGATGATGGGCCAGGCGCACGATGCCCTTGAGGGTCTGTTTGCCGCACATCGTGCCGAGCACAATCATGCTCAGGACCGTGGCGAGCCGATATCTAAGGCCCGCTTTACGACGGAAGTCTTCTATCTGATTGAAGCGTTCCCACAGGCTGCTCATCTGTTCCACTTTGAGGCAGACCGCATGGGAGTTATCGGTTTCATTGAGCGCCTGGCTCTGTGCCGCGGGCAATGGCCCTGAAGCGCGCAAAAGCTCAAGGGCATTAGCCTTGAGGGGTTTGACCCAGATCTGCTTGGGACGCTCATGGCGTTGATAGAAATCTTCGCGTTGGCGGCCATATCCCGCGCTCAAGCCCAAGGGCGTCCACCCGCTCGCTTCGTAGCAAGTGCCCCGGTGAATCTGTGGGTCCACGAACGTTTCCGCTACTAAGGGACGATAGCCAAAAGCCTCCTGCCAGTGATCGGCTAAGACTCTCAGGCACATACCCAACGTCTTGGAGGCCAAATTTGCAAGATCCACCCAGGGCAAAATCAGAAAACGCCGGTTCTGTACTACCAGTTTCAATCGTGCATGCCGTTGCGCCCCGTCCCACCCGATCCATTCGTCTCGATCCTTCAGCCGGTAGGATGCGGCCCCACACAAGAGCAGGCCCATCCATTGCCCGTCGATCTGCGCCACATAGCGCAGGGTCTCTCCTGCGCTGCCCGCACTGTGTAAATAATGATGTTGTTTCAATAGATCATTGAATCGCTCCTGCTCTTCGGGCAGGACCAGACGCAGAGTTAAACGATCTATCGAAGGATTCAGTTGGTAAGATTTTTTGTCTTTCATCCCATCTTAACATGACTGATTCCCTCGGGTTTGTCTAGCTCTTTTTTTATCTTCTTGCTTATCAGCTAGTTGCTTCCTGGAATCCTTTTACCCTGTTGCAGGCCCCCCCGGCCCTTATCCGCCATTGACTCTCTTCAGCACTAGGGTGGCGTTCTGTCCGCCAAAGCCGAGGTTATTGCTGACGGCGACATTTACGGTGGCCTCAGTCTTTACATTGGGGACGTAATTGAGATCACAATCCGGATCCGGTTCCTCGTAATTGATAGTCGGCGGAATATCACCGGTTTCAATCGCCTTCGCGCATACCGCCGCTTCGATCCCTCCGGCGGCGCCGAGGAGGTGGCCTGTCATCGATTTCGTCGAACTCATGAGCAGGTCCCGCGAACGATCGCCAAACACTTGCTTTATGGCTTTTGTCTCCGTCCGGTCATTATATGGAGTCGAGGTGCCATGGGCGTTAATGTAATCCACTTCCTCCGGTTCGATCCCAGCCTCACTCAGCGCATTGCGAAGAGAGAGGACGAGACCGGATCCCGTCGGGTCCGGTGAAGTAACATGAAAGGCATCACAGGTGGCGGCATATCCCGACACTTCGCAGTAGACTTTGGCATTTCGTTTCCTGGCATGCTCCAGCGATTCGAGAATAACGACACCGGAACCTTCACCCATGACAAACCCATCTCGCGTCTTATCAAATGGTCTGCTCGCGCGGTGAGGATCGTCGTTACGGCTCGTAGTCATAGCCTTCATATTGCAGAAACCGGCGTAACTCAGAGGAGTGATAGCGGCCTCACTTCCACCCGCTACGATAATGTCGGCATCACCATTTCGAATCAGCCGCATCGATTCACCGATTGCGTGTGAGCCGGTCGCACAAGCGCTCACGAGTCCAAAATTGGGTCCCTGCGCCCCTATGTCGATCGCCACTACCCCGGAGGCAATATTACCGATCAGGGAGGGGATGGTGAAAGGGCTCACCTTTCTCGGGCCCATATAACGGAGGCGTTCGGATTGATTTTCGATGGTTTCCATGCCCCCTATTCCGGAACCGATAATGACACCGAAGCGAGTTGGATCGAGAGAGGCCGTGTCAAGATTTCCATCCTCCAGGGCTCGCCTAGTCGCCGCTACGGCGTAATGAGTAAATCGGTCGTTACGCCTCACGTCTTTGGCATCCATGAAATCAGTTGGATCGAAATCTCGAATTTCGGCTCCTACCTGACAGGAGTATTCGGAAATTTCGAAACGCGTTACGAGTTCTATTCCACACTTTCCCGCAAGGAGACTCTCCCAGAACTCGTCAATATTGTGGCCAATCGAAGTAAGCACGCCCAAGCCGCTTATGACGACCTGAGAATTTGACGAGGAATCCTGCATTAAGGAAAAAACAACCTCACCTAATGCCGGGGCATGCGGTCATTTCGCCGCAACGTCTTCGATGTACTTTACGACGTCCCCCACCGTTTGCAGTTTTTCTGCGTCTGATTCGGGTATTTCGCCATCAATTTCGTCTTTGAATTCCTCTTCGAAGGCCATGATCAACTCGACCGTGTCAAGGGAATCGGCGCCCAGATCGTCAAGGAACGACGCCTCGGGAGTGACCTGCTCATCATTTACGTTGAGCTGGTTAACGATTATTTCTCTTACGCGCTGCTCGATTGATTGTTCTGCCATCTTTTCTGACAATATTAACTGTTCTCTATTTCCGATCACATCACAAGGCCGCCGTCAACGGTAAAAACCTGCCCCGTTATATAGCTCGCCTCTTCCGAACAAAGAAAGGCCACTGCATGAGCTACATCCATGGGATTACCGAAACGCCGCAAAGGAATGCTCTTTAAAATGAGTTCCGTCGTCCTTTCGTCAAGCCCCGAGGTCATATCAGTCTCAATAAAACCAGGAGCGACTGCGTTTACGGTTATGGAGCGGGAAGAAAACTCTCGCGCGAGCGTCTTGGTTAAGCCAATCATCCCCGCTTTGGCCGATACATAGTTAGCCTGCCCCGCATTACCGGTAAGACCCCCTACTGAAGCCACATTCACTATACGGCCCCAGCGTTTGCGAGCCATGGGATGGGCCAGATTCTTCGTCCAGTAGAAGCAGCTGGCAAGGTTTGTGTTGATAACCTCATGCCATGCCTCGTCCGACATCCGCAAGATCAACCCGTCGCGAGTGATGCCGGCATTGTTGACAAGAATGTCTACGTTCCCGAATTCTTCCAATACCAATTTGGACGCTGCCTTCACGGCTTCACTATCGGATACATCGACGACGAAGGCTTTTGCACTGCCACCCGCCTCCTCTATGGCTTGCGCGGCAGCACCGCAACTCTCTTCGGACTTACTCACACATACTAAGGTAACCCCTTGCTGTGCAAGAAGCTCCGCAATCGCCCGGCCGATTCCACGACCGGCCCCGGTTACCAGAGCTACTCGATTCTCAAATGTAAACGCCATCCTGAAATTCTAGCTCAATACACATCACGTTGGTACCTTTTCTCTTTTTTTGCAACTTTGATGAATTCCCGCGCTTCCTCCGCAGACATGTCTCCGTGCTCTTCGGCAATCTTATGCAGAGCGGCATCCACATCCGGAGCCATGTACTCAGCGTCGCCACAAACGTAGAAATAGGCTCCTTCACTTAACCATGCCCAAATTTCGGCGCCGTTATGGAGAATCTTGTCTTGCACATAGATTTTATAATCCTGATCCCGAGACCATGCGAGATCGATGCGGCTCAAATGGCCGTCAGCCACATATTGTTCGAACTCTTCTCCATATGAATAATCCGTGGCGGCGTGCTGGTCGCCAAAGAATATCCACGAACGCCCGGTTCCTCTCCTTGCGATACGCTCTTGAAGAAATGCGCGAAACGGTGCGATGCCGGTGCCGGGGCCGACCATAATGAGATCAGTAGAATCATCATCGGGCAGGCCAAAATGCGATCTCGCTACAAAAATCGGGACAACCGGTTCATTTAAAGGCATCCTTTCCGCCATATAGGTAGAACACACACCGATTCTTTCCCTCTCATTCGTGACATATCGCAACGTTGCGACCATGAGATGAACTTCATCGGGATAGAGTGTCGGCGAAGAGGCGATCGAATAGAGCCTCGGCACCAGTTTTCGTAGGATCAGGATAAACTCCTGGGGCGAAAACCGGCAGCTCGGATATTCCTCCAGTAAATCAATGAGTTCGCGATCGGCGAGGTATTCTTTCATCGCCCTTCGAGACTCCCGATCGAGGAGAGTATCAAGTTTCACTTTCTCTTCATCTATTGTAGATTTCTCAAAAAAAGCCCTCAGTACTTTCAGAGAAGGCTGGGCCAACGAAAATCGGCTCGTGAGCGCTTCTCTCAGAGAAATATCAGCTTCATCTCTAGGCACGCGCACAACTTCTTCCCCCGTCATTTCCAATGTAGCTAACACCTCTTTGATTCCCTCTTCGGCATTCATTGAAAACACAGCGAGCGAATCGCCACAGCTGTAGGTCAAACCGCTTCCGGATATATCGACCACATAGTGTCGCGTGTCCTTTGCGCTCCCCGGCTTGCTCAGCAGCCGGTTTTCCACAACCTTCGCATGAAACGGGTTGTTCTTTTTATAGATTGATTTTTCGACAGTCTGAGTCATTTCAGATTTAACAGGCCCTAAGGATTCCAATTAGCAGACATTTTTTAGATGAATCGAGGATATTCCAAGGTCAGATTGCAGAGAATTCTAGCCGACCGGGGCTATTCATCGCGTCGAAAGGCAGAAAAGCTCATTGCAGACGGACAGGTTACCGTGAACGGCAGTATCGCTGAGCTCGGTCAGAAAGCGGATCCGCTTATTGACTGCGTAAAGGTCAAAGGAAAGCTACTCCCATTAGGCGAATTAGAGTCGATTACAATGCTTCTAAACAAACCCAGAGGCCTAATCTGCAGCCACCGGGATCCATATCATTCCAACACTGTATTCGATCTGATTCCGAGCAAATACTCTCGACATCATCTCTTTTGCGCCGGACGCCTCGATAAAGAAAGCGAAGGATTACTCATTATTACTAGTGATGGCGGACTCGCTCAGCGTCTCATGCACCCTCGGAACGAAATCAGAAAACGCTACCGGGTTTCCCTCAACAAACCATTCGACACTTCGAGAATCCCTCTGCTCATTCGAGGGGTAACTGTAAAAGGTGAGCGCCTGAAAGCGGAAAGAATATTACCACTGAAGAGGGGAAGCGCACGGACAACAGGTCTCGAATTGCATCTTCAGCACGGACGAAATCGTGAAATCCGCCGCATGTTGGAAGCGCTTGGATACCGCGTTGAGAGGTTACAACGATTCCAGATTGGTAAACTCGTGTTGCGCGGTACAGGACCGGGAAAATTCCGTATCCTCGGCGAAAAAGACTTGCGCCTGTTATTCAGTTAGAAATCGGACGTTTAGTCTCCTAGGTTCTGCTATTAGGAAGATCTGGGGTCGTTTGGTATAGGTGGTAAGGAAGGAGCGGAGTCGATGTCACCGGAACTTGAGCGCCTTTCCTAAAGCAAAGCATAATTGATATTTCATACTGACATCGTCCACTGGTAGCATCTCCGCCTGCCTCTGTATTACAATCCGGCAGAACCTTGTTTTTCTAGCAGGTTTTTGCGTAGAAGAGGTTGGTATTCAATAAACTGCGGTCGACAAGGTTTGGGACAAGGTTCGCGACGAGGTTACCCAAGGGAAGTAGGAGTTCTTCTGTATTCGCGTCCATCTGCGTGCATCTTCGGTTCTCTATTTCTTTTTTGGTTGGGGCTCGGCTTCTCTGGCTTACCGTGGTTCATGGCGCACGGAACTGGAAGGAAAACCGCTAACACGTCGCCGACGGCAGCAACTTTGTCGTCGTTTTCGGGTGCTCTGTCGATCAAGCTGACGACGAAGCTTACGATTAAGGGCGGAAGGAGCCTCTTCTGTCTTGTCGTTATTCCAATCTGGTTGCCCGTTTGAGAGCCTCAGGGCCCTGAATCTGTCGCAGGCCGGCCGAAGGCAGCCTTAGTGCCCGACAAATTCCCAGTTATATTCAGGCTGGATTTTCCTTCCCGATTCCGCCAACCTTGCGGAAATGCAAAGGACTATCGTATCAGCTATCCTCTTGGCGACTCTCCAGTTCCTGCATGCGGAAGAGGTTGCTCTTTATCTGGAACCCGACAGAGAAACCGAAGCCGTCGCGGAATTGGAAGCCGACGACGAACGCCTGGTAACCGCCGAATCAGTCATGGATGAA
>CBDCEW010000076.1:0-25714 GCA_965215885.1 Candidatus Moanibacter sp.
TCATCCCCTGGTGCTTTTTTCTCTGAGCTTCAAAGCGGTCAGATTCAGGCTGCCTGTTCCAGTTCCTCCCCTCGGCGTTTCTTCATCAGTATGATGCGGCAGAAGTTGTAGGCCAGAACCTTCTCGAGCAGTTCATCGCCTACCGCATCGATGCCGCGGCGGCCGAGTTCGCCAAAGGCAAATCCATCTTTAATCGTGAACATCAGCGACTCCACTGCGGAGCGATCGCGGCGTGCCTCGCGATACGCCTCGCTCTCCCAGTCCTCGGGGGTGGTCAACTTCTTGCCCTTCGCCCCACTGATACTGATCTGCTTTACCCCCATGCCCAGCACCTCCTTGCGTCCCTTCGCCGAAGCATATCCGTCATCGGTGCTGACCAGTTCAGCAATGACACCGGTGCGCTTGATCGAATCGCCGATGGCCGGCGCCAGCTCAATGGAGTCTGCCGCGTTGCCTTGCGGTACGATCAGGCTGGTGACAAAACCGTTTTCGCTGCGAACCAGTTGTGGCTTGTACCCGATCACTGGATTGCGGCTGCCCTTCTTGATGTAGGCCGCCGATCCGTCCGAGAGGCTCAGGACCTTCTGTGTGGACGGTAGCTTCTTTTCGTGAAACACCCGATCATGAGCATACTCAACAACCCGCTTGGCGTCGGCAATATCGCCCCTGATCTGGCTCAATGCCCGCTCCAGAAGCTCCCGGCGAGTGGGAGGCAGTGAATCCATCGACAGGCCCTCTTCAAGATGGCTCAGTTCCCCCGTTAGTGAGTCGGCCGCCTTGCGGCCCCGCTTGAGCAACCGCCGGTAGTGTTTCTTCAGCTTGCCCTTCGACTTCGGTTTGCCCGCGGCCAGACAAATCTGAAACTCCAGCTTGTCCATTTCCTCCAGCCAACGCCCAACCCATCCCTTGCGAAAATCCTCCAGCCCGAAGACATGCAACTTCTGACCCAAACGATTGGCCCGCATCAAAAGACCGCTCAGAATCTTCCCATCGGTGGGCCAGCAGCTGTTTGCTTTCACCGAGGTGCTGTCGATCGTCAGCTTCCCGAAATCGTCCCATTGCTCCTGGAGGATAAACCCAATCTGTTTATCAAAGATCAACTCGCGGGTCGTATGGCTGACCAGGTTCACGTTCTCCAGAATCGTCGTCACCGCCGGCATTCTCAGTCCCCCGCTCTGCAAAAATCCGTACAAGCTCATCGACTCGCGCACAAACCGCCGTGCCGGTTTCGTGGTCAACGAACCCAGAAACCCTCGAAGCATCACGAACACGTATACCGCATAAGCCGGCATCCGCGGCCGGCCTGCCCCAAGATTCAATTCAGCAGCCAGAATATTCTCCTCCTCGATGTCCAGCTCCGGCAGCTCCGCTGTGCGCCCTTCAAAGAACCTGCGATCTTCCAATCGAAGTTTCTTCTTCTCACGCGCATGGGCGTCCAGATCCTTCTCGATCGCCTCGATGATTTGCGCCGCGAACCCGGCCAATTCTTCAACTTTATCCAGAAAATCACGGAAATCCGTGTCTGGAACCGGCAGAATGAGGTTGCTAAGGGGCGTCTTATCGCTTTTGTTCTCCTCTGTCGCACATGTTGGCATGTTTAACTCCTTTCTTAATCTTAGGTTGTTAAACACTAGCATGTTGCGACACTTTTTATCAAGCCAAAAAATGATTTTTCTCAAGTTTTTCTTGCGCCTTTTGCGCCTCTTTGCGGCCAATCAGTAGCTTTTCGGATAAGGTCTTGCTATTACCCCCCGAAGGAGTCAGAAGGAAAAACCTACTTAAAAGTGGACGGTTTCGAATCGACCGGTGACAATATTAGAATCGCAACGAGAAACAAAGAAGGACCGGCTCCCGGAAAAAATAAGCGACTTACACGGATAGTTCTGGCATTCGTCTTTAGCGCTTTTCTGACGACGGTTGTCATTCATTGGTCGTTTGACAGCGGCAGGTTGTCGCAGGATGCAGGATTCGACGACGTTACCTACCTGACAGACGGCCTGCAGAGGCTCCAGCTTCTATATGAGAAAGGGGTTGGAGCCTACCTCGCCGACTGGGTCATTCATCCGGCTCACAGCCCGCTCACTTCTCTGTTCGTTACCATCTCGATGGCAATCTTTGGGGTCTACGATTGGTCACCCTACATTTTGAACGGCCTGATTCTGGCTCTCTTATTAATTCATGTCCTACGAGAGGGGGAGCGTCTGCACCTCTCCTGGTCGGTCATGGCTTCTATATTCGTATTATCCTTTCCGTTTTCTTCATACCTCATTCACGAATTAAGACCGGACCTGAGCTGCGCCGTATTCACGGGAATTGCGAGCTATTCCATTTTGATCGGGACCGACGATAGAGGAAAACGCCGGCGACTGTTTGCAGGCGGGTTACTGTTCACACTGGCTCTCTTGAGTAAACCTACGATTTTCCCTCACACTTTTTCACTGTTCGGTGCGTGTATAATCCTTCGCTTAGGCAGGAATTTCTTCGAATGCGATGATGCTGATTCCGCATTTCTCAAACGAATTAACGCTAAAGAGATTCTTCCGATCGTGAGCCCGGTTCTGTTGATCGGTGGACCTCTCCTCGCTTTCTGTATGAAGGAGGCTGTGGCCTATTTCTTTTACCACACTTTTGGAGCGCAGGGTGGGCTGTGGGAAATACAGGGTGGGTTGGTCGAGTCAGCGACGTTCTTTCTCACAAAGGCCTATAACATGCTTATGGGAGTTCACGGGATCGCGCTCTTCATAATCATAATAACTGCACTGCTTCTAACGGCTTACAGGCGCGATAAGGCGGAGGGTTGGAACCTGTTTAGCTTACTTTTTCTTTCTCTGTTATCCTTTTCAATATTCGCGGCAGGAAGAGTGGGGATGGATTTTTTTGGTGCATTCTACATCATCTTTCTGATCCTTACTTTTGTAAGATCCTTATACTATATTGCGGATTTTTCTTATTCGTTTCCCCGACTGAAGTGGGTCTTCGCATTCATAGCAATTGGCCTCCTGTTTCTCAACGTTTCAGTCCACCGACTCGACGCTTTATGGGAACACAATCCGAGGGAAAATAGGAACCTCGTCTTAAAGGGTAATAGCGTAAACGAGCAGATAATTTCAAGATTAGCTTCCGATCCCATAACGAGTCGATCTTCCAACCTCCGTGTCTTTGTGACTTTCGCGGGCCTGGTTAACGAGTGGACTCTCGACTGGTTGGCAATGAAGAGAGAACTGCCCGTCGAATTCTTCGATCACCAGCTCCTCAAAGACCATTCTTTATACAGGAAATCGATTGAGGAAAGCCCCCTGATTCTTTATGCCGGTGACAATACAGTCGGAATTTACGAGTGGTTACCCTCCTGGGAGATTCGTCAGGAAATAGGAGCGATTCTTCAGGACCCAAGATACAGACTGATCGAGCAATTCCAGTCTCCCGGCCCCGGAAGTTTTAAGCTCTACATGAACCGGGAATTGATCGAACAGCGCCATGGATTATTTGGCCAATTTGACAAATGGACCGGGTTTCTCCCCTCCGAAGGTCCCTCCCCCCAGTGGAACTTGGGAATTGTCAGATGGGGCCTCTGGCCGCAAAGCAATGTTGACGCTAATCTTGTGGGAGAGTGGGAAGTTGCCCTGGGCATCAGCCTTCGATCTCCAGTTGACCAGATGGTAATTATTTCCACCAATGGAGAACCCATTAGAGAAATTGAGATTCCAGCTGGCGATTCATTTAGCTCCTTTGACATCCCGCTGGGTCGACGGAAAGGTCAGATAAATCTTGTCCTTGATTACAGTACAAAACCAGGGGAAGACATCGACGGATTCCTTCGCGCAGCGCTATTTCGACGTTTAGAGCTGATCAGAAACAGGTGATTGTTAATCCGGAATTCAGAATTACTTAACAATTCTCTTGCATGCCATTCGATAAACAGCTCTCATCCATCCAAGAAGCCTCTCAATGCAGACACCCCCTTGGGATGGATGAAGAGAGTATTCCTAGTCGAAGACAACAGGGATAACGCTGACTTGGTAGAAGACTTCCTTTGTGAAGCTTACGAAGTTTCCTGGTTTGAAGACGGACCAAAGCTGCTCTCCTCACTAGACCCCATTCGAAAAGCCTTTCGAGCGGGCGGTTTAAGGTTCTCCGCCACGGGCGGACCAGCCTATGGCTGGCAGGTTTCGGGTTTTAGGCTGCCGGCGCTGCCGATGAGCAGGTATTGAGCGGCCATCGGCGTGGCTTGCTGCACAATACGTATATTTGCCGCTGTCTGGAGGCATACTCATCCCGTGGTGCTTTTTTCTCTGAGCTTCAAAGCGGTCAGATTCAGGCTGCCTGTTCCAGTTCCTCCCCTCGGCGTTTCTTCATCAGTATGATGCGGCAGAAGTTGTAGGCCAGAACCTTCTCGAGCAGTTCATCGCCTACCGCATCGATGCCGCGGCGGCCGAGTTCGCCAAAGGCAAATCCATCTTTAATCGTGAACATCAGCGACTCCACTGCGGAGCGATCGCGGCGTGCCTCGCGATACGCCTCGCTCTCCCAGTCCTCGGGGGTGGTCAACTTCTTGCCCTTCGCCCCACTGATACTGATCTGCTTTACCCCCATGCTCAGCACCTCCTTGCGTCCCTTCGCCGAAGCATATCCGTCATCGGTGCTGACCAGTTCAGCAATGACACCGGTGCGCTTGATCGAATCGCCGATGGCCGGCGCCAGCTCAATGGAGTCTGCCGCGTTGCCTTGCGGTACGATCAGGCTGGTGACAAAACCGTTTTCGCTGCGAACCAGTTGTGGCTTGTACCCGATCACTGGATTGCGGCTGCCCTTCTTGATGTAGGCCGCCGATCCGTCCGAGAGGCTCAGGACCTTCTGTGTGGACGGTAGCTTCTTTTCGTGAAACACCCGATCATGAGCATACTCAACAACCCGCTTGGCGTCGGCAATATCGCCCCTGATCTGGCTCAATGCCCGCTCCAGAAGCTCCCGGCGAGTGGGAGGCAGTGAATCCATCGACAGGCCCTCTTCAAGGTGGCTCAGTTCCCCCGTTAGTGAGTCGGCCGCCTTGCGGCCCCGCTTGAGCAACCGCCGGTAGTGTTTCTTCAGCTTGCCCTTCGACTTCGGTTTGCCCGCGGCCAGACAAATCTGAAACTCCAGCTTGTCCATTTCCTCCAGCCAACGCCCAACCCATCCCTTGCGAAAATCCTCCAGCCCGAAGACATGCAACTTCTGACCCAAACGATTGGCCCGCATCAAAAGACCGCTCAGAATCTTCCCATCGGTGGGCCAGCAGCTGTTTGCTTTCACCGAGGTGCTGTCGATCGTCAGCTTCCCGAAATCGTCCCATTGCTCCTGGAGGATAAACCCAATCTGTTTATCAAAGATCAACTCGCGGGTCGTATGGCTGACCAGGTTCACGTTCTCCAGAATCGTCGTCACCGCCGGCATTCTCAGTCCCCCGCTCTGCAAAAATCCGTACAAGCTCATCGACTCGCGCACAAACCGCCGTGCCGGTTTCGTGGTCAACGAACCCAGAAACCCTCGAAGCATCACGAACACGTATACCGCATAAGCCGGCATCCGCGGCCGGCCTGCCCCAAGATTCAATTCAGCAGCCAGAATATTCTCCTCCTCGATGTCCAGCTCCGGCAGCTCCGCTGTGCGCCCTTCAAAGAACCTGCGATCTTCCAATCGAAGTTTCTTCTTCTCACGTGCATGGGCGTCCAGATCCTTCTCGATCGCCTCGATGATTTGCGCCGCGAACCCGGCCAATTCTTCAACTTCATCCAGAAAATCACGGAAATCCGTGTCTGGAACCGGCAGAATGAGGTTGCTAAGGGGCGTCTTATCGCTTTTGTTCTCCTCTGTCGCACATGTTGGCATGTTTAACTCCTTTCTTAATCTTAGGTTGTTAAATACTAGCATGTTGCGACACTTTTTATCAAGCCAAAAAATGATTTTTCTCAAGTTTTTCTTGCGCCTTTTGCGCCTCTTTGCGGCCAATCAGTAGCTTTTCGGATAAGGTCTCACTAGAGGAATCTGCCATAGAGCCACCTGGCCTTTTTCTCCTGGACATCGGCTTGCCGGGAATGGATGGGGTCGAGCTGCTCGGAAAAATCAAAGAAATTGATGGATATCAAAACATCCCTAGCATTGCCCTGACGGCTCACGCAATGGTTGGTGACGAGCCGAAATTCCGGGAGGCAGGATTCAATGGCTACGTGAGCAAACCGATTACTGATGAAGAGACGTTAGTAAATGAGATTGAGAGGCTTTTAGTTTGAAGGTGGCAGCCAGGTTATATGGTGGATGGCGCTTAAGAGGGACAAGTAATCTATACTCTAATCGCCACATTCCCGCAACTCACCAGCTTCACACCAGCAAGAAATTCGTCGTTTCCTTTGTAAGCTCTCCCTTTTAAATCCTTTACTCCCCGCCTCTGACCTCTTGCTCGGCCTCGCGCTCAAGGATGTCCTCCATCAACCTGTTTGCCTGCGCGTGTTTCGGTTCCCAGGCCAGCGTGTAGACAAGCTTGGCTTTGGCAGCTTCGTATTCCTGCAGGAAATAGTGGACGTATGCGAGCACGAAGTGGGCCTGATAGTCGCGCGGATGCTCCGTGACCCATTTCTTCAACCTCTCGAAGTGTACGCCAAACACATCGGGATCGTCGTATATTTCCCCCATGTTAAACTCGACCCTGCCCCAGTCCGGGATCAACTCCATGCCGTGGACGAGGTCGTCATAAGCCGAGCGGTAGTCGCCCACGGCAATATAAACGTGGCCCCGGGCGAGATAGAGCAGCCCGTCCTCGGGCGCCTCGTCAATGGCCGCGTTAAACTCCACCAGCGCACGGTAATAACGCCCATTCTCGAATGCCGCGTAGGCCTTGCTGAGATGGTCATTCGCTTCGAATATATTGACCGGTTCGGCCTCATAGCGCGACTGCCGGTCGTAAACATAATGCGGCACGTGACGCGTCTCGTACCGGCCCAAATCGATAAAAAAGTAGAAGTTGCTCATCCGATTGCGTATATAAGAGCGCCGCGGATAGATGTGCCACCTGTCGCGGTAGAAATAGTGCCCGCAGCCGTCACGGTGGGCGTGGTGAGAATGGCCGCTCACATACCACCTCACACCGTCGTAGAGGTGACCGCAGGTCGCCGAATGAACATGGGTTTCCGGGAAGTCATGCCACCCTCCGCGGAAGTGAAAATGCCCGCAACCATGGAAATGGACGTGCCCCCGGGAGTGGTTGTGCCAGAGGCCGTCATAGAAATAATGGCCGCAGCCGGGAGCGTGTCGGTGGTGATAACCCGCATGGGAGAGCCAGACACCGCCATTACGGAAATGACCACAACCGGGCCCGTGGGCATGGCCGATGGCAAACGAAATCCAGCTTCCGTTGACAAAATGATGCCCGCAGCGAGGGCCGTGAACGTGGTGGCTCGGGTAATCATGCCAGCGACCGCCATGGTGGTAATGGCCGCATTGTGGCCCGTGGACATGGCCGAAATGCAGATCGATGTTCACGTCCAATTTCTTCGTCTGTCGATGATGTCCGCCGCCCTGTCCAGCGTTATCCCTTCGCACGCTATTCCCTCTCGTCCCGGCTTCTTCGATTAGTGACGCCGGTCGGAGACCTGTAACACCGCGGACACCCTTGCTCGCAACGATGGCGTCGATGGCCACACGCATCTGCTTCTCCCTCCGCACGCGTGTTTCACGATCGATCCCTTCCTGAAGCCCGCTGTAGCTGAATTGGGAATCCGACCGAGTCTGTTTATAGACCTTCGAGGGACGGGAAATCACATCAACGGGCGCTTTAAGGAGAGTCTCATTCGACCGGTCGGATGCAGCGGATCTCTGCCCAACCACCGAAACTGAGGATCCCGTGCCCGCTCGTTCATACCGCCGGATTTTGCCATACCACCGGTTGCGGGTGGCATTGTTGTCGCTCACCTCACCGCTTCGGCCGCGTCCCGTAGAAGGACCTTCGCGACTGATCCTGGGCTGCACGGAGCGCCGTTTGCCCGCTTCCCGATTCAATGGGCCACGAGCGCGACTGGCATCAGGCCGGCGGTGGGTGCGGGTCAAATCCTGTGTGGTTGTGGAACCGCTTTGGTGTTCATTTCGGTGAACTGAATGGGAGCGAGAACGCCCCGTGCGGCCGGTCGCCTCAGCGGCCGGGACCCCCCGCCCAATTGACGATTGGTTGGCTGAAGAGGATTCGGAGGAGGAGCGACGTTTCGCAAGTGATTGAGCCGGGGAGGAGCGGCCGTGGAGGGATCGCGCAGGGGACGATCTTTCCCTTGGGATAACAGCGGCTCGATGCCTCATGGCTGAGCTGGAGGTTGGTTCCGTCCGAGACCTCGATCCGCCTGTCCTTCTTGAGGCTCTGCTAACGGAGGACTGTGATCTGCCTCGACCGGCCGATCTTTCCCTTGAAGAGTGATATTCCCGGCTCGGCGAGCGGTTCACCGTTTCGGAACGGCTCCGCGCCTTTTTCGTTTCCGGTTCCCTGCCATCATCCTCGCCTCTGAGATCGAACCCAGGACCCGCCAGTAACCACAAAACCGATACGGTGGTCCAAATCACGATCTTTCGATTCAGTTTCATCACACGCTCATCTTTCCCCCTGGGAATCTGTTGGACCCTAAGGCCGACGGATTCCTGGCCCCTGCATTTCACAAGCCACCGGCTGCCACGGCGGATCTCATTGCCCATGAAGGTCTTCTCCTGTCAGCTGACTTTGGTGCTCTACTATATAAGACGCGTGGATATTGGATTTATTCATATTCTTTCTTGCGCTATCGATCCGCCGGATTCATACTCACTTTCGCGGAAGCTTCATCCAATATTACTGTGATGCGACGATGAAGTTGGCGACCGCGCGCAATCCCGTCATTCGCATGGAGGGAGGTTCGCTTTCAATCACTATCAGAATGTCTTTGCCGCCGGACGGCCCACGTGCATGACCAGTCCATGCAACGCAAAACGCGCCTGCCTGTCGTCAATCTTGCCGGGCGCTGCGAGCATTTTACAGACCGCCACCAGCTTGGCGCCCGGATAGGAAAGGTGGTAGTTTCGCTAAGCAATACCAACCACGCTTTCATGCGCTGAGCGAAGCGAAGACTGACCTGTCACGGCGAAGCGGAAGCGAAGCTGGACCGTTACTTTCAATCCTTGGTTTGCGAGCCATTCATCCTTCATCATTCAGCTTTCATCCTTCTCTTTCCCCCCTCGTCCAGTTCAAGCTGCCTTCTCTATCGATTTTGAAAGCGAAAAGCCGGCTGCGAGGTAGATCGGAATGGCGGCCAGAAAAAGGGCATTGATCCCCCAGGTCAACGAGAAGGCAACGCTCAACAATGGTGCGAGAACCGAAAAGATCCCGTTGATACCCCATGCCCAGGGAGTGAAATCGGCCGCGCTGCGTTTGAGCTGATCCAGCCCGGTGGGAAGAAAGACGCCGAGGACGAGCCCAAGTGGAGCAATGAGGAGCGTGACAAGCAGCACCTTGAGGAGCCAGGACCAGACGATCAGGTCGGAAAGCAGGGGAAAGACGAGGAAGCGTTCGAATGCGATTAGGGCGGCCAGCAAAAGGGCAGCGGAACGCACGCCGCCGAGGAAAGAGAGTATTGACTGCGAAAACAGCGAGCCGATTCCAGAGGAAAACAAAAGCACGGCGAGAACCACCGAAAGGGAAAAGTTGGGGTGCCCGAGAAAAAGCCCGAATTTCTGCAGAAGGGCAATTTCAACGGCGAGATATCCGAGCCCCAGACTGGAAAAGTAGTATATGTAGTAACGGTAGCCGGATATCCGCCTGTCCTTACGGGTAAGGAATCGAAGTGGAAGGAAAATACATAGCAGGACAGCCAGGACGATCGTCAGGAGAAGGATCAGAATGCTGTACTCCATGAAGGGAGCCGCCACCTTGACAGTGGGCCAGGCGTGCCACCAGTAGGAAAATCGGAAGAAAAAGGGGCGATCATCGCCGACCGGCGCGACATCGTAAGGATAACGTTCCAACAGTCCCTCGCGAAACTTCTCATTCGGCATGCTCAAGTAAATCTGATAGAGATTGCTGTAAGCCTTGTTCAGGTCCGGCCCCGCGCTCAGCTCGAAGAAGGCCGAGCGCTCACACCAGTCGACAGCTTTCCGCATCTCTTCGTCGGTAAAGGGAGTTTACTTCAAAAGGAGTGCACTCAAGCCTCCGTCAAGCGCTGAAATCATGATAATGTGCCTTGCAGGATCTTCCATCCCCGCATTCTTGAGGGCTCTGAATCCCGTAATCAGCGCGCGAAACATGGGCCGGGGGGGATCATGCTCAAGGCGCATCAGATTGAGGATCCCATCATCAGTCAGCCTGGATAAGAAGAGCTCAAAAGCTTCCAGGGTATAGAGATAATTCTCCGAGAAGACGTGTGCGGATGCAACCGTCCCGCTGAATGTGTCGACGCCGGAAAGTTGAATAACGTCATAGCGCCGGTCGATTTGGGAGAGGTAATCCCGACCCTCGGAAAGCACCAGATTTACCCGCGGGTCACTTACCCAGTTCGCAAAATAGTCACCGTAGGTGTCCGTAAGGATTCTGTAGGTAGCTGCATTGATCTCCACCCCGGTAACTTCGCGGGCTCCATAGGCCAATGCGGTGAGCATATCGAAGCCTCCGCCCACCCCGATTGCTACGGCCCGGAGCTTCTGCACCGAAGAGATCTCGTAAGCCGCCGCGTAGAGAGTTTCCCCGATCCCTTGCAGGGACTCCGGTTTCCCAGCGTAGTCCAGGGCGTAGGTAAATGCAAAGTTATTCTGCGTCAGCATGCGTTCAAACTGCTGCAGGAATTCCCGATCGCTACCGATGAGGGCGGGATAGCGGAAATTCTCCGGATCCGGAACCGGAATGCGCGAGACCTCGATCCTGGCGACGGGATCCCAGGCCACGTGCTCGACTCCAAACGGTGCATCCAGTTTCTCGATCTGAGCCAACATTGATCCCGAAGCATAACGCATTCGAAAGAGCCTCTCGGAGTAGAGAAATGCAAAAACGAGGGCCAGTAGAGTGAGCCCGGAGAGGAGGCGCACACTCCATTTTCGCGGCATGAAGAGGACCAGGTTCCCAACAAGGAGCAGCGCGCAGGCAAAAAGGCAGCTGTTCTCAACCCCTATCCATGCCAGGCCCGGGATGACCGCAAACGCACCCAGGGCCGAGCCGAGCAAATCGTAGAAGTAGATTCTGCGGGTGGGAAACTCGGGAGCTGTGAGGAGAATACCGAGGATCAGTCCCGAAAAAGTGAATGGTAGGGCAAAGACAAGGGCAAAGGGAATGGTTCTCAGGAAGACCAGAAGGTAGCCCGACCTCGAGACATGATAATTCGCTTCGACATCCGCATGATAAAGCAGCGCCGCTCCGCCCAGAAGAGTGCCCACGAAAAGACCGGAAAAAACAGCTATGGATTCACGTATGTTGCGTATATAGCTCTCCAGGTATCGAGTCAGGATAACCCCGGAAAAAGCAAATCCAAGCATCGTAAGGGAAATCACCACAAAGGCGTAGTTATTGAGGAACTTCGCCGACACCATGCGGTGCACGAGAATCTGCGCGGTGAGCGTGACGGCGGCCGTGAGAAAAGCGGATCCCGCCGTTGCTCTTGCGATGCCTTTTTCTTTGCGGGTCAACGTCACTTTATTAACGCCCCGTTCGAATCCGCATTATTGAATGGGCAACAAGGAGGCCGGGTTCACACCTGATACGAGAACCGTTATGAGTTAGAATGGGACAGGTTGTGCCTTGCGATCTGCATTGATGGAAAATTAGTATTACTCTGTCGAATAGGTCTCATAATTTCCTTTAGTAACGGATTTGCATAAGAATACGTTAGGAATGACTCCAAGATAAATTTGGGAATTCGTGGTTTGCAACTCGACCTTCCTTCCTTGAAACGGCTGAACAGTCTCGAAAGAAAGTCGTTGAACAATTCCCCTACAAAAAAGTTATTCAAAAGCAAATACTGTTTCTTCAAAAATCCGCAAAATCTCACCCCCACCCAACAGATCCGCCTCAAGGAGGTGCTCCAATACGACCCCTACATCTCACCCCCACCCAACAGATCGCGCCTCAAGGAGGTGCTCCAATACGATCTGAAGAGCGTTTTTAAATGCATTCACCTTTTACCCCATTAAGGGTAGAGAAAGTTCCCATCAGGATTATTATAAAAAAAGTCCTATTCGCTACAGGTTATATCGCTGGAATTGTGGTCGTGATCAACGATTGAAAGAAATTTGGGGAGATAAGGCAACGCATTGAGCCAGCGTTCAAAATAACTCGACGAAAGGTAAAACGCCGGGTCGAGACGCTCGATGTAGTCCCGCATACCGCGAGGTATAAGCATAAACGTCGCTCGGCTGATCCCCAATACCCGACCCTCCCAGGGTTCGTGGAAAACGGGTTCATCCTTCTCGCGTTCGATCTTCCCGAACCCGTACATTTTCCCATGTCGTGAATACCGTCCATAATCTGGTGAATTTGTATTTAGCTCAAAAATCCATTTCAATACCTATCAGCGGGTCGACAGCCAAATCCTGGATCCGCACCATGCGCGTGTACATGCCGTTGGCCGCAATCAATTCGTCGTGGGTTCCGATCTCGGTGATACGGCCCCGATCCAGGACGATGATTCGATCAGCGTTTCGCACGGTGGAGAGGCGGTGCGCGATGACCAGGGTAGTTCGGTTATGCATCAACCGGGATATGGCCTCCTGGATGAGCAACTCCGTGTGGGTGTCCACTGCCGAGGTGGCCTCATCCAGGATCAGGATGGGGGCATTCTTGAGCACTGCCCGGGCGATTGACAGGCGCTGTTTCTGACCACCCGAGAGACGCACTCCGCGTTCTCCGATGATGGTATCGTAGCCCTTCGGAAGCTCCCGTATATATTCCTCGGCATTGGCCGCGCGCGCGGCCTCGAGGACCTCCTCCTCGGTCGCGTCGGGCCGTCCGAAGAGCAGATTCTCTCGTACCGTCCCGTGGAAGAGAAAGACGTCTTGCGGGACTGAGGAGATGTGGTTCCGCAAGAAGTGCAATGGCAAACAGCGTATGTCGCATCCGCCGATAAGAATCGCGCCCTTCTGGGGATCATAGTAACGCGGAACCAGGTGGGAGATGGTGGTCTTCCCCGCTCCCGTTGGCCCCACCAGGGCGGCGATCTCACCGACACCCACCTCGAATTCGACATCATGAAGGACCGGTCCATCGCCGTCATAGGAAAAGCTGAGATTTGATAAACGGAGGTTCCAGTCGATGTGCAAAGGTACTGCCGCATCCGGTGCATCGACAATATCCGGTTCGATGGCGAGCAGTTCGAAGATGCGTTCCGTGCTGACGGAGGCCTTCTGGAGGACATCATTGATCGTCGCGAGTTGGAGAAACGGCTGGTAGATATGACCCAGGTAGACGATGAACAGGAACAGATCCGCGACCGAAATCTCCCCATTCAGCGCTCCCGTCCCTCCGCTCCAAATTACCAGAATGATTCCCAGACCGCCTGCGCCCTCGATCAATCCCGCGGGAATGAGGGAAATTGCGTTGGCCTCGATCGAACTGTCACGGAAGCGCCGGCTGCGGGCTTCAATCTGCTCGGCACATTGTGGTTCGCGAACGAAGGATTTGATTACCGAGATACCCGAGAAGTTATCCTGGATCTGGGCTACGACCTCCGCCAGGCGGTTACGGACGGAACGCCAGATCTTTCGCACCCGGGAGACGTAGCGGAAAACGAGATATGCGGTCAGGGGGATGGGCAGGAGGGTGATCAGGGCCAGTTTGCTATTGACCGCGAAGAGCACCACCATCATGGCGGCGGGAATGATAAAGGCCAACACGGTCTCCGGGATTCCATGGGCAATGAAGTCCTCCACGGCTTCGACGTCATTGACCGAACGCGAGATCAGGTTCCCGGTGCGCTCTCTGTTAAAGAACCGATGCGGCAGGCGCTGGATGTGGCGGTAAACCCGGCCCATCAGGTCGTGCATCACCTCGTAGGCGGCCACGTGCGAGAAACGGCCGTATCCGTAGCGCGTGATTCCTCTGAAGAAGTATACGCCAATCAGCATCAGGGTGAGACGGCGGAGGCCCGACGCATCTCCCCCGCCTTCCGTGAGCCACTGGATCAGTTCGCGGATGATTAGGGCCGGCAGCAGGTTGGACGCGGCAAAGAGGAGCCCGCAGCCAATGGAAAGGAGGATCAGTAGCCGCCGATCGCGGATAATGTCGTAAAACTGTTTTAGACCGAGATTTCCCATATGATGGGTTTGAATCGTTGAAATTATCGAGCTCTGGAGTTTTCGAGCGTATTTTACTCCTTTCGATACGCTTCGGCAATTGTTTTTTCCTGGTATCTGCCAGTTGCATAGGCGGTAATTACTATTCGTTGTGGATTTGGCCGTTGTTCGGAGAAAACTGAGGCAGGGGGGAAATGGGGAGCTCGGCTCACTTGAGCTTCGCCGAGCGAATGTAACTTGGTACGGTGGCGGGCGGGTCAGAATTAGCCCGAAATTTCAAGAAGGGGGTATCCCTACCTAAGCAATTTTGGTGGCTTTCGATTCTTCAATCATAGTTGGTAGAAATGGCGCCGCATAATAAGCACATGCAGTCGGACCCCACCCACCCCGTCTTTTTCAGACAGCGCCGGCTTCTGAACCGATGTGCTCTTCGAGCCAGGTCTTCAGGGGTACATCGGCTGGCGTGGGAGAAGTGAACCCGCGCCCCCCCGAATGCGTAACGCCGAGAAGCTGTCGACGAATCGGCCCGCATCTGTCGAGATAGTGGTCGATCGTCATGTCGTCCCGCGGACGAAGCCAGCGGTATGAATAACCGTAGAAAAGGACGCGTCGTGGCTGGTTCCAGTAATTTGCACTCGCCGAGTGCCAGAGACGGCGATCAAAAACCACCGCCGATCCCGCCGGCGCAAGAACCGCTACCGCGCCTTCCACGAGTTTTTTGCGATCGGAGCCGGGAAAATCATAGTGCTGCTGGCTGCCCGGCAGGACAAAGAAATTACCCCGCCCAGGGATTGATGTATCAGTCAGAAAAAAAGCCACCTTGACCGATATCATCGGGCGCGGTTCGCTTTCCAGGTCGCGATTCAGCTGCCCGCTATCCTGGTGCCATCCCAGCCCAAGCCCGTCTTTCTCCAGGGATCGCCCCACCGGCTCCGGTGGCGTACAGGTCATGTGCGAGTGGTAAAGCTGGATGTGCCAGCCGAGCAGACCCCAGACCTTGGGGAACGTCCTGCAATGATCGAGCAACTCGAGGAAAGCAGCGTCTTTACCGATGAAGTCGAAATGATTGATTCGATCCCTCGGCCCATGTCCGAGGCGAGCGCGCTCCTCCCCGTCGACGCGGTCGACGATATCGACGAGATCAGCGACGTGGTCCGGCTCGAGCACATTTTCGAGCATGAGGTAACCGCGGTCACGAAATTGAATTCGTTCCGCTTCCCTCAGCTGATTGTCGAGACACCGTGGATCCATGGAATCATTCCTCTACTCTTCGTTCAGCCCGCCAATCCATCCGAGCTCGGCGCTCCAAAGGTAACACAGTGCTAATGTCGCCTTGACGTCATCGTAAATCTCGGGGTCGTCTGAAGCAGGGGGACCCGCCACATTCAGGATGCTGATCTTGTGTCGCCGGATAAATTTCGCGATATCAGTCGCAGCGGAATACTCACCTTTTTCCATATGCAGCACCGGTTTTCCCATTTTTTTCGCCAGCTCCATTGTATATTTGGTTCCATTGGTGAGCGGGCTCTTGGAGAATATCAGAGTCCCGTCGGAGTCCTGGATGTTGAGGCGGGTTCGCTCCCGGTAGTCGGCGCTCTTAGTCTCTTTCAAGTTGTAGAGCTTGGGAATCCTGCCATCCTCGGCTTTCCTTCCTTTCGGACACCATCCACCGTGCGCAATTCCATTCTCCATAGCCCAGTCAAGGGCTGCGCGATCGGCGCCAGTCTGGCCACCGGAAATGAACGTGATGTCTGACATATTTGTTTGTAGTTATTTCTTCCTGTAGTCTCTTGCGAATTTGAAGTCGCTGCGCGATTGGGTAACGATGCTGATAATCGGCGAAGAAGGCTATAGAACTCCTCCTGAATCTCCCTCACCGTCAAGATTGACAGCTGATTCTAATCCACGCGAGGTCAAAACTCAACCCATGCCACTCTGACCCGAATGGCGATAAGATAAGCCAAAAATAATTGTAAAAAATATGTAAAAAGCTTGTACTATGACCGTTAGTAGGCTAATCTTGTTGTATGAAAAATATGACAAGATTCCTGCCTGGGTTTAATCACATTCTATGCGGTCGCCCGCCTAAGTCGGCCCTGGCACAATTAAAGCAAAAACTGGCTCATCTAAGAGAGTCAACTCTATCGGAGTTGTCGGATCTGTTTGATCGGTGGATTCCTCTGGGAGTTTTGCAACCCAAGAGCGAAAAAGAAAACAGCCGGGAACGAGTCTACTCACTCAGAACGACCTTCTGGGGCTTTCTGTTCCAGGTGCTCTCCCCGCAGACAGCCTGCCGGGAGGTCGTCAGAAAGGTGCAGAGCTACTGTAGTGAGCGGGAGTTGAACCTGCCCAGTTCCTCCACCTCGGCCTATTGCCAGGCACGTCAGCGCATAGGTATAGAGGACTTACAAAAGATCGGTGAAGAGGTCAGCGAGCAGATACACAAGGAGGTAAGGCAAGCGCAGCGGTGGAAGGGGCACGAGGTCAGAGTGATAGACGGTACTGGGATCAGTATGCCCGATACCGAGCAGAACCAGAGGGCCTTTCCCCAACCCGGGGGGCAGAAAGAGGGGTGCGGATTTCCCGTCATGCTTCTGGTGGGCTGTTTCTGTTTGGCCAGCGGGGCCTTGCTGCACTGTGTCGAGACCACCTTAAAAAACCATGAAAGCGGCATTTTGCGCAAATTCGTTGGGTATTTGAAAAAAGCAGAGGTGGTTCTGTGCGACCGCGGTTATTGCTCTTATGCCAATCTGGGGCTGCTTCTAAACCATCAAATGGACGCGGTCATGCGCCTGCACCAAAGGCGCAAATGCGACTTCCGTAGCGGCCAAACACTGGGCCGATACGATCGGCTGGTGACCTGGAAAAAACCGCAGAGACAGCACGCGTTCAGCCCGGAAGAATGGGCTCAATTACCGGCCGAACTGACTCTGCGAATGGTGCGTTTCTTCGTTCAGCTCAAAGGCTTCCGTACCCGAAAGATCGATCTTGTGACCACCTTTACCGACCCCCTCCAATACACCGTAGAGGATCTGGCCGATCTCTACTTCCGCCGCTGGTCAGTGGAACTGTTTTTTCGCGACATTAAAACGACTATGAAGATGGAAACGGTACGCTGCCTTACTCCCGAAATGGTGCGTAAGGAAATCCAGCTGTTCTTTATCGCCTATAATCTCATCCGCGCCCTCATGCAACACCCCGCCACCCTCTATCAGCGTGACCTGCATCGGCTCAGCTTCAAGAGCACGGTCGACACCGTTCGGCAGTACTGCACCGCTCTGAACGCCACCCGCAAGCAACCTCGAAAGCAACAACGCATCATTGACGAGATGGTTCTGATTATTGCCGAGGAGACTGTTCCACTACGAGAACACCGCAGCGAACCACGAGCGGTCAAACGAAGACCGAAACCTTACCAATTACTAACGAAGCCGCGAGGGAAAATGAAAGTCTCGCGCTCGCGCAGAAACAAAGGCAAAAATCGTCGTTAATCGGGCTTATCTTAGCGCCATTCCACTCTGACCCTCTATTCTCTCCGCCCTCCTCGCTTCGTCTGAAATCGCGAGTCGCCGAACAGGCGAGTTGAGTTTATGCCATTGTCGAGGAACTCACTCATTCCTCCACGGGAAGGACTCGATTCGCCGGGAGCGGTTTTCCAAGGGAAGCGACACCGCGGCCCCCTCCCTCGCACTGGACTCATGGATGGCGAATCCAATTTCAGTGGTGCGGCGGGCGTGCTCGATGTCATCAATTCCGTCGCCAACCCGGCGGAGGGTGTAGGGAGTTTTACTCTTCACGAGGAGTTGGGAATAGGAGATAAAATTGCAGAGGGAGCGATTCCAGTTGTGCTGCAAGCGTTACTTATTTTAAGCGACCACGAACCGCAGTGTGGGATTAACTGTACGGGGGAACGGTACTGAGCGGCGGTCAGAGGGTGTCAGATTGGAAATTCTTAGATTTTCCTCAGGGAATTATAGGATTTACTGTTTTATCCTCTGCCCGCGTTGATCTGCACTAATTCAGTGAAAAGGCAATGGTTACTTTCCATTCCCCTGAATTTCTGTCTCTTTCAATATCCCTCTTGATCTTTTCCCAGGCAAATTCCCGAACAGATCCCCCAATCCAGCTCCTTGAGCTCTCGTGGTGCTATAGCCTCATTGGATTCTCAATCCCTCATTTCGCAGTCGGACCCGAATGGCGCTAAGATAAGGGGCAATAACGGTAAATCCTGCCGCGGTCCGTTTCGGCCGCAAGCGGCCTTCCTACAGCAATTTGTGCAACTCGTAGGAAGCTCGCTCGCGAGCGATACGCCCCTTATCTTAGCGCCATTCCAGTCTGACCCCATGCCTCCCCGCCATGCCTCCCCGAGATCAGGTGGGTGTCCTGAATCGTGTTTTCCGCCCCAGGCTTCGTGAAACAACGGCCAGATCCTCAACGAATAGCGATTACCTCCTATTCAACCTCAGAGGCCCGAAAAGACAATTGCCAAAGGGTCTTGAAAGGACAAAACTGCTCGCGAAAGTTTCATAGGTCGAAAATTCAGACGATGCGTATTTGCCATATGGGAAACTCCAATTATTGGTCATTTCGTGTCGGTTCCTAGTCTAGTGTGCTGTATGAATACCCAGAAAACAAAGAAGATCGCTCTCAAATTTGACTGTAAGCCTGTTATGAGCGGCAGGCATTTCTTTCTTACCCAGGGCATCCCGTTTGGCGATAGGGAGATTGCCAATGGAGCTGCGTGTCGAATTGTCGATGAAGACGGCAATGCCTATCCGACTCAAGGCACCACGCTCGCAACCTGGGCAAAGGATTTATCTTTTGTAAAGTGGTTGCTCGTGGACGCGGAGCTTCCGGCGAGCGTGTCGCGAAAAGATGAATTGTTTCTGGAATACGGTCCAGATGTGCAGAATGTATTACCTGAATATCCATTATCGTACGATTTTTACGACGGCAGATTCGCAGGACCGAAAACTGTTTACAATGAACTATTCGAAATAGGATTCGTTGACGCCGCTGAGGCACAGAACGGTGAGTTCATACGCACCTTTCGTGTTCGATCTGAAGATGGATGGGCCGATCTTACCGCGGGCAAGGCATTTCCCATACTATCCATCCGCGATGCAAACGGCGCGGAATACAATTCCGTAGAAAACGCGCTGCCTCCAAAGATAACGATCGAGGACAGGGGTCCGATTAGAGGAAGTATCTGCATCCGCGGTGCTCATGCCGACGCCCACGGAAAAATCGTGCTCCCGTATATTCTTCGGCTGCACTTCTATTGCAGTGGGGACCGTATAAGGTTGTTTCACACCTTTATCTTCGATCAAAATCCGGACCGATTCAAAATCGCCGAAATCAAGATGCGGTTTCCCTGGAATGTCGGCGAGATCGTCGAGACGGCTGTTGCCGGAGAGTGCGATGCCGGGGAAGGCGCGGGAACGTTTCACACGTTTCCCGGACCGGCTTCCTATTTACAGATAGACGATCAGAGGTTTCAGATCGAGTCCGAAGACGCTCCAGCCGTTAGCGGAAACCGGTCCGACGGATGTGTATTCGTTGAGGGCAAGGCCTGCGCCGTTGCGGTGGTGCTTCGCGATTCGTGGAGGGAATATCCCAAGGGCGTCACCGTGCGAAAAACCGGTGAAATGGATATCGAGCTTTGGCCGTCCAGGAGCGGAAAAATCCTCGATCTCGAAGTGCCGTGGAAAGAGGAATTCATCCATTGCAGCCGGTGCGCGAAGACCGAGGAAGAGCTCTTGGCACAGATGTCTGAACGACCCACGGCCCCAGTGAATTTTAAGGGATTTTTCGGCACATCAGATGCCCCCTACAGCGCAAAGGAGGGAGACCTGCAATCCATTCGCGAAGCCCGCGCGTTTGCCGAAAATCGACTGGGTGGCAGGCGGTTTGTCGTGGGCGACGTCCACGCCGTCGGCAAGGCCGTCGGATTGGCAAAGTCTCATGAGTTGTGGATCGCGTTCGGCTCAAATTCAAGCAGCGAGCCAAACCCGTTCAGCGCAGCCGATGCGGCCGACCTGGCAAGAACCGTTCAAATCCCACCGCTCGCCCTTCCGGGACCGAAGTACATAGAGGGAACCAAGGTATTGAGGCTCGTTCACGGATACGAACCGGAAAAGTTTCCCGAGCTCGAGAAGAGCCTCGAGCTGCTTTTCGACAGTATTTTCGACGGTCCTGTGGAGAACGACCGCCTCTATGGGATGATCGACTACGGTGATCTGCTCAACGCGCACGGTCGAGCACACGGCTTCACCTATCGCGTATTCAAGGATTTTCCCGGCAAACGCATTACCGATCTCATCGGCTGGTTCAACAACGAGTGTTTCGATCATCTCTACAATCAGTGGATAAATTATCTGCGAACGGGAAAGCGCAAGTGCTGGCGGCTTGCCGAGGCATACGCAGAACATTTGGAAGACGTCGACATCATCCACTTCGATCCCATACATCCCGAGAACGTCGGGCTAATTCATTACCACAACATCCTCCATTGGAGCGGCAGTCCAAACCCCTCGCACACACAGATACAGGGGTGGCTTATTCACTACTTTCTCACGGGCAACAGACGGGCGTTTGAGGTTGCCAGGGAAGCTGCGGATCATTTTGTCGAAACACAGGAGCCGGCCGGAGTCGTTTCGAATCGATCGATCGCTATGCGGCGCGAGTTCGTGGGACCGATGTCGACATTATGGTTCTTCTACCATGCGTCGTGGGAACAAAAATACGTGGACTGTGTGAGCCGGTCGATGAGCAGTCATTTGAGCACGCAATTTGACAACGGATTTTTTCCGGGAGACATTTTTACCGCGGGCGCGTTGGGAGAGAAACTGACAACTTCGGACGAAACTACGGCATCGAGTGCGGGGTACCACGAGATGTGCATGTTCTATGACATGTATCTGGAATCGAAAGACCCGAAGATAAGAGATCTTGTGCTTCGTGCGGCGAATACGCTCGTTGCAAAATTCAAAGCATTCGAGCCGGACGAACTGGCAGAGCTGAGGGGCGATACATTCTACATTCGCGAACGACCGTTTCCATTATTGCTGGCGTTTGCCCACCAACTGGAACCGGATGAAAAGTACATAGAACCGCTGCGAGAATTTATTGATGAGCTGCCGAAAATGGCCGAGGCATGGGCACAGTTTGACAAACATGTACCGATTATGTCCGCAGCTCATGTTCTCCACGAGGCAGCCATCGCGATGGCTGCCGTCGACGCTCACGATAACCTGCCGGATCGTAACAATGATCTCGCTGAAAAATCCCCACGTTCTCAGGAACGCGGCTACAAAGTTTCGTAAGTCGTTGATATTTGTAGCCACTTTCATCTGAAAGTGGACACGGTAGTCGAAATCACGAATTCTTCAGCAGAATCAAAAATGTTGGCGGACTGGTTGTCGAATCTGCCGATGAACGATAGGAGGGAGCGACGATGGTACGCGAAAAGGGCAAGTCGATCGTATATGTCGAAAACGGACAGGTAACCGACGAGCTCTTCTCTACGGCAAAGGTAGAGCTGGAAAATGACAGAGTGCGTCTGCTTCGCGGACGTCCAATGGCATTCGCGAGAAGAGAGATCGGTCGAGGTGATTTTTATATCACCGCCGAGCTTTGCTTAATCGATAAGGCGATCGGCCCGAGAGGAGAAAAGGCGCGCTATCTCTACATTGCCGATCCGGCGTTTCTATTCAGCGGAGAATCGAGCTGGGTAGACGGGGAAATAGATCTCAGAACGAGCGCATACATACCCGAGCCGGTGCGCAAGTACAATACGTTTTCATTTTCTACCCGTGGCTACTACAGACTAAAAGGACCGATAATCGGTAATTTCCAGAAAGATATAATCCGAAAGAAGAACTCGTTGCTCGAAGGTGAGTATTTCACCTTCGAAGCGATTCGCGAAGGCAATACGCTTACGTTCATTGTTAACGGTGATGAGATTTATACAGTGCCGTACTCCAATTCGACGTTCGGCAAATTCGGCTTCTCAAGCCTCGGAAACCACGAAGTCAATTTGAGATCCTTCAAGGCAACTGCGTCGGATTTTCAAGACTGGCTGACTCCTCCCGCCCCAACGAAGTATTCACCGGGATACGATGTTCCGGTAATCGATCTTACCGGCAGGGACAGGTACTCGATAGTGGCGCCGGGAGACGATGTGTTTGCCTATACGAAGGGTGATGAGAAATTCGAAACCAGTGGAGGCTTTCAGCATCCCAATACGCTTCTGGCCGACGACGGGGAATCGATGTTCTGTGTGTTTACCGTCGGTCACGGCGGGCGATGCGGTCCGATGAAGGTGAGTCGAGACAGTGGAGTTAAGTGGGAATGGATTCAATCTCCCGTGCAGTGGCACGAGGCCTGCAACTGTCCCTGTATTCACGCGTTTACCTGCCCGGAGGGAATGAGGAGATATATCGTTTTCGCAAGTTCCTTCAGCGGCAACATGGTTCAGTCAGTATCACTCGATGAAGGAAGAACCTGGGCGCCTTTTTCGGAGAACGGATTACGCTGCATAGTGCCGATGATTTCGATACACAGAATTTCCCCCGGGCATTACATCACAATCTACGACAATCCCGAAAAGGGCATCGCAACCGCGAAAACGTGGGACGGTGGAATCACCTGGCACGACGAAACTCAGGTGTTTGATCCGCGGTACCCGTTGTACGAACCGTGCATCGTTCCATCGCCGAACGGCGACCGATTACTCGTAATGCTCCGCGAAAACTCTTTCTGGTACAACTCCTACGCAATCTTCAGCGACGACGGTGGTGAGACGTGGAGCGAACCGTATGAGCTGCCAGGGTCCGTAACCGGTCACCGGCATCTGGCAAAGTACGATGACGACGGACGTATAGTCATGGTGTTCCGCGATATGGCCCGGGGTACGAAAACCCCGGCGGATTTCGTGGCATGGGTGGGAACATTCGATGATCTCATTAACGCGAAGGAGGGGCAATATCGAATCCGCCTGATCGACAACAGCACCCACTCACCGGATCAGCCAGGAAACACCGGCTACGCGGGACTCGAACGGCTTTCCGACGGCACGTTCGTCGCAACGACCTACGCAGTAGTGACACCGGGAGACCGTGCATCGATAGTCTCCACGCGATTTACGCTTTCAGAAGTAGATGCGTGTTTTCGGAGCGGGCGGTTCTTATAGTTCTACGAGAGATTCAATATCACGTCTGCATCGTTCTGCGTCAGTAAACAGAAAAGCGTGTATTCCGATTTCTCTGGCGGCCTCTACATTTCCAGCCTTGTCATCAAAAAACAGGGCTTGCCCCGGCTCAAGGCCGAGCTTCTCGAGGGTATAACGAAATATCTCAATGTCCGGCTTTCCAAGCCCGAGTTGGTACGATACAAAGCACTCTTCAAACAGATCGGATAGTGTGTATGTGCTGGCCAGGCCCTCGAACAGCGGCCGTCCCATATTGGAAAGGCAATGCACCGGGAGCCCTAAATCTCTCAAGTGGGTAATGAGCGCTATTGTATCGTGATCCGGCCTAAACGCGTTCCCCAGCGAACCTACGATATCCATAACGAGGGATTCCTCAACGCCCGCACGTAAGGCCGCATTCCGAGCCAGTTCTTTCGGTTCTATAGTCCCAAGGTCGAATCGATGCCAGTCGGGGTGATCGGTCAGTGCCCTTCGAATTCTCATGGATAAGTCATCGTCGTGAGTGAATGATTGAATCTCACTCATGGGATTCCATGTGAATACTACATTGCCGAGATCGAAGATAAAATGCATAATGCTCGGCCTAAAAGCGTTTTCTGAAGAGCAAGTCCTTCAAAAGCTTAATGTCTCAAGGAAGTTACTCAAAGGTCAACCGCTTTCGGTACTGAAACCCGACCTACTTAAATCGCAACTTAACTTCAACGAACTCCGTCATTGACACCCGACAAAAGTGTCATGACGAATAATACCTGTTGGAATGCACAGATATCATGCCTCGTGTCCAAGCTAAAGTCGTACGTGATAGTCGAGTGCTGATGGTCGGCATCGAGGATTTCCTTTCCGAAGTCCAGAGTTGGAGAAGCAACACAAGCTACCCCGGAGAGGACGATTCCAACAAGACGGCTGGACATGCAATACGATCTATGGAAGAACACACTAGTGAGCCGAAGGAGGGCCGAACATGCCTATCGAGAAAGTGACCGTGTCACGGGACGACGATGTCTACGAGCTGTTGCCCGACGTGGCCCGCATGCCCAGCGGCAAGCTAGTCTGCATCTACCGCGAAAGTGACGGACATACGGTCCGCCATTTCTCGAGCGTGGCCACGCGTACGAGCGTTGACGACGGACACACCTGGTCCCCGCGCCGCTCCATCGTCGAAGCCCGTCCGGACAAGGATGGCGTGGTCCTCAAGTGGAACCTGCCCCACATCCAGAGGCTAATGGATGGCCGTCTCCTCGCCCTGTGCGATGTGTTCCCCTCTCCTCCGGACGAGAACACTGATTTAACCAATTCTCACATCGTCTTCTGGTGGAGCGAAGACGAGGGCGAGAGCTGGTCGAAGCCGGAACACTCATCAGTCTTCGGCATCTGTCCTGACCGTATCGTCGAGCTGCCCTCAGGAGCATGGCTGCTAGGGACGACCGTCCGCATGAAGGAGGACCACTACGACCGTGAAGGCTGGGGCACCCAGATCGTCCACCGCTCAGAGGACCAGGGAAAGACATGGCAGGGCCCCTATATTGTGGGCCATGACGAACGCTACGAACTGAGTGAAGGGTGCATTCTGCTCCTGCCCGACGGCGAACTGGTCTGCTATATTCGGGAGGACTCCGGGCTCGGCGGGACTCATGCCGCGCGCGGGCTGTCTGCCTTCAAGGCCTTCTCGAACGACGAGGGGCGCACCTGGGAAGGCCTCTACGAGACGCCCATGGATGGCGCACACGACCCCGTGGCTGGGCTCCTTCCCAGCGGCAAGGTCATGGTCACCTACCGCTATCAGCAGGCCGGGACCTTGGGTGCACCCGGGCCTTGGACCAAGAGTCAACTGGAGGAATTGTCAACGACATCGAGCCAGTCGCAGGGCGACATCTCTCACTGGGCCCGCAATACCATGGCCTACCTGGAGACGGTCGAGAGCGCCAAGGCACGAGAGCTGAGACGGCAGGGAGGAATCATCATGCCCCTCGACCACGACCGCAGCCCACGTTCCGACGGGGGCTACACCGGCTGGGTTGTGCTCGATGACGAGCGTATCTTCTGCGTCAACTACATCGTCGATGACGCGCCCATGGCCCAGATACGTGGCTACTGGTTCGACGAAAACGACTTCTAAAGCCCGGACATTTCACACACATCGTAGCGAGACGGCGTAGGTTGCTGCGGATCAAGATCTTTTCGCAGTCCGGCGGGCGACAGTGTGTTGGAACTCTATGAGGTCGCCGGACAAGAGAAGGCCTTGAGGCG
>CBDCEW010000077.1:0-33712 GCA_965215885.1 Candidatus Moanibacter sp.
TGACCCGGGTGCGCAAGGTGTCCAGGGCAAGATCGGGCCGCAGGGCGACCCGGGCGCACAAGGCGTCCAGGGCAAAATCGGGCCGGTGGGACCTTCGGGACCCGCAGGGCCCACCGGACCTTCAGGCGACCAGGGTGACCCAGGTGAGCAGGGCGTCCAGGGTAAGATCGGACCCCCAGGAGCTGACGGTGTAGACGGCCTCCAGGGAATCCAAGGTAAAATCGGAGTCATCGGACCCCCAGGAATGGACGGTGCAATGGGAGTCATCGGAAATCCAGGAATGGACGGTGAAATCGGTCCGATCGGTGCCTAGGGCGAACAAGGAAAGCTCGGACCGCAAGGAACTCCCGGACTACAGGGTGAACAGGGCAAAATCGGACTTCCCGGACTGGACGGTGCTCAAGGCCCACAGGGTAAGATCGGGCCTCAGGGAATCCAAGGTAAAATCGGAGTCATCGGACCCCCAGGAATGGACGGTCAAATGGGGAGTCATCGGTCCCCAGGGCGAGCAGCGCAAGCTCGGCCCCCAAGGTGAGCAAGGTGAACCGGGAGCGGCTGCGTTCCTCGGCCTGATATGCCCCGCCGGCCAGGCTGTAGTTGGATTTGACGCGCAAGGAAATCTGATATGCGCCCCGTTTCAGGGCCTGAGTTCTGACTGCTCTAATGGAGCAGTACAGCAAAGTATTGGCCCCAATAGTGATATAGTAGTCTGTGAGGATCTGAGCCATGGGACGTGCGAACAGGATTTCGGGAGCCTTTGTCCGTTTGGCTGGCACCTCTGTAGCTCGGCGGAGTTCAATGTCCGAAATGACGGCTGGAGTTTTCCGAACAACTCGCCCACCAACGCCCTGGGAAATATTCAATGTCGTACTAGCGCCTCAGGTGCAGGGCACTTCACCCTCTTGGTCTCTAACCTTGGTCTGGACGAACCGAATAACTGCGTATTTGGTTCTTCCAGAACCTCCTGTCCTGCAACTTTCGGCTGTAATGAACTGGTCAATAGCGCCCTGTGCTGTGCGCCGCTGCCCAGTTGCGGTAACGGTGTCGTCGATGATCCACAGGAAGTGTGTGACGACGGCAACAACAACAATGAGGACGCTTGTCTGAATAACTGCTATCCGAGATTTGGATTTGGGCTTGGTTGCGGACAATAAGGTTACTGCGGACTGAATATTCTGCGTTTGGTGAGAAGAATAGCAGCCTCAGGCTTTTTCGATACCCCAGCCTTGTGCTGAGGAGTTTCATGATTCGAAGCTATTTAGCTAATGAACATGAAACTCCATGGGACATGCCCATGATTTCTGCGGGGAAGATTGTTCTCAGAAGTATCCAAGGATCACCTAGCGCAGCGAAGCCGCAACCAAATAAGAAGAAGAGAACCGCAGATGGACGCGAATGTAGAAGGAAACTCCTACTACCCTGGTAGCTTTGTCGCGATCCCGCTCAGCGGGACCCAAACCTTGTCGACTGCATTTCATTGAGTACCAGCCTCTTCTACGCCAAACCTTGCTAGAAGAACAAAAGTTTTACGGATTGTAACACAGATCTATGTCGGGAATAAAAACAGCCCTTATTATTGCTATTTCCGTTTCATCCCCCTGGATGGTATCAGCACAGGAAGGCACGTTGCCGCTGCCCGAAGGCACATTCACTTCCCCAAACGCAACACCAGCACCATCGGAGGCTTCTCAGCCTTCCCAGACTACAAGCTATGAAGATCGGCTAATTCGCCGACTGAAATCGGAGATCATGAAGGAGTTGGAGGAAGGCGATCTTCTGAGCCGGAAGATTTCGCTCGCTATAGAGGATTACGTCAAGAAACAGGTGGAAAGCCAACAGGCGGCGCAACAGGCTGCCCGTGATGAAGCTGAACGGCTCGCCGCGGAGAAAGCGAAGGCGGTACGTCGTGTCTCGCAGACACGGGATCACATTTTTGGCAACCCCAATGCACCATTCTCAATTATCGAGTACTCCGACTATGAGTGTAGTTACTGCAAGCGTTTTCACCCTCCCGTCAAGGAACTCATCGAGGTATTCGAGGGCGAGATAAACTGGGTCTACCGGCATTTTCCATTGGCGTTTCACAATCCTGCCGCGCAGAAAAAGGCGGAAGCGGCCGAATGTGCCGGAGAACTTGGCGGAAATGAGGTCTTCTGGAAATTCACCGATGCCCTTTATGAGCGCGGCGAGGCGGGTGGGAAAGAATTTGACATAGCCCAACTCACCCCATTCGCCATTGAGGTGGGTCTGCACAGACAGGACTTCGAAGACTGTTTGTCCAGCGGCAAGTTCAAGACGAGAGTCGAAGAGGACTTCAATGAGGGGACAAAGATCGGCATCACCGGTACTCCGGGAAATATTCTTCTTAATAACAAGAGCGGGGTGGTAGAAGTCGTCCATGGCGCCCAGCCGCTGTCAACGCTCAAGGCGCGGGTCGAGAAACTTCTGGGCGGGAACACCGTGAAGGTTCCCGCCGCCTTGGGAAAATTAGAATAGGTTGGTGTCTCACCACACGGTGCGCGCGCTGTAACGTTGCGGGGTGGGAATTTCCAACATGCGCTTTTCGAATGTTAACGCCCGCACACCACACCTGCGGTAGCCTTTGGATCTCACTATTTGAGCGTGAAGATTCTGCGTGCGCGGCTGCGGTCCGATAGGCCTGCAGGAGTCTTTCCTGGTCGAGAGACGTCGTCATGGGGTCAGCCTGGAATGCCACTGACTTAGGGCAAGAATCGCTCGCAAGCGAGCTTCCTACGACGAACGTAAGTCTTTGTAGGAAGGCCGCTTGTCGAAGATCCTGAGCCCGGTCGAAGGGCGGCCGAATCGTGAACTTCGGTGATCAACGTAGTGATCCATTAAGTTCAGACCTCACTATATTGCCCCTCTAAAGGCACTATGCAATCGCAAGTTTAAATCCCGATTTTTTGCCCAGTCGGAAGATGATTCTTCGGCCTGAACCGTCGGGCATCAGTAAGGGCTTCTCATTGAGAGTTTGCAGATACTCAAGCACCACCGCCTGCACCCGAGGGGGATAAGTTGCGGTGGGGAATAAATGCGCTTCGACCGCACAGCCCCTCTCTATAAGAACGCCGTCACTGTGAGTCAAATTGCGAAACAGATCGTGGTCGTCACGATAGTTGTTGTAGCGAGCTTTAAAGGGTTCGAGCTGCTTGTAGAAGCTGTTACGGGCGAAGATTTTCAAGGCATCCATGAGGGACTTGTTAGCGGTGTCCAGGCGGACATAGTTTTCATCAATGAGGCGCTGCAGCCTCGAGCATTCGGTGTCGATTTGCTCCAGTTCGAGTTGGAGGGCTTTGAGGGCCTGATCGAGTCGACGGATCTTTTCGCCCCTTGAGGCGCTTTTGCCCGGGTGGGCATGCTCGGCCAGGAGCAGTCTTTTCAATTCTTCGGTGCATTGCTGTTTTTGCTTCAGGAGGGCTTTGGCGGCACCGCTTTTCTCCTGCTTGTCCTCAAGGTGTTGGGCTAATCGCTTGTAGTGGACGGTGCGATAAGAGGTGATCTGATTAATCCCAAAGTGCTTATCGAGGTATTTGAAGTCATTCTCCTGAATCCAGCGACTGAACATCCCTTTGATTACCTCTTCATTTCGGGCCTGCTGATCGGTCGCCAGGATGCTCACGGTAATGGTTCGATTTTTTGGATTGGTCGCCTCCACGATCCACTGCACCAGTTGAGGATTTTTCTTCCAGGGGCCCCGCTGATAGCGAAGATGATACTCCTGGAGATCTTCGGCATGGTTGCGCGCGCGCTGCAGGCGCAACTGCCCGTCGATCCGTTGGAGGGGCTGGGCGCTGGCCTTGTAACCTTTTTCCCAGGTAATGATTTCGAGTTGAGGGTGCTCCACGATGGCTTCGTAAAACCACTCCGCGGCGATCGCCCGGTCCACGTAAATACTCACCTTCTTATCAGCCGGCAGCTGCACCAGCTCGAGCATCGCTTCGCAGTTGGGGATAAACCGTTCCCTTATATCCTCATAGTTGTCGGTACTCGCAAAATAGATCGGATAGCCCTTGAGGGTATGAATAAAATCGCTGTGGAGCGCTTTGTCGGCCAGACGGATACCCGGACACCATCCCGCCAGCACCTTGCTCATTCCGGTGTAATGTTTGGTGTGCGGATCATAATAAAAGCTCTCTTCATCCGAAGCATTCAGGCCCCTCGCGTTCACTCTGAGGATCTCTCTTAAAAGCCCTTCATCGGCCAGGGCGCTAAGGCTTTGGCGTTGCAGATAGGGGGTATACAGGACTCGCCCGATGAGTTTTTGCAGGTCTTCGAGATCGAGCAGTTTGCTCTGCTCGATATTGACCGCGGCCAACAACCCGCAAGCCACCCATTGTTTCAAAAGCCAGCCCTCTTCGCGATCAATCTGAGCGACTTCTCTGAGCGCGGCACTGAACAGAAGTACTCCCAGGTGCCGATACCATTGCACCGCTTCGGAGCTCTCCCTCGAAAAATCGGGAGACCCCTTGCGATTGTCCCCTTCGCTTTCGGGGCTATTTTCTGCTTCTTGCTCCTGTTCGTCCCTCCCCGAGTCCTCCGGGCAATCCCAGGGAGTCTCCCGATTTTGCGCCCTCTCGGCTTCGGCCTCCTTTGCCCGGGCCTCTTTAAGCTCCTTAAAGACAGGGCGCAAAGTTTCCCCACTGAGGTTAACTCCGAACACCTCCTCGATCTCCCCCCGTATCTTCTTGCTGTAGCCATACCGACTCTCCCCATAGATCTGCCCGAAGCGCACCCGCACAAAACTCCGGATTTCCCTCGTCAATTTGCGATGAGCGCTGCGTCCCGCCAGCACTCGCGCTAAGGTCTCGGCATCTCCGCTTTGAAGCGCCTCCCCCCACCGCTTCATCGTTTTGGGGTCAACCTCAAATTGCTTCTCTAAGCGCCCTTTCTTCAACCCCGCATTGTAGAGGCGCCCCACCAATAGCTTGAATTCAACTTGCTCCCGATCGTCCTCTACGACTTCAAAAAGCTCATGCCCGTAATAGACGTGCAGTTTGCCTTCGCTCAGATCCCGATAGACCGTGATCGAGGGATTACCCTTGTCCACTCCAAGGATGCACTGTAAGAAGGTCTCTTCTTTGACGGTAGGTTTCTCCATTTTTCTTCGAATTTGATGGTTCGAAGATGAAGCCTACCGTTTTCTTTAGCTCTTAAAAGCCGGGAATTGTATCTGCGATTGCCCCCTGCCCGCCAACCCGCATGATAGCGAGTTCTGAAGTTAGTGCCATTCGGACTAATGCATCCGACTGGATGTCGTCAATGAGGTCAGCGCCTGCGAAATGTCGGATGGTCGGGACGAATTTAACAGGATGCAAGTTTCAGTGACGGGGGATTCTGCCGTCGCCGGGATTCCGCTTTCAACTCGCGTGGGTATACCGGCTCGGACAGTACGGTCCTGAGGCGTGGGACTGATTTCCGATCCCAAGGCAACCGAAATCAAGGAGAAGGTAGGGCGCTTCGATACGGCCGAATTCCGCACGGCTCGATGGAACCGTTGGAAAGCCGGCGGAAGGTTAACCGCTACCACATCGGTGAGTCGCTACGCCTCATGTCGAGCGATCTTAAATTCCTGAGAACTTTACTTTTGTGAGGCTCGACATCTGACGAACCCATTTGGCTCCCCGTGAAATATGGGTGTGTCGGGCTCTTACCCTGGCGAAGACACGGAGAAGGCATTGGGGAAAGACGGGAAGCCGAGTTATACGGAAGAACGTCTGGGAATTTGCGGATGGCGACTGCGTATCTCGCTCCCGAATTACCTGAGTCTGAGGGCCTCATGATTCTGACGTCCGGCATGGAAGACCCGCTGAAGAGCGCAACTTCAGGCCGGCACTCAACAGGGGCGTGCCCGCATTACCGGGATGAATGGGAACGGTTTCTATCGACAGTGAAAAGACTTATTTTTATAAATGGGTCTACAGCAGAATCTGTGGGTGGGTAACGTCGCTTACAAGAGGAAATAGAGTCGGTGAGCACAAGGAGAAGTCAGGGCGCTGCCCTGAATCCCGCTCCTCCACAGCCGGAGGGGCTGGTCGGTGTTTTCTTTGCATATGGGATTGAAAGGTTGAAGCACCGGGCCGTTCCGAGGATGAAAGTAGTACCGAAAATACATCCTGAACACGGAGGACCCAGTGCTCATCAAAACGCTACTGAATCGGTGCTATTGGCTCAAGAGCTTTGTTTACGCAAAGGCGAGTATGGAAATGGTGAAATCGGAGGAGGCGATTGTGGTGCAGATTGAGCCGCGCAAGAATAGTCGGGTGTGCTGTTCGGGGTGTGGCCGGACGGCCAGCGGCTACGACCACATGAGCGAGGCGAGGCATTTTGAATTTGTGCCCTTGTGGGGGATGAAGGTGTATTTTCGTTACCGCATGCGGCGGGTCAATTGCCGGCGGTGCGGGGTGAAGGTCGAAGAGGTGCCCTGGGCCAAGGGCAAGAGTCATCTGAGTTGGCCAATGCAATGGTTTCTGGCCCAGTGGGCGAGGCGCTTGAGCTGGGAAGAGACGGCAAGGGTTTTTCGCACGAACTGGCGCAACGTCTTCGAGTCGGTCGAGGCGATGGTGCGTTGGGGGCTCAAACGGCGCGATATGAGCGGGATTGAGGCGATCGGAGTCGATGAGGTGCAGTATCATCGAGGCCATCACTATCTCACCGTGGTCTACCAGCTTGACGAGGGGCGGCGGCGGCTATTGGGCGTATTCAATAAGCGCAACGTAAAATCGCTCTTGCGTTTTTTCTGGGAATTGGGAGCGCAAAAGAGCAGCCAGATCCTCTACGTCTGCTCGGATCTGTGGAAGCCTTACCTCAAAGTGATCAAGAAAAAGGCACCCCAGGCGCTGCACATCCTCGATCGCTTCCACTTGGTAGCCAACCTGAACAAGGCCCTCAATGAGATTCGTGCTGCGGAAGCCAGGCGATTGCAACGGGACGGCTACATCAACGTGCTGGTCAAAAGCAAATACTGTTTCTTGAAAAATCCGCAAAATCTCACCCCCACCCAACAGATCCGCCTCAAGGAGGTGCTCCAATACGATCTGAAGAGCGTGCGGGCCTATCTACTAAAGGAGAGCTTTCAGCTCTTGTGGCATTATAAAAGTCCCTACTGGGCCCAATGGTATCTGAAAAAATGGTCCACGCGCGCCATGCGTTCGCGCCTCAAACCGATCAAAAGGTTCGTGCGCTCGGTGCGCAAACACGAGCCGCTCATCCTCAACTGGTTTCGGGCCAAAAAGGCCTTTTCCTGCGGCATTGTGGAGGGCTTTAACCGCAATATAAATCTCACTATCAGAAAAGCATACGGCTTTAAGAGCTTCGAAGTGCTTAAGATCGCCCTATTTCATACCATGGGCGACTTGCCTGAACCCGAAATAACCCACAGATTCTGCTGACGAGGCTTATAAATTACTTTTTACCTTGCAATAATGTATTCGAGCAGAATTTTTTTTGAGATTCATATCCAAAACCCTCAGGGAGGACTATTAAAGTGAAGAAGGAACTACCGTCAAATCATCAATCAATTCTCAAACATGTAATCATTTTCGTCGCGTTGCTGTTCTTCGCAACTTCGCTTGTCTTTGCGAAAAAAGACAAGGATAAGGATAAGGATGGTGGCGGAGGGAGCCAAGCTTTGAGGATCGTAGCCGCGGAGCCCGACCTCGAGGCGGGGACGATTCTCATCACCGGCTTTAATTTCTCCACGGGTTCTTCTTTTGATGGGGTGGTGGAGCTCTTCTTCCCGCCGGATGCGGAGGAGGGGCCTGCTGTGCTCACGGTCATATCATTCGATCCGGACGTGCCCCAGATAATCTTTGCCGGGCCGCTACCCGGAGGCATAGAGGATTTCCCCGGTACCTACGTTTTGCAAGTGCGCAGAGAGGACGGCTCTGGCGATAAAGGCAAAGATAAAGACGGGCATTCGCCCGGCAGTGCCGATGACATTGATGTGACCTTCGGCGCGGTAGGGCTAACGGGCGCCACCGGGCCACAGGGCGAGCAAGGCAAACTCGGCCCCTAGGGCGTGCAGGGCAAGATCGGTCCTCAGGGTGTGCAGGGCAAGATCGGTGATCAGGGCGTGCAGGGCAAGATCGGTGAAACTGGGGCGCAGGGACCTACTGGCGCTGACGGTCCCACTGGCTATGGCGCCGGTCCCACTGGCGATGATGGCGCTACTGGACCTACCGGACCCACTGGCGCTGACGGGGCTGTTGTTGCCAGAATAGTATTTACTACCATCGCTCTAAACACCGGCAACCTAGGTGGCCTCGAAGGCGCGGATGCGATCTGTAACCAGCTTGCTGATGCAGCGGGGTTGACCGGTCCATACATGGCCTGGTTGTCGGACACTACGGGGTCGCCCAGCACACGATTTGACCAGTCTCCTGGCCCCTATGTGCGGGTCGATGGCGTCATAGTAGCAGACGATTGGGACGATCTCACCGACGGGTCTGTGGATAATCTACCAAACATTGACGAAAACGGTTCAGTAGCAGGTGACTTTATGTGGACCGGCACAAACACCGACGGGACCGCGCAAGGCGGCTTTACTTGCTCCAACTGGAGCACCGATGTGGGGACTGCCTTCGTCGGTTTCAATTTCGTAACGGATTCACGTTGGACAGCCGCACAAAATTCGAATTGCGAGGGTGGCGGTGGTTCTCGCTTTTACTGTTTTGAGCAATTTACAGGAACCGACGGCGCTACCGGACCTACCGGAGCGCAAGGCGCACAAGGTAAGCTCGGCGATACCGGCTCACAAGGTCCCGTAGGACCCACTGGACCTTCAGGACCCCTGGGCGACCAGGGAGCGCAGGGCAAAGCTCGGAAATACTGGGCCGCAGGGTGTGCAGGGCAAGATGGGACCGCCAGGCCCGCAGCAAATACTCGTTATTCAGAAGGTATCCAATACGTTAACAGTGGGTCCTGGCAGCAACGCGTCAAGAACCATAAGCTGTCCCGCAGGATTCAAGTCCATAAGTGGAGGATGGCAACACGAATCAGGCCCCAAGGGCGATATACACAGGGTAAAAGGATTCCAGGAAGCAACTAGCTGATAAGCAAGAAGATAAAAAAAGAGCTAAACAAACCCGAGGGAATCAGTCATGTTAAGATGGGATGAAAGACAAAAAATCTTACCAACTGAATCCTTCGATAGATCGTTTAACTCTGCGTCTGGTCCTGCCCGAAGAGCAGGAGCGATTCAATGATCTATTGAAACAACATCATTATTTACACAGTGCGGGCAGCGCAGGAGAGACCCTGCGCTATGTGGCGCAGATCGACGGGCAATGGATGGGCCTGCTCTTGTGGGGGGCCGCATCCTACCGGCTGAAGGATCGAGACGAATGGATCGGGTGGGACGGGGCGCAACGGCATGCACGATTGAAACTGGTAGTACAGAACCGGCGTTTTCTGATTTTGCCCGGGGTGGATCTTGCAAATTTGGCCTCCAAGACGTTGGGTATGTGCCTGAGAGTCTTAGCCGATCACTGGCAGGAGGCTTTTGGCTATCGTCCCTTAGTAGCGGAAACGTTCGTGGACCCACAGATTCACCGGGGCACTTGCTACGAAGCGAGCGGGTGGACGCCCTTGGGCTTGAGCGCGGGATATGGCCGCCAACGCGAAGATTTCTATCAACGCCATGAGCGTCCCAAGCAGATCTGGGTCAAACCCCTCAAGGCTAATGCCCTTGAGCTTTTGCGCGCTTCAGGGCCATTGCCCGCGGCACAGAGCCAGGCGCTCAATGAAACCGATAACTCCCATGCGGTCTGCCTCAAAGTGGAACAGATGAGCAGCCTGTGGGAACGCTTCAATCAGATAGAAGACTTCCGTCGTAAAGCGGGCCTTAGATATCGGCTCGCCACGGTCCTGAGCATGATTGTGCTCGGCACGATGTGCGGCAAACAGACCCTCAAGGGCATCGTGCGCCTGGCCCATCATCTCAATCAAGCCCAATTGCGCGCCTTACGCTCCTGGAAAAACCCCAAAACAGGCCGCTATAAGGCCCCTTGCTATGATGTCTTCTATCGGGTCTTGCAAAACGTAAAGGCCGAGCTCTTCGATAAAACCCTCACCGAATTCATCTGCTTACAAGACGGCTGTTTGCCCCGCGATATTGCCGTCGACGGCAAGACCCTCAAAGGCACAAACACCGAAGAATCAAAGGCTCTGCACCTGGTGGCCGCAGTCGATCACCAAAGCGCTCAAACCTTAGCCCAAGTCGCTACCGCCGATAAATCCAACGAGATCACCGCCGCCCAGACTCTCTTGCGAAAGATGCCCATTTTGGACGGCTCCACCTTCACCTTCGACGCCATGCATAATCAAAAAGAAACTGCCCACATCGTCGTCGAAGAACTCAGTGCTGACTATGTTATTCAAATTAAAGACAATCAGCCCAACATGCATCAATACGCTCAGAATCTCTTCAGCTCCACCCCCTTTTTCTCCACCAAACCGTGGACAATGACCAGGGGCGACTCGAAATACGTCAAATAGCAACCCATTCTCTAAGCGCTCCCTCTGCCGGCCTGCCCCATGCCCGCCAGTTCGCCTGTGTGCAACGCACCTTCCATTATCCAAACAAAGCTGAACCTTCCTCTGAACGCTCTTACTACGTAAGCAGTCTCGATCCCGCCGATTTGAGCCCTCAACAGTTCCTCTCGAAAATTCGCAACCATTGGTCGATCGAAAATAAAAATCATTACCCCAGGGATCGCTTCTTCGATGAAGATCGATGTATGATCCGTAATCATAACGCAGCCAGTATTCTTGCTGCATGCAGGCAACTGGTTCTCAGCCTCAAGTCTTCCATGGGCGCTGAATCCACTCCCGCACTCTGTGATGATTTCGTCTTTAACTTACATAAGGCCATCAATATCATCACCTAATGCTCCGAGAATCAAAATACCGTGGCGATATACACATATCCGCAAATTTTCGCCAATCACCAACGTCTTGGAACTGGGAACTGTTTAACACCAGCACAACAACTAATTTGAGACTCAGGTTCGAGGTCATATGCGTACACTACTGTCCGGTTGTTTTTCTAGGAACGCAGGTTAATCGATTGATAACCAACATTTTACATATGATTTCTGCTGTTTTCGACTTGAAATTGCAAAAAGCCTTGTGGACTCTCAAAAATTTCGAGGGTCCAAATCATGTATACAGGTCGATTCGTTTTTTCTCAAATCATAGATTATCTTCCGCGCCATCAGTTCCATCGTTGCGTCCAACGCTACGGAGGCGACTACAAAGTTCAAAAGTTCAGTTGCTTCGAACAATTTCTCTGCATGGGTTTTGCCGAGTTGACCTACCGGGAGAGTCTGCGCGACATCGAAACCTGCCTGCGGGCAGTACAACCAAAACTATACCACGCAGGGATTCGAAGCGGAGTATCCAAAAGCACGCTCGCCGATGCCAACGAGAAACGAGACTGGCGCATCTACGCCGACTTTGCACAGGTCCTCATCGCAATGGCTCGTCCTTTGTATTCAAACGAGGATCTGGGCATCGACCTGGACAATACGCTCTACGCTCTGGACTCCACCACGATCGATCTATGTCTATCACTCTTCCCGTGGGCACGTTTCCGCAAGCACAAGGGGGCGGTGAAGGTCCATACGCTTCTCGATCTCAGAGGCTCTATCCCTTATTTTATCGAGATTACCGATGGAAAAGTTCACGACGTAAACATTCTGGATCTCATCATCCCCGAGGCCGGTGCTTACTATGTAATGGACCGAGCCTATCTGCATTACGAGCGCCTCTATCGGATCGCACAATGCGGTTCTTTCTTCGTCACACGCGCCCGCCGCGGCTTTCAGTTTCGCCGCCTCTACTCTCAAAAGGTCGACAAATCAACCGGTCTGCGTTCGGACCAGACCGTTGCCCTGGTCAGCTTCTATCCTGCCAAGGCCTACCCCGAAAGACTCCGGCGTATCACTTACCTCGACCCCGACAGTTCCGAGCGCTTCGTGTTTCTCACCAACCAGTTTGCCCTCCCAGCCATAATCATCACCCAGATTTACCGTTTACGCTGGCAGATCGAATTGTTCTTCAAATGGATCAAACAGCACTTGCGCATCAAGAGCTTTTTCGGCACCTCCGAGAATGCTGTGAAGACTCAAATCTGGATTGCCGTCAGCGTCTATGTGCTCATCGCCATCATCCGCAAACGCCTTCGCCTGGAGATCAGTTTGCACAAAATCCTACAGATTCTCAGCTTCACCCTATTTGAGAAAACTCCTATGACTGAACTACTTACAGAAACCGATTACACTTTCAATGAACACCGCATTCCTAAACAGTTGGAGTTGTTTGACTTATAACCGGACAGTACTGATATGCGTACAGTAATGACTCGACTTTTGTAGGGCCCAAAAATGCGTAAAATTGGGGTGTTTTCCCAGCGGAGGGGCACAATTCCCCCCTGACTTGGCATGGATTTGCCATTATCACTTGCCCAGCCGGCAAGAGGGTATTAGGCGGAGGAGGCGGAGTTTTTTCCAAATTAGCGTGCCAGACTCCCTCCGGAGAAGCGAAGATCACATACTCAGGACTGGACCCCAGAGTTGCCAGCTTCAAACGCTGGGCGCGGGATGTTATACTCGCCAGCAGCCCCGGGTCGTCAACACCCACAAAACGCAAGGCATCGCGCAGGACGTTCATGTGGCAGGATCGCTCGCGCTGGTGGCGAACGGCTACAGCTCGAATAGCCTCAGACTTATCGATGGGTCAAAGCCAACCATCACTCTGACCGCTTTGTCGCGCCTGGGCTATTCGCTGCTCCTGCCCCGGGGTGGGTTCGCTGTTCGTCGGCTCGACCGCGGCCAGGTGGCGGCGAGCTTGCCGGCCCCGGATGCGATCAAAGACAAATGTAGTTTATCAACGGACGGGTGCCAAAAACTTCGGTCTGGGTGTGGGGACATGGCTCGATCTGGCAGGAGGTAGAATTCTGGCTATGTTCGCTCATGGGGAGGGTCCTATATCCTTGCAGTCGTCATCGGTTCGCTCCACTATGTTAAGCATATATTTTACGTGAGACGCGGGATTGTGAAACGAGAAGTAATATTGACCAACATTCTTTTGTTAACGCTGTTGGTTTGCGTATGTCCGGTAGACGCCGAGTCTTCCTCTCCATCGGCGCTTGCGGCTAGCGGCTCACCGGCTCAAACGCTCAAACAATTGGGACGATGGCATCGCGGCCCGGTCTACTCGAGTGCGGTGTCCGGCAACCATGTGTTTTTTGGGTCGGGAGGCGCAATCCGCGTCCTCGAAATCAGTGAGGAAAGCTCGACATGGCAGGAAGTCGCATCGATCGACACATCCGGCGTGGTGCGAGATCTTTTTGTTTCTGGAAGTCATCTCTATGTGGCAGACGACAGCGGCGCTCTGATCATCATCGACATATCGGATCCCGAAAATCCCAAGGAGGCAGGGCGCGCCAAGCTCTCGGAGTATGTCAGGGCCGTATTCGTCCAGGGCCACTACGCTTACATGGCAGCTCAATGGGCAGGACTTGTCGTCATCGATGTCTCGGATTCCACGCAACCCCGGGTCGTGAGCAGACACAAAACAAAAGGCATCGCGCAAGACGTCCATGTGACAGGATCACTTGCGCTGGTGGCGAACGCCTACCGCTCGAATGGCCTTAGAATCATCGATGTATCGAATCCGCTGCAACCCAAAGACATCGGGCATTACGCTATGCCGGGGATCGCCTACGGCGTATTCGCAGCCGACCAACTTGCCTATGTGGTGAGTCTCGAACAAAACGAAGGAGATGAGCCAGGCCTCACGGTGCTCGACATATCCGATCCGAAGGCCCCAATAAAGACGGGTTCCCACAGGGTGAAGTACGGCGCGGAGCGCGTCTGGGTCGAGAACTCGACGGCTTACCTGGCAGGAGTTGCGAATGATGCCGGCCTGATCGTCGTCGACGTCTCCGATCCGACCGCGCCAAGAGGGCTGGGCGGTTATCACAGCCCGACATGCGCGGAGTCCATCACCGTGTCAGGTTCTCATGCCTACCTCGCCCATGGGGACAAGGGGCTCGAGATCATCGACATATCCCGCCCAACCGCAACGCCGGGCGTGAACCATCATGACGCAGCGGGAAAGACGCGCGGAGTCCACGTGGTAGGTCCCTATGCCTATCTCGCCAATGGATATACCGGCCTTCGGATCCTCGATGTGTCCGATCGTTCCGCCATACGAGAGATTGGGCACCTCCCAACCTATCGGTCAATGGGCGTTCATGTCTCAGGCCTCTACGCCTACGTTGCCGACGACTTCCAGGGAATGCGTATCATCGACATCTCGACTCCCTCTTCGCCCCGCCAGGTGGGGCACCTGGATACCCCCGGTGAGGCCATGAGGATAACGGTATCCGGCAGCCGTGCTTACGTTGCTGACGGACCTTCCGGATTGAGAGTGATCGATGTCTCAAATCCAAGACGCCCGACGAAAATATCCGCCTACGATACCCCGGGCAACGCCTATGATGTTCATATTGCGGGTCATCTTGCCTTCGTTGCGGACGGCACATCGGGATTGAGGATCATCGATGTTTCGAACCCATCGGCAATAAGCGAGATCGGACATTACCTCCCACAAGATGGGGACGTCAGGGAGGTGGATGTGGCCGGCCCCTATGCGTATTTGGCCTCGAGAAAGCCGGGTCTTGTTGTTTTAGATATCTCCGATCCCAAGGAACCACGAGAGGTGGGGCGCCTCGATAAGGCGCGCACAGCCCGGTCCATTCAGGTTGCCGGTTCCTACGCGTATCTCGGAGATGTCAAATGGCTGAGAGTGCTCGACATCTCGAACCCATCGGCACCCCGTCAAATAGCGTCCTCCAAGACGCCGAGTTATGCGGACGACGTCTGTGTTGTGGATGCTACTGCCTACCTTGCGAATTATGATGCGGCCCTCATGATTCTCGGCATGGAAGCGCAAGGGGATTGATGTGCCCGGTGGACTTTGGAGGGAGAGATTCCGAGATGCTGCCTCGTCCCGCCTGGCGGGTGCTTCCGTCTTCGTTCTGCTACCGCAGTGCTACGCCGAGACAGGTATGAGTTTCCAACCCTCACGGTGATTCGATGAAGATTGGAGCTTTGGCCACCGCGAGGTTAGGAAGGCTGCTCGCAGCCGAAGAGTAGAGCCAATGTTTTCGTATCGCTCGCGAGCGAGCTTCCTACCCTCACGGTAATCCGATGTAGAGTGGCGCTTCGGTCACTGCAAGGGTAGGAAGGCTGCTCGCAGCCGAAAGATAGATCCGATGTTTTCGAATCGCTCGCCAGTGAGCTTCCTACCCTCACGGTAGATCGATCTGGAATGGGACATGGCCCACCGCAAGGGTAGGAAGGCCAGAATTTGGCCGGAGTCGCTCTCCGGACGATGAACTCCGTTCAGCTGCTGCAGGTCATGGTCGAAATCGATGTCGCTGGTTGGTTAATGGCTGCGACTTTCGACAACGATTATGACAACCACTACGATGAGTGATTTCGTATTCAGAAACTAACAGTGCGATTTGGCATACCAGCCCGAAGATTTATGAAATCTTTCAGTTATTGTTATTCTCTCACCTCAAGAGTGCCTGAATTGGCTTCCCTTCTTATGAGTGCCGAGTATCAGTGTTGTCATGCGCTTTTCTTGTCACTCTCAAGATGAAGAACAGATAAAGTGAGTCAATTGGTCCCAAAGTTCAGTTTCATTTTCTTCCAAGGAATCTGTCGGATCCTAAGTTCGACAGATTCCTAAGCGAAAGACTGATGAGTATTCTCCGATCGCTGTTTCTCTGTTTGGCCATTGTCGGACTGGCCGTCCTGTTCATGCTTGCGATGATATTTCTGCGATCCAAGCCGGAAGCGAAGAGTATCACTCAGATCCTTCCGAGGGTAGAGGTGATTCGGGTGCATCGTGGTAAACATCGTTTGGAGGTGGTGACTCACGGTACGGTGCAACCCCGCACGGAAACGAATCTGACGAGCGAGGTTTCGGGAGTGATCGTGGAAGTCTCGCCCAGCTTTTTTCCTGGAAAATCTTTTGGAAAGGACGAGATCCTGCTGCGCCTCGATGCCACAGAGTACCGGGCCTCGCAGGCGAATGCCAGGAGTCGGCTCGCCCAGGCCATACTGGCACTCGAGCAGGAAAAGGCTCTTGCCGAGCAGGCCCTGGAGGACTGGGAGGGTATGGGAGAGGGAGAAGCCAGCGACCTGGTGTTAAGAAAACCTCAGTTAGTCCGGGCACAGGCGGATGTGGAGGCGGCGCAAGCAGCACTGGAACTGGCCGAACGCAACCTGCGCCTGACCACCATCCGCGCGCCCTACGCTGGGCGCATACGCGAGAAGGATGTCGATATAGGCCAGGTGGTCTCAGCCCGAATGACCCAGCTGGCCCGCATTTACTCGGTGGATGTGGCAGAAGTTCGTTTACCGATTTCGGCCCAGGAAGCCGCCTACTTCAGCCTACCGGAAGACTATGGGAAAAACCCCGGTCATTCTGAAAAGCCTGGCGTCATTCTGGAATTTGACTACGCGGGTAAGAGCATCTTGTGGAATGGGTTTATCGATCGGGTGGAGGGTGCAATCGATCCGACTACACGACAAATCGTCGTAGTGGCTCAGGTATTGAATCCATTCACCAGGGATGAGGCCTCAGATCGGCCGCCATTAAAAGCAGGTCAATTCGTAACAGCCCGAATCCAGGGACATCATCTCAAGAACGCGACGATCATACCCCGTGGCGCACTGCATGATGATGCCGTCTATGTGATCGACGAAACCAACCGCCTGCAGATACGACAGGGCAACGTGATCAAGAAGGAGATCGAGACCGTGGTTCTGGATGCCGGGCTAAACGAAGGCGAGCTTATCTGCCTCACTCCGCTTGAATTCGTCATACAGGACATGGAAGTCATCGTGGAGAAGGTCTATGACGACTAGTGCGAACTTGGATTTAATGGAAAGATATCAGAATGATGTCGGAATTCCGCTATCTTAAAGGCCTGCCATGATTGCATGGTTTGCACGCAACGGGGTCGCGGCCAACCTGCTGATGCTGCTATCGATCGTCGGCGGCCTCTACGCCGTGTTCACGGTAAAGCGCGAGATGTTTCCCCAATTCTCGCTGGATACGGTTGTGGTACGGATGCCCTACCGCGGAGCGTCACCGGCGGAGATCGAAGAAGCGGTCATCATTCGAATTGAAGAAGCGATCGAGGGGATCGATGGCATTAAGGAAGTGATGTCGATCGCCCAGGAAGGCCACGCGACAATCTCTGCCGCCATACAAAAGGGATACAACGTCACCACCATAAAGGACGAGATAAAGGCACGCGTCGATGCCATACCCTCATTTCCGGCGGAAACGGAACGGCCGATCGTGGAGGAGCTTCTAGTTGACCGTAATATCATATGGATCGCGATCTATGGTGAGGCCGACGAGAAGAATCTGAAAGTGCTGGCGGAAAAGATTCGCGATGATGTGGTCAGGATTCCGGGGATCTCTCAGGCAGAGGTGCAGGGTGTAAAAAACTATGAGATATCAATCGAGGTATCGGAGGATCAATTGCGCAAGTACGGGATCAGTTTTAGTGCGGTGGTCCGCGCGGTCCGCGCCAGCTCCCTGGACCTGCCCGGCGGCACGATCAAGGCAAGTGGCGGCGAGATACAGTTGCGCACCAAGGAACAGGCCTATACCGGTGCCGATTTTGAGAAGATTGTCCTGATTACCCATCCTGACGGAACCCGCATCTATTTGCGTGATGTGGCGAATATCCGGGATGCCTTCGAGGATCAAGATCTCTACACCCGCTTCAATGGGCAGACCGCGACCCTCGTGAAGATCGACGAAATAGGGCGCGAGGACCCGCTTGATATCGCCAGTAAGATCTATGCCTACGTGGAGGAGGCCAAAGGGAACTGGCTGCCCGAAGGAGTAGAAATGGTGGCCTGGGGTGATTTTTCGTTCTACCTGCAAGATCGATTGAACATGCTGCTGAAGAACGGATTTTTCGGATTCATTTTAGTGAATCTGTCCCTGGCCTGCTTCCTGCGGCCAAGTCTGGCCTTTTTTGTTGCGATCGGGATACCCGTCAGCTTCCTGGGCACATTGATGGTCGCTCCTGCGATTGGTCTCACCGTGAACCTGATTTCGCTCTTTGCCTTCATCCTGGTGCTGGGGATCGTGGTCGATGATGCCATCGTGGTCGGTGAAAGTGTCTTCACCGAATACCAGAGAAAGGGTCCGGGCACCGAGAGCGCGATCCGAGGGACTCACGCCGTGAGCATACCGGTCACTTTTGCCGTCATAACCACCATCGTGGCGTTCACACCCATCTTCGTGCTGCCGGGTTTGATCGGGAAGTTTCTGGTCGCCGTTCCACTCGTGGTGATCCCGACCCTATTGTTTTCGCTGGTGCAAAGTAAACTCGTGCTTCCCTACCATCTGTCCCTCTGCCGCGTCGGCGATAAGTCGCGACGGGATCGATTGAATCCCCTGTCACGATTTCAGCGCAGGTTTTCGGACGGCCTGGAGGCTTTTATCCATACCGAATACCGAAGATGGCTGGATTGGGCCATGAAAAACCGTTATGTGAGCCTGGCGATTTTCGTGGCGATGCTGATCATCTCTGTTGGTTTTGTATTGGGAGGTTGGGTTCGCTTTGTCTTTTTCCCGAATGTTCCCTCCGACTACATTATGGTCGAGCTCAAGATGGCCGAAGGGATTCCCTTGTCGGAGACAAGACGGGCGCTCGACCGCATCGAGAAGGCTTTGGACCAAATTTCCGAGGAAGAGATCAGCAGTGGCAAATCGGATCCGGTAAAGCATAAGGGGGTCTTTCTGGGATACTCGCCAATCAGTACCGAGTTACCGGGAGTCGCCACTACCGTTTCAGCCAGTAATGTCGGTTCGTTTTTCGTCGAATTGTCGAAGAGCGAGGTACGCGACTCCAACGCCTTCGATATTTCGAAGCGCTGGCGCGACGAAATAGGCGATGTTCCCGGAGCTCGAAAACTCACTTTCGTGGCCAATGCTTCCGGACCAACCGGACTGCCGGTCGACATCCGATTGACCGGACCCGACTTCGAGGATCTCAAAGCAGCCGCACAACGCATTCGAAAACGCCTGGTTGAATACGTCGGTCTATACGATATCCGGGATACTTTCACGGAGAGCAAGAAGGAGATTAAGATACATCTGAAAGAAAAAGCGCGCATGCTGGGGCTGACCTCGGCCGACCTGGGCCGACAGGTGCGTCAGGGCTTTTACGGAGAGGAAGTTCAACGGGTCCAACGGGACCGGGAGGATATCAGGATCATGGTCCGCTATCCTAAAGACGAACGGATATCACTGGGCAACCTCGAGTCGATGTGGATCCGCGCTCCGAACGGCGCCGAGATCCCGATATCTGAAGTGGCGGATATCGAAGTCGGGGAAGGCTACTCGTCGATAACCCGTATCGATGGACAGCGTGTGATCAACATTCAGGCCGACGCTAACAAGGAGGTGGCCAATGTCACCGCTATTAATAATGAGCTCTATGGCGACGAGGGACCGCTTTCGGAGATTCTGGCACAGTACCCGGGAATCGTACCTGTGAAGGCGGGGGAGGCCAAGGATCTGGAGGAAACTATCCCCGTCATCCTCGGGGGGATGGTGATGGTGACAGTAGTGATCTACATGCTCTTAGCGATTCCCTTCAAGAGCTATCTTCAGCCATTGATTGTAATCGCGGTAATACCCTTCGGAATTGCAGGGGCTATCTTTGGGCATCTTCTCACCTTTCAGGATCTCAGTATTCTCTCCTTCCTGGGGATCATCGCACTGACCGGTGTGGTGGTGAATGACTCTCTGGTCCTGGTTGATTATATCAATCGACTGAGACGACAAGGTGCCGCCGTGAGAGAAGCGGTATGGGAAGGAGGCGTGGCACGATTTCGCCCAATATTGCTGACCTCGATAACCACCTTTGTCGGACTCGTTCCGATACTGTTGGAAACCAGCCTCCAGGCTCAGTTCCTGATCCCGATGGCGACATCCCTGGGTTTTGGCGTGCTTTTTGCCACGAGCATTACGCTGATCCTCGTGCCGATTTGCTATCTGATCCTGGAAATTATCCTCGGTGTCGCGAAAGCCGGCGCCAGAACGCTGCACAGTTTGGTGCGGTGAGAGGAGATCTATCACGTTCAGCAATGACGACAGAGGGCCTTGAGTTCTCATATATCTCCCTTCGGGATGGAATCCGGATACATGTGGGGACTGCCGGAGATGGAGATCCAGTCCTTCTTATCCACGGTTTTACCGGATGCATTCAAGGGTGGGGCAAGTTTGTTCTGTCGGGTCTCGCCCGGACGCATCGGGTGGTCGCGGTCGATCTTTTGGGTCACGGCGCGAGCGATACGCCATCCGATCCGAGGCGATACGCGCTGCATGAGGTAATACAGGACCTGGTCTCTGTTCTTGACTATTTCGAGGCTCAAAACCCTGCGTGGATTGGTTATTCCATGGGAGGGCGGGTAGCCCTTGGGGCAGCAGTCGAACGACCGGAAAGGGTGCGAAGTCTGGTTCTGGAAAGCGCCACGCCGGGTCTGGTGCTGGAAACTGATCAAGTCGCTCGGCGCAAAGCGGACGCAGACCTGGCACACCGCATCATGAGCCGTGGAATTGAGGACTTCGTGGAGTTTTGGACCGATCTTCCTCTGTTCGCTTCGCAGAAGCGTCTGCCGGATCGAATTCGCGAAGCGATAAGAAAGCGCCGACTTAGGAATTCGCCGGAAGGCCTGGCCGCATGTCTGGTCGGTCTCGGCACAGGTTCGCAACTGTCTTATTGGGATCGGCTCCATGAAATTCGGTCGCCAACTCTCCTCCTATCAGGGAAGGAGGATCCAAAATTCACCGCGATTACTTCGCAAATGGCAGCACTCGTACCGGATGCAGCGGCGTGCGTTATTGAGGAAGCCGGACACACCGTACACCTCGAACGTCCGGAGGAGTGGTTGCGAGCGGTAGGAGAGCATCTGTAAAGGGATAGGTGCTCAGTGATTGCATATGAACTGAGACTTCAATGCTGATGCGGGTTTGCGGGCGGTTTTTTCCGTCCTTTCGACAACGGTACTTGCAGATATCGTCCTCGTCCTCGGAGCTCAGAGCCTTTATCGAACGATCTATCCGAGGAATCACTCCTACGACTCTTCGATTCACTCTGATCGAGCGTCAACTTTGACTTTTGCGCCTGTTTCGAGCACGAGGACGAGAACGAATTGTAGGAGGGCTCGGAACCCTAAATTTTCACCCCCGTTTGATCCGGCAAGCGTCAGCGCGCCGGAGGCCGCATTGACCTGAAAGTTCAATGTTAAAGTGGCACAGGCTTCCAGCCTGTCAGAAGTCGTGACAGATATCCACGCTATACACAGGCTGGAAGCCTGTGCCACTCTGGTGTCAGAAGTTTCAGCACGCTTTGATCCGACCGCACGCCAGGGCCCGATCTAATCCAACCAAGATTGCGAATTCAGGAATTCGAGGCTCCGCTGCATCCATTCATCGTGCGCGCTACTCTCCGGGGGTAAACGCAGCTTGATGGATACAGTCGTATTCTTCGGACTGGGGAGAAGCTCAGAAAGCATTGGCAGGATTGTATGGAAATCGACCGAACCCTGTCCAATTGGTCTACCCCATATCGTAACGTCATTGGATCGGTTGGGGAAGATCCGGACGTCCTTCAAAGCCACGGCGACAGCGCGGCAAAGGGTGCTGCGCGCGGCCTCAACCGGTTCTTCGCACACCGGAAATGGATTCGCCGTGTCGAAAGCCATTTTGAGCGCCGGATGGTCCACTTTTTCCATCACCGCGATCATTTCGGCAGCGCGGTAATCCAAGTGGGCCAGCAAGCCGAGCTGAATAGATCGTTCGCCGGCCGTTTGGGCTAAGCCGGCAAGATTGTCCACCATGCGCCGTTGTTGCTCCGCCAATGGGGGTTTATGCGTAAAACGGCTGTGGATTCCACATCTTCCGAAAATCACAAGCGTGCCGACACCTCCCGACTCGGCGATGTCGAAAGCCCTTTGGGCCCGTTCGAGTAATCCCGCACTACCTCCATTCGGAGTGACGAAATCGTCGCTCCAGTATCCGATCCAGGTAATACCCAAGTCGGCCGCCTTCCTACCGACGCTTCGGGGATCATCGGATCCATCCAGTGGAAGAGATGCCTCAAGTGCCTTGAGGTCGTATTCCAGGCACCGGTCCAGGAGCCAGGGGAGGGGTTGCTCACCGGGCAGAAAGCCACCATAGGTTGGAGAGGCAAGTCCTGGAATCATGTCGGGCGCTTCCGCATACAACGGATTTAAGAATCAGGGTCCTTGGCTGGAGGCGGCACAAAGGCGAGACTTGGGTCCGCGGCTCGTATTTCCGCCTCGGGCAAGCCGAGTTCCTTCCTGACGATATTTGTGCCTTCCACCAGGGCGACGCACTTGTAAAAAGCGATTCGGCGTGAAAGGCCCTCACGCCCGAATCCGCAATCGGAGGTAACAATCAAGCGTTCGGGGGGGATATAGCGTAATGCTTTACGAATCAGGTCGGCGACGACTTCAGGTGGCTCCACGACGGTATTTGTGTGGCTGACGGCCCCGATGGCGACCTTCTTGTCTTCCGGAAAGTCGGCGAATAACGCCAGGTCCTTTCCACTCGTGCTGGCGCACTCGAAGGTAATGACATCCGCTTTAAGTTGGGAAAGGTGGGAAAAAGCAGCGGCGTAACTGGGTCGCTCCCAGAACATGGACTGTTGGTTTGGATTGCCCCAGCAGGTGTGCACCCAAATTTCCGTATCGACACCCTCGACTTCGCGGTTGAAGGCTTCATTCAGAAATTCCATGTCCTCCACCGTTGTGTTTGGGTTGAGAGAGCGAAAGTGGTGCTGTGGTTCTTCGACCTGGATCACCGGGCAACCGGCGGCAGCGACGGCACGCAACTCCCGGTTAATAATAGCAGCCAGATCGAGGATCAGCTCTCGCTCGTCTTCGTAAGCCTCGTTCCACAGCATGGTGGGGATTGTCTGGGCGCTCACGCTGCCGAATTTTACCGGGCGTTCCGACATGCGCTGAGCGAGCTGCCAAATGGCGGAGTATTCAAGAGGCCCGTGGCCAAGCTTTTCCACAGCCGAAGGAGCCTGATACGACTCCTGAACTTCCCAGAGAATCTGCCCCGGACGAAGATCGAGCCGTTGCGACCAACCGGGTGAGGTGTCGCTGTGACCGCTCACGCCCTTGAGGCGCTCGATGGGGTAAAGGAACCACGACCTTCCACCCACGTCCTGGTCGAACCGCGCATCTCCGTCAGTTAGGACGTCGAGCCCAGCGCGCGCCTGGTCATTGAGAATACAGGCTACGGCGTCCGAGTATTGTTCTCGAAAGACCGCGTCGGCCAGGGCGACTTTGAAAGCGCGGCCCCGCAGATTCGCTGTGTACCAGTGAGGACGCGGGTAGGAGCCAACCACGGCGGTTGCGAGCGGTTTATCTTTTGTCGCTTTAAACATAAAGTTTCTTCCCTAAACGCAATAAATGGTGCAGTCTAATACGAAGCGAGGATATTTCGCCTGCTCCAGGGAAACTTCCTGTCCTCCTCAGCAGGTTTACGGTGAATCTCCAAATAAAACCATGATAATCGATAGCCATCTTCACATCTGGTCGGAGGACACAAAACGATATCCCCGAGACGAGACTCCATATCCGGGCTCGGTTGAGTTGCTGCTCGAGTATATGGACGAGGCCGGAGTCGATCGCGCCGTCATCGTCCTGCCCATGCACTACCACTATGATAACCGTATCCTCGCCGACACTCTGAAAGAGTATGAGGGAAAATTCGCGGGTGTCGGAGTGGTCGATCCACGCGGGCAACCCGCCGCGGACGAATTGTGCCGTCTCGTCGAAGAGGATGGTATCCGCGGGGTGAGAGTGCGGGGACCCATTGAAACTGAATGTTTCTGCAGTGCTGAAACGGATCCGCTTTGGCACCGCGCCGCTGAACTGTCGGTCCCGATTAGCCTCCTTGCGGTGCCCGAACAGGTGAAAGCGATCAGACAGATGGTCGAACGTTTTCCGGAAACGCCGGTCGTGATCGACCATTTCGCCCAAATTCCCGCCGTCGACGGTGTCGACAGCGATCCCTTCCAGACTTTTCTCGGTCTGTCTGAATTTCCCCTGGTGCACATCAAGCTGTCAGGCCTGCATTACTGGGGGGACCGTCCCTACCCCTACGACGAGGCGCACAACAACCTGCGCGCCGCCTTCAATGCCTTCGGCGCGGAACGAATTTTATGGGGATCGGATTGGCCGCACATTCTTTTCGGGGGCGGGTATATTCGCTGTTTGAATTTCGTTCGCCGCGAAATGACCTGGCTACCGGACAAAGCAAAAGTTGAAATCCTCGGAGGAACTGCGCATCGGCTCTGGTGGGGTTGATGGGGAATGCTGGAAATCGGTCTCGTTTGGGTCAACGTGTGTAATCGATCGCGGCATAAAGCCGCTCCTACAGCCTGACGGAATTTCAGGAGTCCAGAACGACTACCCGCGAGGGCACGTAGGAGCGGGTTTATCCCGCGATGGATTAAGGGGCACGATCGCTGCGTAACCGTCTTCGCTACGCTACTCCGTGTCGTGAAGTCGCTCCTACAACCTGTCAGTTCTCATCGCGGCGTGAAGCCGCTCCTACAGGTTAGCGGCTCTCCTTTGTCGCTTCTTCGGACTGGCGGGTTTCCCAGTCCTCGCTGATTCGTAGATACAGTCCATCAACTGGCTCTGCACGATGCCGTTGTAGGGGGTCGTCCGAGGTTCGGCACGACCGAGGATGACGTCGATAAAGTTGTCGTCGGGAGTTTGAGGCTTTTCCGTGATCTGCGGATACTTCTGCAGGCCGTGCTGATCAAAAATCCGTATCCATTTGCCGCTCCATCCGTCGATTTCGACACGGCCGTTCTCAAAGATTAAACCGGTGTGGCATCCACTGCTGAGGCAGTTACCGCTGATCGTCATCGAAGCAAGCACGCCGTTGGCAAATTTGACATTGATTACGGAATTGATGTCGACCTTGGTCCCGTGATTGTCAACGTAAGCGAAGACTTCCTCCACGTCCGCCTCGACACTCCAGCAAAGGCTGTTCAGAAGATGCGCGCCGGTGTCATATGCCTGACCTCCGCCGGAAAGTGAGGGATCCTGCCGCCACATTCCCTCGGTGAAATTCATCCAGTCCTGGGTGACGTATCCGGAGACCATCTCCAGCTTTCCGAGATCACCGTTTCGGATAATTTCTCGCAGATGATAGAACTCCGGCGTGCAGGGAGTATTGTAACCGATGATCAGGATCTTCCCGGTCTCCGCAACCTTATCCGCCAATTGGTAGGCATGGTTCAGCGACGTGACCATGGGTTTCTCCAGCAGCACATGGCAACCGGCCTCGAGCGCGGCCATGGCCTGTTCAAAGTGGAGCGTGTGCGGCGTTGAGATCATCACTGCATCCGGCTTTGTCTCGTCGAGCAACATCTGCAGATCGGTGTAGACCGCCGGATCATGACGAGTCTCGCTAAGATGCTTCTCGATGTAGATATCGACAATCTCTTCTGAGACGTCGCAGCAGGCGACTATCTCGACTTCCTTTTTGTCCTTCAGTCGCCGAGCGTGCCCACCAGAATTTCCGCCGCAGCCAATAATGGCCAATCGTATTTTTCCCATGGGCTACTCATTTGGATAAATCGCAATCGATTGTCGATCTTCTGTTTCTCGAATTTAGATCACGATTATGATCACGACAAACGATCTAACGGGTTCCTCACTCTCCCCATCGTGCCTCTCAATCGTGATCTCCCGTCGATCTTCTGCTTTTCGATTTTAGATTACGATTATGATCACGACGAGGAGATCTAACGGATTTCCCTCTCCCATCGTGGCTCTCAATCGTGATCTCCAGTCGATCTTCTGTTCTTTCGATTTTAGATTACGATGGAGGATCTAACGGGTTCCCCACTGCCATCGTGATTCATGATCGTGATCTCCGGTCGATCTTTCCTTCTTTCGAATTTAGATCACGATTATGATCACGACGGAAGATCGCACAGTTTCCCACTATGGCCCGTGAATCGGTCACTTGTCGAGAACTGCCCGATCCGCTTCCGAGAAGTGCTCCACCGTTCGGCCGGTCTCGACGAATGTTCGTGTCAACTCCAAGACGCTGCAGTCATTGTTCTGTAGTTGCGTTTCGTCGACGTTGGCACCGAGGAATCTGTCGGACTTTGAATTCGGAACATCGCGGAGGTTCGGATTCAACGGTGAAGGGTGCAAACCTAAGCCAAGTCCATACCGACAGCCTCCTAGGTGGAGAATATGGTCGGTCCCGCCGACCCAATCATGCACTCAATCCAAGCAAGCCTTTTTTCTCCCGTTCCGTCATGAGAAAGGAAATGGTTTTGTTCTTTTTGAGAAACTGACGTGCCAGGTTTTGCCAGTCTTCCCGAGAAAGATCATGAAAGTGCATGATATAGATCTTGTTTTCGCCGTTGCTGTCGCTCAGAACGAGTCCGCTGTTGGTTCGGGCCAACGTCCCGGTACGTCGGGGATCGGCATTGGCGGTACGGTATTTCTCGGATAGAATACGCGTATTGCAAAACGGCGCCGAAGGCGCCGTTTCAAGCTTGTGCGCTTCGGCTTCTCTCTGAAGGCGGTAGACGTATGCAACGCGGGATAACGCAATCTCCTGTCGTCGCGGATAACGGACAAACGGATCACCCGCCCAATCGACAACGTTGAGCGTATCTCCACACACTGTGATCCTAACGCTGATAAAATATAGACTGTGTATGGCAATGGGTAGACCGGGGAACACGGCCACCGCAAGCAAAGGTATGATCGCTAAGGGAAAGCTGCCGAGGGCGTATCCCAGGGCGGAAAGGACTCCGCAAATTGCGAGCGGATACCACACAAGCGATCTGTTATCCGGAAGCAGCGCCGGTCGGAACACCCGCACGGCTTTTTCGGTTTTCTGCAGGCTCTTATCTCCGTGCATAACGGCGGCGGCGCGGATCCGCTGGGCGGTAAAAGCTGGCGAATTTAACTCCTTCCGTGGCGAGCAGTCCCCCAACCATGATGGCCCTTCTCTCAAACCTAGCATTCATGCAGAACCACTTGAATGTGATTTATGCCGGTGACACGACGTTTGCAATGGGCTGCAGGATCAGAGCGATCCCGCTCGGTAGAATCCGATTTTTCACTCCTTCACTGTTGCCTCGAAATTGAATTGATGTTTGGTTCTCATTTAACATTTTTCAAAAATATAAAATAAGAGCGAGGCAGGTTTAACAGGAGCGAGCCAAAGTAACTCTTCTCGAGAAAATCCTCAAAGAAGGCCTGGTGGTAAACGGAAGCGAAGACGATTCCTAGGGTGACAAATACCGATTCAATTTTCCTCGCTCTCGGCGAAAGCGCGTGAAACCTCGGTGAGACTAACCGTTCTCACGCCCGGAAAGCGATCAAAATCTCCCCGATTCTGTGTTAGGATTTCCGTCACGCCGTTCGACAACATGGTCGCCGCAATGTTGGCGTCATGAATGCGTTTCCCCGTCAATTCAACCTCTCGAACTAGCTCGCGAAGCCGGAGGGCGACTTCCTCGGTCTCCTCGTAGAGGATTGTGTATCCCATGAATTCCTCCACATTGCCAAGGGCGTCGGCGGTGCTCAAACCAAGCCCGTTGACCTCAATCCCACGAGTGGCCACGACGAGATACTCGCGCACGATTTGACCGCTCAGGGCAAGGTGTATGCCGTTATCGGAAGCCGTGCTTATCACAAACCGCGCCACCGAATATTGCTCTCGGCCCTCGTCGGTTGCCGTGAGAAGGATATTCGTATCCAGAAACAGAATCTCACCGGCCTTCAGATCCATAGATCTCCTCTCGTCGCCATCTTGAATTGCCGCCTGTTCTCACAGTCTTCAGTCTCAATTGCCGAGTTCGGCCGGCGGGGGCCGCCATGCTGGCGGCCCTTTCGAGAATTGCGTGCAGCTCGCCGTGTAGTGAGCGATGGTGGCTCCGCGCCAATCGTTTCAGACTCGCCAGAGTTGTGGGATCAATGTTACGAATATGTACCGCTTTCATAGTGGTATGAAAATGATATCATTTTCTGTGTCAACGATGGAAATGGGAATTTCGATTACGATTATGATTTTACCGATATCCACCCTGCCGTAGTATGTGTTCAGCGTCCCTTTGATTGCTGGCTGCCTCAGAAACGCAAAACGGGTACCTGAAGTACGGCAGGGCGGCTACAGCCTCGCCAGGGGTTGTTGAAGGAACGCGCATATCTCCATTCTCGCCGGAAAAGGCTCGCTGAGTCAGTCCACTTCAGTCCGCATTCTCGCAGAAGTTCCATTCTCCTTAACCCACGTGAGACGCAACCGATTTTACATGAAAGGGAATTATCTTTCTAGATTATGCCGCAGAACGTCCTCGCAGAAGCTGGAGTTATCTATGGGGAGGTGATTGAACAGATTTCTGAAATCGTCGTTATCACCGATCCAGGCGGTATCATCAGTGACGCCAATTCCTCGTTCTACAATACCACCGGTTTCGATCCTGCCACCGTCATCGGCGCTAACGTATTCAGATTCTTCGAGCTTCCTTTTGACAGTAAGCCAGGGCGATCGATACTCCGAAAAATCGGACGCGGAGAACAGTGGATCGGTTACCTGCTTGTCTGCCAGAGGGAGGGTGATTTCCTGGAATTGCACACCACTATAAAGCCGTCTGAGCGGCTACCGAATGGTGAGAAACAGTTGATTCTCATCGGTCAGGATGTTACCCGCGAGAAACGTCTCCAGAAGCAGCTCAACGAAATTCAGAGGCTCGAATCTCTAGGCACCCTGGCTGACGGTATAGCCCACCACTTTAACAACATTCTCGCTTCCATGATGGGCCAGACAGAGCTTGTCATCGCCCTGCTCGAGAAGCGTCCAGACTTGAAAGGGCGCTTGAGGAAAATACTGGCGGCTGGAAAGAGAGGTAAGAAATTCGTGTCACAGCTCAGCACCTTCTGCCAAACAGGCGGCAGAGACCGTTTCACTCCAGTCCGGATCAATCTGATCCTGGAAGAGGCGCTTGGCTTCATTTAGAAGGTCGGTCTCAAGGAGGTGACAATCAAAAAGAGTATCTCAGATGATGAAATTGCGGTTCTGGCGAATCCGGCGGAGCTCAATCAGGTTTTTCTAAACCTGCTTACGAACTCTCTCCAGGCGATGGAAGGACAGATGGGCAGCCTGGATATTGACCTCCGCGAGCGCAAGGGTCCCTTTGCCGCTACCGGTGTGGAAGAGAGCGCTGTGAGCTTTCCCTGCGCGGAAGTGTTAATCAGAGACGACGGCAGCGGCATACCCGATTCGATCAAGCATCGCGTCTTCGAACCCTATTTCACTACTCGGAACCTAGCCGAGTCCAGCGGGATGGGGTTGGCAGTTGCCCACGGCATTATCAAACGGCACGGCGGCACGATCAGTTTCGAAAGCTTCGACGGCAAGGGAACCACTTTTCGAATCCAACTCCCTCTTCTCGATTTGGCCATACCCGAGTCAACGGAATCGAACCTCGGGGAACTCCAGGGTATGCAAGAGCATATCCTTTTAGTTGACGACGAAGACTTTGTCCTCGAAGCCGGCAAGGATCTGCTTACTAATATCGGTTACCGCGTGACTGCAACTTCCAAAGCGGTAGAGGCGATAGAATTGATCGAGCGAAACCCAGAGAGTTTTGATCTCCTCATCACCGATCAGACAATGCCGAACATATCCGGACTGGAACTTGCCAAACGAGTGCGTTCGCAGGAAAAATCGCTACCCATCGTCCTTTTCTCCGGGATAAACGATGACATCGTCAGGATTGAACTGGCGGAGCTCGGAATTGCCGGCTTTCTCCCCAAACCCTGTTCCCTCAAAGATATGGCGTCCGCCATCCGTGAAGCACTGACGCCCGCAAGCAAACGGGAAGGTCCTTCCGTGGAGAGGAGATTTGAACAGAAGCAAACAAAGGGAAACGAAGAGAAAGAGAAAAGAATTCTCACGCAAAGGCGCAAAGGGGGAAGAGTCGGCCGAGCTTGGCGAGCAACACAGTTAGAATGTCGAGGTGAGTCTGCAAAAGAGTCCTTAATTTGCAGACTCACCTCGTCATTTTCTCCTCATATCCATGGTACTGCAGAGTCCCGGCACGCCGGGATGGGCTACTTTACCTTTCTTGTTCCTCTTCGTTTCTCTTTGTTTGCTTCTGTTCAAATCTCTTCAGCGAGGAAGGTAGGGGACAAAACCCTAGCCCGAACTTTTCACAAACCTTCTGCTACGAAGTGTGTGAAATGTCCGGGCTAGCTCTCGTAAACGGCACCGAAACGATCCGCGGGGGCATTTTTACGAGGATTCGACACTTTCACCGGCACCGCGGCCTTCAGCAGAAGCTTTTCGTTCTCACGGTCCAGAAGAAAGATCTTCATCAGTTTCTTCTGAGTAACCTGAATCACTCTTCGTTCTCCCAAATCCAGCTTTGAAGGCTCTTTTTCCAGTCCTTTCAGAGCTTTCAGGGAGTCGTCCAGGCGCGGCAGAAAATCCCTCTTCTTCTCCAGAATATCCTCATCCGGCAGCCGGCCCTCGCGTTTCAGAAACGAATTCTCCTCCAGAAGCACGGAATACAGCTTCTCGCAGAGATCCAGTTGTCGTTTTAATATCTCTTCTTTTTTCATATTGATAAGAGTTCGAATGCGTCCGGGCTAGGAATCTGTCGGACTTTCCTTTCAATCGGATCATTCCAAGTGATTCTGCTCGACCACTCGCCTGTCATTGCGAGCGTAGCGCGGCAATCCACGGTTATGAAGGCCCGAAAACCTGGATTGCTTCGTCATTCTTCCTCGCAATGACAGGGTTGACATATTTTAGCGACTGGTTGCGCCGGCGTTCTCATTTTCTCTTGCTAAGTCCGACTGATTCCTAGCTGGTTTGGGGTTCCAAGAGGTTCACAATCCGTGTTTCAGATTCAGTCGCCCAGCCAAGATGATTCAGCCGCCATGCCGCCATTTCCCTGATCGATTCCAGATTCGCCGTAACGGTGTACTCCCTTCCCTCCCATTCCGATCCCGAAACGATCAATTCGTATGCCTGCCGGGCTTTCGGGAGCATCCGAAGTCGCTCAAAGCACAATCCGATCTGGTATACGATAGGCCATTGCCATTCCGGATTGTCGTTCAGCTTGGCCATCGTCTGGTAGATCTTCAAGGCGCTGAGGAAATCTCTCTGTTCGTAGAACTCGTTAGCTACCTGGTTTCCCGTTCTCCTTTTCCAGTAAAACCATAAGTTTTTGTTTTCGTCTCCGCGGCTCTGTTGGCTCTGATTCTTCTGCAGAAGCTTTAATGTCTCCTCCATTGCCTCTCTGGGTCGATTCAGTTTTTTGTAGGAGCTGACGAGGAGAAAGTGACTCTCAGGAATCAGCCTGCTCTCAGGGTAATACTTAATGAAATCCTGCAGCTTCGAAATCATCGTGGAGTATTCCTCCAGGAGATAGTCGACATAGGCACTCTTGAAGTGGACAGAGGCACGGTCTTTCAGGTTCAGGTTGACTACACTGAGCCGGTCGAAGTATGTAGAAGCCGCCCGGTAGTCCCCCATCTGAAAGTAAGTTTCGGCAATCTCGAGCTGCGCTTTGATGGAAAGCCGCTTGTACGAATCCATCCGCTCCTTGGGCACGTTTAACGATCGGTTCAAAACGCTGTACAACTTCGTGATTGCCATCCTGAACGCACCGATATCACGATAGACCAGACCGAGACGCAGACAAATTCCCGGAATGTCCGGATCTTGCGGGAAGAGTTCGAGGAACTTTTCGTAGACGGCCGCAGTCTTAGTGCTGATTCCGGCTCTGTGGTACATATCGGCCATTTCAAGTATTGTGTTACGGCGATCCACATCACTTAGATCCATTTGTAAGAGCTGGAGGTAAAACTTCTCCGCCCCCCCGTGGTCGTTCACACTCGCCGCTTGCCGGGCATACTTCTGCAAATAACGCATCCTCTCCGAAAATCCGCTCCGATAGACCAGGAGGTTTTCTTCACCTGCCGCTTCTGCCTCCCTATGCGGCGATAAGGAGACACCGCCTTCTACGGCCGCTATCGCCTTCCCACCGCCTCTCTCGGCAGCGTTCTCGGGTGAAGACACGCCCTCTTGCGAGGTAAGTATCGCTTCAGTCCCAGATACTTCGTCGGCTACAGATTCCTCCCCACCTGGCATTCCGGTAGCGAATAGAGATACCGAGATTATTGCCGTGAATACGCCTTTCCAGAGAACACTGCACCGACCCGACATTCTCTCTGATTCACCGGTATTCAGATTCATCTTCTCTCTTCCCTCCTCGAATTACTCTCGCGTATAGGTGGCGCTGCTCTTGCTTACACGCCCGGACGGTGGAGTCCTCGATGGGACTTCGAATGGAATACCAACGGTCTTGCTGCCGTCCTTATCTACTGCTTCGCTTTCAAAATAAATCAGGAAATCATCAGGGTCGAGGAACTCGGCATTTCCGGAATATTCCATCTGCGGGATCGGATCGACGAATTCCTGATTGTCCAGGGAATCTTCCTCTTTGGGTCCCTCGGACTCCGTCTCTTCGATCATGGGGTCCACTACCTCTCTTTCTTCCTGGATTTCAGTTTCGAGATCTCGTTTGTTCGAAGACTCCCCCGCCAGGGCGACACTTTCACTTTTATCCTCCTCTTCGAATCGGACATTCTCTTGCTCAATCTCCGGGAGATGTAGCAGAAGCATCCGATCCAAGCGAACGGGCAATTCGTGGAAGCGCATCGTCTTGGCTCCCACCTCCGGTAGATAACCTCTAACTCTATCGGAAAAACGATCACTGGTCTTTGATCCGGCAAGATTTATCATCGCCCCTTCAAGAGGAGAAACCACCAGGACAACGATCAGAATTGCAATACTGGAAAAGAGTCTTTCCGTTAACGCACTGCTGGTTACTCTTTTCTGCGAGTTAAATCTCCACTCTTCCACCCTTACACTCGAAAAAAAATCGAGGGGAAATTGCCAGGGCCAGAGTCCCTCCCAAAACCGACGAAATCTGAAGTACAGTCGCATGAATCTACAATCATGTGGTCGGTCAAATCGGCGGGCGTTTCACCTTACACAGTCTCCCGACAATTTAATGTCGACGTCCCCCGAAAAATCTTAAGTTGCTTCCCACTGGGGTCACTGGATGCTGGGTGCCGGTTCCAATTTCTTATTCGAGTCACCCCATCCTGAAAGCTCTCCCTGACACTGGCGATAGATTTCCAGGAGATCTTCCTCGGTGTGTAGATCTATCTCCCCAGCCCGCTCGTCTCTAAAGCGAAATGCTGTTATGTTCCAAGGGTCTGAGTAGTTTTCCAAACACTCACGTGTCTGGGCCCATACTGCATACGGCACGGACAAGGATTCACCCTTACCCAGGGCGATCCCAATGGCGCGGTCAATCACTTCGGGATGACAGAGTGGAAAGTTGACGTTATAATTCACATGGAGGTCGCATGGATAATTCGCCACCACATGTTGAAAAACTGGTATAGAAGGAATTTCGTCCCCCGCTAACTCTTCCGGCCGCCGCAAAACCTCTACGCCATATGCCAACGCTACACGG
>CBDCEW010000078.1:0-81758 GCA_965215885.1 Candidatus Moanibacter sp.
GCCAGATTTTGAGCGGCAACGAGGGGATCCGCGGCCAGGATCTCCCCTACGAAGATTTCGGGGCAGTCGGAAGGCAGCCGAATAACGCCATGTGGCGGCGCTGGTACCTGGCTGACTCCATCGACGACTTGCCCCTTGCGAGGCCCACGGACTATGACCTGTTTTTGACTGGCGATAAACCCGTTCTTTGGTGGGACCCGAACGCCACCGCCGTGGATCCCACTACGGGAGTAGAGGGTCCTTGGAGTCGTACCAATTCTTTCGGAGAGGAAGTGACTATAACGGAAGGCGCCTATGTGGAGGGCGGCCAGTTTCATCTGGAAGAACAGTTTACCGGTGGGTCGATTACCCGGAACGAAGTGGAGTCCACGGCAGCCGTGGTCCAAAGCTTTTGGTTCAAGAAAGGGGATGGAGACGACCACTTTGTCGTGTCCACCTTTGGCTTTCGCAACGATGAATTCGTCGGCTTTGCGAAAAATAGAATCCTGGATAGTTTGGGATTTCCTGAACTTGATCGTAGAGTCTGGACCTTCGACTCGACCCCCACCGCCACGGTGGGAGGCGACACCTTTACCCTCGGGATCGTCGGTCACGTCCTCCCGTGGGCGAGCGTGCATTACAGCGACTCGGAAAACTTCGAGGCAGCGGGAGTTCGCACCTCGGGTACAGGGGTGACCCTGGGCGTCCCCACAGGCGAGACCGAGGAGTACGGATTCAGCCTCAAACTTTTGAAAGGCAAGCTCTACGCGAAGGTGAACTGGTATGAAACGAACCAAATAAATGCCAGCGACAGCGGGGGCCTCTTCCGGTGGCGCATCCCCGGCGTGGAAAACAGGTTCTTCAGGAGTTGAGGAGTATTGGCCGTCTGGACTTGTGGACCGACCCCAATTTCGGCTACGGGTTGAACCTGGACGACGGTGAAATGTCCTCAGGGTCGGGAAATATCCCCGGACTGACAGACGTTGCCAACTCGACAACCAGCGGCATGGAAATCGAGGTGGTCGTCAACCCCTATCCGAACTGGCGGGTGATGTTCAACGTGGGGCAGTCGAAGGCCTTCCTCAAGAACCGCCAGTTTTATACCGCGCAATACGTCGAAGAGCGCACCCCGGCCTGGTCACAGTTTTGGGATATGCCGTCTACCGGGATTTGTACTCTTAATTGGGGGCCGACGTTAAAGGACTGTTATAACGGTTTGCTCGGGAGTGTTCTTGCCGGGAACCTTCTCTTCGAGGGTAGGCCGACCCAGCAGTTGCGCGAATGGCGCTGGAACTTCCTCACCACCTATGATTTCCAGGAGGGATTCTTAAAGAACGTCAGCCTGGGCGGGGCCGGACGGTGGGAGCAGGGCGCGAAAATCGGCAACCCGGTCATCTTTACCGCTGACGGCACCCCGACCGCGGACCTGGACAATCCCTACAGCGGACCGGAGCGATTCAACTTCGACTTCTGGGTCGCCTACCAACGGAAAATCTTCGATGGCAGGATGAACTGGAAGATCCAGCTAAACGTGCGAAACGCCTTCTCTGATAATAACAGCACCTACCCGACTCACGCGCAGCCGGACGGGACTCTTCAGCTAATAGCGATTAACGAGCCTCCGGAGTTCTTCGTCACGAACACGATTTCATTCTAAGGGCAGGAGCTTTCCTGGAGTGAATGAACTAAATTAGGCTCAGATAAGCATTTAATTAGAAGAGCCGCATCTTGCAAAGAGATGCGGCTTTTCTGTTTCTAAGTTAACACGGGTATGGAAAAGAAAACCACAGATTACCTGGCGCAGCGAAGCCGCCCCGCGACAGGCTCGGGGCCCTGAGGCTCTCGAAGGGGCAACCAAAACAAAGGCAGGAATAGAAATGAAACCGCGGATTACACTGATTGCACGGATAAGGGGAACCATCGAGGTCCCGGTTTGCCGGAAGAGAGACCTGGAGACGCAACCGAACCTTTGTCGTCAGCTTTGTCGCGAGCTTCGTCGTCAACTTGGTCGCCATTTCATCTTGCTCTCTCGAGGAGGCCTACGATGAAGATTAGAGGGAGCTTCTCTGCCCGTCAGGGAACCTTTGTCGGCAGCTTTGTCGCCGTTTTCGGCTGATCATTCGACTAAGTTTGCGACGAAGCTTACGATTAAGATTGGACGGAGCCTCTATTACCCGTAAGGGAATCTTCGTCGGCAGCTTCGTCGGCAACTTTGTGGCGGTTTTCGGCTGATTTTTCGACAAAGCTTACGACGAAGATTACGATGAAGTTTGGAAGGTAAAAACAGGGTTGTTCAACAACTGACGCCTAGCCCGAACATTTCACACACTTCGTAGCGAGACCGCGTAGATTGCTGCATATCAGAGCCTTTCCGCAGCACGGCGGGCGACAGCGTGTTAAGACCCTCTGCGGTCGCCGGGCAAGGGAAGGGTTTGAGATGCAGTGATATCCGCGACCGCAGCAGGAGATTTGTGAAATATTCGGGCTAGAACGCAATTCATTGAACACCGGCAACTCCAGAGAAAAACTTGCTCGAAAAACAATAGATGGAAGGATCGTAGTACGGGCGGAGAGAGTGCGCAGCGGATTAAAGAAAGGCAACCGTTTATTATTTGCGGAAAAGAGATTTTTTCTTAAGATAACAAGCCTTGTCGAGTTAGTAGCAGCGAGAAGGAGAATGGACTCAACCCCCCCAGCGCACCAGATGACAACCCTCCTTCCGTCTACGTTTCGCTTCACCGAGACGAGTCGGAGGACGCTCCGGCCGCAGGTGACCGGCACCATTGGAGGATGTCTCACGCGCATCATCCCCGTTCTAGCCGCGCTCTTCCTGGCATGCGCAGTCTGCCGAGCGCAGCCAGTCACCTTCGAAGATGTCACTGATTCGATGGGCGTCTCCTACCGGCAAAAGGACGAACTGGTGTTTATCTTTCAAGTTTCCATGACGGGCGGAGCGGCGGCGGGCGATTACGACCGGGACGGTTGGGTAGACCTCTTTGTCACGCGGCATGACGATCCCCCGATTCTTTTCAAGAACGAACAGGGAGTACGTTTTGTCGACGTGACCGAAGCCGCGGGGTTGTCGGCCGCACAGCCCACCGGCTCCAACGGGGCGGCATGGGGAGACGTCGATAATGACGGAGATCTCGACCTTTACGTAACGGCTTACAATTCGCTGCGCTATTTCCTCTATATAAACGACGGCAACGGGAATTTCACGGAAGAGGGCAACGCGCGGGGAGCTTCCCTGGCGAGCGATGACCCTCACTACGGCCAGAGCGCGGCGTTCGGAGACTATGACCGGGACGGGTTTCTCGACATCCACGTAACGGAGTGGCGCGTCGATGTTTTTACTCAGAATCCGAACGGCACGCCGTCACATAATCGCCTCCTGAGAAACCTGGGCGCGGCGAACCCGGGGCACTTTACCGACGTCACGGAGGAGGCAGGGGTTACGGTAGACCATATAGAGGGCGACGGAGGGCCCGGCAGTTGGGGCTTCACGTCCCGTTTCTCCGACCTCGACGGCGACGGCTGGCCCGACCTCGCGATTGCGGCGGATTGGGAGGAGAGTGTGCTTTTCTGGAACAACGGCGACGGCACCTTCAGCGACGGCACCCTGGAGGCCGGAGTGAGCAAAGAGGACAATGGGATGGGCGCCACGACGGCGGATTTCAATGGCGACGGGTTGATGGACTGGTTTGTCACCTCCATTTTTCGGGTGGGATACCCTCCCCACACCGGAAACCGGATGTATTTTAACAATGGTGACCGGACTTTCAGCGACGCGACCGATTCGGCGGATGTGCGCAACGGGTTCTTCGGCTGGGGCACATCCGCCCTCGATTACGACAATGACGGAGACCAGGACCTCGTGGAAACGAACGGCTTCTACCCCTCCGATAGCCCCGAAGCAGTGCGTTATGCGGCAACACCGCTCCGACTCTGGGAAAATTCCGGAAGCGGTTCTTTCTCGGAAATCTCTGCCAACGTAGGGCTGACAAACTATCTTCAGGGCCGGGGCATTCTCACCTTCGATTATGATCGCGATGGCGATCTCGACATTTTCGTGGTCAACCATGTCTACCGACCCGTCCTCTACCGCAACGACGGGGGAAACGCCAAGGCGTGGCTGCGGATCAGGACGATCGGCACCCTCTCCAATCGCGACGGCATCGGCGCCTTTATAAAAGTGATTCCGGACTCGTCCTCTCCGGACTCGTTTCAGGTGCAGGAGGTCAGCGGTGGGAGTAACTTTCTGAGCCAGAACGAGATGACCGCGCACTTCGGTCTGGGCAATCATGAGGGTGCGGTCGACCTTATTGAAATCTACTGGCCCAGCGGCGTCGTGCAGGAAATCGAAGGGGTTGCTACAAATACGGTAGTGGAAGCGGTTGAGCCGGGCGGCTCCAACCTTCTCGTTTCGGGCTCGGCGAAGTTGGTCAATGACGGCACCCTGTTTCAAGGAAACTCCTATAACGGTTTCGAAATGACAGGGGCCAATGCCGCCTTTTCGTCCCTTGCCGGCGAGATTACCCGGGTATCCTTTCTCGATCCCGATGGGGATCTGAGCTTTGCGGAGTTTGGCAGCAACGATCCGGCCACGCTGCTTACGATTGAGCTCTCGGGGTTTCGCGCCCAGGTCCCCTCACCCTATAACCAACCGGGGACGACCTACGTGCAGGGGCTCGCCTCTATTACGATCGAGAATGCAAATGAAGCGACCTACTTCTCGATCTTCTCGCTCGGCAATGATCCGAATCGGGTGGATGGATCACTGATCAAGAGCACGACTTTTTCGGGAACCGTTGACGGCGTCGCCGATGTGCGGTCGATCACGGTGGTCGATTTGGGGAACGGGACGACCCGAATGGGTGGGATCAACGCGGCCAACGCCAATTTCACTGGAACATCGGGGATCATCGGCATCGCGGCCGAGGGCGTTCGCTTCAGCGCGTGGCTTTACCTGTGCAATATAATACCCTCCGGTACCGCCCAACCCTGGCTGCGGATCAGGCCGGCGTCGAGTATCCCGGAGATTCGCATCACCGGGGGCGATCTGGCAGCGGCGGTATCCGATTATAGGGTCGACACCAACGGCATATCCTATCTTTTTCCCATCCGCGCCACGGACGGTCAGCGATCGATCAGCAACAGCCCCCTGAGGTCAGATCTGGGCGACGGCGTCCTGCCCCCCGTGAGGGATACCTTCGTCTCGAATATCAACACCTATTTCCTGAGTTCGCAACAGGTGGAGTAACAGGGGTGGGGTGAGCTTCTCTCCCCGTGGGGAAATCTTCGTCGTCAACTTTGTCGCGAGCTTTGTCGGAATTTTCGGTGATCCTTCGATCAAGCTTACGACGAAGCTTACGATTAAGTTTGGAGGAGCGATTTTCCCCGCGAGGGAATCTCCCTGTCGTGCATCATAATCGTAATCCAAATTCGAAAGTAAGAATGAATCGACAAGGTTCGGGATGAGGTTCGCGACAAGGTTTCCCTCTCGGGTAGTCCGGCCTGAAAGGAATAGGAAACTTAACGGAGGAGCTCGATTCACTTCTGTTCAAACCTCGTCGCGAACCTTGTCGTCGACTTTGTCGCTCGAGTCACCAATTCATTCTTCCATCGTGATCTAAATTCGAAATTGAACCTTGCCCGCAGCGTCCCGCTCGGCGAGCTCACCATCGGCGATCCGGCTACCCTCGCGAAGATCGAAAAGCTACCGCTTTCCGCTACATACTTCGATCCGGAACGTAGCGGACAGCGGTAGCTTTTCGTCTTTCAGGATGCCCGAAGTTGCTGACTCGATCGACCCGGGCGAGCAACACTCTATCGTTTCCACCCGGTTTAATCTCGATGAGATCGACCGAAGGGTGGAGAGGCTGTAGTGCACACTTAGTCGCCACTCTTAGTCAATCACACTTAGTCCTTCCACTTAGTCGTTGACCTTGCTTAGAAAGACTAAGAGGCGAGACTAAGTGTTGCCGACGAAGTGTAGAGACTAAGTGTGAATCGTCTCCTGAACACTGCCGGAGGCCCTGAGCGGAGTCGATGGGAAACCTGCACGCCTCGGCGTAGCGTAGCGAAGACGGGACACCCGAAACCCATACTCTCATGTCAACTCTTCATTCGGATTGGACAGAATGCCTTCGCAAATCCACGCATTATCTGTTGCCCTTGATTCGTGGTTTCAATTAAGCACGCCCCCGTCCGGAGCGGCCTAGTGGCGGCAGCGGCCGCCGTTCTGCTTCTTTTCCTCTATCCCCGAAATTCCAAAGGTCCACCTGTCACCTTTGAACCGCAACCACTCCCGCCGGATCTTCTGCGCAAAGAGGCCCCCATGCTGGAGAAGCTGGTTTCCGAGGGAAAGCTGCCGCCGCTGGAGGAGCGCCTGCCGAGAAACCCCGCCGTAGTTGAGCCGGTGAATGAGCCGGGCCGCTACGGCGGCGTCTGGCGCAGGCACACGATCGGCGCCGACCGGGCCGGGATGTCGCGGCTTATCTATGATCCCGCTATGCGCTGGTCCGCGGACGGGACCGAGATCAAGCCCAATCTCTGCTGGAAGTACGAGGTATCCGATGACCACAGGGTTTTTACCTTCTTTCTTCGGGAAGGGGTGCGGTGGTCCGATGGACATCCCATGACGAGCGAAGATGTGCGTTTCTGGTTGGAAGATTTCATTCTCAATCCGGAATTGAATCCTCTGGTGCCGACATGGATGCAGATCCAGGGCGAAGCCCCGAAGATCGATATTCAGGGCCCCTATCGTTTCCGATTCGTCTTTCCCCAACCCTACGGTCTGTTCCTGGAACGGGCAGCCTGGCAGGGAGAAATGTGGATGCCCAGGCACCACCTTGAACAGTTTCACGAGAAGTACGTCCCAAAAGCAGAGCTCGCCGCCAAAGTGGAGGCGGCCGGTTTTGATACCTGGTATCAACTCTTTTTGGACAAGGCTCGCTGGTGGAGCAACCATGAGCTCCCGATGATTACGGCCTGGGTCATCAAGTCTGACTGGAACCGCCAGCACAAGGTCTTTGAACGCAACCCCTACTACTGGAAAGTGGACACCAAAGGACGACAATTGCCTTACATCGACCGGGTAACCCACGAAACCTTTCAGAATCGGGAAACCCTTGTTCTCAACTTCGTGGGCGGCGACATCCTCGTGCAGATGCGTTACGTGTTGCCCAATGACTTACCCCTCTTTGAGGCGCCCATCAGGGATGGAACAATGGAAATCTACAACTGGATAGCCACCGGCGGTCAGGCCCTCGGCATCCAGCTGAACCAGTCCTACACCGGCGACGACGACTTCGCCCGCGAGTTCCTCAGAGAGAAAAAGTTCCGTTGGGCACTCTCCTATGCGCTCAATCGTGAAGAGATCAGCGAGCTGTTTCACTTTGGAAGGGGGAAGCCCCGGCAGCCGGGGCCGCTCGAACAGTCACCCTACTTCGAACATGGGCAGCGCTACGTCCACACCGCTCTCGAATACGACCTGGCAAAGGCGAATCGGCTCCTCGATGAACTCGGCTTGACCCGGCGGGGCCCGCGCGGATTCCGGCTTCGGCCCGACAGTAAACCTGTCGCCTTGACCATAGACCACAGCCCTACCTATGAAACATCGCAAAAGGCGGAATACATTAACCAGAAGTGTCTCGCGCCCCTGGGGATAAAGGGCATTCTCAAGCCCTTCACAGGGCAACGGGGCTATGCGGGGTTGGCCATGATCTTGCTGGGCGGCTCAGGAGGACGCATGCAGGAGCTGATATCGCCCTCCTTCATTCCCACTTTTCGTCACCTCTACTGGGCGACCCAGTACGGCCTCTGGTACGAAAGTAACGGACGGCAGGGCTGGAGACCGCCCGGGGATATAGCGAGGATGCACGAGATTTACGACCGGATAAAGGCCTGTCCCGACAAGCAGCAGCGCTACGCAATGATGGGCGAGATCTGGGAGATTCACGCCGAAAACCTCTGGGTCATCGGAAGCCTGGGCGAACTACCTCAAGTGGTTCTGGTCCACCGTCGCGCCGGCAATGTCCCCCGCTACGTCGTCGCGGACTGGGTTTTCAAGACCCCCGGAAACGCTCATCCGGAACAGTTTTATTGTAAGTGGTGAGTCACCATGGGAGCTTGGACACCCCATCAATCTTTCATCGTGCACCATAATCGTAATCTAAATTCGAAAGGGAAACTTCGTCGTCAGCTTTGTCGCGAGCTTCGTCGTTTTCGGTCTCTCTTTCGATCAAGTTTACGACGAAGCTTACGATTAAGTTTGGGAGGGAATTCTCAGTGGTTTCTCCTATCATCCACCGTAACGGTCTGTCAAGCCGGTCAACTTCCAATACAAAATGCTTTCGCCATTCCATGCATTATCTGTTGCCCTTAGTTCGTGGTTCCAATCATCAGGAAATTACAAATCGGTTTCGCCGTTAGCCCGAAAATCTGTAGGATTTTCGGGCTGGCATTCGCCGCCGTCCTCCTTCTCTTCCTTTTTCGCCATAATACCGAAGATCCACCTATCACCTTTGAACCACGGCCGCTCCCGCCGGATCTGGAGCGCAAAGAGGCACCGATGCTCGAAGAACTGGTCTCGCAGGGCAAGCTGCCGCCGCTGAAGGAGAGGCTGCCGAGAAACCCCGCTGTAGTCCAGCCGGTGAATGAGCCGGGGCGCTACGGCGGCGTCTGGCGCAGGCACACACTTGGCCTCGACCGGGCCGGCATGTCGCGGCTTATCTATGATCCCGCTCTGCGCTGGTCGGCGGACGGAACCGAGATCAAACCCAATCTCTGCTGGAAGTACGAGGTCTCCGATGACCACAGGATTTTCACCTTTTTTCTTCGGGAAGGGGTGCGGTGGTCTGACGGACATCCCATGACGAGTGAAGATGTTCGCTTCTGGTGGGAGGATTTCATCCTCAACCAAGAACTGAATCCTATTGTTCCGACATGGATGCAGATCCAGGGCGAAGCCCCGAAGCTCGAGATTCCGGGCCCCTACCGTTTCCGGTTCATCTTTCCCCATCCTTACGGTCTCTTCCTCGAACGGGCAGCCTGGCAGGGCGAAATGTGGTTGCCCAGGCACCACCTTGAGCAGTTTCACGAGAAATACACCCCTCGCGCAGAGCTCACCGCCAAAGTGGAGGCGACCGGTTTTGGCACCTGGTATCAGCTCTTCCTGGACAAGGTTCGCTGGTGGAGCAACCACGAACTCCCTATGATTGCGGCCTGGCACATCAAGCATGACTGGAACCGCTCGCACAAGGTTTTTGAGCGTAACCCCTACTACTGGAAGGTGGATACACTCGGACGCCAACTGCCATACATCGACCACGTGACCCACCAGACCTTTCAGAACCGGGAAACCCTCCTTCTCAATTTCGTGGCCGGCGACATCCTCGTACAGATGCGCTACGTGACGGCTGATGACTTACCCCTTTTTGAGGCGCCCATCAGGGATGGGACGATAGAAGTCTACACCTGGATAGCGACCGGCAATCATGCCATGGGCGTGCAGTTCAACCAGACCTACACCGGTGACGATGACTTCGCCCGTGAACTCCTCCGAGAAAAAAAGTTTCACCGGGCGCTTTCTCATGCGCTTAACCGTGAAGAGATCAGCCGGCTTTTTCATTATGGCAGGGGGACACCCCGGCAACCCGGGCCGATCGAACAGTCACCCTACTTCGAAGGTGGGAGGCGCTACGTCCATACCGCTCTCGAATACGACCTGGCAAAGGCGAATCGGCTTCTCGATGAACTCGGCTTGACCCGGCGGGACCGGGACGGTTTCCGCCTTCGGCCCGACGGCGAACCTGTCGCCCTAACCGTCGATTACAGCCCCACCTATGAAAAGTCGCTCCAGGCTGAATACTTTAACCAGAAGTGTCTCGCGCCCCTGGGCATAAAGGGCATTCACAAGCCTTTCAGCGGGCAGCGGGGCTATGCAGGGTTAGCCATGATTTTGCTGGGGGGCTCCGGGGGACGCATGCAGGAGCTGATCTCGCCCTCTTTCATTCCGACTTTTCGCCACCTCTACTGGGCCACTCAGTACGGCCTCTGGTACGAAAGTAACGGACGCCAGGGCTGGAGACCGCCTGACGATATCGCGCGGATGCACGAGATTTATGACCGAATAAAGGCCTCTCCCGACAGGTATGAGCGCTACGAATTAATGGGCGAGATCTGGGACCTGCACGCCGAGAACCTCTGGTACATCGGAAGCGTGGGCGAACTTCCTCAAGTGGTCCTCGTCCACCGTCGCGCCGGCAATGTCCCCCGCTACGCCGTCGCCGACTGGGTATTCAAGTCCCCCGGAAACGCTCATCCGGAACAGTTTTATTGTAAGTGGTGAGTCACAATGGGAGCTTGGACACCCCATCAATCTTTAATCGTGCATCATAATCGTAATCGAATATCGAAGAAATAGAAGATCGACATAAGATCGCGGCTTGCCATGAGCCTGCCGAATGGATTGAGAGACACGACAAGAGAGTAAAGATCGCGGGATAAACTCCTACATCCGTGGCGGGTGTTCGATTGGAAATTCCAAGTGTAGGAGCGGGTTTATCCCGCGATCGAAAGTACTGAAAATCTCGCCCGCCTGCCCTCGCAAGGCGGGAATGGGCGAAGATCAAAAAGCTTCCGCTTTCCGCTACGCTCCGGATCGATGCGTGTAGTCCCGCTCGGCGGGACGGTAGCTTTTCGTCTTTCAGGATGCCCGAAGTTGCAGACTCGATCGACCCGGCAAGCGTCAACGCGGGAGGGAGAGTATCGCATCCTCCTGCTGCGCTCCGAACTGGGCACCGGGTATCCGGGATGCTGCCGAAGGCGTAGCCACTGCCACCAAAGAAGCGGTGTATTGGAACAGAGTTGCAGGCCCATCTTATTGACCATACATTGATTAGGAATTCCAAGCGAGAGCGCATCCTTTCCAGTACACGAAGCGAAGGAGCAGGAAAACCTGAGACTCTCCGGTGCAACCGCCGTCGCCCGATGGCCTATGGCGAGTCAAGAGCCTGGAGGATCTGAGAAGTACAGGGCAGTTTTTGGGTAGCCAGGAGCCTAACAATCCCCGGCGCGAGGCCGGGGCATTGTTCCGTCCGCATTGCCCGAATCTCGATTCGCTGTATAGGGCCTTTGGTCAATCGACCCCATTTCGTTGAAACGACCAAAATCGGTTAGAACGAAGCCTTTAGGGGACCAATGCGATCGTCATTCACTGTGATTCAATGGTTTGCGCACCAAGTTAACGCGTATGCGCTGAGCGGGATGGTTTCCTTTTACCGTAACGGTCTCTCAAGCCGGTCAACTTGTAATACAAAATGCTTTCGCCATTCCATGCATTATCTGTTGCCCTTAATTCGTGGTTCCAATCATCAGGAAATTACAAATCGGTTTCGCCGTTAGCCCGAAAATCTGTAAGATTTTCGGGCTGGCGACAGTCGCCACCGTCCTGTTTTTCATCCTTTATGTCCGTCAATCCGAAGGTCCACCTGTCACCTTTGAACCGAAGCCAAACCAGCCGCTTCCCCCGGATCTTCTGCGCAAGGAGGCACCGATGCTCGAAAAATTGGTCTCCGAGGGGAAACTGCCTCCGCTGGAGGAGCGGCTGCCGAGAAACCCCGCCGTTGTCGAACCGGTGAATGAGCCGGGCCGCTACGGCGGTGTCTGGCGCCGACACACCATCGGGGCCGATCGGGCCGGGATGAATCGGCTTATCTACGATCCCGCTCTGCGTTGGTCCGCGGACGCAACCGAGATCCAGCCCAATCTCTGCTGGAAGTACGAAGTATCCGATGACCACAGGATCTTCACCTTCTTTCTTCGGGAGGGGGTGCGGTGGTCCGACGGACATCTCATGACGAGCGAAGATGTACGCTTCTGGTGGGAGGACTTCATACTCAATTCGGAATTGAATCCCCTGGTCCCGACATGGATGCAGATCCAGGGTGAAACTCCGAAGATCGAAATTCCGGATCCTTATTGCTTCCGGTTCATCTTCCCTCATCCTTACGGGCTCTTCCCCGAACGAGCAGCGTGGCAGGGAGAAATGTGGTTGCCCAGGCATTACCTTGAGCAGTTTCACGTGAAGTACGCGCCTCCTGCAGAGCTCGCCGCCAAAGTGGAGTCGTCCGGCCTTGAATCCTGGTATCAACTCTTCCTGGACAAGGCTCGCTGGTGGACCAACCAGGATATTCCGATGATTAAGGCCTGGATCATCAAGTCTGACTGGGAACGCCAGCACAAGGTCTTTGAACGCAACCCCTACTACTGGAAAGTGGACACCAAAGGACGCCAATTGCCCTACATCGACCGCGTCACACACCTCACCTTTCAGAACCGGGAAACCCTGCTTCTCAACTTCGTCGGCGGCGACATCCTCGTGCAAATGCGTTACGTAATGCCCAATGACTTACCCCTCTTTGAGGCGCCCGTGAGGGATGGGAAGATGGAAGTATACACCTGGATAGCAACCGGCAATCATGCCCTCGGTATCCAGTTTAACCAGAGCTACACCGGCGACGACGCCTTTGCCCGCGAACTGCTTAGAAAGAGGAAGTTCCGCTGGGCGCTCTCTTACGCGCTCGATCGCGAAGAGATCAGCGAACTGTTTCACTTTGGCAAGGGTAAGCCACGGCAGCCGGCGCCTCTCGAACAGTCACCCTACTTCGAACATGGGCGGCGCTACGCCCACACCGCACTCGAACACGACCTGGCGAAGGCAAATCTGCTTCTCGATGAACTCGGGCTGACCCAGCGGGACCCGGACGGTTTTCGTCTTCGGCCCGACGGCAAACCCATCGCTTTGACCATCGACTATAACCCTAGATATGAAAAGATACTACTGGCGGAATACTTCAACCAGAAGTGTCTCGCGCCGCTGGGGATAAAGGGCATTCACAAGCCCTTTACAGGGCAACGGGGTTACGCGGGGTTGGCCATGATCCTGCTGACCGGTTCCGGCGGAACTATGCAGGAGCTGATATCCCCCTCCTACATTCCGACTTATCGCCACCTCTACTGGGCGACCCAGTACGGCCTTTGGTACGAAAGTAACGGACGGAAGGGCTGGAAACCGCCCGACGATATCGCGCGAATGCAGGAGGTTTACGACCGAATAAAAGCCTCTCCCGACAGACAGATGCGCTACGAATTGATGGGCGAGATCTGGGACCTGCACGCCGAGAACCTCTGGTACATCGGAAGCCTGGGCGAACTTCCTCAAGTGGTCCTCGTCCACCGCCGCGCCGGCAATGTCCCTCGCTACGTCGTCTCCGCCTGGGTATTCAAAACCCCCGGAAACGCCCATCCGGAACAGTTTTATTGTAAGTGGTGAGGGTTACTTGTGATGCACGATGGGACAGTGGATGACCTATCGATCTTCCCATCGTGAATCATAATCGTTATCTAAAGTCGATGGGATAGAAGAACGACAGGAGATCACGATTGTGAGTCACGATGGGAGCAGGAGAGGAGCCTTTCTCCCCCGCGAGGGAGTCTTCGTCGTCAACTTAGTCGTCAACTTTGTCGCTTTTTTCGGTTGATCCTTCGATTAAGTTTGCGACGAAGCTTACGATTAAGTTTGGAAGGAGTTTCTACCCGCAAGGGAACCTTTGTCGTCAGCTTCGTCGTCCTCTTCGGTCGCGCTCTCGACAAAGCTCGCGACAAAGCTTTGGAGGGAAGGTTTCCTCTCCCCCGTGGGGGAAACTTCAGAGGAGGAGCTCGAATCACCTATGTTCAAACCTCGTCGCAAACCTTGCCTGCCTCGGCAAAGCGAAGCGGCGACGGGTCGCGAACCTTGTCGTCGACTTTGTCGCTCGAGTCACCAATTCATTCTTCCATCGTGATCCAAATTCGAAAGAAAGGAAGATCGACACAAGATCACGATTGTGAGTCACGATGGGAGCGGAATCGGAAGACACGGTGATGGGGAGAGGGGGAGACGCGGAGTCGCAACCGAACCTTTGTCGTCAATCCCGCTGAGCGGGATCGCCGTTTTCGGCTGATTTCTCGACAGAGCTTACGACGAAGCTTACGATTAAGTTTGGAAGGAGGCTGTCTCCCAGCGAGGGAACCTTCGTCGCGAGCTTTGTCGGCAACTTAGTCGGTCTTTCCGGTCGATCCTTTCCCGACTAAGATTGCGACGAAGCTTGCGATTAAGAGCTACGATGGGAGAGAGGAACTTCAAATTCAGACACACCCATCATAGGCGCGTCCAGCCACCAGCTCGAATTCGGGCATCGGCTTCTCGCCCACATACTTGGACTGAGAACTCATATAGGCCACGGTGAGGCCAATGCGGCTGTTGGGGCTGGTATTCGGGTCCGTGCGGTGCATCGTCAGGCTGTGGTGGAATGTGCAACTCCCCGCTTTCAGGGAAACGGCGACTTCGGTCTCGTATTCGACATTCTTATCCTCCACGCGAAAATCTTCCAGGTGCTTATGTTCGATCACTCCCTTTTTGTGTGATCCGGGAATGAAGCGCATACAGCCGTTGCCTTCCGTGGAGTCGTCCAGAGCCATCCAGCAGGTGACGATGTCCGGCGGGTCAATTCGCGTCCAATAGGCCGAATCCTGGTGGGGTGGTTTAGCCGAACCCACTCTCGCGGGTTTGCAAAGAGTCTGGTCGAGAAAAATCTTCAGGTCGGGCCCGATCAGGCTGGTAACGACCTCAAGGATCCGGGGATGCCGCGAGTATTCCTTAAAAATGGGGTCAAATTTTGTCAGCTGCGAAATTTTGCGCACGTTGTTGAAGCGCACCGGGTCCTCCGCGAGTTCGCCCCTGGCTACCCTGGGTTCGATCCCGACATATTTCTGGGGAAAGTCGACCACCTCGTTGCCGATATCTTCCAGCCGCATATGCAATGCTCTGAGTTCAAGGGAGGTAAGAACATTGTGAACGGGAATAAATCCATCCCGGTTAAATTGGTCGATCTGATCCTGGGTCAATGGCATGATAAACTTATGAAGTCTGGTGGTCGAATTTGCAATCCTTCGTCATTCGATACGAATAGCGAGGAAGAGTCTGTTTTTCAAAATGATTTCTTCTAAACAGAGATATGCAATTACTTTTGGCATTCGAAAGAAAAGAAGATCGACGGGAGATCACGATTGAGAGTCACGATGGAAGAGAGGATCCGCTCAATCTAATGTCGTGATCCTAACGCAGCCGCTGGCCGTAACCAAACTTAAAATTCGTTGAGAGAGAAGAGGGACACAGAGCGGCACAGAGAACCACAGAGCCACACAGAGATGACATAGCTGGACGATGTCAGTGTGAGACTAGCATTGTGCTTTGCTGCAGGATCGGGTTCAAGCCCCGGTGGCACCGACTTCGCATTAGCCGTCGCATCGAGAGTAAGAGATCATATAAGTCCGCTATTGCCTGAACGGTAGAAAGTTGAGAGGAGTCGACTCTTCCCAACTTTCTATATCTCCAAATTGCATTCTCGGTGGTTCTCTGTGCAGCTCTGTGACCCCCGATTTAGTTATGACTTAACCGTCTGTTCCTACTTTACTTACATAACATTTCTCCGCAAAACGCATAGAAGCTACGGGATAAGACTCTAGTCGTAATCTAAATCCGAAAGAAGATCGATTGCATATCACGGGTACGAGCCACCACAATCGCCATTCGAAATTCAGTAGGTCCACCAATCAAATCTCCCTCCGTTGTTGACGAGGCAACCGTGATCATCGAGCATATTCCCAGCCGGGAATTTTCACACAATTTCGACCACCACTGATCAGTTTCAATATGTACAAGGCCTCATACGACGGATCTAATAAGAAGGTGCTCTGGCAGGAGCTATGGCGGCACGAATTCCTCGCTGCCCTGGAACGAGATCCGGTGGTTATTGTGCCAGTGGGATCGGTAGAACAGCACGGACCTCACTGCCCCATGGACGTGGACATATCGGCGCCTTTCTGCATGGCCGTTGAAGTGGCCCGGCGAGTGGAGGAATTTCCTGTGATTGTGGCTCCGCCGGTGTGGTCCGGTTTCACCCACTACAATATGGGATTTCCCGGCACTATCAACCTGAGACTGGAGACCTTCCAGAGCCTCCTGGCCGACATCTTCCGCAGCATCCACGCCAATGGCTTCAAGCGCATCATCTCCCTCAACGGCCACGGCGGCAATGCCGGGCCCTGCCGCGCCGTCTCCTGGCAGGTGGCCGAGGAGAACATCTTCACTCTGAGTTTCAACTGGTGGGATATGGTGGAAAAGCAGCTGCGGGAGTGGAGCGCCACCAGCGAGGGTGTAGGTCACGCGGGCGAGTGGGAAACCTCGGTGCAACTCTATCTACGCCCCCACCTGATCGACAGGGAGCGCATCGACAAGGACGAAACCGGGACGCGCCCCTTTGGCGGCGAGCTGGCCTTCGCCGAGTTCGCCGAGCGCCGGCGTGACACCCTCAAGGACACCGGTATCATGGGAGATGCAACGGCGGCCGGCGCGGACAAGGGAGAACGTATTTTTACGCTCGCCTGCCGCCGATTGGAAAAGCTGGTGCGAGAGTATCACGAACACCCGGTGCGTGACTATCGGGAGTTCGGCAGCCACTGTCCCTAGCCCGCTTTTCTCAGAAAATTCCGCGAACACTATCACAACAAGAGGTTCTTTTCGATACGCAGTTACTCGCCTGCCAAGAAAAGCAGGCTATCCAACAAAAGGGCACAGTTTAACGTGTTCCAACTCAATATTTTCTGTGCCCTTTTGTAAATTAACACGGAAAGTTTGTGAGATAGGAGTTTAATAGAAGGCGATGGACAATATATATGAGCGATTGGGGGTTCGAACCATTATCAATGCGGCGGGCCCTACAACCCGGTTGAGCGGGGCCCTGATTCCCGAAGAGGTGGCCGATGCGATGCGGGACGCGTCGCAGTTCTGTGTGGATATCGCCGAGCTTCAGGCCGAAGCGGGACGGTTGATTGCAGAACTGACAGGCGCAGAGGCGGGATATGTGACCTCTGGAGCCGCCGCCGGTCTGATGCTGGGAACGGCGGCCTGTGTCGCCGGTTTGGACCCGGGGAAAATGAACCGACTTCCCGATACGAAGGGTATGAAAAACGAAGTGATTATGCCCCGGAGCCATCGAAATTTTTACGACCACGCCATTCGCTCCGTGGGTGTGAAACTGGTAGAAGTGGGAATTTCAGACCGGTTTTCCGGGGCCGGGGTGCGGGATACAGAGGCCTGGGAGATCGCCGATGCCATTAACGAGCGGAGCGCGGCGATCGCCTATGTGGCCAACAGCCATGCCCGCCCTCCCCTGCCGGAGGTGACGGCGGTCGGGCGGGAACACGGCGTGCCGGTAATTGTCGATGCGGCCGGGCAACTGCCGCCGGCGGCAAATCTGAAGCGATTTATAGAAGAAGGGGCCGATCTCGTCTGTTTCAGCGGGGGGAAGGCGATTCGAGGGCCGCAGGGGGCTGGCATCCTCTGCGGGCGACGAGATCTGGTTTCTTCGGCAGCCCTCCAGCAGCTGGATCAGGATGTCTTGTTTGAGCTGTGGGAACCCCCACCCTCCCTAATCGACAAATCGACACTTCCGGGAGGACCACAGCACGGGGTGGGACGGCCCTGCAAGGTGGGAAAAGAGCAGATTGTAGGCTTGATGGTAGCGCTGAAAAGGTTCGTGGAAGAGGGCGATGAGAGTCGCCAGTCGGCGTGGGCGGAGAAGGCAGAAGCGCTCCTGGAAGCGATGGAGGGGCTCCCCCATGCGACCTCCCAGACCGGTCTGAATCGATCGGTGCCCACTGTCAGATTGACCCTGGACGAAACAGCGGGGGTGACAGGCATCGAACTGGCACGGCAGTTGATGGCCGGAGAGCCGAGTATTCACGTGAATACATCGCAGGTCTACGAGGGGGCGCTGGTGTTTAATCCGATGTGCCTGCGAGAGGGCGATGTGGAGGCGATCAGAGAGAGATTGCGTGAGGTTTTGGTAAAGATCGCGGGGTAAACCCGCTCCTACAGTTAGGATTTCCCATCGAACACCCGCCAGGGTTGTAGGAGCGGGTTTATCCCGCGATCTTTCGTGCTCGTAATCGTTCTCGTAATCGCCAATCGTACCGGATCCTCTTTGTCAAAAGCATCGTCGGATTTCGGTATGCGAGGGTCGATGGTCGGAGTTTTTCGACCGACGAAGTTGACGACTAAAGGATCGAGATTCCTGCCGCACTTAGAAAAACGAATACGCTTAGAATTGCGACGGTCGACTGTGAACGGAGATCGAACTCGGTAACTCGATGACGAGCATCCCGCTGAGCGGGAAGAACGATTGCGGATCGCATTTCGAGTTGAACGCTCCACCGGACGACCGGTTGAAACGTCGGATTGCGGCAGCGTTCATTGTCGTATGTTCGTATTTCGGCGAAATACGAACATAGAATCTCGAGTAAAGGTCGTGGGCCCGCTGAGCGGGGCGCTTATACAGTTAGGATTTCCAATCGAACAATTTCAGACACTTCGTAGCGAGATCCCGACGCACCGGGAGCGGGGAATCGGTTCGATCTTCTGTCGTGATTCTTGATCACAATCTAAAATCGACAAAGCTGACGACTAAGGGATCGAGATTCCCGCCGCACCTCGACAAAGAATTACGCTTAGAATTGCGGCGGCGTTGGTAGTCGGCTGCCGTATGTTCGTATTTCGCCGAAATACGAACATAGAATCTCAATAAAGATCGCGGCGTAAAGCCGCTCCTACAGTTAGGATTTTCCATCGAACACCCGCCAGGGATGTAGGAGCGGGTTTACCCCGCGATCAATCGATGGGATAGAAAAGCACGAGTTATGAGGACCCCATCCCCGTGTCGTGTCCGACACTGGTTGACTTCCAGATGCCAATCATGGTCGTATCGCAGGATCAAGGTCCTGACGCAGGAAGAGGAAGTCATGGCAGACCAAAGTGTCATCGTCGATATCATCCCCACGATCCCGGATGGACTCGTTCACGGCCAGGAGGTGCCGTATGGATGGGCTGTGCGGGTCCACCGCTGGCTCTCAGACCGGTCCGGCCAAGGGGTATTTCGCAAAGTGAAACCGCTGCCGCCGGATACCGGTGAACCCCTCGAAGGGTCCCTGTCGGTATCCCTGGAGGAGCGAGAGGGACCAATCGACGCGCCCAAATCGCGCGACATCTTCACGAATCGGGAATTCCCATTCCGCTGCGTCCGCGATATTACGGGATGGGACTGCCGCTGGTACGAGAGCGCAGTTGTGGAAGTGGAACCGCCTTTCCAGGAGCGCCTGCGCCGGGGCGGCAGCATCACCTACGTATTGCGCGTCCAGGTCAAAGACCCATCGGGTATGGAGCTGGGATCGGCTCAGCTCTCCTTCGCTAATCTACCCACATGGTGTCTGTGGGACGTGGAGCTCGACCGGCCCGGAGGAATCGAGAAGGTCGTGAACAGACGCAGAATCGTTGCCGGGACGCGCGCGGCCGTCTATCCGGGCGATTTCACGGGAGAGGGAAGAGCCGGTTTTCTTCACGTCGTAGGCAACCTGCATATGGCGGCATACGATGCCACTGGCAGAAAGCTGTGGGAGTTAAGTGACCCCACGGGGGTGCCCGTCTACAACTCTACCAACGCCAGTGTATGCGACATCAACGGCGACGGGAGGGATGAGGTTATTGCGATGAGAGGCAAGCCGCCGGAAGCGCGATTGGAAATCCTCGAGGGGAAAACGGGGAGAACCCTCAGGAGCGTGCCGTGGCCAGCCAACGACGAGGATTTGCGCCGATGGCATCATGGCGGGAACCGCGGAGACATGGCCTACACCTACGACGCCAAGATCTATCTCGCGGATTTCAGGGGGTCGGGTCAGCCACGGGACATCGTGCTGCAGACGGGAGACGAAAATCAGGTCCTCTACACAGCTCTCAATGACGAACTGGAGGCGCTGTGGGAATTCGATGTGCGGCGTCAAAGGCAGATTGACGGCGGCGCCGGTTCACACACTCCGATCATTTACGACATCAACCGCGATGGGAAGGATGAGATGCTGGCCGGCACCTACATGTTAAACCCTGAGGGAAAGATCCTCTGGATGATTCCGTTTGAGCCAATCTTCGCGGGAGGCGGCGACGAACACATCGACGGGGCAGACATTGGCCCCGTCGGAGAGGACAACCGCGTAGTCGTTGCCTTCCCCAACAACTGTGTCGTGGCAGACGCCTTGAACGGGGAGGTGCTCTGGAAAAAGGGGAGCGATCATGGACAGGTCGCCTATGTTCGCAAGTTGCGAAAGGATCTGCCGGGCAATCAGATCATCTTCTCGGAGAAGCTCAATACGAGACGTCTCTTCGACGCCAGGGGAAAGGAGATCGCCTGCACCGTGGGCAACGGCTCCGAGAGAGACTGGTGGGCGGACGGTGAAGGCATGCATCTGTGGCCCATCGCGGAGAGCAGACTGGTGGACTGGGACGGCAGCGGAGAGCAGGATCAGTTTGTCGGGAGCCTGGTGCTCGACCGAAAAGGCCGGTGCATTGGAGTGGGCGAATGGACTGCCTGTCCTCTCGTGGATGAGAAGGTTTGGGGATCCACCGTTCTTCAACTGCGGTTGAACTTCAACGTCACCCGGGCTCGCGCCTTCAGCGGAATCCCGATACCTCCACCGGGCAACAAGAAGCTCAATATACCGTTGGAGATCTGTAACTGCATCGACTAGGAAGCTGTCGGTCTTTGCTTTCGGAATTCGCGGGAAAGTCCCGGCGTCCGGCCGCATTCCTGGACCCGGAAGATTTGACCACCGACAGCTACTTGCGGTGGAATACGTATCGCCGCAAGCCCGCGTTCGAGCTGAAATCCATCTATAAAGAGTTATCTCGATCGGTGGAAGCGCCTTAGCCGGAAAACCTGAGACTCTCCGGGGCAAGCCCGGAGGATCTTCCAAGGGACGGGCAGTTCTTTGTAACGGTGACCCTCGCTCCCTTGATCGAATAGAAATCCCGTTGAGCTTTCCTCCTTCACCGATCGATCACCGTGTGGAACAGTGGTATGGCTACTGCATCAGCGGGCTAACTCTTTGCGAATCCTTTCCCACCGAAAGAATCCTAGCGCGAGTACCGGCAATAAGGCGTTGTAAATCTGTCGCCTTTGGGTAATCTACGGTTTCGATGGAAGACAGAATATGCAGTCTTTCCCCGGTAGTATGTATGAGGGTGATCTTAGCTGGTTTCGCCTTCGCCTTTGTCGCCCATGGTCTTTCGGGAGGTGATAACAGGTTTCCCGCTGATAAGGATTCTTCCTCTGAGACTTCACTGGCGATCACATCGATCCCATTGACCGGTAGAGACAGGGATACAGGCCAACCCGGGTTTTCCAAAATCTCTCCACAAGAATCGGGGTTGCTTACGCGGAACGACTATGATGATCCGAGCATGTGGGGGTCGCGTTACATGGTGTTCTCACAGGGCGCGGTAGGGACGGGTCTGGCGGCAGGCGACTACGACCGCGATGGTCGGCCGGACCTTTACGTCGTGAGTAAAACCGAGCCGAACAAGCTCTTCCGGCAGGTCGGGGACTTTGAATTTGAGGACGTCACGGATAAGGCGGGCGTGCCGGGAGGGCGGTTTTGGGGAACCGGCGCCACCTTTGTCGACATCGACAACGATGGCGACCTCGACCTCTACACCTGTCAATACTTTGACGCCAATCTGTTGTACATCAATCAGGGCGACGGAACCTTTAAAGAGCGGGCGAAGAATTTCAACCTGGATGTATGGTCGAGTAGCGCGATGGCCTATTTCTCCGACTACGATCGGGACGGGGACCTTGATGTTTATGTCGTAACCAACTCCCTCACCCTCGAGTCCACCCTGGAGTATTCCGCCGCGGATCCGGATTACCTTTTTCGCAACAACGGTGACCGGACTTTCTCAGACGTTACCCGTGAATCCGGCGTTTATCATAACGGGCAGGGCCTCGCCGCGGTCTGGTGGGACTCTAATCTGGACGGATGGCCGGACCTTTACGTCGCGAACGATAACCTCGACGAAGATCATTTGTATAGAAACAACGGTGACGGCTCCTTCACCGATGTTTTGAAAGCTTCCTTCCCCCACACCACCTATTTTTCCATGGGAACCGACTTCGGCGACATCGACAACGACGGTCTCTTTGATTTGTTCGTCGCCGATATGCAGTCCACAACGCACTTCAAGCGAAAGGTGATGATGGGGGAGATGGGTGGGCCGCTTGCCAGGCAGTTCGATCGGCAGCCCGTTCCCCAGTATATGCGCAATGCGCTATTCCTGAATACCGGCACCGAACGTTTCATGGAAGGAGCCTACCTCTATGGGATAGCGAGTACGGATTGGACGTGGTCCGCCAAGTTTGGCGATTTGGATAACGACGGAAAACTCGATCTCCATGTCACCAACGGAATGATACGCAGCTTCATTGATGCCGATATGGATAAGAGGTTGAGGGATACGACTATTGAAGAGGAGGCGCGGATCATGAAAGAGAGCCCGGTTCTTAAGGAGAGTAATCTCGCTTACAGAAACGAGGGGTCGCCGCGGTTCGAGGATGTCAGTCAGCTTTGGGGTCTGAATCACCTCGGTGTGAGTTTCGGAGCCGTCTTCGTCGATTTTGACCGCGACGGAAACCTGGATATTGCCGTAAACAACTACCAGGAGCCGGTCACCCTCTATCGGAATAACCTGGGAGAGACCCAGAACCGCGCGCTGTTTGAGCTTCGCGGGAGTGTGAGCAACTCCCATGGAATCGGGAGCACGGTTACATTGGAAAGCGATTCCGGCAAGCAGATCCGATACTTGTCACCGGCGCGCGGAATTTTCTCGTCGGATGAGCCGGTAGTTCATTTTGGATTAGGGACGGACCGGAAGATAAACCGGTTGGTCATAAACTGGCCGAGCGGTCACCGCCAGGAGTTTACGGACCTTTCGCCCAACAGGCGTTATATCGTTAGAGAACCGGAAGGCGAAGTGCGAGATTCCCGGCCGGTGCGGGATGAGGAGCCGTCTCCTCTTTTCGAGGAAGTGAGCGCGAGATACGGGCTGAACATAATGAGGAGCGAGAAAGATGCCGATGCGTATGAATACGCGAGGCAGCCGCTCTTGCCCTACCGCATGTCGAAATTGGGACCGGGACTGGCATGGGGTGATGCCGATGGTGACGAAAAGGCGGATCTCTTCGTGGCCGGACCTGCCGGGGAAGCGGGACTTCTCTTAGTGCGTGGAGACGACCAGTACGCCGAAATCCGATTTCGCGAGGATATCGACGCCGAAGACATGGCGCCGCTGTGGTTTGATGCGGATGGAGACGGAGACGACGATCTCTTCCTCACGCGGGGTTCGGTTGAGTGCGAAGAAGGCGCAGCCGTTTTGCAGGATCTATTGTATCTGAATGATGGGAGCGGGCTTTTTGAAAAAGCGCCGGAGGGCACGATTCCAGGGAGTCTCGTGAGCACTGGGGCAGTCGCCGCGGCGGATTTCGACCGGGACGGCGACCTCGATCTCTTTGTGGGAGGACGCGTGATTCCGGGGCGCTATCCCCTGGCCCCCGAAAGCGGTCTATGGGAGAATCGGGAAGGGCGTTTTGTCGATATTACGGATGAGTGGGCCGAGGGCCTGCGCACCGTGGGAATGGTGACGAGCGCTCTTTGGTCTGATGCGAACGGAGATGGTTGGGTGGACCTGCTTCTGACGACAGAGTGGGGGTCTGTCACCGTTTTTCAAAATACAGGGCACAACTTCAAGAATGTGACCTCACAAATGGGAACGGCCGAAATCAAGGGATGGTGGAACAGCCTCGCCGGAGGGGACATTGATGGAGACGGCGATATCGATTATGTGGCGGGCAACGTCGGCTTGAATACTAAATACCATGCCGGCCTGGAGAAGCCCCTTCTCCTATATTACGGTGACTTTTCCGGAACCGAGGGGAGGCCGAATCTGGTGGAAGCGGAAATTGAGAATGATAACCTTTATCCGATCCGGGGAAAGAGCTGCAGCACGGGCGCCATGCCGTTCTTGACCGAGCGATTTCCTACTTACCGCTCCTGGGGGGCCGCCCTCCTCAAGGAGATCTATGTGCCGAAAACTCTCGAATCGAGCACTCAGTATTCTATTAACGAATTATCCAGCGGGATCTTTTTAAATTCCGGTGACGGGTCCTTTGAGTTTCATCCCCTTCCACGAATCGCGCAGATTTCGTCCGCCTACGGGTTGGTGGTTCAGGATTTTGACGGCGATGGATTCGCCGATATTTTTATGGCTCAGAATTTCTTCCAGCCCCAAGTCGAGACGGGGCGCTACGACGGCGGTATCAGTCTTCTCCTTCGAGGCAAAGAAAATGGAAGCTTTACTCCGGCGCCACCGGGAGAAAGCGGCCTGGTGGTTCCCGGGGACGCCAAGGCGGCGACCGCCTGTGATCTGAACGCTGACGGTTGGCCGGATCTCGTGGTAAGCCGCAACAGCAGCACTTGTCTCGCCTTTCAGAACAGGTTGATCAAAGGGAGAAATTCTTTTTCGGTCTCACTCCGGGGAAGACCGGGTAATCCGAAAGCGATTGGGGCAAAGATAACCGTCGAATTAACGGACGGCAGGCATCGATCAGCTGAAATCTATGCGGGAGGCGGGTATCTGTCTCAGTCCGTCCCCGAGGTCTTTTTCGGGTATCCGGATGGTAACGAACCGAAGACAATTACGGTTCGATGGCCGGATGGTCAGGTATCGACACATGCATGGACCGGCCATCGCGCGAGGATCGTCATCGAAACGCAGCTAGAGCCTGTTTGAAAAGGGTAAATGCCCTTTCAATGGCCTCCTGATAGAAAAATGGCTTTCACTAAGAAACAGGAGCGTGTGCTGCGTGTCGTGTTACTTCTTATTCCGATTCTGTTTTTCGTTTTGCTGGAATTAATCCTAAGAGTTTGCAACTACGGAACCGATCTCCCTCTCTTTAAAACATTAAACTCTAATCCGGATTACTATACCATTAATCCGAAATTGGGCCAAAGGTATTTTTTATCGCAGAACGTGGGGGCGGAAGTTTCACAGACGGAAGTCTTCTTAAAGAAAAAACCGCCCACAGGGGTTCGGATTTTTGCCTTAGGGGGATCCACCACGGCAGGATTTCCCTACGAGTATAATGCCAGGTTCCCGTCCATTCTCAAAGTTATACTGAAAGCAATCTATCCGAACAAGCATATCGAAGTCATCAACCTGGCAATGCCGGCCGTTTCAACCTATGCAGTGCGTGACATCGCATTCGAACTGGCCGAATACGCCCCTGATCTGATCGTGATTTATTCCGGTCACAATGAATTTTACGGTGGATTCGGAGTAGGTTCGAGAGAATCACTTGGAAATCTCCGTTGGCTAACAAATTTGTATTTGAGCCTGCAAAAGTACAAAACTCTGCAACTGATCAGAGATGCCATCAGAGCGCCTCGCGATTCGACGGGAGACAAACCGGGCGACTCCCGAAACCCCCGCGGCCTGATGGAACATATGGCGCGTGAGCGACACATCCCTTACGGCAGTAGCCTTTATCATAGGGCGAGTGAAGCATTTGAGGCAAACATCAAGGATGTGGTCGAATACTGCCAGGAACATCATATACCCGTATTTATCGGTACCCTGGTCAGCAACATTCGTAATCACCAACCATTCCGTGATGCTTTTGAGAACACGGATTCGAAAAAACGCTGGAGAAAGCAATTCAAAATTGCAAAGTCGGCGTTCGATTCAAAGGCATTCGAAACCGCGTTAAAGGAATTGGGACGTTGTGTCGAAACAGATTCAATACCCGCAAGTCAATATTTCCTCAAAGGGGAAATTCACCTGGCTTTGGGCGATACCAGCAGTGCAATCCAGGCCTTTTACCAGGCAAAAGACTTTGATGCCTTGCGTTTTCGTGCCAGCGAGGATTTGAACGAACGTTTGTACCGGATTGGCAAAACTAGGAATGTCGCCATTGTGCCGATCAAAAAGGCCTTCGAACAGGCTTCTCCAGGGGGTCTTCCAGGCGATAATCTGTTTCTGGAACATCTGCATCCGAATGTCGATGGGTACAGGCTAATGGCAAAGACGTTTGCCGGAGCCATCGCAAAGGCCGGAATTATTGAGAATTCTGTCGCCGGAGATTTGCCTGATTCACTCTGGATCGACGAGATATACGTCACTGAAGGAGATTTGGCGGTCGCAGAGTTCCGAATTCAACGTCTGACCCAGGGGTGGCCTTTCACTTCTGAAAGTTCCGTTGAGAAAGAGGGCTCTAATTTTCTGGATTCAAGCCCTATCCGGCAGTTAGCCTGGCAATTCTGCAACAAGGCGGTCGACTGGGAAACAATGCACGTAAAGTCGGCGGAATACTATTCCCAGTTGAATCAATGGGACAAGGCCGAACTGGAATACCGCGCCTTGCTACAGGCAGCGCCAATGAACCATATTGCCCATATCTATTTAGGAAACGCCTTAATGCGTCAGAAGAGCTTTGGTGAGGCATTAAAAGTATTCGAACAATCGCTGGAAATTAAACCGAGCGCCTATGCTTACAAAATGATGGGCAGGATTTACATGATGCGCGAGGACGCGGCTGTAGGCAAAGTCTACTTCGAAGAAGCCGTAAAAATAGCACCGAATGACATAGAAGCACAATTCGATCTGGCACAAACTTATGCGCTCACGGCAGAATTCGAGAAAGCAAACCTATGGGTTCAACGCGTACTTCGCATGAACAGGTATCATGAGGGAGCGAGGAAATTATCCGAGTATGTCGAGCAGCAGTTGGGTCGTGCAAATCATAGACAATAGTCATCGAATGCCGACAGGAAGCACCACGGTCTCTATGTAGCGATTGTTAGGCGGCCGACCCATGCTCCCGTGTCAATGGGAATGGCTCAGATGGCAATCGAAGCGCACGAGAAACGGCGTGTGGTGGGGCAATTTATTCGGAGTCGCCATCCGTTCGTCCGGCAGTTGAGAGAGTCCCCACTCGATTCCTCCTCCGTAATTCCCGTCCTTGGTCGTGGGGGCACAGTGAACACCGGGATCGCAGATCGCGACCTTGTGGTACTTAAGCGCCAGATCGATGGCGCTCCTCAACTCGTCGTCATCGGTACCGGCGACTATTTCGGTAGTCTGATGGAACTGTATGCCGTCGTCGCTGTACTGGACAATCAATGGTGCGTGGTCGCATATCATGGCGACGCCCGTTCGGTGCGGCCAGAAGCAACCGGTGTGGCTTTTTGTGATCGGATTCGCCGGCAACCTGCGGTACGGCCCGATGGGGTTGTCGGCAACGGCGGCACATATATGATTATTGATGATCTTTTCGGTCTCCTCCTCGAAGCCGTATCCCTTGAAGTACAACCAGTAGGCGCCGTCGCGTGAAAACGCGCACGCGTCATCCTGACCGATTACGTCAAACGCACCCACGCCGCCCGGCGAAAGCAGCGGCGCATCATCGTCGACCGGCTCGAACGGCCCCTCGGGAATGTCCGCCGTCGCCAAGCCCAGGCACTTTTTGTACAGATGTCCGTCCCTGTGCCCCGCAGTAAAAAACAGGTAGAACCTTTCACCGACGACCACGACATGAGGCGCATGCTTTCCCGTCTCGTGCCAGGCCCCGGGTTTGCTCGATTTCATCACGCTGCCGCACTCTTTCCAATGCCGGCCGTCGTCGGATACAGCCAGCCATATCTCGGTATAGTTGCTCGCGGGCCATATATCCTCCCAGCGCTCGCGGTTGACAAACCGGGTGTACCACACGTGGTAAGTGCTGTCGATTTTGAGGATGTTGCTGGGATCGTGACGAACGATCTGCGAGTTCCTGTCGAAACCGTGCACTTGCGATATCGTAAAATCGGCCCGTTTCAGTTCCAAAGGCACATCCGGTGAAGCTTGCTTGTCTCTGTGCTCTTCCATCGCACTCCTCTTATTCTATCACTATTTTGAACTATAGGCTAACGAGCAAGTACAGGTAATACCACTACTACCTTGCAAGAGCGCGACGGTGTAGGCTTGCGTTTAGTAATTCGAGGAAGTCTGTGAGTGCGCACATTCCTCCATATTTCGAGAGACTGGGTTTTGAGGGATTGTAGCACAGAGGTTGTTTACTCACCGCGATCCTTACCGGTCCGGGATCTGTTGCCGCAAGCGTGCCTCCACGACCGCTATGATCGGATCCGAATCGCGCATCCCCCGCGCCACGATGAGAGCCTTCTGCCAATAGTCCCGAGCTCGCGTCTGTTCGCCTTTTTCCCAAAACACGTCGCCCAGCGCGATTGAGGCGTTCACGTCTTCAGGACGCTCCTTACTGTAGACTTCCATACTCTCGGCGGCGGCTTCGTAGTTTCCCATCCTTGCGTGGACCACGCCGAGGTTCAAGTGCAGCTCAACGTTGCTCGGATCGCCGGAAAGCGCCCCCTGGTAGTCCATGGCCGCTCCCGGATAGTCTCCCTCCCTCGCTTTGCGATTGCCGGATTGCTGAAGAAAGGTCAGGAACATGGCGAGCAATTCGGGGTTATCCGGTTCCAGGTTCATGGCTTCGCGCAGGGGCGGCCCGCCTCGTTCGAGATCGTCCTTTTCCAGGTAATACTGCGCCAGGAATACACGCGAATGGTAATCCAATAACGAACGTCTCCGCACCTCCTGGAAAAAGCCCATGGCTTCACTTTCGCGCCCTTCTTCCCAAAGCGTTCGAGCAAGGTTGCGCAGAGACGGGAGGTGTGAGGGATCCTGCTGTAAGGCCTTGCGCAAATGAATCTGCGCTTCTGTGCGCTCTCCCTGCTCAATGAGTAACTCGGCCAACGCGCTCAGTATATCCGGTGAACGCGGATTCTCCTCCAATCCTTTGAAAGCCATGGAGATTGCAGTATCTTCCTCCCCCAATCCCCGGTAGAGGCGCACGAGTTCACCATAGATCATGGTCGCATCCCCGCCGAATTGCAGGGCCTTTCTGTAGGCGGAAATGGCCGCCTTTTTGTCCCCCATTTCCGAGTAGGCCAAGCCCCGAACGAGGTGTAATTTGGGCGACTCGGGCGCGATGTTCTCGGCCCGATCGAGAATATCCAAAGCGCTTTCGAATTGGCGAGTGGCCACCTCTATGTCCGCCAGCACGGTCAAGCGATACAGGTCGTAACAGCGGGTCGTTAAGGTATCCATCCACGGGTCCGGGCTCTCGCGATAGCGCCCGTGTTTCTGTCCAAGCGCGCGGGCCACTTCAGCTCGATACCTTTCGCCCTTTTTATCCAGCAGCTGCGCCATCAGCATATAACCGGGACCAAATCCCCCAATGGTTTCCCCCATTCGTGACAGCAGGGAGAGGACCTCTTCCTCCTCACCTTGTCGAAGACGCTCGCGCGCAATGCCAAGCAGGGCATAGACATTGGTCGCATCCAACTGCAGACATTTAAGGTAAGCCTCGTGCGCAGATTCCGGTTTGCCGGATTTTAACAAAACGTCGCCCAATCGAAGCTGGGCCGGTAAGTAAGTCGGCTGCAGCGCGACCACCTTTCTCAAATGGCTCTCGGCCAAGGCGAGATCGCCCCAGTTCAGGCGCAGATCTGCCAGGTAGTAAGCCCATCGCGGCTCTCCCTGATCCCGTTCATGCAATAAGGTATAGCAGGTTTCCGCCTCCTTCAGGAAGCTATTCGCATGATAAAGCATCGCCAGTTCACCCAGCCCTTCGACTCCGGTCCCGAACGGGGACACCGCGTCGCTCGCGTCTTGCAGCGCCTGAGCAAACGCTTCAGGCCATGCGCTCGTATCCGGCAAAGGGGGCTGCTGCTTGCGAAGCGCATCGATCGCACGTTTGCGCTCCATAAGACCCGCACCGTACCACAGGCCAAAGGAAATCAAGGCCAGGAGGATCAAACCCATCGCGTAAACGAAGTGCTTGCGTCGAAATCGGGCAGTTTCCTTTCGTTGTGTCATTAGTCGAGTTCGCTGTTATCACTCAGTCGGGCTTCCATTGCGCCCAGTGTAGACGTCGGGATAAAACCGCTACGCCTGGAATGACGATTAGATTGGTAATTGCAGGCGACCTGTTCAAAATGAGACACTGATCAAGTCTATCTACCGCCGAATGACCATCAAGCGATTCTTCTCGATGCCAGAATTAATCCTGTTCTCTGAGCCATCAGACCAAGTCACCAAAACCGCTTTGATTCGAGCCCCACTGCCCAATCCAAAATGAAGCCTCTGACCCTGAAAGCCGACATACCCTTGGCCCATTTTAACTTCTCGGCGATAAGTAGCACGGTCGGTGACAACTTTGACGACCGCGTTGCCCGCCTGCTTAAATCCCACAGAATCAACCAGATCAATCAGAAGAGCGTCGCCAGCTGCTGAATTGACCATGAACTGAAAGGGTGTCAGCGCTCCGCTCGTTAGAACATCAAGATCACCGTCGAGATCGATGTCGAAAATGAGGCTGGACGAGTTCATGACAAGCTTTTCTTCGATGTCCTTTTGATGTTCTGAGAGCTCGAAAACCTTTCCCGCTTTGTTCTCGAGCCATAGATTTGAATAGGAAACCTCTTTCTCGACACCGGCAAAGCCATTGACCACAAAGAGATCTTGCCATCCGTCATTGTTCAAGTCGGCAAATCGACTGCCCCAGGCCCAACCCGTTTCATTGATTTTAAAGGCTGCCGCTCGGTCCCTCTCCCAGCCATTAGTTTTGCCAGTGTTGAATAAGGCATTCCTGGACGCTGATCTTGATGACTTATAAAGAGGCGGCGAAGCGACCTTGCCAATATTGACATCGCGAATGAGTCTGCAGAATGTCGCAAGGAAGGGCACCAAGTTCTTTTGTTCGCAGAAAGACATTTGATCTCGGCCGACATGTCTCATCAACTGCACAACCTGCTGACAAGCCTTCTTGCGATTCGCATTTTGAAATTGATCACAAGCCGCAAGATTCGCATTTCTTTTGTTTCCGACTTCAAGTGCGGCGAACATCTCAGTGAGTTCAAGACACTGGCTTTTCGCACCTTCTTCCCAAAGCTGACAGAGGGCGGTCAGCGGGCGAGGCTCTCCGACCCAATCGGACCTCATAAAATGACTGCCAACGACGATTTGCTCAGGCACTTGGTCTCCATCGATATCGGCAGCATCGACACCCATCCCTGTGGTAGGCACAGGGACCTTTGACGGAAGCAGGTTGAGTTGCCCGGACTTATAAGTGCTGAGATAAGATGGCATGCCGAAATCATTCGCCACAATAAGATCTGTATTGCCATCGCCATTTGCATCGGTAAAAAGATTCGCCAGGCTTTCACCGACCCATTGCTCATTCTTTTGAACCTCAAATTCTGGAAAATGATTGTAAAGAATTACGTTTTCGCTTTTCAACGGGCGCGTTTTGTTGCGAATTAGGAAATGTGCAGCATGACTGTGGGCAAAGGCCAAGTCCGGCAGACCATTCTGATCTAGATCTGCCACGGTGATTGCAGATGGGATGCTCCCCTGCGTCCCGGGAATCTGGATCCAAGACGAAGTCCCCCAACCTCCATCATTATTCCCCCAACCTCCATTATTATTTAAGATATAAGAAATTCCCGAGAAAAAACTCGAGGCGAGAAGATCTAGATCCCCGTCATTGTCGAGGTCGATCAACGCGAGAACTAAAATCCGTTCGTGCAATTGCGGCAATGGAACTCGCTTAAATTCTCCGCCAGTATTGGCATAAGCGTCGATATGGTTTTCGCTGGCGACGACAATGTCCTGCCAAAGGTCCCCATTGAAATCGCCGTTGGTCATCGGTCGAGCCGTTCCTATTTCAGGTTCCGCGTAAATCAACGGGCTCGGGAAATAGCTCACTATCCCAAGGCTCAATCCTGACACGACCTTAACTTTATCTCTCGTGCGCTCACGCAGAGCATAGGTCTCAACTTCGACTCCTTCATACCGTCCCTTGTCGATTCTCTCTAAAACAGGACCGGTATTTTTCGGATCATAGGAGACGACTGCAAGAGCCACTGCTTGCTTCACTTGAGGCAGCTGCACGGCCTCAGTTTTGTCGTCCGACAAGTAGAGCTCCGACACTCCTGAAAGTAAAATCGCACAGCTCATCACGGCAGCAAAAATATAAGATGAAAGGCGCAAAGAAAGCATCTTTCCGACAAGAAAATAGCTATAAATGCTAAAGCTACCCAACGAGAACAGCAGAGCAGCAACCAGCCACATCGGCGAGCCCGACTGGTAAAACGAATTGGCGACGATCACGTCAACACCTATTGGAAGAGGTAAAAATGTTCCAAAAAATGAAACCAAGAGCACATCCGGGACCGAAAATGAACGACTCTCAAAGACAGAAAGAAGACCCGAATGCGCTAACAAGGCGCCAAGCAGGCCCGCTAAGAGCATTAACGGCAGAGAAAATTTAATTACATAAAATACATTCTGAAAAACTTGTCTCAATGGATTCCGCCCATCGAATTGAGGTGCTATCGAAGCACTCGTATCACAGCTCATTTCTTTAGCTTTTCCGACCAGACTAGGAGCGGCCTTCACTAAAAGAGGTAGCACCAAGAGTATCAGCAGAAAATTAAATGATAATTTCGCTATGACGAGCCCTGCGGGAAAGAGCGAAAAACTCATCGAGACGACGACGATATTAAAAACCGGGCTTGCCAGCATTGCAGCCAGTGCCATGGTTACTCGGCTTGAACCGAGCAGTCCAATCATCATTGGCGCGGCACAGTTAACACAGACACCGAGCGGAGTTCCAAGCCCAAGGCCCATCAAGGCCTGTGTGAAATTGTTTTGCCCGCGCGAGAAAGTCAAAGACTGAAAGAGTGAAAGGAAGAAGGCACCTAAGAGCATGCCAAAAACCATCCCCTGCAAGTTGGTATCACACCAATTCAGCCATGTTAGAAAAACTTGAGTGACAAAGTTCTGTGATTCGGTGACCTGAAAGACCGGATTGTGACTCAACATGGATGGCTGATCGACACCCGCTCCGGTGCTTTTCTTATCGAGATCTGGATAGCGCGAGGTCATCCAAAAACTCGCCGTCAAAATTGCGATCGAGATCATCGAAAGAATCGCTAAGCGGCGATGCTGAATCCTTAGACCAATGCCGATTCGCAACGCTGAAAGCGGTGCCCCGAGTGAGGTTGCAAAGAAAAATCGAGGGATTCTGTCAATCATGAGTTCTTCCTCGAAAATTTGGCCGAATAAAGTTCCTTTTTACTCGGGCGCTCCCCTCTGCATAGGCCTCGATGGTTGGAACGTCGTAAACATAGGCGTGAACTGTAATGGATTTAGAATCCGGGTATCTTTTGTAAATATTGGCCACGAACGATAAGAAATCGATTTTCTGGTGGTGCGGGCAGATGCCCGTTGAGACCGGTCTGAAGAAGCGATGTCATCACGTGAAGGGTATGTGACGGGGCTGGATGGGTCAAGCGGAAGGGCGCGCTGGCCACGTCTTCCAGGGTCGATACAAGCCCCTGGTCATAGAAGGTGATTTTGGCTTATTGAAAGTCGTGGACCATATTCATTTGAACCCGGTCTGGCAGGAATACGTCGCTACCACAGCCGCCTGAAATGGATCATGGAAGAAAGCCCGAAAAACATGTGGCAGCAATTAAAATCGACGAAGCTTACGACGAAGTTTGGAGGGAACTTCTCCCCCGTAAGGGAATCTTCGTCGTCAACTTTGTCGCGAGCTTTGTCGTCTTTTCCTGTTAATTCTCTCGATCAAGCTTACGACGAAGTTTACGATTAAGTTTGCAGGGAGCATTATCGACCCGCCAGGGCCCCTTTGTCGTAATCTTCGTCGTCAACTTCGTCGTTCTTTCCGTTCTCTCTCGTCGATATCCAGTCGATCCTCTCTCGACAAAGCTCACGACAAAGCTCGCGACAAAGTTTGGAGGGTTACTCGTCGGCAGGAATTCTTCGGGACTTCGTCGTCAATCCCGCTGAGCGGGATCGTTCTTTTCATTTCCCTCCATCCAGCCCCGTCTTACCCATCTGCCTCGAGGCGAGGACCCAGGGGTCCTTCGTTTCCGTCCTGAAACGCCGCACCTTCGTGCGCATCTCTTCGCCGATTTCCTGAAGTGCCGGATCGTGAATGAGATTCGTTGATTCGATGGGATCAATTTCGATGTCGAACAAGGCCTCCGCATCCTGGTGCAGGAAATTACGTGTCCGTATTGTCCGTGCGTATGGCTGTAGTGCCGTGTCAGGATGTTCGCCCGGCTGGCGGCACAGGAGGGGGTGGTGCAAAAGGCATTGGTGAAAAGCGTCCCCCGCGCGGCGAGGGCGTCAACGTGGGGAGTCCGGATCACCGGACTGCCATAGCATCCCGCGATGGGACTCCAGTCATCGGCGATCAATAACAGGACGGAACGCAACCCGGCCAAATTTCATCCTCGCATAGCGAAATGAGAAGAAATTCGCGTATGAATGCGAATTTCTATGTCGACAATTCTGGAACGTGGTCGTCTTCGTAGCGTTTGATCAATACCCCGACAACTTCCATGAGTGAGGCTAAAGAGTGTGCTTCGTCTTCTCCGATCTCATCGATCATTGAGTCCAGGAATGCGACAAGCTCCTCATATTCGGCCTCGTTGTGAGGCACAAAAAGAGTCTTCGAGAAAGACGGCCACGTTCTCTTGGCTTCTTCCATACGGACTAACGTCATTTATCACTCCTTCCATTTCCCTAGGTCATATTATTCATGCGTGAGGATATGACGAATGTGGATGTTTCGCGGCAAAGTCGTTAAGCCTTATCCGAGTGATCACATCCGATTCCCAACTGATCGCCTACGCGGGGCCGAAGCTGAACCCTCACACCTGTCACTGGTGGACGGTTCGTGTATGGGATGGACGTGGAAAGCCCGGCTGGCCGGGATCGGACAAAGTCCGGCTATAAGGCTGTTAGTAGGCCGATACCAACCCCATTCCCCCATCGATGACGAGTACCTGCGCGGTTACCATGGAGGCGGCATCGGACGCGAGGTATACGATCGCGCCTGCGATATCGGAGTATGCCAGTGGCAGGCCGTGGAGGAATGTGCCCGGTTTCGGTGATCGCAGGATGGGTAATGTTTCTTCTTCAAAGGGGCGCATTCGGCCCGGGGCAAGTGCGTTCACTCGTATACCGTGCCGTTTAAACTCCATTGCCATGACCCGTGTCATATGGACGACGGCGGCCTTTGCGATCGAATAACCGGGGTTGCTGGGCTGAATGTGCACTCCTACCCGTGAAGCGATGTTGACGATGGATCCTGCGACGCCGCCCTCGATCATGTGCCGCGCGACTGCCCGCGACATCAGAAACGTCCCCCGTACGTTAACCTGATAGTGTTGATCGAGAATATCGACCCGGTAATCGAGCGAACCTGCAGAAACGTCGTCCATTCTGCCGGCATTGTTGACCAGTACGTGTACCGGTCCCAGCCTAACGGTGATGTCACCCACGCACGGTTCGATGGCGTCCGCGTCCCGGAGGTCCAGGGGCACGAATAGCGCTCGCCGGCCCAGCGCTTCTGCCTCCTGGACGACCGCATGCGCCTCTTTCTCTTGTGTAGGCAGGTCAATGATGGCCAGATCCGCGCCCGCCTCAGCCAGGGCCAGGCAGAACTCCCGGCCCAGATTACGCGAGCCGCCTGTTACGATGGCGTTGCGACCGCCCAAATGGAACTTCTCCAGCGTCATACTCGGTGGCGCCGAGGTATTGATCAGTCCAAAGCCAGTGTGGCTTCACCTTCGAGCATGGTGTCCTCGGCACGATCGCCTTTCGGACCGTACGGGCAGGGGCCCGTTGAGAGTGGCCTGAAGGAGCGTATCATGGTGAGAAGAGTCCCAGAATACGCCGGATGAGGCAAGCAGAAGCGCGCTTTTTCGGGTTCTAGAGGAGCATCCGATTAAGCTGACGACGAGGCTTACGATTAAGTTTGAGGGAGCTTCTTCCACCCGTAAGGGAAACTTCGTCGTCAACTGTGCTCCGTAAGTCGCTGAATTTTGTAGCCGCGTTCGCAAGAACGTGGTCTTGGTTTCCGAAAGGGCGACTCTTTCAGCAGAATCGGTCCTGCCGTACGGTAGGATTCGGGGTCACCGAAGCTTCTATCGTGTTGACCAAGTCGACGCCAGATGTAATGGACGTGTTGACCAAGTCGACGCCAGATGTAATGGATGTGTCCGGGGCTTTCGAAGCATAAAATCGTTTAGCAGGCCGTCAAAAAGGAGTAGAACATGCACATCACCGATGCGCAACTCGCGTACGGCATGGACATTAAAATTTCCAATCAGCAGCGGCACCCACTCACGGTAACGATCGGTGAGGAGGGCCTCATGAGTATCTCCTCGCCACAGGCGGCAATCGTATCCGCCGCGCACCTTCTGCTGCCGCGCCTGGCGCCGGCGTTCCTGAACTGCGCGGATCCCAGTGACGATGAGGCAATCGGGGCGCCACCGCGTCTCGAAGACGGGAGACTGGACGAGGAGGACGCGCGCAGCGGACGGCGGTGTTTCCGGCTGACTGGAATTTTGCGCCATCCGGTGCGGCGCGAGCACCGCCTGTATTACGAGGCTCGCGTTTCACTTGGGAGCGCTCCGCTGATCGAGGTCGAGTACGCCCGGGTCCGCAGCCTGGACGGAAGAATCACCCTCACCCACTGGGAGCATCACCTGCTCCTTGATTCGTGCGATTCGGTGCTCTTCGAAGCGCTGGATGAGCCGCGCCAAGTAGCGGTCTTCGATCTGGTGTTGGGGCCCGGTTCCGGGGCGGAGGCCCTCGCCGTGCGTGACCGGAACTGGTGGCTGGTGCTGGCGTCGAGTGATCTTGGGAACTATCGGGAGGGGGCATTTTCCCTGCGCAGCGACCCTGAGCGCCCCGGAGTCCATCATTTCGGCTTGCATCGGATCAGCCCGGATTGGGCCTACAGCGGGGCGATTCACCAGAGCCTGGAATCAATCGATCTTCCCGACGGCGGCGCACTTTCGGCGAGCTTCACCCTCGAGGTGCAGAGCCAGCCGCCGCTCCCGGACGCGTTGCATCCCAGCGAAGGCGGTCGCTACAACGAAACACCGGGCAGCCCGGAGGCCGAGGTTCTCTACCTGCATCGTCCACCTCCACGGGATACCGTCGACAAGAACGCACGACTCGCCGAGAGAATCCGCGAGAAAATCGAGTTTTTCACCATCACCGGCGGGCGGCTGCACGGGCTGCACTGGGGCGGGTACTGCCACATCAACAAGCGCCACTTGGAGGCCCCGGTGAATCGCGCCGAGTACGCCGAGTACATGCTGAACGAGTACGTGCGCAGTGGCGATGCATGGTGGCTCGAGCGGGTGCTGGAGTTCGCCCGCGCGCATCTCGATTTGATGTACTTGACGAGAGAACCCGACCCCCTGCACGGTGGCGTTCGCCATCGCGGCACGATTCACGTTGTGACGCCCATCCGCTCGTGTCGCACTGCCAACCTGCTCCTCAACCTCTACGCGATGACCGGAGATGAAGTCTATCGGCGGGCTGCGATCGCGAACGGTGACTACCTTTTGCGCCACGTGGTCGATGCCCAGGCGAGGCAGGCGGCCGCCTGCCGGGAGCTCGCCGCTCTATGGAGACACACCGGCGAAGAGCGGTTCGCGCAGGGGGCGCGGACCGTCGTCGATCGAGTGGCAAGCTATCAAGAAACGGACGGCAGCTGGCACCAGGTCTACAACCCCGATGGCAGCGTGACTGAGCGGCACAAACACGAAGCCGGGGAGTACAGCGTCGCCGCGCCGCGCAAGCCGGAGATGGCGAGTTATAACATCATAGGGATGCTGGACATGGTGACGGTGCTGCCTTACGAACCGGCGGAGCAGGCGGCCCGGCGCGCCCTGGACTGGCTGGTCTCCGTACAGTCGGAGGCTGGTGGTTGGCGCTTTCCCGCCTACAATAGTGTGGGGCTGTGGGGGCACGGCGCGTTCCAGGACGCCCACGCGATGTTCCTCGGTTATGGGCAATTCGGCGACCAGCGCTACCTGACGGCGGGAACACGGGTTTTCTCCTGGGCTGTTCAGCTCCTTGAGGAGCGCGGCTATATACCGACTGTCGTCGGTTTCTGGCCCTATGAGCAGACCGAGGCAAGCCTCTCCTATTTCTACGGCCTGGAGGCGCTCGCCGCGCTGCGCAGTCTGAAAGGTAACCAATGATGCCGCCGGTTCTGCATCTGTGCTTCACGATCGACTGCGAGCAACTGCACGAAGACTATCAGAAGGTTTCCCTGGCTGAGGGCCCGGTTGACTGGCAAGCCAGCGAAGGGGCGCTCGCTTCGTTTGCCGCGCTCGTAGAAGAACGCGACGGTGTCGCCACATTCTACGTGGTTCCCCGCGCAGCGGCCGAGCACGGGCGCCTTTTGAGGGAGATCGAGAGCAGGGGCCACGAAGTGGGGCTGCATCTGCATCCCTGCGTCTTCGAGGAGGTCGGCCGGTATAGCATAGGTACCGCAGCCCGGTCCCGGGAGGAGCAGGCCGAGCTGCTCCGTGCCGCCCGCGACCGCTGGGCGGAAGCGATTGGCGCGCCGCCCGCCACCTTTCGTGCCGGAAACTTCTCCGCCAATGGCGACACGTTCAGCGTTTGCGCAGAGCTGGGGATGCGGCACGGCTCGGTGAGCAGTCCGGGGCGCGACGTGCCGGAGATTGCAGCGGTGTGGAAGCACAGCCCCGTATGGCCGGTAGAGCGCGAGGGATTCATCGACGTGCCACTCACGACGATCCCCAGCGAGATTCGCCCGAACGGGTTTCCCCTGGAGTTGCGGATCGAACGGACCGGAGACTCGCCGGATGACATGCCACTGCGGGTGTTGCGGAGCCGTCTGGCCGAGATCGCCTCCTGGCCTCCCGAGAGCCCGAGGGTGCTGGTGGCGCTGACCCATACCAGTGTCCCCTACCATCTGCGCCCCGCCCGTGAGCTCGCGGTCATCGATCGGGTGGTCGAGGAGTCACGCCGATGGGCAGAGCACAATGGCTATCGGCTTGCCCTCTCCACGGTTGGGGAAATGGTGCGAGCGTTTCGTGCAGGACATGAGGAGGTGAAGAGTGACACGTGATCGAAGAGCCAGGAGAGTTTCTTGCTCGCAGCGCGTGGGAGCGACGGTTCTACACATGAAAACGCCTCTTTGGAATAGGAGTATAACATATGGATAACACGAAACAGGAAACACTCGTTCTAATTGACAAAGGAAGCATCCACGATGTCTTCCTGACGGCTCAGGTGTATCTCGAAGAGGCCTGTATTCGCCTGCTGCGGGGCCGCTCCATGGCCTTTTCGAGAAAGGAGCTAGGAAGAGGAGACTTTCACATCAGAGCTGAGCTCTGCATCAAAGACAAAACGCCGTTTCACCAGAGGGAGTATCTCCCTCGAAGCCGTTACTACCCCAACGCGGCCTTCATCTTCAGCGGCGGAGGGTCGTGGGAAAAGGGAGAGGTGGATTTGCGCATGAGCGGGTTCATTCCCGAAACGGTAAGAAAGTACAACACATTCGAGTTCAGCCAAAGAGGCTTTTTCAGACTAAAAGGCCCCATTTTGAATAATCTTCAGAAAGACATTCTAGGCAAAGGGTGGCTGTATGACGGCGAGTTCTTCGTTTTTGAGGTATTTAGAAAGGAGAATACGCTCTCATTCGTCGTCGATGGCTCAACCATCTACTCGACCCCTTTCCAAGAGGAGGAATTCGGGAAATTCGGGTTTGCAGGACTTGGCAATGACGAAATGGTCATCAAATCGCTCGAAGCAAAAGGAGAGTTTAAGGAATGGACACCTCCTCCTCCGCTGACCAGGTATAGAGAAGGGTACAATGTACCGGTAGTCGATCTTTCACAGGATTCGTCCCGACAGGTGATCGTCGCTCCCGGGGAGGATGTTGCCTCCTACACCAAGGGGGATCATACACTGGATAGCACGGAAGGTTTCCAGCATCCGACTACGCTCCTGCTCGATGACGGCAGCACCATGTTCTGCGTGTTCTCCGCCGGCCATGGCGGAAGCTGCGGGCCGCTAAACGTGAGTCATGACGGAGGCCTGACCTGGACATGGGCACAAACACCCGAGAACTGGAAGACAGCCGGTAACGGCCCCTGTATCCATAAACTCAACGATAAGGATGGAACTCAAAGACTCTTCGTCTTTGCCCGGAGAGAGGAAAACTCGCCCATGGTCCAGACGGTGTCTCTTGACAATGGGATTACCTGGAGCGAATTCGAGGAGAATGGGCTGCAATGCGTGGTTCCGCCTATCACGATAAAAGCTATATCGGGGGACCGGCACCTCGCTTTGTTCGATATTCGAGGTGATAGGATCCATCAGAGCATTTCCAGTGACGGAGGTTTGACCTGGGAATCCCAAAAGGAGATAACCGACGGTTCTCTCTGCCTCTCCGAGCCCTGTATTATCCGTTCGCCCGATGGAAATCAGTTGTTGGCCATATTAAGAGAAAACTCCTTCTGGTATAATTCATACGCCATCATAAGCGATGATGAAGGGGAAACCTGGAGCGCTCCTTTTGAAATGCCCGGAGCGGTCACCGGACACAGGCACCTGGCTCGCTATGACGAAGACGGACGGATTGTGATGGTTTTCCGTGATATGGCCAGAGCCACCAAAACGCCTTCCGACTTCGTTGGGTGGGTAGGCACTTACGATGACTTGGTGAACTGTGGGGAGGGGCAGTACCGGCTCCGGCTTATTGAAAACAGCAAATACCAACCGGATAACCCGGGCTTCACCGGCTATCCCGGTCTCGAAAGGCTGCCGGACGGTACCTTTGTTGCCACTACCTATGCCGTGCTGTCCCCGGGACCGATTGCATCCATTGTTTCGGTCCGGTTTAAGCTGAGTGAGGTGGACGAACTCTCATGATGATGCAAAAACAAGAACTCAGAGCTGAACTGAGAAGGATGCTGGGTATTCCTGCCGAGCGATGCGATCTACAACCCGAATCCCGTGGACAGTTCAATAGAGACGGGATCGAAATCGAGAAATGGATCTGGACAAGTGAGGAAGGATCCAGGGTTCCATCCGTTCTCTACTTACCCAAGGACCGAAAGGGAATGGTTCCAGCCATTGTCCTCACATTCGGCCATGGAGGCAGCAAAAGCTCCTGGCAGTACATCTATATGGCCCAGACATACGCAAAGTTGGGAGTAGCCTGCCTTGCCCTGGATCCTATCGGGGAGGAAGAGAGGAATATAAAGGGCGATATGGGCACGCGGGACCACGACCCCAAACCCGTTATCCAAAGGGCGGACGCGGCGGGTAGGATGATCATGGGTAAACTGGTATTCGACACCATGCGGGGTATCGATTACCTTCTCACCAGACAAGATATTGACCACAACCGTATCGGAGTTGGCGGGAACTCCTTAGGAGGCGCCAAAGCGGGCTGGATGCTGGGCCTGGATACGAGGATAAGAGTGGCCCTCGTCTCCGGCTGGGCCTTCGGTGACCACATGCTGGTATCCGGCAAACTCTGCACAACCGTGCCGAACAAGCGCCTCAGAGAACGCTGCAATTGGCCCGAATACCTCTCTCTCGCCGCACCCCACTGCGCTGTCCTCATTCTAAACGGGGACGCGGATGTGATCATAGACAGAAACGGAGATGGAACCGCTTGGCGGGAAACCCGCTCTTCGGTAGCGGGAACGGCCAGAATCTACGAATCCATGGGGGCGGACGGAAAGATTCAATGCTGGTTTGAAAAGGAAGGCGGACACCGCCCCTATCCTGCCTGTAAGGTCGCATTGGAGTGGATCCACAGGCACATTGGGACGCCAGGTTGGAACCTTGAGGCGATACATTCTCTCCCCACAATCAACTCCGGACAATGGTGCGACGCCAATGACGTGGAACTCGAAAGGCTCTATGGAACCGATCTGCATCAAAGGGGAGCGACTCTACCGCACCTTGGCCTTCGCATCATTCCGAGGGAGGATCTGGCATGTCTGCGTCCGGATGAGATTGGCGATCCCCAATACACCCTTGAGGGATGGCTTGATACCATAGAGAAGCGGAGCCGCCCCGCGACAGGCTCGGGGCCCTGAGGCTCTCGAACGGGCAACTGAACTGGAAGGACCTCACACGGAGAAGAGAATTGAACAGAAGGAAACAGAGAGAATCGGAGAGGAATAAGAGAGGAAAACGGTAGGACCCACGGATGGCTCCGCAGTACCACGGATGGAAGAGGAGGTTTCCCGCGGATTCGAGAAAGCCGTATTTAAAAAACTAACTTATGACGGATTCCGCGGATGGCAGGAATAGAGAGAGGAATTTGGATTGCAGCAAATGAATCCGCGGAGCGGTCAGTTCTCCACTTCAGAGGGATATTAGCCGGCGATGTGTGTTTTTATCGACTTTGTGGATCGGCTGGGTCTACTAGCCCTAAAATAAGCGCGTTTAAAGGTTGAACAGGAAACTTCGTTATTCCTAACGTTATTTGCCATGGAGAGCTGTAGATTTTTCGAAAGAATGGTTGGTGAGTCGAAAGCCGCCGGACCCGCCGCAGAAGGAACTACCCCCGCCGGTTGGGCATGAGTAATCCATACCACGCCTTCAGGTTCCAGGCCAATGCTGTCATTACCATATAGGCCCAATTGCTCGATCATCCACGGGATTATCGCATTAATAACGTTTCCTGATCGAGCGTTGAAATTCGAACATCGAGGTCCCTACATTAAACGATCTCCAACACTTCGCACACTGAGTTCTTAATAGTCCCTTGGGCCGGTCCAACTCGTTCTTGTTTTCAAAATGTTCAGCTATTTCATGCTTTATTCCAGGCCGTTCCTGAACTCCTCGGCCGCCAGATCCCGCTTCGACCTCAACCCTCCACCGATCGAAGTTTTACTGTCAACGAAAAGTCCGTATCTTTTTGCCCTCGCAAGCAGATTTTCCCCGCATGCGCACGCACAAGTTCCACCGCCCGATCAATCCACTTTACGCATCCCTCATGGCTAGTCTCATTGCCCGGTCGATTCACCATGTAGAGCACTTCCCTGGTATTTGCCAAACTCACGATCAGCGGTGCATAGCCCCAGATCCCCTTATAGCTTATTCCCATACCCCCTTTGCACTTCCCTCTCGTCTGCGCTATCGTCCCGTCCACATCGATGAACGCCTCCTCCATGATCCTTTTGCCTGCTTGTTCCACACCCCTTGCCGTATCCGGTTGATCCCTTCCATCAATTTTTCGATCGCGCCTTCATCAAAGCGTCGGGTGAAGTCTCCACTGGTCGTCGGATCCGGTATCCTCTGCGCTCCTAAGGCATTCAGAAAAACCTCGTCCTTGCGGCGCAATTCGATGTCTTCGAGCCGGATCCCTCCCAATAATGCGTTGTCGGCTATGTTGAGCACATGATCACTCTCATGATACGGCAGGTGGCGCTTGAGCAACTGCACGCTCTGGTCGAGCTCTTCCACCAACCCCAGTCTCTTCACCATCAGGTGAATCGCTCCTATCCCTCCACAACTCACCCCTTTGCCTCGTTCGGCCGTCTCGTAGTGGATGTTGCTCGCTTTGATATTAGCCGGCGATGTGTGTTTTTATCGACTTTGTGGATCGGCTGGGTCTACTAGCCCGGACATTTCACACACTTCGTAGCGAGACGGTGTAGATCGCTGCCTGTCAATGCCTTTCTGCAGCACGGCGGGCGACAGAGTGTCGAGACCCTCTGAGGTCGCCGGGCAAAGGAAGGCATTGACAGGCGGTGAGATCCGTCGTCGTAGTAGAAGGCTTGTAAAATGCTCGGGCGAGCTGGCTGATAAGTAATAAGGAAATATGACAGAACGAAAGACGGATGAAAGTACCGCTCTCGCCTCGGAGTCCGGCGGAAACAGAGTGCCGCTGAACATCGTCTGGATCATTGCTGACGACCTCGGTTACGGCGACCTGAATTGCTATACTCCGTACTATGTCGTCGGGGAAGCTCGGCGAACCCTGGCCAAGACGCCGAACATCGATGCCCTGGCCCGGCGAGGTATGCTGTTTACGGACTGCTACGCGGGCCAGTCCATGTGCGCCCCGTCGCGTGCGTGCGCGCTTACGGGCCAGCACGTCGGCCACAACAACTGCCGGGAAATCTGGGCGAGCAAGCACGGCGTGCGCATCGGGTTGAAACGGGGGACGCCAACCTTCGCGAACATGCTCAAGGAAGCAGGATATAAAACCGGTTACTTTGGGAAATGGCATGCCCTCGCCCAGACCCGGGGGATGCATGGGAACGACAAGGAGATCATGCCGCATTTCGGCTGGGAAGAATGGTTGTTGCACGCGTCAGACGACCGCGGCACCAACCATTGGCCGTCCCATGTCCTATTGAATGGAGAGCGAATCGCATTAAATGAGAACCAGTTCGCCCACTACTCGCGCGAAAGAAACTGGCGCGACGGACGTCCAAAGGTGGTAAAACACGGCCGCTTTTTCGGCGACGTGGTTACCGAGCACGCATGCGGGTTTTTCAAACGTAACCGTGGAGAGCCTTTCGTGGCCCATCTTGGGTTCTCCGCCCCACACACTCAGTTCGAGGCGCCCGATCGCGACGAGCTCGCTGAAGAACGGGGCTGGGATCCCGAAACCGCGGGATATGTGTGGATGGTCGAGCAATTCGACAGAGATGTCGGGACGATCCTCGACTGCTTGCGGCAACTTGATCTGGAAAAGAACACTGTGGTCTTCGTCACTTCGGATCACGGCGGCATCAACTACGGCAAATGGAACGATTCCGATTTCCGCGGACTGACTCGCGAGCAGCCGATTAACGGCGGCCTCTATCGGGGCAAGTCCTTTCTTTACGAGGGTGGCATCCGCGTACCCATGATTGTCTCCTGTCCGGGAACCATCCCGGAAAGAGCGGTTTCCCGGGAACCGTGGTATTTCGCCGACGCCATGGCGACGTTCGCCGATATCGCCGGAGCCGTACCGTTCCTTCCGGAGAATCTCGACAGCCGCAGCGTGTGGCCCGTGCTACGCGGCGAGCGCGAGCATCTCGATGTCCGCCCGCTCTATTGGGAGAGTTACAACCAATGCTCCGGGGGCTTTCTCCAAGTCGTTCGCAAGGGATCGTGGAAGCTGATGAGGTTCAGTTCCCTGGTGCGCCGCCACCCCTCCAATCCCGAACTGCCCAAAACGTCGCCCCCTGCCTACCTTGAGCTCTACAACCTCGAGGAGGACAAGGGCGAGCGAATTAATGGTGCCGAAGACCATGCCGAGATCTGCCGGGAGCTGACCGGGATCATGAACGAGACCCACACCCCGCATCCGGATTTTCCGCTGAGCGAAACCGAGCAGAGAGTGTTCGAAATCCGGACCTGGGACGATATTGCCGGCGTATTTTCAAATTGAATCGGAGCGAGACGATCGCGGGATAAACCCTCCTACAATTGGAATGTCTAATCGAACACCCGCCAGGGATGTAGGCCTTCGACCGGCTCAGGCCAGGGAGGGTTGATCCCGCGATCGAACTTTTCTGACGTGCTTGCCCTTCCGAGTCCCTTCTGCCACGCTCATTCGCAGGAAGGCGCCCATTTCCATTTCGAAGCCGATTGAGACTACGGGGTAAAGCAACCTGTTTTATGAAACGCATCAAGATTAATATCCTGCACGACAATAACGTTTCGGCACAAGGCTGTATCCTCACGAGAGGCATTCCCTTCGCCGACGGCGATTTGGAGCGCGGAGAGCAAGTAAGGGTCGTCGACGGAAACGGCAGTGAGCTGGATAGTCAATCCAGCTGCCTTGCAACCTGGGCAAAGGATGGGAAGTTTGTGAAGTGGCTGCTTGTTGATTTCCGGGTTGATCTGGAACCGGCCCAAAACAAAACCGTTTTTGTGGAATATGAGGATGTAAAATCGAAAGCTATCGAAAATCCGGTTAGGGCTAACGATCTCATCATAAACACCGGCGTTATCAAAGCGAAATTCCGGAACGACACGAATTTCATGCCCTGGCTTAAGGTGAAGACACAAGAAGGCTGGCAGGATATATTTCGTGGCAGGCCTGGAATCCATTTGTATTTCAAAGATAACTACGGAACCGAATATACCAGCGACATCAGGCCTTCGTCCGTTACGATCGAAGAAGCGGGCCCTCTGCGTACGGTCGTCCGGGTAGACGGCGAGCACGCCACTCCCGACGGCAGGACGTTATGCCCCTATACCTTAAGGTTCCATTTTTACGCCAACGGCGGTGAGATTAGGCTCTTGCATAATTTCGTCTTTAACGGTGACCCGGAACTCCTCAAGGTTGCTGATATGTCCGTCAAGATCGGGCTTGATCTCGACGGTATCAACCTGTGCGAATTCGGTGGCGGCAACAGTTGCAGATTTTTTCAAGAAGCGGTTTTTTTGCAGGAAACCGATAAAAAGTACCGATTCCTTGTAGACGGTAAGAATCCCCGCACGGGCGACAAGACTCACGGTTATGTGAATATAACCGGAGGCGCTTCCTCTTTCGGCGCGGTTATAAGGAATATGTGGCAGGATTACGCGAAAGCATTCAAAGTTACACCGGAAGGCGCTGAGATAAAGATATGGCCCGAAGAATGCGGGAAACTCCTTGATTTCGATATTCCAAACAAAATCTATCCGCCCGATATAAAAACTCATTGGGCTGAGTTGGGCAAAATATTGGACGATCGTGACGAAGGAGCTTTCGTTCAATACTTAAAGAGTTATCCCCAGGAGCCGCTCTGTCTGAAACGCTGGAGATGGACCTCAAAGGAAGAACTGCTTTGGACCTTTGACATACTGGAAAGGCACGCCTCCGACAGATTTGTAAGCTTTAACGACCTTCATGCCGATGGGAATGGCCATGGCGCCTCGAAAACCACGGAGATTCTCCTGAAGGTCAGTAAGGATCCCCTCCACTGTATGGACGATAGAGCCTCGTTGCTACAGGACCCTCCAGTACCCATCACCGATGGATTGTACACCGCTTCGACCAAGGCTATACGTTCAACGGGAACATCCGCTTTTGAAGATAAGACGGATGATGTGAAAAAAATAGAAAAGGAGCTTTACGAATATTTCTACCGGTTGGTTATCGAACCGCGGGTCAGACTGCAAAACTACGGCATGCTCGTATACGGTGATCTGATGTGCTGTCACTCGCAGATACCCGCAGATACCTGGCTACAGTTTAAAGACGATCAGGATTACGATATAAGAGAAATCATGCGTTTCTGCTCGAAATGCTACAACAACGAAGCGAACGACCAGTTGTACTCAATCTGGGGATTCGCTCTGCACTTCGGCGAGAAAGAGCAGTACCTGAACAGCGAACTTTTTGGAATCAACCTGGCCGATTTGGGTATTATCCATGCAGGCAAGGACCAAGGGCTTGTTCATTACCACGGCGACCACAAATTCAGCGCCCACGGCGCTATCTGCCATACCACCATGCCGGGGCTGCGCCTCCAGTATTACCTAACGGGAAACCGCCGCCTGTTCGACGTCATCGAAGAGAACAAGGATCATATCATGGGCAGGGTAAATCGCGCGGGCTTGATCGCCATGAAGGGCGGATTGATCCGTCAGTTGACGACACCGCTCTCGAACCTCTTGAGTTATTACGAGATGACCTGGGATGAAATAGCAGGCGAAGTTGCCCGGCGCACATTCAAGTGGCTCTGTCTGTCGATCCATAAGAATTGCATGATCCCTATTACGATACACAACGGCGGACGGTATGGTGATGATGCCTGGATCAGCACCGCATACGAAGATGCGCCCCATTTTTTTCAGCCGGGGGGACTTGTCCCGGAGCTTGGTCGTGATGCGGTAACGCTATTTGGCGACAGGGAACCTGTATTTCGGAATTTCCTCATCGGTCTGGTGGAGGAATTTATGCAGGTCCGCCGGAAGTCGTTCTCAACATTCTCTTTTGAGGTCGGTGAGAATCGAGTCAAGATGCCGTCTCCCGGAGGCAGCGGAGAGCAATTATTTGCCTATGCCTATGAAATCACCGAAGAAATCCGTTACGCGGCGTATTCTCTCTTAATCCTCCGCAAGCTGTTCAGACCTTTCCCGGAACATTTCCAGTTCTTCCTGATAAGTTTTGGCGGATGGGTCCCCAAACTCATTCACGCCGTCAACTGTGCCAGCGAAAAGTACGGTAAAGACAAGCTCCTCAAGACGCTTGAAGACCTCGTCGAGGAGATAAACCGTCAGGGCCGGGATCAGGTGACGGATACAATCGACCGAGACGCACAGCGCCTGAGACATCTGGGACGGATTACCGGGTATGATGAGTGAATGCATGAGTGGGAAATGCTCAAAGGAGCAGATATCGAGTCCATTCGGTGCTTGTAGTCTGTCCCGTCCGGGAAAAGGCTTCTCGGAGTGTTTCTGAGACCTTGAGATGAATCGGCACTTCGTCATCCGGCGGGACGACTCGATGTACGAGGAATTCCCCGAGCTGTGCCTGCTGCCGTCGGGCAGGGTGTTGTGCGTCTACAAGGTGGGTCCCAAGCACGGGCCGGGCGGACTCGTGATCCTGATGGAAAGCGACGACCGCGGGCGCACCTGGAAGACCGTTCGCGAGATTCGTCTTGAGTGCAACATGCCCCGGTTGCAGCGGCTCAGCGACGGGCGGATGTGGCTGGATTCCGACAGCGGCGGAAAGGTGTTGATCGGCGAGGACGACGGCCGTAGGTGGAAAGAGCACAACGTCGGCTTCGGCGGCCACGGGCACGATAAGATCATCGAGCTGGCGAACGGGTCCTGGATCAACACCACGTGCGAGCCGACCAACCGCGGGTGGCATTTTCGCGGCCCACCTTACCGCATCGTGCTGTATCGCAGCACCGACCAGGGTCAAACCTGGACACGTGACGCAATCGTGGCCGACGTGCCGGGGTTTCACCTCTCCGAGGCGACCACGGTGCTGCTGGCGGACGGGAAGCTGGTGTCTTACATCCGCGAGAGTTCAGGCCTGGCCCATGGGTGCGTACGGGCGGTCAGCGCGGACAACGGGCGGACGTGGGAGGTGGACCGCGCGCCGTTCAACTTCGCCATGCCGCGGGGTGGGCTGTTGAAGGACGGGCGAGTGCTGGTGGGCGGGCGGAACTTCGCCGCCAACATGTCGCTGTATGCCTGGTGCGACCGGCCGCTGGCGGCCGACGGATTCAAGGTCCAAAGCCTGTGGGCGCCGGACGACTCCGCCGAGATGACCGACGAGGGCCTGCGCATCCGCTGCACCGACGCCGAACCCACCGGCGCCGCCGCAAGCAGGACGATGACAGCGCGGAAGGTGGATAGCAAGTTCGGGCCGGACTGGGAAGGCCTGACCACCTCGGGTATCGAGCCGCCGGCCTACATCCTGCCCGCCCCACGGCGCCGCGACAGCAAGGTCACCATCGACGCCCGCCTGCGTGTGCTGAGTAACAAAAACGGCTTGGCCTGCGTCATCAGCATCACCGAGGCCGAGGAAGTGCTCTTCCGGACGGACCGGGTGGAAGTGTTCGGCCAACCGGACCATGCCTTCAAGCTGGACGGCACGAAGTTCCACGACTATCGCGTGGTGCGGGACGCGGACTCGCTGACGGTGTTGGTGGACGGCAGGGAGCGGATTCGCACGACGAAGCTGGGCCGCTCGCGAGGCGTGGGATACGGCGGGGACACGACCCACTTCGGCACGAGTTACCGGGCCTTCCGCCACCCGTTCGGGTCGCAGGATCACTTCCGCCGCCGGAAGGTGGTGGGCGCGGGCGAGAGCGTGTGGCAGCGGGTGAAGATCTCCGTCGAGAATCCCAACACCTGCGGCGACACCTGGAGCTGGGACGCGGCCGATGGAGCTTACCCCGACCAGTACCAACGCGACCGGATGGTGGAGGTGAAATTCCAGCCGCTACCCAACGGGCAGGGCGGCCCGAGCTGGGTGCAGTTCCCCGACGGCGAGATCCTGGTAGTGCACAACGGCGCTATGGCCGAGGAGGCGCCCCGGCCCTTCCTCATGGGCTGCACCCTCAAACCGTCCATCTTCGGCGCACCCGCGGGTTAACGCAGGTTCGTCAGGTTTGAGAACAAGGGTTAGCAGTGATGCGGATTGGCGGTCAACCGCTCGCACCCCGCCTGCGCGCGGGACCGGCTCAGCATCGCCCTCGCTACCGGGACTGGTAGTCAGGCGTAACCCCGTACCTGCGGCCGTTCCGCATATCGTGGAGCCGCACCAACGCGTGCGCGATTCTCGCCGGGTCCATCTGTGTGTCGTACCAGTAGATCCCGGAGGCGGCAACGAGCCAGTCGTTGAAGAACATCTGCTCGGCGATCGCCGTTTCCAGCCGGACCGCCAATTCCTCTGCGCGTGCGCCGTCGGCCGATGCTTCGGCCTGGTCCCACACTTCGAGCGCCAGGTTGAGCGCCAAACCGAAGTCCTTGGCCGGAACCGAGCCGCAATAGTCGTGCCGGCGCGAAGGATTCGGCGTCGGCGGCGGGCCCTGCTCGCTCAGTGCGTCTATGACGCGGACCGAAAAGGACAGCAGCCCCTCTCGTCCGGTGTATCGGTACAGTCCCATCAGCATCACAGCGAACTCGGTGAGCGACTGCACGCCGTAGGACGTGTACCAGAGCGGGAGGATGCGCTGCTCGTCGACCCCTTGCCCCGTTTCGAAGTCGTAGTGGCAGTAAGTTCGGTGCGGATCGCTTGCCGCCAGCACGCCGAGGGCGGAGTCCACCACATCCTCACCAAATCGCTTCCATGAAGATGCTCGAACACTGTCGAGGGCCTGGTCACTATCGAGCGCTTCCAGGACTTCGTAGACCGCCAGCGCAAGGCTCACAGACTGCGGCAGCGTCGCCACCATCTGCCCGCCCCAGGATTCGCTTAGCCCGTCCATCTTGATGAGGCCGTTCACGGTCGATCGATTGCCGGCGTGGAACTGTACCATCCGATCCATCCAATCGAAAAACTTGCCTTCGCCGCTGTACTTGTGCGCCATTGCCCAATCGACGAGGTAGAAACCTCCGTGACGCGGGAAGTGAAAAAGCCCGTCCGAGTGCTTCTTCTCTTCGATCGAGGCGTGCCGCGAGTAATCGAAGCTCTCCATGTCTTTGAGGTGACCGGTGAGTCCCTCGCCGAAGCGAACGACAATTCCGGGATCGCGGTTTCCGACCATCCGCCAGAACCATACGGGCGCCTGTCTGAGATGGTCGTGGACGAGCCGCCGCTCCACGAGCGAATCGCCGCACGCAACCGGCTTGTCGTAGTAGTGGTGCCAATAAGCGTGCTCTCCCCAGGGGAAGAGCCCGGTCACCGGATTGGGGCAGTGCTCGCAGAAATAGTCCAGATACGCGTCGACGGCGGATCTGTAGGAGTCCTCGCCGGTGATGTCGGACAGAAAGGTGAACGCCCTGATCAACGGAATGTCGTGCATCAAATTGGTTCCGAACCAGCATCGGTCTCCCACCCGCTGGCCGGGCAGATCGGGCGTGCGCGTGAAAGGTGCACCGTCCTCGCGCCCGTTGATGACGGTGGCGAACATCGGCGAATGCTGCTCCCCGTACCGATCGGTACCGAAACGAACCATCTTGTCTGCGAATTGCTTGAGCCGTTCCAAAGAGTTCATGTTCCGACTAGCCTGGAAATCCCTTGAGATTTCCAGGCTAGTTCAACTCTCTCCCCCGCATGCATATACATCCATATGCGCATAGGCGATGGCGCCGCCCGCCAAGGGGGGGCCGGCGGGCATGACAAGCTCTCCTCGAGGCAACATGTGCAGGCACGGCTGGCTCGTGAATAGAATCGGCAGAACGTCCACGAGCACTCCCCGGTCGTCGAAGATCTGCGAATTCGGTCTCACCGGGTAACGGGCAAGATTTGACTGGATAAGGACCTGCGTGCGCTCGTTCGGGAGCCAGTTGACGATATTCATGGGATGCATGCTCGAGAACCTGCGTTGCCATATTACCCCACCCTGTCCGTCGCGGCATTCAAACAGCGTGCCGTGCATCATACTGCCCGAACTGCGGTACTCACGGTCGCCGAACACGATCTGATTGCCGGGCAGATCCTCGACCAAATTGCCCACGAAGGCCTGTTGTCCGTGCCAGGTGGGGATGATCCACTTGCGCCTGCCGGTCCGTCCATCCACGACGACGCGACAGGAATAGACCACGTCAGCTTCTCCACGGCCGTCGATATCGGAGATCCGGGCTTCATCAATATGGTCATCCTCCCAGGGCGCGTGATAGTCGGCACAGTCGTTTATCCACAGCACATCTCCGTTATGATCCAATAATGTCGTGCCGAAGGCTACTTCGTCCAGACCGTCGTTGTCGACGTCACCCACATCGGCCTGGTGCCCACAGCGACCTGTGACATCATGGTAAGTCCACAACACTTCGAGTTCATCGGTGAGAGCAGCAAAGGCACAACAGTTCTGCTCGCCGATCTTCACGAGGATATCCCGTCCGCGGCCAAGACCGCGAAAGTTCGCCGGGCGCAGATAAGAGGGGATTCGGCCGGTGCTGGAAACCCTCACAAGTTCCTGCCGGGTCAGTTCATCGACTTCGACGGGGGTGTAGGTGCGGTTCTCCCGCAGCAGCGCCGCGCATTTCCTGTGTTCCTGCGCTCGCGCTTCGTCGGCGGGGCTTTTCACCTTTTGCCTCAACGTGGGATAACGTTCGAACGTCTCGGAGTGATCTCCTTCCATCAGCCCGGTTTTCGCCATGTCCAGTTTTTCATTGATGACCGGATAGGGAATTTCCCGCAGTACCGCGCCGGTTATCCCGTCAACCACGCAGAGCCGAAGGCCGGGCGGAGTTCCGCGGTAACAGAGAATTTCATCCTTTCCATCACCGTTGACGTCCCAAACGTTTGTCGTACTGCCCTGCCGCCGGAACGGCGTATCCGCGTCGTTGTATTCCCAGAGGTTTTCTCCGTCGCCCCTGTAGACGGAGAGATGCGACGCTCCTTTTTCGTTGACGTACTCGTATTGCCCGTCGCCGTCGAAATCACCGGCGAGCGCGTTGCCGGCCACCCGGAGCGCCTCGGCTTTTTCCTCCGAGAGGGTGATCCGGTATTTCAGCCTGGACCACGAACCTTTCTTGAACGCTAAGGAATCCTGGAAGCAGGTCCTGCCGTGTTCATCCAGTAGTCTCGCCTCCGCTTTATACAGACCTTCCTGCAAGTGGCTGATAGAATAAACGAAGGGATACTCATTATCGCACAAGTAGCGTTCGTTATAGAATGTCCGGTGATCGAGGCACCGTCCCGGAAGGTACTCTTCGTGGTAAGTGTCCACAGTCTCCCCTGTGTCCTCACGGATGATTTCAGCCCGGACCTCTCGGTATGGCCTGAACTCGTCAGGAAACAACACGTGGAACGCGAGGCCCCACTCTACGGCGTCTCCGGGAACGTCAGGCCGTGTTGTACATACTCCGACGATGCGCAGGAAAGGTTCCTCGACGTGCGGCGGCAGATTAGATTCGGTTTTGCTTGTTGAGCTCATTTACTTACTTCCGGGTAATCATATTGCGAGCCGATCGATATTCGTTCATTTTCGAGCGAGACGCATGAACCAGAATGGCTCTGATTTAAGCGACTGAGTTGAAGTTATAATCGCGGGATAAACCCGCTCCTACAATCGAAATTTTCAATCGCACACCCGCCAGGGGTGTAGGAGCGGGTTTATCCCGCGATCGAATCCGTCTCGCTCAGCTTGAAACGCACCGACACGATCGAAGCCTGGTGCCCCGTCTCGATGATGGCGTAGGTGGTTGCCACGAAGGTTCCGTCCGGCAGGAGCTCCAGGCCGGGATACCCCGTGCATCCGGGGCAGGCATACCTGCCGGTGTCGATGAGCCGCAACCGATACTGCCCCTCCCGCTTTTCCACCAGGTCCTCGTAGGTACCGACCCAGCCCACGAAATCCGGGTGGGTCCTGCTGCACATACCGGTGTCTCTGAACACCATCACGATTCGCCCATCCGCGGCGTAGCGGGCGAGATGCCGGTCGCCATTCATACTGCCCGGCAGCTCCTCGGGTCGGCTCCATGTCTCTCCCTCGTCGTCGCTGAACATGACGCAGGAGTTATACCACCTGCCGTTCTCCCGCATGACCGCCGCGAGCTGTTTCCCGTCAGGGGATCTGATGATCGCGGGCTCGCACAGGAACGCGTCGCGCTTCTCGGCAATCTTGCGCTGGGGCGACCACGTGAGCCCACCGTCGGAGGAGATGCTCATGCAGATGCGCCGCGGTTCGTGGAAGAGAGAAATGTGCCGCCCGTCGGAGATCGGCTCGATTGTAATGGGTGCCACCGTGCAGGTGAGTCCGTTCGGCTCCATGCCGCTCCACGTGACGCCGCCGTCCTCGGACACGGCCTGCATCATGGCCCCGTGTCCGCCTTGAACGATGAGCCGCTCGACGCCGCCGGGATCGGTAAGACGGTGAATCGTCGGGCAGTTCTCCACTGACGACCAGTTCTCCGGTGTCTGCACCCACTGCCAACTCAGGCCGCCGTCATCGCTTCGTTTCATCGGACCCAGCGCGCCACCGTGCTCGTGAGTCCACGCGCACAGCATTGTCTTCCCGTCTCCCATGAGGACCGTGGAGGGGTGCTGATAGTTGACCGTCTCGCTCCCAGGGGCCACAACCACCTGTCGTTCCGCCCCCCCCGTGATGTCGGCAATGGGAATCGTGAAGCCCACCGGCTGGGAACGCTGCCAGTCGAGCGTGTAGTTGGCGCCTTCTCCGCTGAACTCGAGAAGATGTATCACTCCCTGCCCGGAGGTGAAGCCGACCTTTCCGAACACCTCCTCAGTGTATGTTGTTTCGTGGACGACGCGCCCGTCGAAAACAAACCGCAGCCGGTCACCGGACCGGACCACCTCGAATACGAACGGTCTCTCCGCCGTGTACCAATTCTTCGCCGCGTCAAGCAGCTCGAGGCCCCCGAAGACCGGTCCGTCGACGTAGAGATTTCCCTCGTGGCCGAAGCCGAATCTGCTGTGTCTGCGCACCTCCGGCGGCAGGAAGCCGCTTACTCTGAGTTCTCCCTCCCCCCGCTCCCACGCCTCGCCGCCGGAAAAACAGAAAGCGGCGTTGCTGGCCGTCTCACCGGGCATCCGCTCCCTCGCGGCTTTATGGAGAGAGAGGCGCGCGAAAATGCGAAAGTCCCCGGCACCGATTCCCCGGTCACCGTAGACGAAGTCGCGGCCCGGCCCCATGTAGATATGGCCCGGGCGGCAATGCAGTTCGTGGCCGGCGAGCCTGGCGCACGCCGGCCGGCCTGAATGGACGAAGGTTATTTGTTTCACTCTCTTGTTCCTCAACCGTTATAGTAGCCAACACGCTAAACACCTACCTCGACTTACGCATGCTCGTCAGTTCTGTTCAGCAAGTGTAAGAGACGCCCAACAAGATCGGAATGATCTTTCGCAATGTTGACGTCTTCCCAATAATCACGCTCAAGATCAAAAAGCAGAGGCGAATCCATCACACCGGTGACCAGCTTGTAACGGCCATCGAATACCATGCGCCAGTTATCGAGACTGGAAACGAGGTAGGGGCGGTGGCGATCGGTTTTCCCTTCGAGGAAGTCTCGAAGCGAAACCGCGTCCATGCCCGGCAAGAGCGGAGAATCAGCATAATTGAGAAAGGTGGCCGCCAGATCGTGCAGGCTGACGAGGGCGTCCGACACGCGACCCCGCATGACATCGGGACCAGCCACAATGAGAGGAACCCCACTCGAGGGCCTGTACCACGTCGATTTTCCCCAACGCCCATGGTCCCCCAACATCTCCCCATGATCACTCGCGTAAACGATGATTGTGTTTTCTAACTCACCCCGTTCTTGGACCGCATCTATAAATCGACCAACGTGGCGATCAATGTTTTCTATCATGGCCGCGTAGTTCTGGCGATTTCGAAGCAAACCCTCGCGATCGGGATGATCGTTCTTATGCGGCATGGGAAACTCGACGTCACGCCAGCACTCGCGCATGGATTCCGTTATATCCATTGGAGAGTGTGGTCCGGCGAAATTCACTACGAGGTGCCAGGGCCCGCCCTTAGCAAAATCGCGAAGAAACCCGAGACCGTTTTCGGCGATCCAGTTGTCACAGTAGGCATGGTCGGGCAGCGCCGTTGTATAGGCGTTCATGTATTCCGCGCGCTCGCCGTGTTCCCGCAGATAGACATCGGCAAGTCCGAGTTCCTGCAAGAAAGCCAGGTAAGGGCCTTTCGGCTTGCCTGCGGCGCGGTAGGCACTCGTGCCGTCCAGTTTGCCCTCGTTGTCGATACCTCCCGTAAATCCCCATTCCTCGAGCAATCGTGAACCGTCGAGATGCCAATCCAGATCGGCCGGGCTGGAAGTGTCTTTGTGAAGATCGAACTTTCCCACTCCACAGACTTCATACCCGACAGCGCGTAACGCCTGGTAATAGGTCGGCTGATCGAGCGGATAGTCCGAGTGGTTGGCGACCACTCCGCATCGTTCGTAATCACGCCCGGAAGCACGGCAAGGCGCGCATAAGGGAGAAGGGCAGTGCGCCTTTATAAACCGCACCCCACGGTTTCCGAGCCGATCGATGTTCGGTGTTCGCAGAGGGAGATCGGGGTTCGTCCCGAGCCAATCCGGTCGATGTTGGTCGGGGAGAAAAAGGAGGATGTTTGGAGCGCTGCGGTTCACCGAGCTTCCTCCCATCCGGCCCAGAATTCTCTCCCCCACTCCGACTCCCGATCGCCCCACGCATCGCGAGATCGCTCCAGTTTCGAACGCAGGCTTTTCACCAAATCGGCGGGAGCGCCAGCATCTGCGATGTTCCTCGTCTCCAATGGGTCATTTTCAAGGTCAAAGAGCTGAAAAGTGCGGCTTCCGTCTACATGGTATTCGATAAGCTTGTAATGTTCATCCCGAATCGCCCGCTGATACCGTTCATAGGCATGATAGGTGGTTGCCCGAACTGCGGCGTGGTTGTCTTTAATGACGGGAAGCAGACTCTCGCCCTCTACGGAATCCGGGATGGCGACGTCCAGGCACTCAAAAAGGGTCGGAAAGACGTCCAGCAAGTAGGCAAACGCATCGCGACGCTCATTCTCAGGAATACCGGGGCCGGCGATAATCAGAGGTACGCGAATACTGTGCTCGTAGCAATTTTGCTTTCCCATGAGGCCATGCTGCCCCAGTGCAAGGCCGTTGTCGCCGGCAAAGACAATGATCGTGTCTTTGCTTAGCCCCTGACGTTCGAGTTCCTCAAGGACACGGCCGATCTCAAAGTCCAAATGAGTAATCATGGCATAGTATTCGGCAATGTGCCGACGGACCTCTCCAGGGTTGCGGGGAAATCGGGCCAGGCACTCGTCCCGGATCTGGAGATCGCCATTATCAAAGGGATGCCCGCCAAGAAAATTCCCCGGCAATTCCACTTTTTCCGGATCGTACATCTTGAGAAACCGCTCCGGCATGGTACGTGGATCATGTGGCGCCATATAGGACACATAGGCGAAGAAGGGCTTATCCGCATTTTGTTCGGCAAGAAAACGGATTACTGCATCGCTGAACAGCTCGCTGGAATGCCTGCCGAAGTGGATGTGGTCGCAGTGCCGCCAGCCAACAGCATTGTCCAATCTGGGATCTTCAATCATAGGAAAGCGCGACTCATAGCGACCCGACGGATCGAAATCGTAAGCCGGCACATTCCAGTGATCATCCATACCGCCAAAAAAGATCTCCGCCCCGCAGTTGAAGCTGCGCGCAAACGACTCCCGTCCGTTGTGCCATTTTCCGGTCCCGAAGCAGTCGTAGCCCTGCTCCCGGAGGACTTCCCCCATCATCTTATGCGTGACCGGTATTGTCTCACCCGATCCATGCAAACGGAATAAGGTCCTCCCGGTATGCAACATAGCGCGGCTCGGCATACAGATGGCGCCGCAGGTGCCACCAGGGATGGAAGCGTGCGTAAAGGATGTTCCGGCGGCGGCAAGGCGATCAATGTTGGGCGTTTCTACTTCGCCTGCACCAGCGGCACCGAGCGCATCGAAGCGCAGGTCGTCGGCAAAGAAGAAGAGGATGTTCGATCGATCAGAGATGGTTCATCTCTTTCTTATCCGAGCCTCAGCCGCTGTTTACGGCAATCTCGCGGTCCTCTCCTTCTAGGGGAAGCTGCACCCAGGCGCCGCCGCGGGCATGGGAGGCGTGAAAGCCGGCGATGACCTCGAGGGTCCGCACCGCCTCGCCGACATCGTAAGGAAAGGAGGCCTCTCCGTCGAGCCAATCGACGATTTCAGCGGCGGCTCGATCCATGCCGGAGCCCTCCGAATCAGTATGCGGCCACTCTTGAGACGTCCCGTCTTTGAGTTTCACCAGAACAGCGGATTTGCCAAGCACGGCGCGACCCTCGGTTCCGGTTACGTAGTTTTCCATATCGAGGAAACCGAAATCCGGGGCATCCACGAAACCCAGCAGCCCACCATCGAAGCGGATCATCCCCCACCCGCCCGGATCGACAAACTCGGGCCCTCGACAGTCCGGTTTACCTGCCAGATCAAGGTTCCCGCACACGCCTACGACAGGCCGGGAAGTAACCATTTGAAGAGCGTCAATCATATGCGTTCCGACGTTCCCTAACCGCCCGGCGGACCATTGTGCAGATACGGAGGTCAGCTCCCCGAGATCGCCGTCGCCGATGAACCGGCGGAGTCGGCGATGGCTGTCTTGGAAGCGCCTTTGGTGATTAATGACGAGCAACGATCCTGCCTTCCTGCACGCCTCGACCATCTGCTCCGCATCGGGAATCCGCGTAGCGATCGGTTTTTCGCAAAAAATCGCACGCACACCCTTTTCGGCGCAGGCCATGGTCATCTCAGCGTGCTGCGGCGCGTAGGTTGCGACACTCACAATGTCCAGCTGCTCTTCCTCGAGCATGACGCGCCAGTCTGAGTAGGTCTTGGCGCCGGCTCTGGCCTCGAATCGCTGGCGCCTGCCCGCGTCCCGGCTGCTGCCCGCCACCAGCTTAATGCGGGGGTTGTTGGCTAAGGCGAAGAAATGTGTGCCGTCCAGATTGTCCACCTGTTGACCCAAAGCGTCTCCGGAGATCTGATCGGCGCCGCCGATGAATCCGAGGCCGATGATCCCCGCTCTGTAGGTCGTATCACTCACGCGATCGCAAAAAGTCTTCTTATCGATTTGTAACTCAAAGTCTCAAAGAAAGCATAGAGATACAGGAGTGCAATCTTACTTTTCCTCACTGTGAATATTGTTAGCGGCTTTCTTTCATTTCTTATCGAAATGTTCCTCAACCTGAGTTGTGGTAAATATATCTCCTGATTCCTTATCTGATTCACCTTTTTCTATTTTCTGACGGACATAAATCCCGTACATTAGATCGTCCCAAGACGTATCTTCAGGAAGATCTTGTATTAGAGTGTCTGTTTCCATTTTTAGTTTTTCCTTTTTCATAAATTGCCTTTTCCAAAATCGGCGCTCACCAAGATTCTGCTGGATCGTGGTCCCTCCTTTGACAGAAGTCGGAACGAAGGGGAAGCAGGAATGTTGGTGAACCGGCCTTCTTCCGGAGGCGCGACGGAGGACAAGGCTGTGAACGAATCGAGTTCTGCATTCCACGCGCTGTGCGCGGAACGGTTTTCGTGGCTACTTTTCGGCCAGCACAACGTTAACTCTTACTACAAACAGTTCGGGCCGAAGATGTGGTCCACGCGTTTGTCATATTGCTTACTCCGCTTGGCTAATATAGCTTGACAAGTGTAACCGAACAGGTTACATTGGCAAAGTGATAAAAAGCTTCGCTCACAAAGGGCTGGAGAAGTTCTTTCTCGATGGAGTGAAGAAAGGAATACAAACCAATTATGTTGATTATCATTAAGGAGATTACGCGATGAGAAAAAGAAAAAGAGCACCTTCACATCCAGGAGGCATCTTGAGAAGGCAGTATATGTCACCGATTGGTTTAACGGTGACCGAATTAGCCCATGCCCTTGGCGTTTCTCGCAAGACTGTCTCTAAGATTGTCAATGAAAATGGTTCCATTTCACCGGATATGGCTTTGCGTTTATCGAAGGCCTTCAACACCACCCCCGAACTTTGGTTGAATTTGCAGCGAAATTGTGACCTTTGGCACGCGGCCAAAGAGTCGAAGGAATGGAAGAGCGTCGACACATTCGCCGCTTAGCCCATATTGTGCCCAAAGCAACGACTGCACTCAGGAGCGGCGCTTCCCGCCGTTTCCTGCCTTCCTGCTTTCCTTATTCTTAATCCTGACCTCCTTTCCTCTCTTCTTGTATGAATTCGGGCCGCGCGAACAGCGCTGATTCGCGCGGCGGGTTGGGCGGAGCGGTCGTTTTTTTGACAAGCTTGAACCCGCGTGCCAGGTAGTTCTGTAAGGCGTGCGGATGATCGTGGTTGCACGTTTTCAGCCAAACACGGTTGGCGCCCATCTCCCAACATCGTTCAATGGCCACGGTCAAAAGGGCGCCGCCAAGTCCCTCGCCGAAGTACTGCCTGCGCAAACCAAAGCAATTGATCTGCACGCTGCCGTCGTCTTGTTTTTCGAGTTCATAGTAGCCGGCCGGAGTTCCCACCACGTAAGCGACCCACGTTTCCAGCTCCGGTCGATCGACGTACTCAGTCCACTCCTGCCGCCCCCAATCTTCACGGCCTCCCCAGCGGAATTCGGCCCCCACTGCCTGGTGCAGGAACCAATTGAATTCGGGACAGGCAGACTCAACGCGTTTGACTTCGAATTTTGCTGTTGTTCGCTCAGGGGGACGAAGATCATCGCGGCTCGACATTTCAAGCCGGGAGGAGATTTTCTGTTCGATGTCTTGTTCCATTACTTCCTCTCCGAAGCCGCCAGCAACGCGTCGATTTCTTCCATCCTGAACCGAGTGCTGATGACCGATGACCGCCCGGCCCCGGGATAGTTCTTCATGGCGCAAGTCGCCACGATCGTGCCATCGGGCAGCAATTCCAGGCTGGGATAAGCGGCTGAGCTCTGAAGGAGAACAATCCGGCACTCCCCTTCCCCGCCCTGGACCAGATCTTCATGGGCGCCCACCCAGGCTACAAAATTTGAGACCTTCGTTGGCGGAGAAGCCGGGGTGTTGACACTGTTGTCGCGAAACACCACGATCAAACGCCCGTCCGGCGCGTAAAGACCAATGTGCCTGTCGCCGGTCAGTCCAACCGGTCCTTCCCGAAGATCGGCCCACGTCTGACCTTCATCGCGGCTTGTCGCCAGAATGGAATTATAGATCCGAGATTGTTCCCGAGCGATCATGGTCAGCTCGCTGCCATCGGGTGAACGAATAATGAATGGTTCACAGGGAAAGGCATCGGGATGGCGGATGGCAACGACTTGCTCGGCCCAGGTCAACCCCCCGTCTTCCGTAACGCTGGTACAGATCGCCCCGTTCTGTTCACCGTCATGGTAGGATGCCAAATACCGCCCGCCGGAAACAGGCACGAGTCGGATCGGCGGCACCGTGCACGAGAGACCGTTAGGACGCATGGCCGACCAGGTCGCTCCACCATCGAGTGACACGGATTGATGCATTCCAATTTCCGGCCCGTAAGGAACCATGACAAGCAACCGTTCCTTTCCGCTGTGATCGTCAAGACGATGTATGGTGGGACAGTTGCGAACGGTCTTCCAACTTTCATGTGTCGCCAGGAGTCCACTCCAGGTGCGTCCCCCATCCAGACTTTTCTTCAAAGGCCCACATTGACTGGTGTAGGAGGGAAAATTCGCCCCGGGTTTCCAGTCCGGGTTAAATTCATACGTCTCATAGATGCAGAGCATCGTTTCCCCATCAGGCATCAGAACCGTGCTGGGATAACTCTCACCGATGATGTCGGTCCCGCGTGCGATCATCACTTTCCGTTCTTCCTCGCCTGAAATGTCAACCTCAGGAAGCGATGAGCGCCAGGACCGCGAGAGATTCCATCCCTGGATCGGTCGAGTGGCGCCGCTCACCGAAAATTCGTCGATCTCAAAGCTTAAATCAGGTGGATACTTACCCTCTTCCGGAAAAACCGTGAACCCGACGGGCCCGAAAAATTCGCCGGTGTAGGTTGCGGTGTGAAAGGCCCGCCTATCGATCTGGAAGGTCAAGCGGTCGCCCTGACGAATGGCCTCAAACTGGAACGTTTGATTGGTGGTAATATGGTCGGCCGGCATGGCCAGATGGCGTAGCCGTCTCACGGGTGTCGCGGAATAGCTGATCCGCCTGGATTGAAAACCCTCGATGCCGCCGGCGCCCGCCACAAATGTCGGCACGACATCCCGGTAGACCACCACCAACCTGGCCTGCAGATGAAAGTCGCCACTCCCAATTTCGCGACCGCCGAGAAGAATCGACCTCGGGCCGTTCTTGAATCCGACGTAATCCTCAGCGAAGGACCAACGCAATCCTACCGGGCGTATGCATCTGGGATCACCCTTGGCTACGAAAACTGTGTCGCCTGAGACGCTTTCCGACGACTCACAAAGCTTGGCTTCACCCGCCATAGCGAGATGTTCGGGCTAGATTCATTCGTAGGCCGATCATAATTCATAGCAGCTGTTAAGTAGCAACTTTTAATGGTGGTTAGAAAGGATCGCGGGGTAAACCCGCTCCTACATCCCTGCCGGGTGTTCGATTAGAAATCCCAAATGTAGGAGCGGGTTTACCCCGCGATCGTAATGACCTGGCCCTCGCTTGGCTTCCAGTGCTCCGGTCTGCCTTTGACCAATATCGTCATGGCCATGCCCGCGATCGCCTCACTTCCGCAATCGTTCGATCTGATGAACCAAGCGGCCCGCCCAGTCCAGCGGATCATAGAGGCGATTGAACTCACGGGCGGCGGCCTCGGCCACTTCCCGGCGTCTGGTCGCGGAGGCGCAGAGCATGCGCAGCGCGTCCAACCAGCCCGCGGTGGAATGGGCAAGGAAACCACAGCGGGGATCGCCCAGGATGTGAAAGTGGCTGGGGGCAAATTCGCCCACTACGGGTATACCCAGTTGGTGAAAGACGAAGGCCCGGCCGGCATTCGAGTTGCACTTGACGCGAAGAAGGAAATCATCTGCGCCGGCCATACCGGAATTTTCCTGTAAGTCATCTCCCCAGATCTTGATGATCCTCGCTCTTCCCTCCTCTGAGAGTGGTGCGGAGTAAGGTACGAGCCCGATATCGCAACGAAGCAACAACTCCTCAACGGTATCAAAGTCCCACTCGTACTCTTCGATCGGGATGGAGGGGCGGCCCAAACGCCAATGCCACCCTTCCGGGAGGTTGTGGACGGCGATCAACTTCAACGGGATTTCCCGTGCCAGGATTTCCAGGGCCTCCGTTAGATGAGGTGAAAACTCAAGCAGGTGAAAGGCGTTGCCGTGGTAGCCCAGGACGATGGGATGGTGGTCAGTGTGCTCTTTCCAGCCGGTGTAGAGGCGCTCGATGAGCGGGAAGATGAAGATCTCTCGCTTGAATCGGAGGCGAAAGTCGCGTTCTTCGATGGAGCCGACGAGGAGGAAGTCGATCCGTTCATTCCGGCGCCTGGTCTCGCTGTCGGCCCGGCGAGGATCGATCGAGGTGTTGACCCAGCCGACCAGAGCCGAGGGGTTTTCACTCTCGATGCGGTTGACCCATTGCAGGCTCGAAAGGCCTTTTCCAAGAATCACTACGTCGTATCGGGTGAGGTCCTCCGTGTCATTGAGGGCAGCCTCGATACCCAACTGGCCGAGCCAGTGGTGGAGGTTATGCACCCAAATGCGGGCCGAGCCGATCCTGGGTGAGCGATCGTCAAGGAAGAGGATTTTCATCCCCATTTCATGTCCCGGACGAGCTTACTCAATAGCAGTGCCGCATGAGCGCAATTCACGGCGACGGACTCGCGATTGTGCAGCTTGTAGAGGGTAGCGGGAATTCCCCGCCGGCGGATTAACCGGCTCACCAAAGACGCGCGAAAACGCTTTTCCGACTCCGTTCCCGCCTTCATGGAAAGGGGTGGAGGGGGACTGACCGCATCGAGGAGCGCGTAGAAGCGCTCGGCGATCTCACGGCTCCCTTTCTCGGAGTAAAGATCCAAGTCCCACACGTAGGGTCGAAAGGAGGGTCGATTGAGGTGCGGGTAGCTGTGCAGTTCTAGGTAAAGCGAAGGCTCGAGCGTCTTGAGGTAATCCCAGACGGCCGCGCACTCGGGGGGCGTGGCGTCATCGTCTTCCCCATACCCAAACTGCAGGTTTTGCCGGCGGGCATTGGTCATACAGGTGCCGAGGGCGTTCCCGTCCGGATTGGTCAGGGGCAGGAAAACCAGGCGGCTGAGCCCGGGCAGCTCCCTCAGGCTCCCTTCAAGAACTTCACGGATCAGGAAGAGAGTCGCAACTGTGCCGAGTTCATGGCACTGGTTGGTGGCGCCAATAAGGAGCAGCGGTTTTTCGCTCGAAGCGCAATGGAACATTTCAACGGCTGGAATCCAACGCCCCTCCGGCGTTTCCCCGATTGACCGGATGGCTACCTTAGGATGCCGTTCTCTCAGGGCCGCCAATGTAGAGTAGACTTCCGATGCGCTCAGCCATGCCATGGTGCTCACGTCCAGGCTTTCCTGGGGAAGCACCGGCACACGAAATCGCGTCGTATGGGTCGAAGGATCCACCTCGGTGCTTTCCCGGGGAAACGGCTGCCACGCTTCCACCCCGGGATCGGTGGAACCGGGCCGTCTTCGAATCGCCAGGCTGCGGCCCTCCTTCGGAAGCGAACGCACTTCGATGGCGATTTCCGCCTGCACAGCCACGGGATTGGGATTGCGCAACCGGAAGGCGCAATAATAGTCCGACTCTGCGAAGTCAGGATTGTTTAACGCCCCATCCGATCGAGTAGTCAAATGAAAGTATGCCGGACCCAAACGCTCCTTCAGAACCGCATTGGCGCATTCAAATTCAGTCAGCAACTCCAGAGGAAGGATTTCTCGGCTCATCGAATGGTGTGCTTCTCAAACGGATGCATTCGAATACGAAGGGTAGCCGACATGCCACTCCGTACAGGGAACCCAACCGAGATCGTCACGCAGTCCACACAGGTTCGCGAGCAGGGCCAACGCCTGGCAGTGAAGAGCCGCCCCATCCAACGTGGACTGGCGAATCCCGGGCACCAGCTTGTGTTGTCTCGAGCCTTCAGGAAAATAGCTCATTCCTCCATCGTCCTGCACCATGCACTCCAACTCAGGCAAGTAGCCGGCAGCGAGCCCGGCGATTTCATCCTTGCGATACTCCACGTGCCGCAGGCAGATATCGAGCACGGTGGCCACATCGAATACGCTGCACGCATCGAATCTTTTACAGACGGCCGGATCGTGAAGCAGCGTTTCTATGCAGAGATCGATGATCGGCTCGCAATATTGAACCGGAACACCGTGAAAGGGAATCCCCATCCAGACTTTGAAGATGCCGTTGACGAGTATGTGAGGAGCTATCTCCGAGCCGTCAGACCATGTGCCGGTTTCGGGATCCTGGCGTTCCATCAGCCACTGTCGGCCGACTTCGATCAGGGCGGCGGCGTCTTCATCGCCCAGCAATTTGTTGAAGAACTGAAAAGATAACGCGGCCGAGGCCCACGAACCGGCACCCCAGGGGTTTTGCCAGTGCAGACCTTCCAGCCAGGCCACGAGATCATCCGCGTTCCTAAAACCGTCTTTGTGTGTCTGCGGATAACGAGGCAGACGACCTAGCCGATAGGCGATGTAAAGGATGTTGCGGGTCTGCCCTCGGCGGTGATCGAGTCGCATCTTTTCTGACGGTGGCTCCTCGTCTTTACCACCGAGCATAAATTTCTCTTGAGCCTCGTCCACGATGTGTCCGTCTTCCTGCTGATGGCTCAACAGGTAATCCGCCCAGGCATGCGCCTGATCGGTATCACGAAGATACGGATGTTCGGCCTGGATGATATTTAACACGCAATGGGCCATGGCAGAAGAAAGCGTGTCGTAAGGGAGATAGGCTTCCAGTGCCAATCGGTATCGGCCGACGCCGTCCGAGTGCTCAAGTTTTTCCATCCAAACAGGGATGGACTCCTTCAGCCGATACAAATAGTCCGGGATTTCAAATCTCATCGGAGTGTTCAGGTTGTTGCTTTTGATATCAGCAGCCCCAGCTCTCTGTCAAATTAGGAATATCCCCGCCGTCCCATCGTGACCCTTAATCCATTCGGCAGGCTCATGGCAGGCCGTGATCTCACGTTGATCTTCTCCTCTTTCGAATTTAGATCACGATTATGATCACGAAAAAAGATTGAATCAACCCCCCCTCCCCATCTCCGTGTCTCCCCTTCACCGTGTCTCCGTGTCTTTCCAAATCCCTCTCCCATCGTGACTCCCAATCGTGATCTCCTGTCGATCTTCTCTTCTCTCGATTTTAGATCACGATTATGATGCACGACGGGAAGATCGAACATACTCTCCTCTTGCATCGTGACTCTCAATCGTGCTCTCCCGTCGATCTTCTCCTCTTTCGATTTTAGATTACGATTAGGATCACGACAGGAAGATTGAACAGGTTTCCAGCTCCCATCGTGGCTCTCAATCCATTCGGCAGGCTCATGGCAGGCCGTGATCTCCTGTCGATCTTCATGGCACGACAAAGTTGACGACGAAGTTTGGGCAAGAAACCTGCCCTACAGTAGAGTCCGACAACACTCATCGACAAGGTTTGAATAGAGGTAATTCGAGCTCCTCCGTTAAGTTTCCTCTTCCCAAAAGGCCGAACCACCCGAAAGGGAAACCTCGTCCCGAACCTTGTCCCGAACCTTGTCGAATCGCCTTTGATCTTAGGTCGCGAGGTAGCCGCACGCGCAAGAGTTCGGTTTTGCGGTCAACCCCCAGAATCCAGAGTGATTTCCAGTTCAGGCCTTTCGAGCCTCGTTCCCGCCTTTTCGCGAAGCCAACTCGATAGTTCAATTCCTGGCCAACCGGGCTAAGACGAGCGTACACTCTGTTTCTACGAATTGGCAGCACAACATCGACAAGGTTCGGGACAAGGTTCGCGATGAGGTTTGAACAGAGGTGAATCGAGCTCCTCCACTGAGTTTCATTTTTCCTTTAATCCGGACCACCCGAATGGGAAACCTCGTCCCGAACCTCGTCGCGAACCTTGTCGAATCCATTTCAACTTTAGATCACCAATATGATCACGACAGAAGATCAAAACGCTCCCCCTCTCCCCTTCTCCGTGTCTCCCAGTCTTTCCAAAATCCTCTCCCTTCGAGACACTCAATCGTGATCTCCAGTCGATCCTCCTCTTTCGACTTTGGATCACCATTAAGAGAACGATATATGATCTGCCAAACATGAGGGATCGCGGGGTAAACCCGCTCCTACATCCCTGGCGGGTGTTCGATTGGACATTGCAACTGTAGGAGCGGGTTTACCCCGCGATCGAACCCTGCCGCAAGTCACCCGTATACCATCAAAGCCGCGAGGAGGGTTCGTAGGCGGGATTGGACGCCGGCACAAGAGCCTTCGTGTCCTCGAGGTAGGCATCAATAAGAGCGTTCAACTCCCGGACCTTTTCCGGATTTTCGAATGCGCGATTGGTAGTCTCGCCGAGATCTTCCGCAAGGTTGAACAGCTCGTAGCGATTCGGAAAATGAATGTTGGAATCATATCGACGAATCAGTTTCCAAGGTCCTTTCCGCACATAGGTCCCCGCCACGTGGTTCGAATTTTGCATATTCGGTCCCGAAAATGCTCCTCCCTGCGGGAAATGGCAGTAGATGGTGTCGCGATTAAGTTTCCCCCTCTGTTCGAGCAACGGAACGATGCTTTCCGCATCGAGGGCCTGCTCACCGCGAGGCTCGATCCCGGCAGCTTCAAGAACCGTCGAATACAAATCGGTGCTGGTTACGGTCTCTTCGCACCGCGACCCCGCTTCCACTCTTCCCGGCCATCGCACGATGAGCGGTACGCGGGTTCCGCCCTCGTAGAGGTGGCCCTTCAGCCCTCGCAAGGGATAGGCGGTACTCACGGGAATCCCATCCTCCACGCCCTTGGAAGGACCGTTGTCGGAATTGAAGATGACGATGGTGTCGTCCGCAATCCCCTCCTCATCGAGAGCATCCAGGAGCCGGCCAAAGTTCGTATCCGCGGCTTCGATCATGCCTCCCATCACGGCACTGTTCTGCAACCCCCGCGGGTCCTCCTTTTTCCTGTACTTTTCAATCAGTTCCGGCTTGGCTTGATACGGGCTGTGAACCGCGTAGGTCCACAAGCACAGGAAGAACGGATGTTCCTTGTGCGAGCGGATGTATTCGATGGCTTCCAATGCGAGACGATCGGTGAGATGCTCACCCTCGGGACCATCACGAAGACGCGGATTGTTGTAAGGTGAGAAATAACTGGGTGGACCGGGAAGCTCGCAACCCGCGATATTCACATCGAATCCGTGAGTATCCGGATAGTAGGGTTCATGCCCGAGATGCCATTTCCCGATAAAACAGGTCTGATACCCGCCATCCTTCATGGCTTGGGCAAGCGTATATTCCGAATGAGGAAGATAGGTTCGGGGTGTCGGAGTAAGCATCTTCTGCCACTCCGGTCCCACCTTCGGAATGCCTGGCTCGGCCGGCGGCATGTGACACCACGGCGAGGTGATCCCCAACCGGTCGGGATTCTTTCCCGTCATAATACTGGCGCGCGTCGGGGAGCAGAGCGGATTCGCCGAATGGGCGTCGCGAAACATCATTCCCTGAGTGGCAAACCGGTCGATATTTGGGGTCTCGAAAAACGTGCTGCCGTAAACCCCGCTGTCCACCCAGCCCATATCATCGATAAGCACGAAAACAATATTTGGTCTATCTTTGGCCATGCTGCTCCTTTCGGTTTCTACTCTCGATCCAACCTAACCCAAAAATCCCACAGATTTTCGGGTTAAGTTCCAGCCCGCCTATTTTGCGAAATAAGCGGGCCGGTTTTTCCATCCCAACAGGGATGGACTCCTTCAGCCGATACACGCACTCCAGAACTTCAAATCTCATCGGTGAGTTCAGATGGCTGCTTCTGATATCAGCAGACACTACGATCTGTCAAATAATGAAACTTGCATTTGCTTCTGGCTCTTCCTTTTTTCGACTTTAGATTACGATTATGACGACGAATTTCGATTAGGAATCGGCTCAGTACACGATCGAAGGTCGTAGTCATAATCGTAGTCGAAGGTCGTAATTCTTCACGCGACAAATCAATCTCGATTTCAAATCACGCCTGCAGAACCATCGGCCTCTCGCTCTCCCCTACACCGTGTCTCCGCGTTTTCCAAAATTCCTCCCCCGCCGTGCCTCTCAATCGTGCTCTCCCGTCGATCTTCCATTCCTTCGACTTTAGAACACGATTGGGATCACGAGCGCAGACGCGACCAGATCCCTCTCCCATCCGTGGTACTGCGCAGCCATCCGTCGGCACTTCTCTTCCTCTTTTAGTCCCCTTCGTTTCTCTTTGTTTCTCCCGGCGCGCCGGGATTCAAATCTCCGTGGTTCTCTGTATTACTATCCGTCAGAACTTAGTTTTTTGAGCAAGTTTCTGCGCAGAAAAGATTGGCACTCAAAGGATTACGATCGACACGTCGTCGCTGCGCTTTGCCGAGATGGACAAGGTTCGCGACGAGGTTTCCCAAGGGAAGTAGGAGTTTCCTTCTGCATTCGCGTCCATCTGCGTCCATCTGCGGTTCTCTTCTTCTTTTTTGGTTGCGGCTATGCTGCGCTAGGTTCTCAGTGGCCCCTCTTTCGTTCGTTGATCTTTCAATTTGTTTGCGGCTTCGCTGCGCAAGGTCATCCGTGGTTGTTTTTCTATTCCCACTCTACCACGTGTCTCCCAATCGTAATCTGCGGTCGCTCTTCTCTCTAGATTACGATTTTGATCACGACAGAAGATCTAGCAAACTGCCAAAATATCCACAAGATCCTACCAATTCTATTGAAACGAGCCGTTGCGTCTATTCCACCTGCCATGTTTTCGTCGGAGCCGTCACCGGATATAGCCCCGGAACCGATCTCCATCGGCGATCGCCGGGAGTTGTTCATTGACGACTACCTGATCGATTCCATGGATCGGGTCGAGTTCGTGATGCACGAACCGCAACGACAGAACGTTGCGATCAAATGCGATCGACCTTGGGAGGGAGCCGGCGTGAGCTACGTGGCGATCATCAAAGAGGACAACCTCCTTCGAATGTACTATGACAGTTGGCAAGGGGAGCGGCCTTTCGGGCAGATCTCTTATGCCGAAAGCAAAGACGGAATCACTTTCACACGGCCGAACCTGGGACTATATGAGGTGGAAGGCACGAGAGAGAACAACGTCGTGCTGCCGGAGATCTTGGGCCGTCCCGGAGCCCACGATCTTTCACCTTTTCTTGATACCAACCCCAACGCCACACCAGACGCAAAATACAAAGCCGTTGCCGCTCGACATTATTGCACTCTCGTCCCCATGAAATCGGCGGACGGAATCCACTGGTCGGCGATGGGCGGTAAGCCGTTGAAACTGCCGGGGTTCTTCGACACCCAGAACATCGCCTTCTGGTCGGAACTCGAACAGCAGTATGTTCTCTACTACCGCGTCGGCGGCGACGATGAGGGCAATATCTACTCCTGTGCGATGTACGAAGACATGCCCGACGCGGAGAGCCGTCGCGATGCGTGGCAGGAAGACAGGAATCTGAAGCGCGTCGCCGTCCTGACGAATTCCGGCCCCAAGGAGAACCGCACCTACCCGGTTCTGGATCCCGCAACCGGCGTCCCGGTCCATTACCGGCACGTGGCCCGGGCCGTGTCCGACGACTTCATCAATTGGAAGCGCGAAGGATTGACTGTGTTTCCCTGGGGCGGTGGCCCCAGCCAGGAAGGGCAGTATTACACAAATTGCATCCGGCCCTACTACCGCGCGCCCCACATTTATATCGGCTTTCCCGGTAGATTTACAGACCGGGGCGTCACCCCGTCGACCTACCAGCTACCTCAGCCGGAATTGCGCAAGAAACGCCCCGAGCGACGCGCCACGGCGGTCACCGACTCGGTCTTGATCCATTCCCGTGACGGCACCAATTTTTATCAACATGAAGGCGTTTTTCTGCGTCCCGGCCCGCGAACGAAATACAACTGGTGCTATCACGACAACTTTATCGCCTGGCATCCCGTCGAGACGCCCCCGACCGAAGACGATTCCTACCCGGAATTGTCAATTTACGCTTCGGAGGGCTATTGGTCGGGTCTGACCTGGTCGCGAGTGCGCCGCTATACCTTACGGATTGACGGCTTTGTCTCGGCCAAGACTAAGACCGAACAAGGTGAACTCGTAACCAAGCCCTTTACCTTTGAGGGCGAGCGGCTTTCCTTGAACGTGGCAACTTCCGGTTTTGGTTGGGTAAAAGTCGAGCTGCAAGACGCGGAAGGCAAACCCATGAAAGGCTACACGCTGGAGGATGCGGACATCATCTACGGCGATTCGCTGGATCGAACCGTTGGCTGGCAAGGCACGCAGGATGTCAGCGGATTGACCGGAAAACCGATCCGCATGCGCTTCGTGATGCGCGAAACCGATCTCTATTCGTTCAAGTTTGAACGTGGGGCATAACCCGCGAGCGATAGACGGCCCAGAAGGGCTGGCCTATTTCTAGGCCGATCGGGATAGGAGCAAGCTTATTGGAACTCCGAATAGCGCGAATTGGCGCATCGGCAGGAACAATTCGGGACTGGTCTTCCGGATTGTTCACCACGTGGTTGCTACTGGTCAGAATGGGACGTTCTGCACCACAGGCTGTTGAGTTTTAGACGACATGATTCCTCAGCCCCGGGCCGGCTCGGACATTTCTACTCTCTTCTTCCGGGACAGTTCGGCGAGATGTCCGTCATTCGCCATGGACTGCTCCAGATGGACCATCCTTTCAGGACCCGCAGTGCGGATCATCGTTTCTCCATAGATTCGGTCAACCCAGAACCGGGCCCCACGAGCGATATAGTCCCTGAGTTCCTGGATTCGTTCCTCCGGATAACGCTGCTGCAAGTTGATGGTAAACATTCGGCGGCGTCCGCCTCCGCCAAAGGCAGAGTGCTTGGTGTTGTGATTAAAGCAGACGACGTCACCCGGTTGATTCTCCAAAGCCACCGCAGGGACCTCTGAACCTTGAACGCCCCAGTGCTCCTGACTATTGCCAATCATTTCCTGCAAGCTCTGTGCATAATCTTCACCCGCGCGATGGCTACCGGGGATCACTCGTAACGCGCCGCTATCTTTGGTCAGAGGGTCCAGGTAAAGCGCAATCTTGATTGACCTGTGATGGGAATACCATCCATCGGAATGCCACTGGGTGTCGCCGGCGTAAAAGTTTCCGTCACTACCCGCGTAATTGAAATCATCCCCAAGGATACTGGCCGCAATATCATGGATACGCGGGTCGTCCAAAAGTGCACATAATCTCTCGCTCTGGTCAATAAACGGGACAATGCATGAACGCCGTTGTTCGTCGTGCTCCTGGCCTTTGTGTCCGCCGCCCCTGCGTTCCCAGATCCCCTCGAATTCGTCAACAATTTCATCGATACAATCTGAAAGCAGGCCTGGGAAGGCAAGAAATCCGAAGGCTTCGTAAAAGCTCATCTGCCGTTCAGTTAAAGAAGCCATGATTCATCACCTTTGAAACGTGTCTGAAGATCGAATTATGGATCATACCACCCGAACCTCGAAGGCGTAGACTGCGCTGCGAGCACACGCTCGCTGGGGGCGGGCTGAAGAAGCGCTTCTATGGTGGGAAGGATGCCGGGATTGGAACCCTCTGAGGTCGGCGGGCAAGGGAAGGCTTTGAGACGCAGTGACATCCGCGGTCGTAGCAGAAGGTTTGTGAAATGTTCGGGCTAGGTCTTCGGATTTAATCGGTTTCATGGCACTCTCGAACTCCTATTTTGGTATCTTTGAAGGACACGCCCAGAAGCCACCGAATCCCGCCTCTACCCTTTGAGATACATCGCCTCGTGCCCAGCCGGCCACGGGTAGTTGAAGTGCCTGGAGATCTCCTCGTTCCCTTCCTGGGACAACAGATCCTCGAGCGCCTGATAGGCCTGGTCGTAGGATTTCGTCTGGCCGTTCTGCAACGCGCTCCACAATAACATGCTCATGTCACCCGATCTGTAGGCTTCCAGGCCGTGCTCCATTCGCAGGATGGTCGGCAAGAGTTGTTCGAGCATGATCTTCTTCGGAAGTTTGCCGACGTTGAGCGGTTGAATCCCCTTCCGGTTTATGATTGCCGGCACTTCGACCACGACATCGTCGTCGATTCCATCGATCGCGCCGTTGTTCGCTACATTCACCTGGAATTGACCCTCCACGTTGTTCGTCAGCGCATCGATGATCGGCACCTGCTGCTCGCGCGTCTTCGTCTTTCCGAACAACTTCGTCATGCTGGCAGACGGATCCTCGCTCGCTCTACGAATCTGCTTGAGTCGCTCCTCCAGTTTCTTGACGTAGAGAGGCCTTGCAAGATGTGTGTCCGGTCCGCCCCAAGGCTCACCGAACCACCACTTCTTCGTGTCGATATCGGTGTGATACCACCAGCCACATAAACGAGGCGAATCGCCGATAGGAAACAACCCGTAGATGCGGTATTGATGGACTGCGCCGCGCGACATCTGTATGTCGTGGGTGCCCTCCGCAATGTGAGATTCCCAGTACTTCTCCCCTTCCTCCTCGATCCACTTGTCGATCAGGGGATAGGCGTCCTCCCCGTCATACATGAAATGCGTCATCCAGATACAATGGTTGACCCCGGGCGCCTGAAAATCGATACGCTCGATGTCCAGACCGAGCACCTTCGCGATCGTGTAGTATCCGTAATGGCCGTGACATAGACCGCACACCTTGATGCCCGTTTCGCGTGTCATCAACGTACACCCGTCGAACACCGGGTTGCCCGACTGGATCAACCACGCGTCCGGGCAGATGCGTTCCATATCCCGGGCAACAGCAAGCATCAAGTTGAAGTTGTAGAAGCTGCCCAGACCGGGCCCGCTATAGTAATAGCCGTGCTTCGCGTAGACCTCCCGCATGTCGGCCTGATGGTAGTGACTCTCTACCGCTGCGGTGTTGATCACAAAGTTCGCGTCCTCCAGCGCGTCATCTCGCGACGTCGTCTGCTCGAATGTTAAATGCGACCCGATCTCTGCCGTATACCGCTCCGCCATCTGAGTCACCGAGGCGAGCCGCTCGGCGTCGATGTCCATGAACGTCACGTGGCTGCCGGCCAGATTCTCGGTCAGACACAGATCCTTGACCAGACCGAGCGAGAATGTGGCACTTCCGGCGCCGATCACGCCAATTTTCACGGGCTTGGACATATCTTACCTTCCTTCACGGTGGCGCGCGGCTACAGCGTCTCGCCGGAGATTCGTGAGAAACGCGGCGTCCGCCCGCTAAGAATCGCTCATTACGACCCGATTGCGCCCAGTAAAGTGCAACTCCCGAATCCTTTCTCTAAGGGCGCTTTCGGACATCGACAATATCCAGTGTTCTGACAGGATAACCGAATCGCTTCAACTCAAATTCATCAACGATTCCTGGTGAAATCGACGCGAACGGACTTTCTGCCAGATCGTAATCACGGCTATAGCGCAGCGCGGGTAAGGAGGATACATAGATGAGAGCTGCGGTGTATCATGGACCGCGCGATATTCGTGTCGAAGAGGTCGATGACCCGAGGATTGCCGAGGATGAAATTCTCGTGCCGGTCCGAGCCTGCGGCATTTGTGGTTCAGATATGCACATGTTAAAACAGAACGATGGTTGCATGGTCCTGGTGGCCTTGTTCGAGCAGGCACCGGAACTCGATTTGAACCAGGTCGTTCGCAAGCATATCACCATCCGCGGCTCATGGACCTGGACGGGGGCGGACTTTCGGGAGGCCATCGCACTGGTCGCAAGCGGACGTGTAGATCGTAAGTCGCTAATTTCCCATGAATACGTGCTGGAGGAAGCAACGGATGCATTTGCCACACAGGATCAGCCGGAGGCGGCGATCAAAGTATTATTAACACCTTAAGGAATGCAGGGACTCGTACCCCGGCTCCCAAGCACACGCTATAATATCTCGCGGTTACATCGAACTACTGAAGATTTTAATCGATCACGTATCGATAAGGCTTGGCTGAACGGGTTCCTGTTCTTTAGCATTCCCTTGGCCTTCCGTTTTGGTTCGGGTCTCACGATAGAGATCGCCCGAGCATCCCGAACGAATGCCACGGAATCGGGCTTCACATGGTGAGATTCACTCTGGCGACAAGCCTTTTTCGGCATCGACGACGGCAATGAAGATTCTCTCACAAGTTACGTTCCTTCTCGCAATTTTCATCCTCGCCGCAGCGGTGCTATTGGGCCAGGAGGAGCGCTCTCTTATACCTATCGAGAATTTCTTTCGGCCACAAAAGCTCTCGAGGGTAACCCTTTCCCCAGACGGCCTATACGTGGCCGGCCTTGCACCGATCGATAAAGGTGAGGAAATTGGACTCGCGACGATCGAATTGGAAACGATGGAGCCGAAAGCCTTCAAATGGGATTATGGATACAACATTTATAAGTTCAGCTGGGTAAGCGACACCGACATCATTTTTAACGTCTATAAGTGGAATATGTATGTTGCAGGGGTCTTTCGTGTTGATCGTGAGATCAGAAAGGCTGTCACTCTCATGGGCGACGATGTGATTGCCACTCTGATCGCCCCGATGCCCGATGACCCGTTATACAGTTGGGTCTGGGTCAAAAAAGGTCGGTATTTTCACAAGGAGAATCTCCTCGTGAAAATCCCGAAGAAGGGAAGCGCCGACCGCAGCGACTTCCCGAGTTTTGGAGGAAGAATTGATAGCCTCGGCATCGTCCAAGAGACGGTTCAACCTCCATTCGGTGAGATCCTCGGCTGGATCATCGATTGGGCAGGTGTACCGCGGATTGTTAAAAGGTACCACGATAAGAAACTGCAGTATATGCATCGGAATCTGGGAGATACCGATTGGGAGACTCTGTCGATCGACCCGGAGGACTGGCGAATCATAGATTTCACCACCGATAATAGCCTTCTCTTTGTGTCAGGTTACCATGGCGAGGAGACAATCGGTCTGTACCTCTACGATATGGAGAAGGACTCGGTCGACGAGCTGATCTTTCGAGACGAGGAATACGACTATACAGCGACCGGACGGCACAGGTTTTACAAAGACACTTTGGTCGGCATAACCTACCATCGAGAAAGGCCGACATCCGTCTGGTTTCTTCCCCAACTGGAATTTCTTCAAGGGTTGGTCGACAGGTCGATCCCTGGGCGGGCGAATGTAATTTCCGGCTGGAGTGACGATTTGCGACGGCTCCTTGTAGCTTCATATTCCGACACTGCACCGGTCAGATACCTACTCTTCGATGTGGAAAATAAGAGCCTGGATTTTATCATGGCTTCCGCACCGTGGCTCGACGATACGAAACTGGCCGGGACGAGTGTCTTACATTTTACGACCTCGGATGGATTGAGACTCGAAGGTTATTTGACAATACCCAACGGTTCGAAAGCGCCCTACCCGTTGGTATGTCTGGTCCATGGCGGTCCGTGGGTGAGGGATACGGGCGCTTACAACGCGGAAGCGCAATTTCTCGCAAACCGTGGCTATGCGGTGCTGCGTCTAAACTATCGTGGGTCGTCGGGATACGGAAAGTCTGTCTCGGAGGATTCCGAGTATGAGTTTCGCAAGATGCACGACGACATAACCGAGGGCGTTAATCTGTTAGTTAGACCTTATCCGAAAAGCTACTGATTGGCCGCAAAGAGGCGCAAAAGGCGCAAGAAAAACTTGAGAAAAATCATTTTTTGGCTTGATAAAAAGTGTCGCAACATGCTAGTGTTTAACAACCTAAGATTAAGAAAGGAGTTAAACATGCCAACATGTGCGACAGAGGAGAACAAAAGCGATAAGACGCCCCTTAGCAACCTCATTCTGCCGGTTCCAGACACGGATTTCCGTGATTTTCTGGATGAAGTTGAAGAATTGGCCGGGTTCGCGGCGCAAATCATCGAGGCGATCGAGAAGGATCTGGACGCCCATGCGCGTGAGAAGAAGAAACTTCGATTGGAAGATCGAAGGTTCTTTGAAGGGCGCACAGCGGAGCTGCCGGAGCTGGACATCGAGGAGGAGAATATTCTGGCTGCTGAATTGAATCTTGGGGCAGGCCGGCCGCGGATGCCGGCTTATGCGGTTTACGTGTTCGTGATGATTCGAGGGTTTCTGGGTTCGTTGACCACGAAACCGGCACGGCGGTTTGTGCGCGAGTCGATGAGCTTGTACGGATTTTTGCAGAGCGGGGGACTGAGAATGCCGGCGGTGACGACGATTCTGGAGAACGTGAACCTGGTCAGCCATACGACCCGCGAGTTGATCTTTGATAAACAGATTGGGTTTATCCTCCAGGAGCAATGGGACGATTTCGGGAAGCTGACGATCGACAGCACCTCGGTGAAAGCAAACAGCTGCTGGCCCACCGATGGGAGGATTCTGAGCGGTCTTTTGATGCGGGCCAATCGTTTGGGTCAGAAGTTGCATGTCTTCGGGCTGGAGGATTTTCGCAAGGGATGGGTTGGGCGTTGGCTGGAGGAAATGGACAAGCTGGAGTTTCAGATTTGTCTGGCCGCGGGCAAACCGAAGTCGAAGGGCAAGCTGAAGAAACACTACCGGCGGTTGCTCAAGCGGGGCCGCAAGGCGGCCGACTCACTAACGGGGGAACTGAGCCATCTTGAAGAGGGCCTGTCGATGGATTCACTGCCTCCCACTCGCCGGGAGCTTCTGGAGCGGGCATTGAGCCAGATCAGGGGCGATATTGCCGACGCCAAGCGGGTTGTTGAGTATGCTCATGATCGGGTGTTTCACGAAAAGAAGCTACCGTCCACACAGAAGGTCCTGAGCCTCTCGGACGGATCGGCGGCCTACATCAAGAAGGGCAGCCGCAATCCAGTGATCGGGTACAAGCCACAACTGGTTCGCAGCGAAAACGGTTTTGTCACCAGCCTGATCGTACCGCAAGGCAACGCGGCAGACTCCATTGAGCTGGCGCCGGCCATCGGCGATTCGATCAAGCGCACCGGTGTCATTGCTGAACTGGTCAGCACCGATGACGGATATGCTTCGGCGAAGGGACGCAAGGAGGTGCTGAGCATGGGGGTAAAGCAGATCAGTATCAGTGGGGCGAAGGGCAAGAAGTTGACCACCCCCGAGGACTGGGAGAGCGAGGCGTATCGCGAGGCACGCCGCGATCGCTCCGCAGTGGAGTCGCTGATGTTCACGATTAAAGATGGATTTGCCTTTGGCGAACTCGGCCGCCGCGGCATCGATGCGGTAGGCGATGAACTGCTCGAGAAGGTTCTGGCCTACAACTTCTGCCGCATCATACTGATGAAGAAACGCCGAGGGGAGGAACTGGAACAGGCAGCCTGAATCTGACCGCTTTGAAGCTCAGAGAAAAAAGCACCACGGGATGAGTATGCCTCCAGACAGCGGCAAATATACGTATTGTGCAGCAAGCCACGCCGATGGCCGCTCAATACCTGCTCATCGGCAGCGCCGGCAGCCTAAAACCCGAAACCTGCCAGCCATAGGCTGGTCCGCCCGTGGCGGAGAACCTTAAACCGCCCGCTCGAAAGGCTTTTCGAATGGGGTCTAGTTAAGAGAGGCGTCGCTGACCGCAGCCGATTGGCGATCATGGGTGGAAGTTTCGGAGGCTACGCCGCATTGTGTGGCGCCGCTTTCGAGCCCGACCTTTATCGATGTGCGGTAACCATTGTAGGCGTTTTCGATTGGAAGAGGATGGTGAAAGACCGAAAAAGGCAGGAGCACTACTATAGCCACAGAAAGCTTGTTGATGAGTTGGGAGACCCAAAGGCAGGGAAAGAGCAATTCGAACAGATATCGCCGATTCACCATGTCGATAAGATAAGAATCCCCATTTTCATCGCTCACGGCAACAGTGATAGAAATGTCTCCGTAAGGCAGTCGAAAAAGCGCCAATGCGAACTCAGGAGGCGCAACATTCCCCATGAGACTTTCTATCGCGCATGGGAAAGCCATGGTTTTTTTTACCAGAAAAATCGAATTGAATTGTACAGGCGAATCGAAGCGTTCCTGGACCAACACCTCTAGCCCGCTTTTCTCACAATTTTTCAAAGATGGTATTTTGGCAAGATGCTCTTCCGAACTCTGCCGTACGGCAGAGCATCCCGGCCACAAAAAGCGGGCTATCAAGTCAAAGGGCACAGAAGATATTGAAGGGGTCCAGGGATCTCAATATGCATCTTACGGCAACGAACCATGGAGGTGGATCGGCGGAACAGAGTGTCTTAGTGAATCGCCAAATGAATCTTCGAGAATACAGTGTAACTTTCTTGCATTCACTATCTTCTGTGCCCTTTTGTAATTTAGCCCGGCTTCCATAGAATCATGAACAGGAGAATTACCTGGGAATCCGTCAACGACCGTTCTTTTGAAGAGCTCAAACAGGAAGCTGTTGAACGGCTGAACGAAACGTCCGAGGGACTGATTGAATGGGGACGCAGGGCGAAGGATAGAAACTACCCTTTCCTGTTTCAGTGGCAAATCAACGCTCCGTTCAACGGGTTCACTCACGCCACATCACGAGTCATGGCCGGGCTGAGACGCGCCGGAGTCCTGGACAAGGTCGTTTCGGAGAATGACAAGAAGCTGGGATTGGAGTGGATCCGCTCGATCTACGATGAAGCGTCGAAGAACTACAATGATCCGTTCCTGCTCAGCGCGAAGCCGCACCTGTTTCTGGAAGCTTCCGCGCTAAACAGGGAGAAAACGGGAGAGGATCTTCCCTGGCCTCCCACGGGAGCGGTCCGTGAGGGCTTGAATCACTATTCGTATATGAGCTACAAGCTTTTCGGCGGGGACGGTGAACACTACCTGGAAACCCCCGAAGGTTGGCCCCAACGGGAAGACGCTGGAGAGCCTCTGTGGCCCTGGCTCGCTGGTTTCGGCCCCGTGGACATTGCCCACAGCTGGACCGGAAGGGTGCTGGATAGAGCCGTGGCCTGGTACCGCGATGGGTATATAGATCTCGAACCGATAAAAAAAGCGATCCTGGTACTCTACAAGAACCAGGATCCCAAGACTGCAATCATGGGGGCCAATCATGTCCGGACTTTCAAAATCCTCATCACTCTATGGGAATGCTTGTGGGACCTGCCCATCCAATATCCCAAAACGATGATCAATCATCATATCGGCATGTTGCTCTCAAACTCGTGGGACGGGAAGAATAACGAAGGATATGTTAACCCCTGCGCCGAATTCGATCTCTGGTACAACGTTGGTCGGGCTATGGACTGGGCAAAAGGGTACCGGGAGGAGGAAATCAGGAAACTGGCCGCCTGGCGTATTCTACGGGTCATTGACGACTTTGTAACCGCAGACAAAGGAATGACCACCTGCCCCGTCCCCAGTCTCGGAAGCTGCCGATTAGACAACTACTGGATTGTGGGCGACGGCAGCAAATCACACAAAGGAGATGCCTTCGGCGTGAACATTTTCTCCCACGCCCTGGCTATTTGCAACGGTATCATAGGCGGCGGAGGCGATACCCTGTTTACCGACAAATGGTGGAGTAATCAGCAGCCTGATAGTTTTATTGGATTCTCAGGAACGCAAAAGGTTAACGACGAGATCGTCGGCGCTGTTCTGAAGGAATATACGCCCGATTTGGAGGACGACGCATGAAATGGACCTTTCTTCACGTGAACGACAGCCACATGGGTACACCGCGTTCCTATCGGTTCCGGCCGGCCGTCAACCGCCGTTGGGCCGCCATTAAGCGGCAGATGGCGGAGATCGATGCGGAGTTCCTTTTACATGGCGGTGACCTGACGAGGGACGGGGAAACTCACGAATACGAGTACCTGCAGGCGCGTGAAAATCTCGATACACTTCCGTTTCCCACCTTCGTTATTCCCGGCAACATGGACGTGGGCAACAAACACACCGGCCAATCGGGTCGGGATCGGATTTGGGATGCCCAAGGAATAGGTTGGAACGATTCGGATCTGAACATGACCGGTCGACGATTGGATCTGTTTTCATCCTATTTTGGACCCGTACACTGGTCCTTTCTTTTTCGAGGCGTGCGGTTCACGGGATTCTTTGCTGCTTTGGCCGGATCGGGGTTGCCTCATGAGGATCGATTCTGGCGTATGCTAGAGCGTCTGCCAAATCTTCCTGCGGCACGCCACCATGTGGCGGTGATGCATTACTGGCCGTTCATGGAGGTTCCCGATGAGCCCGCCTGGGAAATCACGGATCCCGAACAGTACGACAACTGGTACTTCTCGATTAATCCGCCCCACCGGCAGCGACTCTGGCAATTGCTTCAGGATGCCCGCGTTGAGGTTCTATTCTGCGGGCACATCCACACCGGACGACCGGTTCAAGTCGTGGATGGAATACGATTATACCGCACCATGCCGGCCGGCAACACGGCCCAGCTTGCCGAACGATGGCCGGACGCGGAAACCCAGTTCGGTTTTCATAGCTGCGACGTAACGGATTCGGGAATCGAGGTAACCCCGATTTTCGGCGATGATCAATGCGAGGAATTCGATAGCTATGGACCCATGGGGCATCCTCCCATCGACCAGCGGGATTACTCTGCGGCGCGTGAATCGCCACCGTTAATGCCGGGTTAGGAATCTGTAGACCTTAAAACTCCTAACACTTTATTTTCGCAGATCAGATATCGTTCACGTAATCGTGCTCGTTCTCGAAATTTCGCGAGCACGATTATCCCACTGATCGAGAAG
>CBDCEW010000079.1:0-89925 GCA_965215885.1 Candidatus Moanibacter sp.
ACAGTTGAAGAGGTTTGCTGCCGAAGAGACTCTGGCGGAGGCGATCTTTTGTCAGGAAAATTAAAGGATTTTAGACGTTGATCTGGAAGGTATAGCTTCCACAATCAACGCTTTAATCGCTTCGGGTTTAACCACTCGCTTCGGGGTTAATTCCCCGAAGCTTGCTTCGTTTCTAATTCATAAAGTCTAATATCAAATGCCTCGGGGCTTAATTTTTATCTGGCCGATTCAAAAATGGAAAAACTTGGATGGGACGTGATTAAATTGCTTGCAGGGTTAACCCGCTTTAGATTTATTTGATTATCGATGACACGCAAAATCTGCTTCATTAATTACAAAGGGGGGGGTGGGTAAGACTTCCCTAATCGTTAACACCGCTGCGTGTTTAGCCAAAAAGGGCAAGCGCGTTTTGCTCTTCGATTTTGACACCCAGTCGAACGCCAGCATCTGGCTCTTGCGGCTGGACCGCTGGAACAAATTCAATATCGATGGGAAAGGTTCTGTTTACTCGATTTTCGTTCCCGGTAAAGACAAGGTTAAAGACATCATTATTAAGGACGTTGTACAAAGTAAGAACGGGGATAGGCTGCTGCCGGGTTTGGACCTTGTGCCTACCGCTTTTAACCTTGTGGATCTGGAGAGCGATTATCAAGGCGATCCGAAATGCCCGCCCTATCTGGACCCCATTCGAAAAGCCTTTCGAGCGGGCGGTTTAAGGTTCTCCGCCACGGGCGGACCAGCCTATGGCTGGCAGGTTTCGGGTTTTAGGCTGCCGGCGCTGCCGATGAGCAGGTATTGAGCGGCCATCGGCGTGGCTTGCTGCACAATACGTATATTTGCCGCTGTCTGGAGGCATACTCATCCCGTGGTGCTTTTTTCTCTGAGCTTCAAAGCGGTCAGATTCAGGCTGCCTGTTCCAGTTCCTCCCCTCGGCGTTTCTTCATCAGTATGATGCGGCAGAAGTTGTAGGCCAGAACCTTCTCGAGCAGTTCATCGCCTACCGCATCGATGCCGCGGCGGCCGAGTTCGCCAAAGGCAAATCCATCTTTAATCGTGAACATCAGCGACTCCACTGCGGAGCGATCGCGGCGTGCCTCGCGATACGCCTCGCTCTCCCAGTCCTCGGGGGTGGTCAACTTCTTGCCCTTCGCCCCACTGATACTGATCTGCTTTACCCCCATGCTCAGCACCTCCTTGCGTCCCTTCGCCGAAGCATATCCGTCATCGGTGCTGACCAGTTCAGCAATGACACCGGTGCGCTTGATCGAATCGCCGATGGCCGGCGCCAGCTCAATGGAGTCTGCCGCGTTGCCTTGCGGTACGATCAGGCTGGTGACAAAACCGTTTTCGCTGCGAACCAGTTGTGGCTTGTACCCGATCACTGGATTGCGGCTGCCCTTCTTGATGTAGGCCGCCGATCCGTCCGAGAGGCTCAGGACCTTCTGTGTGGACGGTAGCTTCTTTTCGTGAAACACCCGATCATGAGCATACTCAACAACCCGCTTGGCGTCGGCAATATCACCCCTGATCTGGCTCAATGCCCGCTCCAGAAGCTCCCGGCGAGTGGGAGGCAGTGAATCCATCGACAGGCCCTCTTCAAGATGGCTCAGTTCCCCCGTTAGTGAGTCGGCCGCCTTGCGGCCCCGCTTGAGCAACCGCCGGTAGTGTTTCTTCAGCTTGCCCTTCGACTTCGGTTTGCCCGCGGCCAGACAAATCTGAAACTCCAGCTTGTCCATTTCCTCCAGCCAACGCCCAACCCATCCCTTGCGAAAATCCTCCAGCCCGAAGACATGCAACTTCTGACCCAAACGATTGGCCCGCATCAAAAGACCGCTCAGAATCTTCCCATCGGTGGGCCAGCAGCTGTTTGCTTTCACCGAGGTGCTGTCGATCGTCAGCTTCCCGAAATCGTCCCATTGCTCCTGGAGGATAAACCCAATCTGTTTATCAAAGATCAACTCGCGGGTCGTATGGCTGACCAGGTTCACGTTCTCCAGAATCGTCGTCACCGCCGGCATTCTCAGTCCCCCACTCTGCAAAAATCCGTACAAGCTCAGACCTCACTATATTGCCCCTCTAAAGGCACTATGCAATCGCAAGTTTAAATCCCGATTTTTTGCCCAGTCGGAAGATGATTCTTCGGCCTGAACCGTCGGGCATCAGTAAGGGCTTCTCATTGAGAGTTTGCAGATACTCAAGCACCACCGCCTGCACCCGAGGGGGATAAGTTGCGGTGGGGAATAAATGCGCTTCGACCGCACAGCCCCTCTCTATAAGAACGCCGTCACTGTGAGTCAAATTGCGAAACAGATCGTGGTCGTCACGATAGTTGTTGTAGCGAGCTTTAAAGGGTTCGAGCTGCTTGTAGAAGCTGTTACGGGCGAAGATTTTCAAGGCATCCATGAGGGACTTGTTAGCGGTGTCCAGGCGGACATAGTTTTCATCAATGAGGCGCTGCAGCCTCGAGCATTCGGTGTCGATTTGCTCCAGTTCGAGTTGGAGGGCTTTGAGGGCCTGATCGAGTCGACGGATCTTTTCGCCCCTTGAGGCGCTTTTGCCCGGGTGGGCATGCTCGGCCAGGAGCAGTCTTTTCAATTCTTCGGTGCATTGCTGTTTTTGCTTCAGGAGGGCTTTGGCGGCACCGCTTTTCTCCTGCTTGTCCTCAAGGTGTTGGGCTAATCGCTTGTAGTGGACGGTGCGATAAGAGGTGATCTGATTAATCCCAAAGTGCTTATCGAGGTATTTGAAGTCATTCTCCTGAATCCAGCGACTGAACATCCCTTTGATTACCTCTTCATTTCGGGCCTGCTGATCGGTCGCCAGGATGCTCACGGTAATGGTTCGATTTTTTGGATTGGTCGCCTCCACGATCCACTGCACCAGTTGAGGATTTTTCTTCCAGGGGCCCCGCTGATAGCGAAGATGATACTCCTGGAGATCTTCGGCATGGTTGCGCGCGCGCTGCAGGCGCAACTGCCCGTCGATCCGTTGGAGGGGCTGGGCGCTGGCCTTGTAACCTTTTTCCCAGGTAATGATTTCGAGTTGAGGATGCTCCACGATGGCTTCGTAAAACCACTCCGCGGCGATCGCCCGGTCCACGTAAATACTCACCTTCTTATCAGCCGGCAGCTGCACCAGCTCGAGCATCGCTTCGCAGTTGGGGATAAACCGTTCCCTTATATCCTCATAGTTGTCGGTACTCGCAAAATAGATCGGATAGCCCTTGAGGGTATGAATAAAATCGCTGTGGAGCGCTTTGTCGGCCAGACGGATACCCGGACACCATCCCGCCAGCACCTTGCTCATTCCGGTGTAATGTTTGGTGTGCGGATCATAATAAAAGCTCTCTTCATCCGAAGCATTCAGGCCCCTCGCGTTCACTCTGAGGATCTCTCTTAAAAGCCCTTCATCGGCCAGGGCGCTAAGGCTTTGGCGTTGCAGATAGGGGGTATACAGGACTCGCCCGATGAGTTTTTGCAGGTCTTCGAGATCGAGCAGTTTGCTCTGCTCGATATTGACCGCGGCCAACAACCCGCAAGCCACCCATTGTTTCAAAAGCCAGCCCTCTTCGCGATCAATCTGAGCGACTTCTCTGAGCGCGGCACTGAACAGAAGTACTCCCAGGTGCCGATACCATTGCACCGCTTCGGAGCTCTCCCTCGAAAAATCGGGAGACTCCTTGCGATTGTCCCCTTCGCTTTCGGGGCTATTTTCTGCTTCTTGCTCCTGTTCGTCCCTCCCCGAGTCCTCCGGGCAATCCCAGGGAGTCTCCCGATTTTGCGCCCTCTCGGCTTCGGCCTCCTTTGCCCGGGCCTCTTTAAGCTCCTTAAAGACAGGGCGCAAAGTTTCCCCACTGAGGTTAACTCCGAACACCTCCTCGATCTCCCCCCGTATCTTCTTGCTGTAGCCATACCGACTCTCCCCATAGATCTGCCCGAAGCGCACCCGCCCAAAACTCCGGATTTCCCTCGTCAATTTGCGATGAGCGCTGCGTCCCGCCAGCACTCGCGCTAAGGTCTCGGCATCTCCGCTTTGAAGCGCCTCCCCCCACCGCTTCATCGTTTTGGGGTCAACCTCAAATTGCTTCTCTAAGCGCCCTTTCTTCAACCCCGCATTGTAGAGGCGCCCCACCAATAGCTTGAATTCAACTTGCTCCCGATCGTCCTCTACGACTTCAAAAAGCTCATGCCCGTAATAGACGTGCAGTTTGCCTTCGCTCAGATCCCGATAGACCGTGATCGAGGGATTACCCTTGTCCACTCCAAGGATGCACTGTAAGAAGGTCTCTTCTTTGACGGTAGGTTTCTCCATTTTTCTTCGAATTTGATGGTTCGAAGATGAAGCCTACCGTTTTCTTTAGCTCTTAAAAGCCGGGAATTGTATCTGCGATTGCCCCCTGCCCGCCAACCCGCATGATAGCGAGTTCTGAAGCTCATCGACTCGCGCACAAACCGCCGTGCCGGTTTCGTGGTCAACGAACCCAGAAACCCTCGAATCATCACGAACACGTATACCGCATAAGCCGGCATCCGCGGCCGGCCTGCCCCAAGATTCAATTCAGCAGCCAGAATATTCTCCTCCTCGATGTCCAGCTCCGGCAGCTCCGCTGTGCGCCCTTCAAAGAACCTTCGATCTTCCAATCGAAGTTTCTTCTTCTCACGCGCAGGGGCGTCCAGATCCTTCTCGATCGCCTCGATGATTTGCGCCGCGAACCCGGCCAATTCTTCAACTTCATCCAGAAAATCACGGAAATCCGTGTCTGGAACCGGCAGAATGAGGTTGCTAAGGGGCGTCTTATCGCTTTTGTTCTCTTCTGTCATGCTGGCATGTTTAATCGCCAGTCTAATATCAAATGCCTCGGGGCTTGCCCCGAGGAACCTCCTTTCTTAATCTTAGGTTGTTAAACACTAGCATGACCCCATTCGAAAAGCCTTTCGAGCGGACGGTTTCAGGTTTTCCGCCACAGGCGGACCAGCCTATGGCTGGCAGGCGTCGGGTTTCAGGCTGCCGACGCTGCCGATGAGCAGGTATTGAGCGGCCATCGGCGTGGCTTGCTGCACAATACGCATATTTGCCGCTGTTTGGAGGCATACTCATCCCGTGGTGCTTTTTTCTCTGAGCTTCAAAGCGGTCAGATTCAGGCCGCCTGTTCCAGTTCCTCCCGTCGTCGTTTCTTCATCAGTATGATGCGGCAGAAGTTGTAGGCCAGAACCTTCTCGAGCAGTTCATCGCCTACCGCATCGATGCCGCGGCGGCCGAGTTCGCCAAAGGCAAATCCATCTTTAATCGTGAACATCAGCGACTCCACTGCGGAGCGATTGCGGCGTGCCTCGCGATACGCCTCGCTCTCCCGGTCCTCGGGGGTGGTCAACTTCTTGCCCTTCGCCCCACTGATACTGATCTGCTTTACCCCCATGCCCAGCACCTCCTTGCGCCCCTTCGCCGAAGCATATCCGTCATCGGTGCTGATCAGTTCAGCAATGACACCGGTGCGCTTGATCGAATCGCCGATGGCCGGCGCCAGCTCAATGGAGTCTGCCGCATTGCCTTGCGGTACGATCAGGCTGGTGACAAAACCGTTTTCGCTGCGAACCAGTTGTGGCTTGTACCCGATCACTGGATTGCGGCTGCCCTTCTTGATGTAGGCCGCCGATCCGTCCGACAGGCTCAGGACCTTCTGCGTGGACGGTAGCTTCTTTTCGTGAAACACCCGATCATGAGCATACTCAACAACCCGCTTGGCGTCGGCAATATCGCGCCTGATCTGGCTCAATACCCGCTTCAGAAGCTCCCGGCGAGTGGGAGGCAGTGAATCCATCGACAGGCCCTCTTCAAGATGGCTCAGTTCCCCCGTTAGTGAGTCGGCCGCCTTGCGGCCCCGCTTGAGCAACCGCCGGTAGTGTTTCTTCAGCTTGCCCTTCGACTTCGGTTTGCCCGCGGCCAGACAAATCTGAAACTCCAGCTTGTCCATCTCCTGCAGCCAACGCCCAACCCATCCCTTGCGAAAATCCTCCAGCCCGAATATATGCAACTTCTGACCCAAACGATTGGCCCGCATCAAAAGACCGGTCAGAATCCTCCCATCGGTGGGCCAGCAGCTGTTTGCTTTCACCGAGGTGCTGTCGATCGTCAGCTTCCCGAAATCGTCCCATTGCTCCTGGAGGATAAACCCAATCTGTTTATCAAAGATCAGCTCGCGGGTCCTATGGCTGACCAGGTTCACGTTCTCCAGAATCGTCGTCACCGCCGGCATCCTCAGTCCCCGCCTCTGAAGAAATCCGTACAAGCTCATCGACTCGCGCAGAAACCGCCGTGCCGGTTTCGTGGTCAACGAACCGAGAAACCCACGAATCATCACGAACACGTATACCGCATAAGCCGGCATCCGCGGCCGGCCTACCGCAAGATTCAATTCAGCAGCCAGAATATTCTCCTCCTCGATGTCCAGCTCCGGCAGCTCCGCTGTGCGCCCTTCAAAGAACCTTCGATCTTCCAATCGAAGTTTCTTCTTCTCACGCGCATGGGCGTCCAGATCCTTCTCGATCGCCTCGATGATTTGCGCCGCGAACCCGGCCAATTCTTCAACTTCATCCAGAAAATCACGAAAATCCGTGTCTGGAACCGGCAGAATGAGGTTGCTAAGGGGCGTCTTGTCGCTTTTGTTCTCCTCTGTCGCACATGTTGGCATGTTTAACTCATTTCTTAATCTTAAGTTGTTAAACACTAGTATGTTACGACACTTTTTATCAAGCCGAAAAACTGATTTTTCTCAAGTTTTTCTTGCGCCTTTTGCGCCTCTTTGCGGCAAATCAGTAGCTTTTCGGATAAGGTCTATCTGATGTTTTACGAGCAGATCAAGGAGCTGGAACCCGACTACGATTTCATCGTTTTCGATTGCCCGCCGAATATCCTGCGAGCTTCACAGTGCGGGGTATTCTCGAGCAATGAAATCTACGTGCCCTCGAATCCGGATGCCCTCAGCCTTATCGGGCTTACCCTGCTGGTGGAGAAATTAATCCTGTTTCACAACCGTTCCGCGAGTTTCAGAATCAGTGGAATGGGGAAACCGGCCCAGGTGAAGGGTGTGATCTTTAATTCGATCAAGGCGAATGTCGACATAGAGGTTCCGAAAATGCGCATGCAACTGCGCCTCAATCAGTTCCGCAATCAGAAGAGAGTTTCGCCGCAAGCCAAGATTATGCAGGCGCAGATCCGGGATGCGACAGTGGTGCGGAGGGCGGTTACACTTGGGCTGCCGGTTATTATGGTGGAGAAGGATTTTGAGACGGCCGACAATGTCGGTAACGATTACTTGAGAGTGGCAAACGAAATAATCAGGCATGAAGATTTGACGTGATCGGGATAATTTATTGAGTCAGAGGGGAAACTGATTCAATTTGAAACAGAAGGCGTTGGCGATGGAAGAATATAATCAATTGAGTCAATCGGCAGGGGAAACACAAGGTCAGGCGGGAGGGATGTCCGCCGGCTATTCGGGCAGCTATTCGGCAGAAGATTGGGATGAGGTTCGAAAAAACTTTCACACCAATATCATGGTGGATACGAAGCTGAAAAGCCTGGCCGAAAATGTCGGCATGGCGGATTGGCCGATCAAGGCAGCCGATGAAACACCATCCAAATACATCGACATGACCTTCGATCAGCTACTCGATGCGCCAGGTATCGTGGAAAAACCGGCCAGGATCGATCTACTTATCGAAGTGCTGAAGGAGACCCTGGCTTTCGATGACCCGTTCGGCGACATGGTGGAGCAGGTGGAAGCCGCCTCTGAGAAAGAAGACAACATCCTCAGGAACGTGGGCAGATTGGAGCTGCCGATGGATTACCCCCTTGATCTGACGAACTTGTCGATCGAAACGAAGCAGTTTTGTAAAGCTGAGGAGTTGCAGACAATTGGGGAATTTCTCAATTTCTCCCAGAATATGGCACGGAACATCGTTGTGGGAGGCGATTTCCGCAGCTTCCTCAATTCCCTGGCGCATGTTGATGAGGAAACTATCGGCCGGGCTCTGCCGTTTAGAGTGGGAAGCACCGGATTTCACTATCCCGAAGCGATCGGATTAATCGTCGAAAACCTCAGCAAAGAAGAGAGGATTGCGCTGTTAAAACGATTCGGCGGGACGGTTTCCGAGGAGGATGAAGCCGGCACGCGCAGTTTGTCTGACGACGAAGTCGAGGAAATCGAAACGGAGATTCAAGAAAAAATAAAGGAGCTTGATGACTGGTACAAAGAGGAGAGGGAGACGATGAAAGGACAGCTTTCAGAGGGAAAAAACCTCGATCGCCACTTTGTATTCTTGAACGATCCGGATAAAGAGCTGATCGCCTCCAAGGCGGTGACGATTGCTCTGGGAGGTGAAGTTGCGGCCAAGAAGGGCGGCCTCTTTAGTGCTTTTTCGAGGATGTTCGGAAAGTCCTGAGGATCACATCAGGTGTTGTCGGCTGCGCGCTCGGAGAGTGGATGAAATTGCTCGAGCGTTTCCGGGTGCTTTGCTACGAGTAAAGTGAAACCATCGATTTAGAGAATGGATAAACCGAATATAAAATTTCCCAAGCCGCCTAAGAAGGATGTCAGGCTTCGTCTGGAACTGAACAAGCCGGCGAATTACGCGATTCAGGCGAAGAAGCAAGTTGACAACATAATTAATAAATCCCGGGCGCCCTGGGGAGGAGATGCGTCCATCATGGGGAGTGAACTCCAGGAACTCGAGAAGTCTCTCCACGAAATGCAGAAGGAGTTGGCCAAGCGGGAGCGGGCCGTGAAGGAAACGGAAATACGGCTGACCGACCGGGAAAGGGATGTCTATGAGGAGGAGGCATTGCTGACATCGCGCGAACAGTTGCTCGAAGCGACTACAAAAGAAAGTGAATCAAGTTCGGCTCCTCTGTCCGAAGAAGCTCAGGAAGTGTTGGAAAAACTCAAGGCGGAGTTGGATGAGCAGGAAGCATCGATAAAGGAATCGAAGAGTATGGTGCGCGAGCGCGAAGAGTTCCTCGAAATGAGCGAAAACACCCTTTTTGAAAAGGCACAGGAGCAACAGGAAAGAGAAACAGAGCAGGATCAACGCGAAGAAGAACAGAATCGCCGAGAGCAGCAATTGAAAGAGCGGGAAGAAGCCTGAGGCGCCTGAGAGGCAGACTGTCGGCTAGCCCTTGCCCCTACCAGGAGGGGAACTTGATAAACGAGACTCGAAGTGAAAAGACCCCTGCCCCGAACATTTCACAGACCTTCTACTACGACCGCGGATCTCACCGCCCATCAAAGCCTTCCCTTGCCCGCCGATCTCAGAGGGTCCTAATCCCGGCAGGCCGGGATCGCCCGCCGTTCTGCGGAAAGGCATTGGATGGGCAGCGATCTACGCCGTCTCGCTACGAAGTGTGTGAAATGTCCGGGCTAGGAAGAAACCCACCCCTTGCCCCTACCAGGAGGGGAACTTGATAAACGAGGCTCGAAGTGAAAAGACCCTTGGGAGGAGTGCTCACGCTCAGCTGGCGTGGATTTTGAAGAAGATCCTTTTTCCGGCCTGGACGATTGTCTCTCCGGCTGGTTTACGGATCGCTTTATTCGGGTCTGTGCAGCGTTCCGAGTCGACTTTTACGGCGCCCTGTTCCACCAGGCGTCTAGCTTCTCGTTTGCTGGGGAAAAGCCCGCTTGCGCCTAGTAGATCGATAAGTTTGGCGTTTTCGGTGGGCGACAGTTCGTTCCAGGAAAAAGAAGGCATTTCGTCTGGGATTCCTTCCTTGCTGAATACCTTCTCAAACTGCTCCATTTCACGCTGCGCAATTTCGGAATCATAGTGTGTGGCGGTGAGGCGCAGGGCGAGTTCTCGTTTTGCCACCAAAGGATGCTCCGCCTGGAGGCACTCAATCTGACTATCGGTTGTTCCCAAGAGCAGTCTGTAGTAGTCCCACATGAGGGGGTCGTTCAATGACATGATTTTTCCAAACATCTCTTTCGGCGAGTCATTGAACGCGATATAATTATCGAGGCTCTTCGACATTTTCTTGCTCCCGTCCAAACCGACAAGGAGAGGCATGGTAAGGACAATCTGTTCCTTAAGGCCGGCTTCCCTTTGCAGGGTACGACCGACGAGAAGATTAAAAAGCTGATCGGTTCCACCCAGTTCCACATCGGCCTCGACCATAAGGGAGTCGTAGCCCTGGAGGAGAGGATAGAGAAATTCAACGATGGAAATCGGATTATTCTTTTCATAACGATTTGAAAAGTCATCGCGTTCCAGCATACGGGCTACGGTCATCTTTCGCGCCAGCTGGAGGGCGGCCTCGAATCCGAGTTTGTCAAACCATTCGCTATTGTGACGCACGGTCGTGCGTTGCCGGTCGAGAATCTTGAAGGCCTGGTCGAGATAGGTTTCCGCGTTTCGATCGACTTCCTCTCTGGATAGGACCGGGCGAGTGGCAGACAGACCGGATGGATCTCCCACCAGAGTCGTAAAGTCGCCGATGATGAGAATTGACTGGTGTCCCAGTTCCTGGAATTCCCGGAGTTTGATCAATTGCACCATGTGGCCGAAGGTGAGGTCTGGACGTGTCGGATCGACACCGAATTTTACATTGAGGGGACGATCCCCTGCCAGGCGAGCGGAGAGTTCCTCATGGGAAATCATATCCACCGCATTTTGACTGATTATTTCAATCGGCTCCATTCAAACGATCCTATCGAGATTTAGGTGGAAGCATGATTCACAGGCTGTTTTCCTCTTCAAGACAATTGGGAATCTAATATCTGAAATCGAGAAGAAGAGAAGATCGACGGGAGATCACGACGAAGAGACTCCAGCCAACTTTGATCGTAGTCGAAAAATAAATGCAGGAAATCGACCAGGAGTTTACGGTTGCGATTGGAGGAAAAATTGAATCTGCTAGCGGGAAGTTAGAATCAGATTGGAAGTAATAAGCATTTCAAAGAAAGAGAGAACGAATTGTTCAGTTGGGATCCGTAATAGCTCAACTCATTAATCGACAAAGGAGGAAAGTATAATGGCATTGCAGAAAGGTGAAAAGGCGCCCGATTTTACTCTAAAGAGGAAGACGGCGGAAGGCTTGGAGGATGTAAGTCTGAGCGGGAATATCGGAACCAGGCAGACGGTGCTGCTCTTCTTTCCCCTGGCTTTTACCGAGGTCTGTACCAACGAAATGTGCGATGTGAGCGAAAATCTGGGCGAGTATGACTCCCTGGAAGCGTCGGTATACGCCATCAGTGTGGACAGTCCGTTTACTCAGGAAGGTTGGGCCCAGGCGAACGGCATTTCTCTTCCCATCCTGAGCGACTTCAATAAGGAGGTCTGCAGAGCCTACGATGTGATTTATGAAGATCTGATAGGATTGAAAGGAGTCGCCAAGAGGTCTGCCTTCGTGATCGACAGAGATGGCGTTATCACCTACAGCTGGTCTTCGGACGACCCGCACAATCTGCCACCCTTTGACGAGATAGTGACCGCACTGCAGCCGGCTTAAGGAAGGCAATTGCTATGGGGCAACTGGCCGATCCATTGAAATCGCTTTCACGGTTTGAGAGTGGTTCGTATTCCGGTTCGATCTATTCCCTGCCGGCGTTGGAGGAAGCCGGATTGGGAGAGATATCACGCCTCCCGGTAAGCATTCGAATCGTTCTGGAATCAGTCCTTCGGAATTGCGACGGGCAACGCATCACAGAGAAGGATGTGAAGACGCTCGCGTCGTGGAATGCGGCCAGCCCGGGGCCTGCCGAGATCCCTTTTGTCGTATCGCGAATCCTTCTACAGGATTTTACAGGGGTGCCGCTTCTGGTCGACCTGGCGGCGATGCGCGATGCGGTCGATAGACTGGGTCACGATCCTTCGATAATTGAGCCCCTGGTTCCTGTCGACCTGGTGGTGGATCATTCCATTCAGGTGGACCGGTCGGGTTCGGCGGAGGCATTTTCCGAGAACCTGAAAATCGAATTCGAACGCAACCTGGAGCGCTACCAGTTTCTCAAATGGGGTCAGGACGCGTTCGAGACATTTCGAGTGGTGCCACCCGCGATCGGAATCGTGCACCAGATAAACCTTGAGCATCTGGCTCGAGTAGTCTTTGCGAGTGAAGCAACGGAGGCGCGCGTATTCTATCCGGATACACTTGTTGGGACCGATTCACACACCACCATGATAAATGGGCTGGGGGTTGTCGGCTGGGGTGTCGGCGGCATCGAGGCGGAAGCGGGGATGCTGGGACAGCCGGTCTATATCTTGACACCTGAAGTAATTGGCGTGCATCTCACGGGCGAGCTTCGAGAGGGGGTCACGGCTACCGATCTCACACTGCGGGTTACGCAGCTGTTACGCGAGGAGAACGTGGTAGGGAAATTTGTCGAGTTCTTTGGTGATGGCGCAGCGAATCTGCCCGTAGCCGACCGTGCAACGATTGCCAATATGGCTCCCGAATACGGCGCTACAATGGGCTTTTTCCCAATCGATGAAAAGACGCTCGATTATCTTGAAATGACAGGTCGACCGGAGCAACAACGTCGGTTGGTGCGGGATTACTACGAAGCGCAAGGACTGTTCGGTATGCCTCGAACTGGAGAAGTGGACTATTCGAAGAGTCTCGATCTGAAACTGGAATCGATTGTGCCAAGCGTGGCAGGGCCCAAGAGACCTCAGGATCGAATCGATGTTCCTGATCTGAAGGCAGCCTTTTCGGACCTCCTTCTTAAGAGCAGTAATGACGGGGGGTATGAGATCGCTTCGGAAGAGGTAGGAGTGCGCCTTCCGGTGCATCTGAATGGAGGAGGAACAGAGAATGACGGAGGAGGTAGTTCTGTAGCCGTTGCAGAGCCGGAAATCGGACATGGTTCGGTATTAATTGCGGCGATTACGAGTTGTACGAATACAAGCAACCCGAGCGTGATGATTGCGGCCGGGCTACTGGCAAAGAATGCGGTTGAGCGTGATTTGGAAGTAGACAAGACAATAAAGACGAGCCTTGCACCCGGTTCGCGTGTGGTCACGGAATATCTGGAGGCAACCGGTCTACAACATTATCTGGATACTCTCGGGTTTAATCTGGTCGGTTATGGATGTACGACTTGTATTGGAAACAGCGGGCCGCTCGCTCCCTCGATTGAATCCGCTATTAGAGAGGGCGAGTTGGTGACAGCGAGCGTCCTATCGGGAAATCGGAACTTTGAGGCTCGAATTCACTCTTCCATAAAAGCGAATTTTCTCATGTCCCCCCCTCTGGTGGTGGCTTACGCATTAGCCGGTCGAGTGGATATCGATCTCGAAAGGGAACCGCTGGGCAGGGACGGGGAAGGGAATCCCGTCTATCTGCGTGAAATTTGGCCGACGCAGTCCGATATCCGGGAAAAGATCACGATGGGTCTGGAGCCAGAGATGTTCCAACGGAGGTACTCCAATATTCTGGAAGCCAATCCGCAGTGGAAGAGCATTTCGAGCGGAGAGGGAACGCTCTACAGTTGGGAGCGTGATAGCACCTATATTCAACATCCACCCTATTTCGAAGGGTTTGAGATGGAGCCGAGTGAAATCCGCGAATTTCATGATATGCGCGCGCTGGCATTGATGGGTGATTCCGTCACCACCGACCACATTTCTCCGGCGGGTGCGATTCCCCCGGATGGACCGGCCGGGAAGTATCTGATCGAGCACGGAGTCGAACGGAAGGATTTTAACTCATTTGGTTCGAGGAGAGGCAACGATCGTGTCATGACCCGAGGGACCTTTGCCAACGTGCGATTTAAGAACCGTATGGCCGGCGGGCGTGAAGGGGGCTGGACTCGATTGATGCCGGAAGGAGAACTCATGCCCATTTATGATGCCTGTGAGATCTATCGGGAGAGAAATGTCCCCTTGATTGTGTTTGCGGGAATTGATTACGGGATGGGCAGTTCTCGAGATTGGGCGGCAAAGGGAGCCGTTCTTCTTGGGGTAAGGGCGGCGGTAGCATGTAGCTTCGAACGCATTCATCGGAGCAATCTTATCGGTATGGGGGTTCTGCCTCTGCAATTTATGAATGAGGAGAGTGCTGATTCGCTGGGTCTCGATGGGTCGGAGCGATTTTCATTACTCGGCCCGATGGATAGTCTTCAACCGCTGCAGGAGGTCGTTTTGAAGATCGAACGCACAGATGGCACGGTCGATCAGGCCGATCTTCGCGTGCGGATCGATACACCAATCGAAGTTGAATACTACCGCCATGGCGGGATCCTTCAGTATGTCCTGAGGTCCATAGTGAAGGCCTCCAGTTAGCCCGCTTTTCTCAGAGATTTCCGGGTCTGTCGGGAACACACCGCATCATGTCTCTATTCATAATGGGTGTCGTCATCGGTTTGCTGGCGGGTGCGATATTTTACTTTCTATCCCGGAAGGAAATCACACGGCTCGACGAGGAAAATCAGCTTCTCCATGAGGAGAGCAAGATCGTCCTCGATTTCGCCCACAATATGGCGGAAGCGATAGGCGAAGGAGTCGATCGACGGGAAATTTACCAACTTATCCTTCATGCGGCGATTCTTAATAGCGGTGCCCTGAGCGGTTGTGTCTATGAGAAAGGTGAAGAGAATCGCCTGACCGGTGCGGCGGTGGAAGGCCTCTTTCCGCCTCAGCGGTCTCTCGACGAGAAGGTATTGGAAGAAACGACTACAAGGGCGGCATTCATCGAAAAAGTGTTGCGCTCTGAGAGCTTTGAGATGGGTGAGGGGATAATCGGTTCGGTGGCCAAATCCGGACAGGGTTTTATTATCGCCGACGCAAAAAGTGATTCGCGGGTGTGCCGGCACAAGGACCCTTCCATTGTGATTCATTCTCTAATCGTTGTCCCGATACGTTTCAAGGAGAGGAATTTCGGTATCCTGGCGGTAGCCAATCCGTCAAGCGGTTTAGCCTTCGACGAATCAGACTTTTCCCTGGTCGATTCCCTGGGGGTAGAGGCAGGGCTGGCGATTCACAGTTCGAAACTGATGAATCCGCAGATTGAGAAGGATAAATTCGACTCTTGAATGACCCTGGAAACCGATAGTGTGCCGAATTCAAAGATGGAAGCGCGAGAGAAGGCAAAGCTTTGGATTTACGGTCCGATTTCTGACCTTCTTGTTGGATGCGGAGCGTGGACTCTGCCCCTGCTTGCTATAAACTACATCGGGACTCAGCATTCCTTTGTGGCAACAGCCTTGTGTTTCTACATCCTGGCGATTTTCTGCAACAATCCCCACTTCATGGCCACAATTTATCGTGCCTACGGAACCAGAGCCGATTTTCAGAAATACCGCATATTTACCGTCTATATTACCGTATTCATGATCCTTACGGCGGTAGTTGTCCATTGGAAACCGCAGTTGCTCCCGCTACTCTTTACTACATATCTGATCTGGAGCCCCTGGCATTATACGGGACAGAACTTTGGCCTTGCCTTGATGATGGCGAGGCGGGCCGGTGCGCAGCCTTCGAGGAGGGAGAGAAACCTCATCTACGCATCCTTTCTGGCTTCCTATTTGCTTTGGGTGGTAGCGCTAAACTCGGGCCCATCCCAAGACCCGCGAATACTGTCACTGGGAATACCCCTGGTTCTTTCGAAACCGACCCAGGTTGCATTGGCGTTTGTTTTCTTCGGGGCTGGACTCTATGGGTTCTACAGGCTCATTCGCAAAACGGGGTTCAAATCGGTATTGGGTGCCCTGGTACTATTTTCAACCCAATTCCTTTGGTTCGTCCTACCCAATATAGTCCCGTATTTTGTGGAAGTGAATCTACCCGCCTATTATTACAGCGCAGGGATTCTGGCTTTTATGCATTGCGCTCAATATTTGTGGATTACCTCCTACTACGCGAGGCGTGAATTGGAGGCGGGGAGAAGCCGCAGAAACACTGAATTCAAAGCATGGAGGTACTATCTCACTCTCGTTTTGGGTGGAATCATGCTCTTTATACCTGGACCCTGGCTAGTCAGCAAACTCTTCCAACACGATCTTCTCGAAAGTCTCCTCATTTTTATGGCGCTGGTTAACATCCACCACTTTATTCTCGACGGTGCCATCTGGAAGCTGCGCGATGGTAAGATTGCCCAACTCTTGCTCGGGAGAGCGCATGCTCAGGGAGATAGAGGGCGCGTTGAGTTGGAACCATTGCTCGGGTGGCTCATCGGCAAAACGCTTCCGGCGCGTGCATTCCGGATTTTGGGCGCTGCCGCGATTGTTGGTATCGGGTATGTCGATCAGTTACAGTACTACTTGACCTTACAAACGACCACCTTCGAAAAACTGGAGACGGCGGAGCGCCTCAACCGGAACGATAGTCGCGTTTACTTTCGACGGGCAAAGTTGCTGAGGGTGAACGGGAATGAAGAGGCGGCGATGGAGCAGCTTAATAATGCAATAAGGGTCAATCCCTACAATTTCCCTCCTCAGGAGATGAAGGGTGAACTGTATGCGCGCCGCGGTAAGATTGAGGAAGCGTTTCAACACTATGAGCGTATGGGAGCGCTCTTTAAACCGATGGCTGGAATATTGCTGAATGCGGGAGTCTTCGCCGCTCAGCTGGGAGATCCTGAAAAGGCCGTTGAAAAATACAATAAGGCGCTCCAGCTGGATCCCGAAAACTTTGAACTCTACCTTTACCTGGCTGAAGCGCACTCCGCTTTGGGCGAATTTGGGGGCGCAGCGGAGAATTATGAGTCCTACATCATAAAGCTCGAAGCGAAGGGGCTGAATACGGAGTCACCGGAAAAATTCCTTCTTGTAGAATTGAAATTGGCTGAAGCCTACGAAGTTGACGGTAATTCTCAGGAAGCGTTATGGTGGTACCGGGCGGTGGCGGCGCAGGCACAGTCGGACACGCTTGAGGAGATACGCTTCGAGGTCGAACGCCGGATCGAGGAAATTACGGAAAAATGAAGCCGCAACCAGACTGGTAGGTCCTTCCGAGAAGAAGAGAATTGAACAACAGGATACCCCTTTGGCGGAGCTCAGGGCAGGAGAGAGAAAGAGACGGAACCACGAATGAACGCGAATGGACGTAGCGCAGCGTAGCCGCAACCAAGAAAGAAAAAGAGAACCGGTCTGCCGTACGGCAGACCACGCAAATGGACGCGAATGAAGAAGAATTGACCACGGATTCGAGCCGTCTTCGCTGTGCTGCGCCGAGCCAGGGAAAACCGCGGGTTGAGAAAGTCAAATCCCGGCTTTGAATACCAGTCTTTTGTATTCAAAAACTTGCTTGAAATACAAGAAGCTGAAGGGATTGTAGTAGGGAAGAGCGGGTTGCGAAATTGTCGGAGTGAAACTGAGTTACTCTTCCGAAGTAGGCACAAAGTCCGATCCCGGCTTACAGGTGCGCGTTTGATGCAAAACGCGTCCTCCAATGATGTTGGGTAAGATTGGGGAGAAAGATGCCTCGACGCCATTTCATTGACTGTGGTAGGGAAGAGAATGAAGAAAGCGGTAGAGAGTGCGAAAATTGACCGATTCGCGCTTCCGGATGAGAGCGGGCATTTTGGTCTCTATGGTGGTATGTATGTACCGGAAACGCTCATGACAGCCCTCTACGAACTGTCTGATGCTTATTCCGAAGCATCGAGAGATTCGGATTTCAAAAGAGAGCTCAATCGCCATTTGAAAACCTACGCCGGACGGCCGTCAGAGCTCTACTTCGCGGAACGACTCACGGAAGAGCTTGGGGGCGCCAGGATCTATTTCAAACGCGAAGATCTTTTGCATACGGGAGCTCACAAGATAAACAACTGCCTGGGGCAGGCATTGCTGGCGCGTCGTATGGGGAAGAAGAGAATAATCGCGGAAACCGGCGCCGGGCAGCACGGCGTTGCGACCGCCGCGGTGTGCGCAAAATTCGGATTGGAGTGTGTTGTATACATGGGTTCGGTAGACATGGAAAGACAGGCTCTAAACGTATTTCGAATGGAACTTTTGGGGGCCGAAGTACACGCTGTCGAGGCCGGCCAGAAGACACTGAAGGAGGCTATCAATGAAGCCATGAGGGATTGGGTAACGAATGTGCGTTCGACACACTACATCCTGGGTTCCGCACTGGGTTCGCATCCTTATCCCATGATGGTGAGAGATTTCCATCGCGTCATCGGATTGGAGACGCGCGACCAGATTCTCGAGAGAGAGGGAAGGTTACCGGACGAGATAGCGGCATGTATTGGTGGAGGGAGCAATGCAATGGGGATTTTTTGGGATTTTCTGGAGGAGGAAAGCGTTCGATTAGTCGGCATCGAAGCGGGGGGCCGTGGGATCTCACCCGGCGATCATGCGGCCCGATTCGCGGGCGGTCGAATCGGCGTATTGCACGGGTGCCGGACCTATCTTCTCCAGGACTCTGACGGGCAGATCGAGTTGACCCATTCGCTTTCGGCCGGTTTGGACTACGCAGCTATCGGGCCGGAACACGCCTACTATCATGATCTGGGAAGGATAGATTATGGCTATGCCACCGATGAGGAGGTTTTGGTGGCGTTCAAACTGGCTTCGAGCACAGAGGGAATAATTCCAGCCCTGGAATCCACCCATGCTCTGGCCTACGCACTGAAACGCGCGCCCCGGATGGACCGGGATCAGATCCTGATTCTAAATTTGAGCGGCCGTGGAGACAAGGATGTAGAGCAGGTGGCGAAAATTCTCAGGCAAGGAAGTTAGGGATGAATAGCATGACTGGTTATGGCCGTGGGACGGCGTCCGGTAACGGCCTGGAGCTTGTAGTGGAGTTGACTTCGGTCAATCGAAGAAGCCTCGATATCGCGTTTTCGCTTCCCAGAGAGTGGCAGGGTTTGGAACGCCCTCTAGGCGAGCGGATACGGAAGAGGATCCAGCGAGGGAGGGTGCAGGCGACAGTGCAGATAGAGAGGGGCGGTCAAGAAGAAGCGATACAATGGGATGAGGAGCGGGTCGCCCTGACATTGAGCCGGTTAGCGGATCTGGCGGAGGCGCAGGGAATTTCCTTTGAGCCCGATGCACAGGTGTTGTATCAAATCGCGGCGGCCCATCGCGCGGCGGCCGACCTGCCCTCACCCGATGAGATTCTGTCTCTGGCCACAGGAGCCGTGAATGAGGCGCTCGACCAATTGGCGAATATGCGATTGAAAGAGGGAAAGGCTTTGGAGACGGATTTAAGGGAGAGGTGTAAGCTGCTTCTGAAGCGAATCGAAGAGGTGCGGGCTGAATCCGGCGAGGTGGTGCCGAACTATCGTGAGGAACTTATGCGGCGACTTAAACTGGCGGGCCTGGATCTGGATCTGGATGATGAACGCGTGCTCAAGGAGATCGCGATTTTCGCGGATCGCTGCGACATTTCAGAGGAGATAACCCGAGTGGAAAGCCATCTCGAACAATTTAGAATGAGTCTGGGTGAGGAGAGACCAATTGGTCGAAAACTTGAGTTCATTCAACAGGAGCTGAACCGTGAATTCAATACGATCGGCGCGAAGGCGAACTGCCTCGCTATCACCCGCGCGGTAATCGAGGCGAAAAATGATATCGAGCGAATCAGGGAGCAGCTGCAGAATGTTGAATGAAGTAGGAAGCTGTCGGACATTGCGTTCTAAATTCGCCGAAAGAGTCAGCTATCTGGGTGCGTTCGTGGAATGCGGGCGATTCGACCACCGACATCTTCCTAGTCCTGCGATATGCTAAACTTCCTCTTCTTCGGCGATGGACATAGTGTAGAAGAATTGCTCGAAGCTCCTCCTGGCTATATCCAATTTGTCAACCGGTCCTGAAAAGCTACCCACGATAAGATCGCCCTCCGCAAGGAGGAAATATTCGTAATGGACAGTTCGCCCGGCTCCGCCGGGAGCGACAAGGGAATAAATGACGACGCGGTTGAGTCGATCGAGAGGTTGAGTGGATTGACCGGTGGGGCGATAGTTACCGTCGTCGTTGAGGATCTGAACGCGTTTCTTGTACTTGATCTTGAGGCCTTCGATATAGCCCTTGATTGCCTCGCGCTCGATATCGGGAAGAAACTCGTCTTTCTTATACAGGCTCAGAGAACAGGTGACTTTTCGGTCACCCCGGAAATAGAAGCTTATGGAAGTTGCCGGATCCGGCCTGCGTGACCAGGCGTTGGGAACTGCCGTCATGATCTCGAATTTCGGTGTTTGAATTCGAAAATCCTCTCCATCCAGACCATCCATGAAAAACTTGTTCACTCTGGATGAGAAGGGTGTGCGTGGAGTGGCGGGCTTCATGTATAACGGCCCATCGTATTCCTCCTCTTCTTCCTGCGCCTGGGCCCAGGTGAGGCTGCCGAGAATCAGGCTGGAAATACCTGTCAGGAACAATAAGCGGTTCAGAATCCCCAAACTTGATGTCTTCATCGGATCTATAGTGCTTTTAATTATCTTGATTGTTAATACTCCGTAGATCTTAGCGGAATGAATATCGTTGCCGCTGGAGCGGTAGCGTTGGTGATGTCCGGATTCTTGCGAATCCGGCTACGCAATCCTGGTAAGTCGTTCATAACTGTAGCCGGATTCGCAAGAATTCGGACCCATTTGACCATTGGCCTTCAGCTGCGAACAGGAGCCCTATAAGCGTCAGGACAATATTACGGGGCCCAGATGTTCGCAACCTCGGTGTTATATTCGTCTCTCGTCATATCCTGGAAGGCGACACGGCGGAAAGTGCGGGCGTTGGGCGACCCGGGAGGATAGACGCCGTTCCGGAAATTGTCATTGAAGCCCCAGTCACGCCCGGGCGGGCTGTAGTAATGGCTGAAATTATTCGGCATGGCATCTACATGCACCTCGCTCTCAAAGAGGGCGACGAGGGAACCGCGGATGGTCAAAGTGACACCGGACCATTTCTCGAGGAAGCGCGGGAAGTTGTGGGCGCCGCCGCTCTGTGTGCCGGAAGAGGCACCGGTCACCGGATCGTCTGGAATCGATGGCTTGAGACCGGTCAAAATAGCCGCGGAAACCTCGGTAAATCCTTCACTGCCGGATTGTCCACTATCTTTGATTTTTCTACCGGTTGTACTGCTGTGATCGCTGTTTTTTCGGTGCTCGGTGAACCATTCGTTGGAGAGAACGGTAAGGGAGTCAGAGATGACGGCGGCGGGTGGCTCACTGGCGTTGTCGAGCGTGTTGGCGTCGTTGCTGTGAGAATTTCCGTCCGCGTTATAATGGCCCACGATATACATGGGGGCATTTGTAGCCACGGTGAGCCCTATTTCAGATGTGTAGGAAGGTCTCGGTAGCCCGTCATCAGCCCCAGCAGATCTTCCATCGACCAGCTGCAGTCCCAGAACCTTACTACCGCTGGAATACGTCTTAGCCTGGACGACCTTATCCACTCTCCCGCCCGAATTGGCCACCGTCGGGAATTCGACGTAGACGACCCCATTCCACTCCGCTGATGGGACATAGTCGGATCCGACGTCACCTCCGTCATGATTGGTTTCCCAATCCGTGGGGGCATAGCCCCCATCAGTATCATCGACGAGGTCCCTCAGGCGACTGATGTCAATAGAGAGCATATCCTGCTGAACATCCTCGCGGTGGTCATACATCCCACCGGTAACGTCACCGCCGGATGTCTCATATTCTTCAAATTTGGCGTCGACCTCAATATCCTTATAATCGTCATGGGGGGTGCCGGTAGCTGCGAGGTCACCGATTAAGCCGGTAGGAAGGTTGACCTCGACTCTGATCGGGTTGCCGTCGGTGTCCAGGGCGGGCGGGCTGCCCGGGTCGAGCGGATTTGTCCGCTGGTATTTATAGGCCTTGACCCGGAAGGAACCCGGATCAGTTGGGTCCGCACTGTCGTCTACGCTCAGAATAAGTCCGGCCTTGTAGGCGAATTTCTGATTGCGTATAGCCTCGCCCTTGTAGTCCGGGTGGTTCGTGGGTAGGACCGGCTCGATAACGGAATAACCGTAGTTCTCCAGTTCATTGGCCGGCGTAAAGGGATCGTCGGGAACATAGTCGGCGATTCCGATCGGATTGAGCGTGGGGACGCTGTGGTCGACGTCCTGCACATTGCCGTCCCAACGCTGGGAGGCCAACTCCCGCCAATCCGAATCGCGATGGTCGAGCCAGCTCGTGTCAACGTTCCAGGTTCCGCCGTTATACATGTTCTGACTGGTACCGGTCGCATCCTTGACATTGACGGTGCCGGATTGGGAGTGCCCTCCCGTTCTCTTGTTGCCGTGAAGAACCTGGCCGGCCGCGTAGACGCCTTCGTGGAAGGTGATTTTGTTAGCCGCCTGGAGCCAGGCGTCGGTGTTGGAATGGACCGGCCCGTGGACATTCATGACAGGACCGGGATGGAGTTCAAGGTCCATATTATAGAAGATGGCATGGCCGAAAAGCGGGGCATCCCGCACCTGAAGTTTCTGCCTGGTGTAGGCGGTCACAGCGCTTCCAAATCCGCTCGATTCGGCGGTGGCCTTACCAAATACCACTACGTCGCGCACGAAGACCCGCTTGCCCTTGAGGGGATCGAATTCGTTGGCCGGATCGGAGGGGTCGATGTAGATCCACTCCCCGGGCGGCACCATGCCGCCGTGCAACTCCGCGTTGGCGGTGTCGATGTTGGTGCCGCCAAAAAACGTAGCAAAGGTTGAAGGAAGCGCGAGCGGATTATTCTGCGGCGCCAATTCGTCGAGGGGAAAGGATGTCTGGTTCGTAAATCTCTGAATGAGATCGGCGAATCCGTATTCCACGACCGACTCGGCGGCGTTCTTGGCTGCCTGGCGGCGCAAATGTTGAATATTGAGCCGCTTCTCGGTTATTCCCCAGCGCAGGGTGACTCCAAGAACGGTGAGCAGGCCCATGCCGATAATTAAGATTGTCATGAGGGCGGAACCCTTGCGCGATTCGCGAGGCCAAAGACTTGTGATTTTAATTTGTTTTGTAATCATTGTTCTAGCCTCTTGGTGAAATCGTGAAGTTGTAGGTGTCCGTGACCCGTTTGGCATCGTTTCCGTGGTATATCTGGCCGTTCACCATGATGCTGCGATCGCGAAAATTGTAGAAGAGTTTGCCGTCGGCCAACCCTCGCGACAGCTCGATGACCTGGGAGAAGGTACTCTCCTGAGTGGAATCGGGCACGAGCTGTTCGACTTTGAGCAACTGTTGAGCCACCGGGACATTGTAATCGAATCGGCGCACCGGTCCGGTGTTTTCAGCCTGATTGTCGATGGAGCGGTAGTAACCGATCAGTTTCACAATGGGCGGAGGAACCGTATCGAGCGGATTGGGGTCGTCGCCGTAGTAGATCAGCACCAGAACATCTCCCGATTCCCCATCGCGTTTGCGCCAATCCGCATAGGGCGCCTGGGTTCTGAAACTATCGTAGAAATCGTCGTACATGGTGAAGTGATTGGCGTCGCGGGCATTGTCCGTTAATTCATTAGTGATGTTGCGTACGTCAGCATTGATTTTGAGTTTTTGATCGCTCGTAAACATCATCACGGTGGACTGGTAGTAGAATGAGGTTAACCCCGCCATCACGAGACCGAGGATCGTCATCGTGACGAGCAGTTCAGTAAGGGTGAAACCACCCGCTGTTTTTTCTTTGGATTTTCTTTTCATGGCTATCATTAAAAGGTTGGAACGAATGATTTGACGAAGCGAATAGAACCGTTTTTCCACTGCGGAGAACCCCGCTCCGGGCTCATATACCTGTAGTCGAAAGTAATCTCGAGCGCTTTGATCGGAGTTTGGCCGACATCGAGATTGTTTGCCGTTATGGTCAGTTCATAGTCCATCGTTATTGGTCTCGGATTCGCCGTGTCGAGATCGCGAATGTCTATCATCACTTCCTTGTCATTCACCTGGCCGAAGTAGAGGGGGTCGTCGATTTCGATGCTCTGTCCGGTGAGGATGGCCGACACGCTTTTGGTAGGGATGGGAAGTGTGTTGTCGGCGAGGCACGTGATAATCTGGTCGTATTCCATACTCTTCATTTGCTCGAGGTAACCCTGAGTCACCGTCAAGGCGGTATTCTCGTAAACATTGGATTCGGCTAGGCGCCGGCCCAAAAGCACGCCGGAGAGCACGGTAGTCGCGAATATTGCCAGAATCACCATGGAGAAGAGGATCTCGACTAGACCTTATCCGAAAAGCTACTGATTGGCCGCAAAGAGGCGCAAAAGGCGCAAGAAAAACTTGAGAAAAATCAGTTTTTCGGCTTGATAAAAAGTGTCGTAACATACTAGTGTTTAACAACTTAAGATTAAGAAATGAGTTAAACATGCCAACATGTGCGACAGAGGAGAACAAAAGCGACAAGACGCCCCTTAGCAACCTCATTCTGCCGGTTCCAGACACGGATTTCCGTGATTTTCTGGATGAAGTTGAAGAATTGGCCGGGTTCGCGGCGCAAATCATCGAGGCGATCGAGAAGGATCTGGACGCCCATGCGCGTGAGAAGAAGAAACTTCGATTGGAAGATCGAAGGTTCTTTGAAGGGCGCACAGCGGAGCTGCCGGAGCTGGACATCGAGGAGGAGAATATTCTGGCTGCTGAATTGAATCTTGGGGCAGGCCGGCCGCGGATGCCGGCTTATGCGGTATACGTGTTCGTGATGATTCGAGGGTTTCTGGGTTCGTTGACCACGAAACCGGCACGGCGGTTTGTGCGCGAGTCGATGAGCTTGTACGGATTTTTGCAGAGCGGGGGACTGAGAATGCCGGCGGTGACGACGATTCTGGAGAACGTGAACCTGGTCAGCCATACGACCCGCGAGTTGATCTTTGATAAACAGATTGGGTTTATCCTCCAGGAGCAATGGGACGATTTCGGGAAGCTGACGATCGACAGCACCTCGGTGAAAGCAAACAGCTGCTGGCCCACCGATGGGAAGATTCTGAGCGGTCTTTTGATGCGGGCCAATCGTTTGGGTCAGAAGTTGCATGTCTTCGGGCTGGAGGATTTTCGCAAGGGATGGGTTGGGCGTTGGCTGGAGGAAATGGACAAGCTGGAGTTTCAGATTTGTCTGGCCGCGGGCAAACCGAAGTCGAAGGGCAAGCTGAAGAAACACTACCGGCGGTTGCTCAAGCGGGGCCGCAAGGCGGCCGACTCACTAACGGGGGAACTGAGCCATCTTGAAGAGGGCCTGTCGATGGATTCACTGCCTCCCACTCGCCGGGAGCTTCTGGAGCGGGCATTGAGCCAGATCAGGGGCGATATTGCCGACGCCAAGCGGGTTGTTGAGTATGCTCATGATCGGGTGTTTCACGAAAAGAAGCTACCGTCCACACAGAAGGTCCTGAGCCTCTCGGACGGATCGGCGGCCTACATCAAGAAGGGCAGCCGCAATCCAGTGATCGGGTACAAGCCACAACTGGTTCGCAGCGAAAACGGTTTTGTCACCAGCCTGATCGTACCGCAAGGCAACGCGGCAGACTCCATTGAGCTGGCGCCGGCCATCGGCGATTCGATCAAGCGCACCGGTGTCATTGCTGAACTGGTCAGCACCGATGACGGATATGCTTCGGCGAAGGGACGCAAGGAGGTGCTGAGCATGGGGGTAAAGCAGATCAGTATCAGTGGGGCGAAGGGCAAGAAGTTGACCACCCCCGAGGACTGGGAGAGCGAGGCGTATCGCGAGGCACGCCGCGATCGCTCCGCAGTGGAGTCGCTGATGTTCACGATTAAAGATGGATTTGCCTTTGGCGAACTCGGCCGCCGCGGCATCGATGCGGTAGGCGATGAACTGCTCGAGAAGGTTCTGGCCTACAACTTCTGCCGCATCATACTGATGAAGAAACGCCGAGGGGAGGAACTGGAACAGGCAGCCTGAATCTGACCGCTTTGAAGCTCAGAGAAAAAAGCACCACGGGATGAGTATGCCTCCAGACAGCGGCAAATATACGTATTGTGCAGCAAGCCACGCCGATGGCCGCTCAATACCTGCTCATCGGCAGCGCCGGCAGCCTAAAACCCGAAACCTGCCAGCCATAGGCTGGTCCGCCCGTGGCGGAGAACCTTAAACCGCCCGCTCGAAAGGCTTTTCGAATGGGGTCCGACTAGAGAGACCCCGGAAGATTTGTCGTTATAAAAACCCTTCATAGCTTAAGCCGTTCTATGGTTTAAAATTAAGATTTCGTTGCATACCCTGCAACACCGTTATCCAGAGTTGTGTTGCTCTCTCGAGCAACTGCACGCGCTCAATTTTGCTATTACTAAAATACAGGTCGAAAAGATAAAAGCAATCCTCAACTGGCTTTCTGGAATAAAATTGAGGATTTATCTTCCGGTCCCAGTGAGGGTCGCCAAAAGGATGTAAATTGTTGTATAAAAACCGCTTACAATACACAATGGGGGCAACACCCTACGTACCATAATGAGGGATCTAACCGATAGAGGTGGGGTATGGTAATGGCACTCCTGGGGGTTGCCCTACGGGTGCCAAGTGTCTCGCTGGTCGGTTATTCCCAAGGTAGCATTCGGCCGCGACAAGAGATTTTAGCCGCCGTCGCCCAAAGACTTTGCCGTAGATGCACACGGTTTATAGCAGGGAACGCGCGCCACCCCGGCACCCGTCTTCGCGCGAGGCAGGCAAGAACGGAGCAGCCAGAAATCAAAGGCACGCTAAACACGTACTAGAGCCTGTTCGAAAAGTGTAAAGACCCACTGATGTGAGCGTAAACGGGGCAAGGAGAACTTTATGGGGTCCAGATACTCGCTATCGCGGTGTCGTATTGGGATTTACTCAAATCCTGGAATGCGGTGCGGCGATAGGTGCGGAGGTTGGGTGAACCGGGAGGGTAGACGCCGTTGCGGAAGTTGTCATTGAAGCCCCAGTCGCGATTGGGCGCTTTGTAGTAATGATCGAAATCATCCGGCATGGCTTCTACATGCACCTCACTCTCAAAGAGGGCGACGAGCGATCCGCGGATGGTCAAGGTAACATTTTTCCAATTTTCCAAAAACCGTGGGAAGTTGTGAGCGCCGCCACTCCGCTTGCCGGAAGGGGCACCCGTCACCGGATCGTCGGGAATCGATGGCTTGAGCCCGGTTAATATGGCCGTCGCAATTTCCACAAAAACATCAGCGGAGGAATCGCCGCCGTTTTTGATTTTGCGCTGGCTATGACTGCCGTGATCGCTGTGTATGCGGTGATCATCTAACCATTCGTTGGAAAGAATGGTTAGAGCGTCAGAAACAACGGCGGCGGGGGGTTCGGAGGCGTCGTCGAGCAAATTAGCGTCGTCGGTGTGCGCGAAGCCGTTTGCGTTATAATTGCCGACAATATACATGGGAGCGTTCGTGGCCACGGTGAGCCCGATCTCAGAGGTGTAGGAAGGACTCGGAAGTTCTTCACCATTGACAAGCTGTAACGCCAGGACCTTTTTATTCGCATTGTCAGCCGAATCGGAATATCTTTTCGCCTGCACGACCTTATCCACTCTCCCTCCCGAACTGGCCACGGTCGGAAATTCCACATAAACGACGCCATTCCAGTCGTTTGCCGGGACATAGTCCGAACAGGCACCACAACTGCCATTAGGATTGTCTGTTGTCCAATCAGTGGCATCATGGAGAGCGTGGTTATCGTCGACGAGCTTCGTCAATTTCTCGATGTTGATAGAGATCAAGTCCTGCTCCACATTTTCGCGGTGGTCATACATACCTTCAAGGACATCACTACCGTCAAAGGAATAGCTCTCCACGGTAGCGTCCGATTCGAGCCCATCCCACTTTGTGATGTCGCCCCCGGCAGTTTTATCGTTTTCGAGGTCACCGATCAAGCCGGTAGGTAGCTTCACCGGGATCTCAACGGGATCGCCGTTGGCGTCGAGGACGGGCGGGCTGCTCGAATCGAACGGATTCGTCCGGCTGTATCGATGTGCCGTCACCTTGAAAGTACTCGTATCATTTGGAGTGGCAATGGGTGCTTCCACTCGCAGAATAAGGCCCGCCTTAAAGGCGAATTTCTCCTTGCGCACATCCTCACCTTTGTAGTCCACGTGGAGCGTCGAAAGGACGGGCTCGATAACGGAATATCCGTAATTCTCCAGTTCATTGGGAAAGGTAAAGGGATCGTCGGGCACATAGTTGGCGATGCCGATCGGATTGAGAGTGGGGACGCTGTGGTCGACGTCCTGCACATTCCCGTCCCAACGCTGGGAGGCCAATGCCCGCCAGTCCGAATCGCGATGATCGAGCCAGTCCGCGTCATTTTGCCAGCTTCCTGAGCCGTTATACATGTTCGTATTGGCGCCGGCCGCATCCTCGACATTGACAGTGCCGGATTGGGAGTGTCCTCCCGTTCTCTTGTTACCGTGAAGGACCTGGCCGGCCGCGAAGACGCCTTCGTGGAAGTTGAGTTTGGCTTTCGACTCGAGCCAGGCGTCGGTGTTGGTATGGACCGGACCGTGGACATCCATGTTCTCACCGGGGTGGAGTTCCATGTCCATGTTGTAGAAGATGGCATGGCCGAAGAGCGGGGCATCCCGCACCTGAAGTCTCTGCATGGTGCGGGCGCTCACATTGGATCCAACTCCGGTCGATCGGGCGGTGGCCAAACCGTAGACAACGACGTCGCGCACGAAGACCCGCCTACCTTTGAGGGGATCGAATTCGTTGGCCGGATCGGCGGGGTCGATATAGATCCATTCCCCGGGCGGCACCATGCCGCCGTGCAACTCCACGTTGGCGGTGTCGATGTTGGTGCCGGACAAAAAGGTAGTGGAGGATGAAGGAAGCGCGAGCGGATTATTCTGCGGCGCCAATTCGTCGAGGGGAAAGGATGTCTGGTTCGTAAATCGCTGAATGAGCTCGGCGAATCCGTATTCCACGACCGACTCGGCGGCGTTCTTGGCGCTTTGGCGGCGCACATGTTGAATATTGAGCCGCTTCTCGGTTATGCCCCAGCGCAGGGTGGTCCCCATAACGGTGAGCAGACCCATGCCGATAATGAGGATTGTCATGAGGGCGGAACCCTTGCGCGGTTCGCCGGGCCACTGATTTGTGAGTATTTTATGTTCTGTATTCATTATTCTAATCTATTAGAGAAATCGTGAAGGTATTAGTGTCGGGAGACCTGGCCGGATCGTCGATGGGGGGGTGAATCCGGCTGATTTATCGATGGGCGGAGAAACCGTATCGAGCGGATTGGGATCATCGCAGTAGTAGATAAGCGCCAGAATAACTCCCCCTATCCCGGGCGTCGACATCGCGAATGTCGATAATCACTTCCTTGCCGTACCATTTTTCGTAATTATGCTACTCTCTCGAATTCCTGTCGCGCAGGATTCTAGCACTTCGCATATACAAAATTAAAAAAAAGCAATCCTAAAATTGCTTCCGGGTTAAAATTGAGGATTTTAACCGATGGGGGGGTGCGGTAGAAAAAATCGCGTCGATTGTCCTACGAAGGACTCGCCTGGCAACTATTTCTACTCTTCTTCCTCTGCCACGATTCCCATGGTGAAGAAAAATTGCTCGAAGCTCTTCTTCGCTAGATCGAGCTTGCCTTCCGGGCCGGAAAAGCTGCCAACAATAAGGTCGTGCTCGACCTTAATAAAATACTCGTAGTGGATTGTACGCCCCTGGCCGCCGGGAGCGGGAAGGGCATAAACGACTACCCGGTTCGATCGATCGAGAGGTTGGGTAGTCTGGCCCGCGGGGCGGTACTGTCCGTCGTCGTTGAGGAACTCAACGCGGGTTTTGTACTTTATCTTGAGACCCTCAATATAGCCTTTGATCGACTTCGGTTCGATATCGGGAAGGAACTCGTCCTTCCTGAATAGACTCATGGAACAAGTGACATTCCGGTTGCCCCGGAAATAGAAGCTGATGGAAGTCTGACTATCCGATTTGCGCGCCCAATTATTGGGAACCGCCGTTGCAATCTCAAATTCAGGGGTTTGAATTCGAAAATCCTGCCCGTCCAGACCATCCATGAAGAATTTCCTTACCCGGGATGAGAAGGGAACGCGCGGGGTTTTTGGCTTCATGTATATAGGCCCATCGTACTCCTCCTCTTCCTCTTCCGTTTGGGCGAAGAGAGGGCTGCTCATCGTCAGGCAGGCCAACCCGATAAACAAAATAAAACCTTTTAAGAGCTTCACATATAATTTCTTCATTTGGATATGCGTATCTTGTCCCCGATATTGAGAAATCCTGGAAGAGGGGAATATTAGTAACCGGAACCCGGGTCAACTTCTGTTTTTTAATTCTTCCGGGAAACTATCGACAGGAGCCAGCCCGCGCGATCGGATCGTGCGAAAACTCTCCCCGACTTTTAAGGTGTTTTCGCCACCCAATTTTCACCCTGGTGGCGGTTTACGGCAGGAAAAAGCACCGATGATTCAATCATTCGACCCTCACTCGCTTCGTTCCGGGCTCTCTTCTCCCGCTTGGTGGAAGAAGGGCGTCCCTTCAAGAACGAGTTCCGGACGAGGCGTAGAGCCCTACGGGGCCCAGATATCCGCTACCGCGGTATCGTAATCGGATTTGGTCATATCCTGGAATTTGGTGCGGCGAAATGTGCGAGCGTTGGGTGAACCGGGAGGATAGACGCCGTTACGGAAGTTATCATTGAAGCCCCAGTCGCGTATAGGCGGGCTGTAGTAATGGCCGAAATCATTCGGCATGGCATCTTCATGCACCTCGCTCTCGAAGAGGGCGACAAGAGATCCTCGGATGGTTAAGGTAACACCGGACCATTTTTCCAGAAAGCGCGGGAAGTTGTGGGCGCCGCCGCTCTGCGTGCCGGAGGACGCGCCGGTCACCGGATCGTCCGGAATCGATGGCTTAAGACCGGTCAATATGGCAGCGGAAACTTCGGTGAATCCTTCGCTGGCTGCTTCGCCAGTGTCTTTAACCTTTCTTTGACTGGTATTGTTGTCATTGCTGTCCTCTCGGTGCTTATCGTCGGTGAACCACTCGTTGGAAAGAATAGTGACGGAGTCCGCAACGACGGCAGCGGGTGGTTCGTTGGCGTTGTCGAGCGTATTTGCGTCGTTGGTGTGGGAGGTTCCGTCCGCGTTATAATTGCCCGCGATATACATAGGGCCGTTCGTAGCCAAGGTGAGCCCGATCTCAGAGGTGTAGGAAGGTCTCGGCAAACCATTATAATCGGAGGTGTCGCCATTTATCAGCTGCAGACCCAAAATCAGCTCGTTCGCAGCGCCAGTTGAATCGTCATACCTTCGGGCTTTGACAACCTTATCCACTCTTCCACCCGAATTGGCCACTGTTGGGTATTCAACGTAGACGACGCCATTCCAGTCCGTAGATGGGACAAAATCCGCACAACCCCCACTACAAGGGCTTGTAGTGCCTCCATCGTCCCAATCTGTTTCCCAATCCTCGGGTTTATAGCCACCCGAAGCCGTGTCGTCGACCAATTCAGTGAGACGATCGATGTTCAAAGAAAGCATAGCCTGCTCGACATTCTCCCGGTGGTCAAACAACCCACCGTCAACAAGGTTGCTACTATCCTCGTTGTAATTTTCAAAGAAAGCGGGGGCTTCAATATCGTCTCCACCGCTAGAGGCGTCACCGATTAATTTCTCGGGAAGATTGACTCGGATCATAACCGGGTCGCCGTTGGCGTCGAGGACGGGCGGGCTGGTCGGATCAAGCGGATTTGTTCGAGAATACTTGTAGGCCTCGACTTGGAAGGTACTCGGATCGGCACCGGCATTTTCGTTCACTTTAAGAATGAGCCCGGCCTTGAAGGCGAATTTTTCTTTGCGCACAGCCTCGCCCTTGAAATCCGCGTGGGTCGTTGAGAGAACCGGCTCGATAACGGCATAACCGTAATTCTCCAGTTCATTCGGAACGGTAAAGGGATCGTCGGGCACATAGTCGGTGATTCCGATAGGATTGAGGGTGGGGACGCTGTGGTCGGCGTCCTGCACATTGCCGTCCCAACGCTGGGAAGCCAATTCCCGCCAGTCCGTATCGCGATGATCGAGCCAGCTCGTGTCCAAAGTCCAGGTGCCGCCGTTATACATGTTCTGATCGGTGCCGGCGGCATCCTTGACATTAACGGTTCCGGATTGGGAGTGTCCTCCTGTTCTCTTGTTGCCGTGAAGGACCTGTCCCGCCGCGAAGACGCCTTCGTGAAAAGTGATATTGTTAGCGGCCTGGAGCCAGGCGTCGGTGTTGGAATGGACCGGACCGTAGAGATTCATGGCCGGACCGGGGTGGAGTTCCAGATCCATATTGTAAAAGATGGCATGGCCGAAAAGTGGGGCATCCCGCACCTGAAGCTTCTGCATTGTGTAAGCGCTGACATCGGTTCCAACTCCGTTCGATTTCGCGGTGGCCGTACCGTAGACCACGACGTCGCGCACGAAGACCCGCTTGCCCTTAAGGGGATCGAATTCGTTGGCCGGATCGGAGGGGTCGATGTAGACCCATTGACCAGGCGGCACCTGGCCGCCGTGCAACTCCGCAGTGGCGGTGTCGATGTTGGTGGAGCCAAAGAACGTGGCGAAGGATGAAGGAAGCGCGAGCGGATCATTCTGCGGTGACAATTCGTCGAGGGCAAACGATGTCTGGCTACTGAATCGCTGAATGAGATCGGCGAATCCGTATTCCACGATCGACTCGGCGGCGTTTTTGGCGCTATGGCGGCGTATGTGTTGAATATTGATCCGTTTCTCGGTTATGCCCCAGCGCAGGGAGACCCCCATAACGGTGAGCAGGCCCACGCCGATCATCAGAATTGTCATGAGGGCGGAACCCTTGCGCGGTTCGCGAGGCCACGGACTTGTGATTTTGTTTTGTCTTGTATTCATTGTTTTAACCTCTTGGTGATTCTGATCCCGAGAAATGAAGCGCGTCAGGCGATGGCTCAACGCATGCAAAGCAGGGAAGCGAAAAGCCCTTACCGATTACGCAAAGAAACCTTCGAGCCCGCTTTTAAGAGTGTTTCGGAGAGGCTTTAACGGCCAACTTTTGAAATGGAATGTCGCTCCCAATTTCCTTCGCTTTTTCCGTTTCTCCCGATCCTCCGTCTCCACTCAGAAGTCTCTCAATTTCAGCGAGTAACAGTTCTATATCAACAATTGGCTTGCTCACGTAACCATTAAAACCTGCTTCTAAAAACCTTAATTCGTCCCCCACCAGGGCGTGAGCCGTCACCGCTATGCTTGGTATTTTTTCAAACCTGTCCGTTTCCCGAATGGTTCTCAACAGCTCTACGCCATCCATACCCGGTAAACTTATATCCAGAAGGAAAATGTCAGGTAGCGTTATGTCACGCTGTTCCAAATAAGAAAGCAGTGTTGGGCCGTCTTCAAACGATGTAACAGCGTAACTATCAGAGAGATAGTCATGGGTTAAGTCAGCGTTATCCCTGTTGTCTTCGACTAAATATACTTTCTTCATTGAATCTCAGCAAAACCTGCCAGTCTTCCTTCGAATGACTCTTCGGCCATTTCCCACGATGATGAAGCGGTTTTTCTGTTCCCTCTTTTGTTGTTATCGAAAAAGATCACCTTACTAACCGGCCGATCGGCCACGAAGGCCTGGTGATTCAGCGCCTTGCCGATCCCGCCAAATGCTTATCTTTCTGAAAATATCGACTATTAAGCAGGTTCCGTTCCCACTAGAACCTTAAACCGCCCGCTCGAAAGGCTTTTCGAATGGGGTCAATTCGTAATTGATTGATTATCAATTTTTTAAACAATTTTGACACTTTCCTTATAAACACTTTACACATTCAACGGGATGTTCGGAAAACGCCGCTTTATCCTGGGAGTTTATAGGACATTGGGTCCGACAGATTCCTAATCAGGCGAGGTCTTCGCTTGCCGTGTCGGCCTCTTGGGGCACTTCGACGCACTGGATCGTGAAATCGAAAACGGAACCCTTACCGGGCTCGCTCCAGACGGTGATTTCGCCGCCCATCAACTCGACGAGATTTTTCGAGACGGCGAGGCCCAAGCTCATCCCGCCGTCCCCTTCGTCGGGGCCACTCTCCCTATGCGAGAACGGCAAGAAGAGCTCGGCCCGCGTTTTCTCGTCAATTCCGACGCCGGTATCCGTAACGGAGAATTTCAGGCCGGTGCCGCCATTTGTGCGACCGCCGGAATCCACATTGACTTCGATCCCGCCTTTTTTGGTAAATTTAACCGCATTTCCGATGAGGTTGTTAAGAATCTGCCACAAGCGCGTCGGATCTGTTATGACGAGCTCGGGAACATTATCCGCGATTTCACAGGAGAGGTTCAGCCCCTTTTCATTGGTATTCACACGCTGGAGTTCGACGGATTCTTCGACTAAATTGTGGAGGTTCAATTTCCTTTCTTCCAATTCCAACTGATTCGTTTCGATCTTGGAGAGTTCAAGCACGTTATCGAAAACGAGAAGCATATCCCGGCCGTTGCGATTGATTTTCTCGGCGCGGGAAACATGCTCCGAAGAAAGGTCTCCATGTGCGTTTTTCTTCAGGATGTCGGAAAAGCCGATAATTGAATTCAGCTGGGTGCGCATCTGGAGACTCACGTTAGACATGAACTCGCGGCGCTCAGTGACAGCGGTGTCGGCCCTCTCCTGCTGGAGCAAGAGCGCCTTATCGAGGAGCCTTCGACTCTCAACTTCCCTTTTTAATGTGACCTTTTCACTAACGTTAATACGCTCCTGTTTTTCGTTCCGATCCGCAATATAGCCCATGATGAGCAAAAAAACAGCAAGAACGAGGACGCTATGGAAAAGGGAGTATCCGAAGTAAATAAAAACCTGCACGCACAGAGGAGAGACAGCAGACAGGAGAAACACCCAGAAAACCGGTAGAACCGGGGATAGAACCGACGAGGCAAGCGCGGTTACAGCGCCCGTAGCCAAAAGGAGGAAAACTAATTGAGCTGCATTGTCGTAGGGAAAAAACAAACCGCAGAACGCGCCCCAACCTGTCCCGATAAGAAGGCTGCCTAAGATAAGACCATTTACCCACCCCCTGGCTTTCAGCTCTTTATCCGGATCCGCAAGCATCTTCCTCAGGATGAAATAGGAGGCCAGGCACACCACCCCCATGTAAAGCAACCAGGTGTAGACCGCTCGCGGCGACCACTCCCTGGAAAACCAGATAGCGGAAAATAAGGAGATCGCTAAAAGAATAAGCACCCCCCTCCGGCTCTCCCGAATTACGGTTTCGACTTGAGCCGCAAAGAAAACTTCGCCAATGGGAGTCTCCTGAACGGGCCTTTGTTCTTTTTGTTTATTGGACATCCTGATTGGAAAATCTCGGTCGATCTCGATTGAGGGAGCAGCTACAGAATCTTGAATAAACCGTCTTCTTAAACGGTTTCATGGTTTAGACTTGAGATTTCGCTCGAAATCCCGCAGCACCGTAATTCAGATTCGTGCTACTATATCGAAACCAAGTCGCCCTGTATTTTGCACCGCATAACATACAGGATGAGAAAGGAATATCAAGCATCAACTGGCTTCGGACGATCGTTTTAGGATAAATTTACATATCCGTCATCATTTCGCGGCGAGACGATTCGGTCGACTGGGTGACTCCGAAGATCGGTTATAACGGCGGAAACTTTAAGACTATAAACGTAGGGATCTGTCGTACCCTGGGGTCCGTACGTGGTTAGCGTAATGCTTTCGACTGCCGGCTGCCCCGGTCTTGTGCCCATCGTTCTGAATTTCGGTTGGCACGCAAATTGCGTGGAGTTCTCTGGTTAGAGCATGAAGAAAATGGGGAGCAGAGGGAGGGCACTGGAGTCGTTGTCAGGAGGCAATCCGATGGGGTTGCGGGTTTAAGGATTGATCCTGGCGATTACAGACTTCGAAGAGTTCCTCAAGGAAGTTTTCTTTTCGCAGGAGCTTTTTGGGCAATCGACCCACGGCGAGGGTTTTTCTGTTCGCCCGCCAGTGACTGAAGGGGGGTGCTTTCTGTGCAGCCTGGGCAAGCTTTTGGGGCAGATTATCGATACTGCCTAAAACCAGCTCCACATAGCGGGGATTGTGTAAGTTGGCCAGGAGCATGTATTCTTCGGGGAGCGCTTCAAAGTCGCGCGTCAGATTTTTGCGCCCGTGGGTTTGACGGCGTTTGCGCTTGGAGGTGCGCCAGGTGCCTTCCAGCTCATTGGTCGTGCGTACGCTGTCTGGATGGGCCGGTGGGGGAAGCAGCCGCTGCCAGTATTTGTCCAGATGAGTGACCACGGTGCGGTAGAGTTTGGCTTTCGAGGGGTTGGTCAGGGAGGCGCCTTTTTGGCGATATTGGGCACGCAGCAACTGGAGAGCCTCGGTGAGCTCAGCGGCTTGTCCTGCTTGCAACAGATAAGGGTCGCTTAAAGGGCAGGGGCCGCTGGCGCTGAGCCAAAGGGCATCGCGCAAAGCGCTGAAAATGCAAAAAGCGTTTTCATAGATAGTAGCGGCTTCGATGACGAGGGCATCAGCCAGATACTGCTTCAACCCGGTCGAAAGATGAAAGAAGCTTCGCAGAACAGAGCAACTGGCAGGAGCGCGGGCAAGCCACTGCTCCAGGGCGGCATGGGCGCGCACGACCCGCCGATGCCAATAAAGCAGGTAAGGATCGAAGGGAAAGCCCTGGCGGTGACCGTCGCAGGGATAATCCAAAATCCACAATTGCAGGGCCATGAGCAGTTCCCGTGCAAGGGTGGGATCGAAGGGCACTGCGAGCGCTTTGGCGGTGAGCAAATCGGCCAGGACGAGGGCGTGTTTTTCACGGAGGGCGTCACGGAGCTTTGCGGTGATGTGTTTGCGTTGCTCGCGCATGCGCTCCATGAGCTTCAATTGCCGCAAGCGCCCGTTGAGCATCTGCTGGGGTTTTCGATAAAGCTGTTCGCCCACATTGCGGGCGAAATGATAATGGCAGACGCCATGGGGGGCCTGGAAGGTTTCGCTCTCGCAGGCCTTGCTGATCTGAGCGCTTAAATCATGATAGACATGGTGGGGTTGGCCAAAAGCCCGGGCCGCCCGGGCAAAACAGCCACTGATCGTTTCGCTCTGTTCGGAAGGCATTTTCCAGCTGCCCAAAAGGATCCCTTCGTCGGCTTCCTGAACAGCGAAGAAAACCGGCGTCTGCGGTTCCACGGTCCCATCCACCAGCCAGCGCAGGCAAGGGCGAGCGCTCAGGTAATCTTTAAGCACCGGAGCGGCCGCGGCGTGCAGCCGACCCAGATAAAAAAGAAACTTCTGCTGCATCTCATAGAGGCTGCTTTGAGCAATCTGCAGCTGCCCCGGGCCCTCGCGCAGTTCCCTGTGCACCTCTTTGAGGGTGGCGCTTTCGCACAAACATCGCTTGCCCACATAGGCAATCAGATCGTAAGCGTAGCGACTATGCGAGGGCACGATCTGTTCCAGGCGAGCAGAACGGTAGCTGTTGCGGTGGCTCCCTTGCCCCTGCTCGCGCACAACTTCCACCGCCTGGAAGCATCCATAGGAGAAACTGACCACCTTGCGGCGCAGGGTCTTGCGCACCTCTGAAGGACCCTCTTCGTCCTCCCGGGCATCGAAGCGATAACTCGTTTGCGCAGGCACAGCCCCCACCGTTTGCAGGGCCCGTTCAGCCTCTGCCCGCAAATCATGTAACAGCTCCGCTACCGCGATCGTTCCGGTTTTTTTTTGAGCGAGTAAAACGCCATCACCCGCTCAATTTGCTCCCCGCTCAGCTCTACTCCCTGCTCTTGCATAAGCTCGACAAGCTCCTTGACCCCGGCCTCGGGATGGCCGATACAGGCGACCAGCAAAGCGATCACGACCATCGTTTCGAGCCCTTCGGGAGCTGCCTGCAAAGCGCCCCGGGGGTCCCCTGCCTGAACTTGTGCCGCTGTTCTTCGCCCTTGCCGCCGCTTTTTCTGTTCGGCCCCGCCCTGTTCCCCGGCCGAGACATACACGAGCCCATTCGAAAAGCCTTTCGAGCGGGCGGTTTAAGGTTCTCCGCCACGGGCGGACCAGCCTATGGCTGGCAGGTTTCGGGTTTTAGGCTGCCGGCGCTGCCGATGAGCAGGTATTGAGCGGCCATCGGCGTGGCTTGCTGCACAATACGTATATTTGCCGCTGTCTGGAGGCATACTCATCCCGTGGTGCTTTTTTCTCTGAGCTTCAAAGCGGTCAGATTCAGGCTGCCTGTTCCAGTTCCTCCCCTCGGCGTTTCTTCATCAGTATGATGCGGCAGAAGTTGTAGGCCAGAACCTTCTCGAGCAGTTCATCGCCTACCGCATCGATGCCGCGGCGGCCGAGTTCGCCAAAGGCAAATCCATCTTTAATCGTGAACATCAGCGACTCCACTGCGGAGCGATCGCGGCGTGCCTCGCGATACGCCTCGCTCTCCCAGTCCTCGGGGGTGGTCAACTTCTTGCCCTTCGCCCCACTGATACTGATCTGCTTTACCCCCATGCTCAGCACCTCCTTGCGTCCCTTCGCCGAAGCATATCCGTCATCGGTGCTGACCAGTTCAGCAATGACACCGGTGCGCTTGATCGAATCGCCGATGGCCGGCGCCAGCTCAATGGAGTCTGCCGCGTTGCCTTGCGGTACGATCAGGCTGGTGACAAAACCGTTTTCGCTGCGAACCAGTTGTGGCTTGTACCCGATCACTGGATTGCGGCTGCCCTTCTTGATGTAGGCCGCCGATCCGTCCGAGAGGCTCAGGACCTTCTGTGTGGACGGTAGCTTCTTTTCGTGAAACACCCGATCATGAGCATACTCAACAACCCGCTTGGCGTCGGCAATATCGCCCCTGATCTGGCTCAATGCCCGCTCCAGAAGCTCCCGGCGAGTGGGAGGCAGTGAATCCATCGACAGGCCCTCTTCAAGATGGCTCAGTTCCCCCGTTAGTGAGTCGGCCGCCTTGCGGCCCCGCTTGAGCAACCGCCGGTAGTGTTTCTTCAGCTTGCCCTTCGACTTCGGTTTGCCCGCGGCCAGACAAATCTGAAACTCCAGCTTGTCCATTTCCTCCAGCCAACGCCCAACCCATCCCTTGCGAAAATCCTCCAGCCCGAAGACATGCAACTTCTGACCCAAACGATTGGCCCGCATCAAAAGACCGCTCAGAATCTTCCCATCGGTGGGCCAGCAGCTGTTTGCTTTCACCGAGGTGCTGTCGATCGTCAGCTTCCCGAAATCGTCCCATTGCTCCTGGAGGATAAACCCAATCTGTTTATCAAAGATCAACTCGCGGGTCGTATGGCTGACCAGGTTCACGTTCTCCAGAATCGTCGTCACCGCCGGCATTCTCAGTCCCCCGCTCTGCAAAAATCCGTACAAGCTCATCGACTCGCGCACAAACCGCCGTGCCGGTTTCGTGGTCAACGAACCCAGAAACCCTCGAATCATCACGAACACGTATACCGCATAAGCCGGCATCCGCGGCCGGCCTGCCCCAAGATTCAATTCAGCAGCCAGAATATTCTCCTCCTCGATGTCCAGCTCCGGCAGCTCCGCTGTGCGCCCTTCAAAGAACCTGCGATCTTCCAATCGAAGTTTCTTCTTCTCACGCGCATGGGCGTCCAGATCCTTCTCGATCGCCTCGATGATTTGCGCCGCGAACCCGGCCAATTCTTCAACTTCATCCAGAAAATCACGGAAATCCGTGTCTGGAACCGGCAGAATGAGGTTGCTAAGGGGCGTCTTATCGCTTTTGTTCTCCTCTGTCGCACATGTTGGCATGTTTAACTCCTTTCTTAATCTTAGGTTGTTAAACACTAGCATGTTGCGACACTTTTTATCAAGCCAAAAAATGATTTTTCTCAAGTTTTTCTTGCGCCTTTTGCGCCTCTTTGCGGCCAATCAGTAGCTTTTCGGATAAGGTCATACACGCAGTGACGCCCTTCATAGTATCGACTCAACCGCTTCTTTCTACAAAGCACGCTTATGGGGTTGTGCACCCGTACCCCAGGGAGGGTCTCCAACTCAGCCACCGTGTAGCCGCAAAGCGAAGCTCCCACCACCGCCTCCACGGTCTCCTCCAAGGTGCCGTGGCGCGAAAAGCGCCCCTTGCGAAAACGCCACAAACCGGCCCCGTCAAAGCGCGGAATGTCTTTCAAGCTCAGGTAGCCACAATTGGCATTGTAACTGGAGTAATGGCCATATTTTTGCAAAGCCCGATAGACCGTTCGCCGCGACACCCTCTGCTCCTTCATCAGCCTCCACACCGTGCTTACCCGATCCCGCCGTACCGCTTCGACCACCTCCCTCTCTTTACGCGAAAGCTCTTCTTGCATGCACCGGCACAGTATGGAAAGGAGGCAAAACTGCAAACTTTATTTTACATACAATGCCAATACCAACTTTCTCCAGCTCCCTTCGCTTCTACTCAATTGCCACCAGAAATCAACTCCCCGTTCAAAGCGCTTTTGTAACTGATTAATACTCAACAAGTTTCTAACTGAAAACAAACCTGCAGGAAAAGCTCTCTACCTCTAACGAACCCACACACAACAATCGTTGAAACTCCATTCTGGCATACTATGTAATCAATAGAATCTTGCAAGTGCCTGAATAACATTTACTTTGGGTTCTCCAACCCAATTTCGTAATTATGGGCACAAGACCGGGGCAGCCAGCAATCCAAGGCACGCTAATCACATACGAAATCCGACAGATTACTTATTGACCAAATCGACCGCATCCGCCATGCATTTTTCTCTCTTTCCATGAACCGGGTCTACATCAAAACCTATGGGTGCCAGATGAACGAGCGGGACTCTGAGGCGGTCGCCGCAAAGCTGCGCAAGCGCGGCTACAGCATGGTCGAGAGGGAAGAGGAGGCCGACGTCGTCCTGCTTAACACCTGTGCGGTACGCGATAAGGCGGAACAGAAAGCGATTGGTAAAACAGGGTATCTGGCCAAACGGAAGAATAGTAACCCTGATTTTATAATCGGTATTCTCGGTTGCATGGCTCAGAACAGGGGATCGGGTTTACTCGACCGTCTGCCCGATCTCGACCTGCTCGTAGGCACTCAGAAATTTCACCGCGTGCCCGATTATCTCGATAACATTATCGCCTCCCTGAAGGCACAGGGTCCAAGGCCGCGCACCATTGTCGACCTCGATGGGGAGGAGGGTTCCCAGAACACGATCCGCGAACATGTCGAGGGCAAGAGGCAAGTTAGCGCCTTTGTCTCAATAATGCAGGGCTGCAACATGAAATGCACATTTTGCATCGTCCCGAAAACGCGTGGGCGTGAACGCTGCCGCTCGATTCAAGACATCGTGGAGGAGGTCGAAGAACTGGCCGCCAGGGGCACGCGCGAAGTGACCCTGCTCGGGCAGATCGTAACCAGCTATGGACGCCGCGAGATTCCCGTCCGCCGTAAAAAGGGCCCTTTTGTCCAACTGCTGGAAGCGGTAAACGCTATCGATGGGATCGAACGCATTCGCTTTACCTCTCCACACCCCAAGGGTTTCAAGGAGGATCTGATTGCCGCCTACCGTGACCTCCCTAAACTGTGCGAATACGTCCACTTGCCTATGCAAAGCGGATCGGATCGGATTCTTCGCGCCATGCATCGGCCATACTCACGCGACCGCTATAAGCAGATCGTCGACGACCTCCGAGCATCCGTTCCCGGAATGTATTTCTCGACGGATATCATTGTCGGATTTCCGGGCGAAACGGAAAGTGATTTCGAGCTCACAATGGAGGTATTCGAAGAGCTCAATTTCGATATGGCCTATATTTTCAAATACAGTACGAGAAGCGGGACGCCCGCCGCGGAAATGGATGCCCAGGTGCCGGAGCGAATCAAAGAGGAGAGAAACCATCGGTTGCTCAAAGTTCTCGAGGAGAGTTCACTGAGACGCAACCGTTCGCTCATCGGCACGACCCAGGAAATTCTCGTGGAGGGACCGGCGCGGAAAGGCGACGGTGTCTATACCGGACGAACGCGAGGGAATCGCAAAGCCGTATTCTCAGGGAGCGAAAGACTGGTAGGTGAGCTGATTCAAGTGAAGATAGAGCGGGCAACCGTAAGCACGCTATACGGTTCCGTCGTCCCGCAAGGCGTGGATGACTCCCAAACCTTTTCGGTCCGGTCACGAGCGCGTTCCTTGCCGGATCAAAAGGGAGTGAAACTTTGACCCACCCTCCGGACACCCTTTCCCGGAAGGGCGACCCACCCCAAACCCCTCCCAGGAGGGGATCTGTTCACTGGGGAGCTCATTTATTAAGTTCCCCTCCTGGGAGGGGACAGGGGTGGGTTGCTATCAAGCCCGCTTTTCCTCAGTGCCTAAGCGCTAATGACTGCCGGCAGACGCGATCGAGGCGAGCCGCGTTTTCGGAATTCGCAAGAAAAGCGGGCTAATCAATGTCCCTTTTTGCCGCCACCCTTTTGACCGGACTCTTCCTCCTATCGCTCGGGGGACTTCTAATCTGGAAGAATGCCTCCACTGGTCGCCTTGCAAAACTTTCACTCCGCTCCTTTCCCGTCACGGTCGTTTCCATGGGACTCGGGTCCGGTTGGTTTCTCTACCTCGTCGCTCATCTCGGAGAAGCCGACTTTGGAAAATACAAAGAGATTCTCTTCCTTTTCTTTTTCGGCATCGCGCTGCTTTCCTTCTTTTTCGTGCGTGATTTCCTCGCTGTGCGGGGTGGCGCCATCATTACCCTGTTGATGGCCAGAGCGCTCCTCGATGCGGCCTACATGGAAGAACCGCAAAGCCGCCTCTTCCTTGTTAGTTTCGTCTACCTCTGCATCGTTTTGGCCCTCTACCTGGGCACGGTGCCGTATAAGCTTAGAGACTTCCTCGAATGGCTCTTTGCTCGGACCACGCGCACCAGGCTTTTCGGTTCCATCCTTACTCTCTACGGCCTCCTCCTATGCGGAGTGGCGTTTGGTTACTAGTGGCACAAAGTAGAGAGAGCAATTCCCTCCTCCTGATTGTTTCCGGTCCCGCGGGAAGTGGCAAAACCACCCTCTGCGAGCGTTTAATTGGAGAATTCGGACTCCAGATAGGGCAAGTTATAACTTCTACAACGAGGCCGCCTCGTGAAGGCGAAAAAAATGGTTTAGACTATCACTTTTTCTCAGAAGAAGAATTCATGCGAAGAGTAGACGCGGATGAATTCTATGAGCGGGCCCAGGTGTATAACTTCCAATACGGTACTCTAAAATCTGAAATTCAGGAGAAGCTCCTTGTGGGTATCGACCTGCTCCTCAACATCGATGTTCAAGGAGCCGCCAGCTACCGCGAAGCCGCCCAATCCGACCCTCTGCTGGCGGAGCGACTCGTGACCCTCTTCGTTAAACCGGAGAATCTCGAGCAGCTTCGAGAGCGTCTTCAAAAAAGAGGTTTGGACGATGAGCAGACGATTCGGGAGCGCCTTAGCACGGCGAAAGAGGAATTGGAGCACTGTCCCTGTTTCGACCATCAATTTACAAGCCACGATCGCGAAGAGGATTACCGGAATCTCAGGCGAATTTACCTCCTCGAAAAAAAGCGGCACGAAGAAGGTCTATCTCGTTAAGTAAGCTTCGTCGAATCGGAAGCAGCGAAGCGTCCTCGCAGTTCGTCGTCGTAATCGTAGTCGAAGATCGAAAAGACTAGCCCGGACATTTCACACACTTCGTAGCGAGACAGCGTAGATTGCTGCATATTAGAGCCTTTCCGCAGGGCGGCGGGCGACAGCGTGTTGGAACCCTCTGAGGTCGGCGGGCAAGGGAAGGCTTTGATATGTAGTGAGATCCGCGGTCGTAGTAGAAGGTTTGTGAGATGTTCGGGCTAGATCGACCGGAGATCACGATTGAAAGCCACGATGAGAGAGGGAAATCCTCATCGATCTTCCGTCGGGATCATAATCGTGATCTCCAGTCGATCTTCAAACTTTGTCGAAGGGCCAGTTCTAAGAGAGATGCCGGTGGCTCCGAGTTCTTCGACCGACGAAGTTTACGACAAAGTTTGGGTGGGCATCAACCCCAAACGGTATTTTCGAAGATTAATCTTGCCAGCGAAAAAGACGGCGATAGCTTCACTGCCTCTTTCTTAAAAGAAGGCCTCCCCCACGAGAGAACTCCCGCTCTTCGAAGCGCTACGTTTCCGCTCTATTTGCCTTGGTAATACCTAGTATAGCTTATTTCCTCAGGCTAAGAGCCTGTCGGACTCTGCCGCCAGGCTCTTAGCGACAGATCTTAGGTAAAATGGACCCGCAGCCCGATCAGAACAATTACGCTTTGATCGAACGTTATCTCGATCAGCCGGCAGTGATGCCGAAAGAGATCAGGGCTCATCTCGAAGCTGCCTGGAACGATCAGCCGGTGCAGCTCTATGCCCTCGCCGATCTCAACGAGTCGTTCATTCTCACGCGCACCTGGGTCGCGCTCGGTCCGGAGCATGTCGCCATCCTGGGAGAGGGTAGCGGGGCAAAAGACTTTCATCTTTCCACGTTCCCTCGCTCTCGGGTGCGCGAGATTCGGGAACAGTCGGGACTGAGCAACACGGTAGTGACCCTGATGGATAATGATAGCGACCACGCCCTTGCCGTGATCCGCTACACGCATCGGCAGCGCGACGCTATGGGTCCCATTCTGTTTCTCCTCAAACAGCAGGGGGCCACAAGAGCGCTTACCAGAGAGGAGGGCGATGACCTCTACGCCTCGTCCATGGCAAAAGGGATTAAGAAGGCGCAATCGTCGGTGACGGGAAACCGTCTGGATGTCTTCTGGCGCTTGGCGGCGTTCTTAAAGCCCTACTGGAAGCGCTTCACCGTCGGTGTCGTCAGCGCACTATTCTTAACTGCGTTAAGTCTGACTCCACCGTATTTGACAGGTTACCTCTTAGATGACGTCCTCCTGGCCTTCGCCGACGGACAGCTTTCAATCGAAAAGGCCTACCGCCTCGGGTGGATTGTCCTCGCCGTTATTGTCGTCGTTTACATTCTGCGCGAGATTCTCCTGTGGCTGCGGCTGCGAATGATGACTCTTGTAGGTGAGAAGGTTGCACGCGACCTCCGTACCGCGGTCTATGACCACCTGCACAAGCTGAGCGTGAATTATTTCTCGCATCACCATACCGGAAGTATCGTGAGCAGGGTCAGTTCCGATACCGATCGTATCTGGGACTTTATCGCATTCGGCCTGGCCGAACTCACCCTCTCCCTTCTCATGGTTCTGGGCATCGGAGGTGTCCTCATCGTTCTGGATTGGCAACTCGGCCTCGCCGTGACGCTCCCGGTTCCCGTCATCTTCTTTGGCATCTACCGGATGGGGCAAGGATTGCGCAGGCGTTTCCTCCGGATGTGGCATAAGTGGTCGGAAATGACAGCGGTAATTTCGGATACGATTCCGGGTATCCGGGTTGTTAAAGCATTCAACCAGGAAGACTTTGAAAGGGAGCGCTTCGGCAAGCGCAATAGAGGTATCACCGAGGAGGCCTATGGGGTGATCAACTTATGGACGACAGCCTGGCCGATCATCTATTTCGGCTTGAGTCTGATGATGGTCATTGTCTGGGCGCTGGCGCTGCCCAGACTGCTGGGAGACGGCTCTGCAGAGAGCGTGAGTCTGACACCCGGACTCTTTGTAACCTTTCTCCTCTACCTCGGGCTCTTTATCGCTCCAATCGAGAGCTTCGGGTTCCTGACGCGAATGATCAATAGATCCCTCAGTTCAGCTCACCGAATCTTTGAGGTCCTTGATACGGAACCCGAAGTCGTCGAGGCGGCAGACAGCATAACGCTTGATCCGGTCAATGGGCGCATTGAATTCGAGGAAGTGTCGTTTGGATACGATCCGGTACGTCAGATCGTGAGCGATATCACCTTCGATGTGGCGCCTGGTGAAATGATCGGCCTCGTTGGCCCGTCCGGCGCCGGAAAAACAACCATCATAAACCTCATCGCCCGCTTCTACGATGTGAATTCCGGTCGCATTCTCATCGACGGGGTGGACCTCCAGGATCTGGATTTGGGAAGTTACCGGCAACAGATCGGAATGGTCATGCAGGACCCCTACCTCTTCAACGGAAGTGTTCTCGATAATATTCGATACGGGATCCAGGAGGTGGAAATTGAGAAGGTCATTGACGCGGCTCGCGCCGCCAACGCTCACGATTTTATCTGCAGGATGCCTCAGGGCTATGACACTGTGGTCGGAGAACGGGGTCATACTCTAAGTGGAGGCGAGAGACAGCGGGTCTCTATCGCGCGCGCCGTGCTCCACGATCCCAGGATTCTCATACTCGACGAAGCGACGAGCAGCGTAGACACAGAGACCGAGCGCAAGATACAGGAAGCTCTCGAGCGACTGGTTGAAGGCCGCACCGTGATCGCCATCGCTCACCGCCTCTCTACGCTACGAAAGGCCGACCGGCTCTTTGTTATGAAAGAGGGTAAGCTTGTCGAGCAGGGTCAGCATTCCGAACTTCTCGCCAATGCAGACGGCGTCTACCGGCGTCTGCACGATCTCCAGCAGGAGCTACAAGAAATGTACGCCGTCTAATCGCCTGCGTATGTGTTTATCGTGATGGATCACCATTCGACAGACGTACCTCTTTCTTGGTTATTCGGGGACCCCTTACCGGATACAGTACGAAAGCCTTTTCAAGCATCACGCTAAACACAAACGCAGGCGATTAGAGCAGCCATGAAAACAGACCCCGATTCACTCCAGATCGAGTTGGATCCCAGTGGCTCCCTCGTTCTGCTGAGGGATGGAGAGCGGGTTTCCGTTAACCTGCACCTCTGCTTTCCCTGGTCGCAACCCGAGAAGTTTCTCTCCCTTCGCGACAGCGACGGGGAAGAGGTGGCATTCCTTCCAAATCTGGACGGACTCACGAACGACGTCAGGGAGGTAGTTGCGGCAGCTCTCAAAGCATCGCGTTTCACTTTGGTTATAACTGAGATCGAATCGATTCAAATGGATTTCGAACTCCGCGTCTGGAAAGTCGATACCCTTCAGGGAAAACGCACCTTTCAGACTCGACTGGAGGACTGGCCAATCGATTTACCTGATCAGAGCATCGTTATCCGCGACCTCGCCGGCGATCTCTACCATATCCCCGATCCGGAACAGCTCGACAAAAAATCCTACCAACGGCTCTGGGCCTTCCTCGAGTAGGAATCTGTCGAGTAGAGGTCTTCGCAACATTCCGGTGCTCTCGATTTAGAAGTGCCCGATGTACATTCCGGCGAAGTGCGACAGATTCCTACAGCCACTTGCGGCCGAAGAGGATCGGGACGGATTTACCTTTGATGCCCATTAGCGTTTGCACCTCTTAAGATTCTTTCCAATAATCTCTTTAAGTATGCCGCCGCACTTCCCGCCTCATCCGACCCGATTTCCTCTTCCTGGGATTAAAGGCTCTACAGACAGCCAGAGAGTTGCCTTCCATTCAGTTGGCATGAAAGCCCCTCCCAATGGCCGTTACCGGGAGGGAATAATTCAGTTTCGCAAATACGGGCGCCGGTTTGAGAAAGTCAAAAGTCGGCTCGAACGCAGAATCGCTGCCGGCACCTTTTACAGACTGCCAGTTGGGACCCAGCGCTACCTGATTCGCAGATATCATGCGCTGAAGGCCAAGCTGGAACGACTTGGGGTTCGCCTACTGAAACTCGGTGGAATCGCAGCCTTAAGTCTCGCCTTTGCCGCTTCTCAGACCCATGCCGGCGCCCCGAATCCATTGGAGCTTTCCGCTCTGGATGGGAGCAACGGCTTTGTCATTAACGGCATCGACAGCAATGACTTCTCCGGTTATTCAGTCAGCAGCGCCGGCGATGTGAACGGGGATGGCTTCGACGACATCATTATCGGGGCCTATCGTGCCAATAGCTTCACCGGAGTAACCTACGTCGTGTTTGGACAGGCAGGCGGCTTCGAGCCGAGCCTGGAGTTGTCGAGCCTGAATGGGAGTAACGGGTTCAATATTAACGGTATCCAAACCGGAGATGACTCTGGCGCTTCGGTCAGCGGAGCCGGCGACGTGAACGGGGATGGCTTTGACGACCTCATTGTTGGGGCCCTTAGTGCCGTTCCCCGTGGCAATACGTATGCTGGTGAAAGCTACGTGGTGTTTGGGAAAGCAGGAGGCTTCGGGCCGAGCCTGGAGTTGAGGAGCCTGGATGGGAGTAACGGCTTCGTCATTGAAGGCATCGATATCTCCGATTATTCGGGCGTTTCGGTCAGCAGTGCCGGCGATGTGAACGGGGATGGCTTCGACGACATCATTATCGGGGGCCTTGGCGCCGATCCGGGCGGCAATGCCCTCGCGGGAGAAAGCTACGTCGTGTATGGGAAAGCAGGCGGCTTTGTGGCCAGCATGGAGTTGTCGAGCCTGAATGGGAGCAACGGTTTCGTCATGAACGGTATCGACGTCCGCGATTATGCAGGAATTTCGGTTAGCAGTGCCGGCGATGTGAACGGCGACGGCTTTGACGACCTCATTATCGGCGCCTCCGGGGCCGATCCCGGCGGCAAGGACTTCGCCGGAGAAAGCTACGTGGTATACGGGAGGGCAGGCGGCTTCGGGGCCGTCTTGGAGTTGTCGAGCCTGAATGGGAGCAACGGCTTTGTCATCAACGGCATCGACTCCGATGATTATTCCGGCCGTTCTGTGAGCGGGGCCGGCGATGTAAACGGAGATGGCTTCGACGACCTCATTATCGCCGCCTACCGAGCCGACTCCAGCGGGAGGGCAGAAGCGGGAGAGAGCTACCTGGTGTTTGGTAAGGCAGGCGGCTTCGGGGCCAGCCTCGAGTTGTCCAGCCTGGACGGAAACAACGGCTTTAACATTAACGGTATCGACACCAATGATTATTCCGGCCGTTCCGTCAGCATTGCCGGCGATGTGAACGGGGATGGCTTCGACGACCTCATTATCGGCGCCTATCTTGCCGGCCCCGGCGGCAGGTCGGGAGCGGGAGAAAGCTACCTGGTGTTTGGCAAGGCAGGCGGCTTCGGGGCCAGCCTGGAGTTGTCGAGCCTGGACGGGAGCAACGGCTTCGTCATTAACGGCATCGACTCGCTTGACACTTCCGGCACTTCGGTGAGCAGTGCGGGGGATGTGAACGGGGACGGCTTCGACGACCTCATTATCGGCGCCCCTCGTGCCGATCCCGACGGCAGGTCGGGAGCAGGAGAAAGCTACGTGGTCTTTGGCGAGAATTTTACCGGCGGGCTGCAGAACCAGACCGTTACGTTTGATCCGATCGGGGCTGCCACTTATGGGACCGACAGGATTACCCTGAGTGGGACGGCTTCAAGCGGGCTGCCGGTGACGTTTACCGTCGTGTCGGGTCCCGCATTGCTCAACCCGGACAACTCCCTCAGCCTTACCGGTCCCGGTAGTGTTACGCTGCGGGCCTCTCAGCAGGGTAATGCAGCATTTAATTCGGCGCCGAATGTGGAGCATAGCTTCACCGTTACCCAGCAAAGTACGGGAGGGGCTTCGTTGCTGGAAGCGGGCAACGCGAAGTTTGTCAACGACGGCACTTTTTTTCGACGGGAATACCTATAACGGCTTCGAACTGGCCGGGGATACAGGTACGTTCAGCTCAATCGCAGGCGAGATTACCCGTATCTCATTTCTCGATCGGGACGGAGATCTGATGTTCGCAGAGTTTGGGAGCGACGATCCGAACACCGTTCTGATCATCACGTTCGAGGAGTTTATGAGTACGTCGGCGGCTTCACCCTATATTCAGCCGACGACTGTTTACGCCCAGGGTCATCCCAGTTTCGAGATTCAGAATTCAACACCATTGACGTTTGTCTCCTTTTTCAGCTTGGGAAACGATGTCTTGCGGGTCGACGGGTCATTAATCAAGAGCGATACTTTCGCTGATGCCGTCAACGGGGTGGCGGAAATCCAGTCACTTACTATCAATGACGGATCGACCGCCATCGGCGGGATCAATGCTGCCAATGCAAATATTACCGGGTCCGCCGGTGTTCTCGGCATTAATGCACCTGATCTGTCCGTGGGAGTATTTCTCTTAGTGGGAGATCTCACTCCCTCCGGCACAGCCATGCCCAGGCTTCGGATAAGCCCGGATTCGACGATTGACGGCCTCTTAATCACGGGCGGCGATCTCGCGGAAGCTATCGGTGCTTTCCAGATCGACACCAACGGTGTGGTTTATTCGTTCCCGATCACCGCGACAGACGGCCAAAGATCGATCAGCAATGCACCCTTGCGTCCTGATCTTGGTGACGGAAGTCTTCCGCCCGTTACCAACACTTTTGTAACGAATCCGGATGATTTCTTCGTCACCGATGGGATCAATGTGGGCGGGCCTTAGCCCGGACAATTCACACACTTCGTAGCGAGACTGCGTAGATTGCTGTGTCCCAATGCCTTTCAGCAGTACGGCGGGCGAAAGCGTGTTGGAACCCTCTGAGGTCGTCGGGCAAGGGAAGGCTTTGGTACACGGTGAGATCCGCGGTTGTAGTAGAAGGTTTGTGAAATGTTCGGGCTATTCGTTGCCGGCGCCCCGAATCCCTTGAGGCTTTCGGACTCAGGTCTTCGCGACATCCCGTAGCCGGACGACTTCGTCGTTCGGTTCATCGGAGTTCTACGATCGACCAGATTTCGACAAAGTTCGCGACAAAGCTTACGACAACGATCTCAAGATCTCTTTCTACCACCAAGATTCGAATCATCCTCAAGCCAGACTCCGTCTGCGACTCTACCACTCTGCTATCCTTCCACGGGCGATAGCCCATCCTTCAACAATCGATCAGCGAAATCTCAAGCGTAATCTAAGGTCGACAAAGCTCGCGATCCCGCTCAGCGGGATTGACGACGAATATCGGTAGCCGCGTCGGCAACGGCGCGGTCTCCCTCTCCATGCCAGATCCACCCTTCCTCTTTGTCCCGGCTTGCCGCGATCTTGGCGAGAGTTTCTCCTCATCCGCTGCCGTCCTTTCATCGGTTGCCAATCATAAGAAGAACCGACGAAGTTAACGACCCGTCTCCGCTACGCTGCGCCGTGGCAGGCGAGGCTTACGACAAGGTTAGAAGAGTATCTTGGACAGAGCAGAGATCCCGTAGCCGGACGACTTCGTCGTTCGGATCAATCGAACGGCGTTCTGGATCAATGTGAAGATGGAAGTGACCAACACCCAGTACACCCTCCGAAGCCTTGGCGTAGGAGGGCAGCAACCAGCATTCGGAGGAGACAGACAACGGACAGTTCAGTCCGCATTCGCAAAGACCTGATAACGTTTGCAAATGATAGCAACCTGACTAACTTTCCCGAAAAGACTGCCGCACTCCCCACCTCACCCGCCCCGACTCCCTTTTCCCGAGATCAATCGTTCTACGGTCCACCACACAGATACCTTCCCATCTGTCGGTATGCCCCCTCCCAATCGGCGTTACCGGGAGGGATTCACCCAATTCCGTAAATACAATCGCCGGTTTGAGAAACTCAAAAGTCGGCTCGAACGCAAATTAGCTGCCGGCACCTTTTACCGACTGCCCCCCGGGACCCGGCGCTACCTGATCCGCAGATACCATGCGCTGAAGGCCAAGCTGGAACGACTCAGGGTTCTCCTGCTGAAACTTGGTGGAATAGCTGCCCTGAGTCTCGCCTTCGCCGCTTCTCAGACCTATGCCAACGCCCCTAATCCATTGGAGCTGTCGAGTCTGGACGGGAGCAACGGCTTCGTCATCAATGGCATCGACTCCTTTGATGAATCCGGCCGTTCAGTCAGCAGTGGAGGGGACGTGAACGGCGATGGTTTCGACGACCTCATTGTCGGGGCCTATCGTGCCGATCCTGGCGCAATTAGCGGTGCGGGAGAAAGCTACGTGATCTTTGGGAGGGCTGGCGGCTTCGCGGCGAGCCTCGGATTATCAAGCCTGAATGGGAGCAACGGCTTCGTCAGCAATGGCGTCGCCTCCATTAATTATTCTGGCCGTTCACTCAGCAGTGCAGGCGATGTGAACGGCGACGGCTTCGACGACCTCGTCATCGGAGCCATTTTTGCCGGCCCCGGCTATAGCCGTGCCGGAGAGAGCTACGTGGTGTTTGGACAGGCAGGAGGCTTGGGGACGAGTCTGGAGTTGTCGAGCCTAGACGGGAATAACGGCTTCGTCATCAGAGGCATCGACGTTGATGACTTCTCAGGCAGTTCGGTCAGCAGTGCGCGTGACGTGAACGGAGATGGCTTCGATGACCTTATAATCGGCGCTCGGGGTGCCGACCCCGGCGCAAATAGCCGGGCGGGAGAAAGCTACGTGGTGTTTGGACAGGCGGACGGCTTCGGGGCCAACCTGGAGCTGTCGAGTCTGGATGGGAGCAACGGCTTCGTCATCAGAGGCATCGACGTTGATGATTATTCTGCCTATTCGGTCAGCAGTGCGGGGGACATAAACGGAGATGGCTTCGACGATCTCATCATCGGCGCTTGGGGTGCCGACCCCGGCGGCAAAATTCGTGCGGGAGAAAGCTACGTGGTATTTGGGAAGGAGGGCGGCTTCGAAGCCAGCCTGGGGTTGTCCAGTATCGATGGAAGTAACGGCTTCGTCATTAACGGCATCGACTTCAGTGACTTTTCTGGCTTTTCGGTCAGCTGTGCGGGGGACGTGAACGCGGATGGTTTCGACGACCTCATTATCGGAGCGTGGCAGGCCAATCCCGGAGGCAACATTGATGCAGGAGAGAGCTACGTGGTGTTTGGGAAGGCGGGCGGCTTCGGGGCGAGCCTAGAGTTGTCCAGTCTGGATGGGAGTAACGGCTTCGTCATTAACGGCATCGAACATAATGATTATTCCGGGCATTCGGTCAGCAGTGCGGGGGACATGAACGGAGACGGCTTCGATGACGTCATTATCGGCGCTTTTGGTGCAGAACCAGGCGGCGTTTTCCGTGAGGGAGAAAGCTACGTGCTGTTTGGGAAGGCGGGCGGCTTTGGGCCGAATCTGGAATTGTCCAGTATCGATGGAAGCAACGGCTTCGTCATTAACGGCATCGACTGGGATGATCTTTCCGGCTTTTCGGTCAGCTGTGCGGGGGACGTGAATGGGGATGGCTTCGACGACGTCATTATCGGCGCCTTCGGTGCAGATCCAGGCGGCAACGACCTCGCCGGCGAAAGCTACGTCATCTTCGGCGGGAATTTCACGGGCGGCGCTGAGACTCAGGTAGGCGACGAGACCGACAATACGCTCACCGGCACCGCAAGCGACGATGTCCTGATCGGCGCTCAGGGTAGCGACACGCTCGTCGGTGCCGGCGGGGCGGACGTGCTCCGAGGCGGTGAAGGCGACGACGTGCTGGCGATTTCAGACCTGAATTTCCGCAGAATCGTCGGAGGCAATGGCATGGACACTTTGCGGTTGGACGGGAGTGGCATCACGCTCGATCTGACGACAATTGCCGACAATCGCATCACCGGGGTCGAACTGATCGATATCAGGGGCTCGAGTCCCAACACCATGATTTTGGACCAACAAGAAGTGCTGAATCTCTCTAACGAATCGAATACCCTAATGGTATTGGCTTCGGCGGATGACACGGTGAACATCGGCTCCGGCTGGACCCTCGATGGCCTCCTATCTGTCGGCGGAACCCTCTTTAGCGTCTACAGGCAAGGTGCGGCAACTCTCATGGTCGCAGGGAAGCTACAGCTAAGCGATCTTCTCACAGGCGATGGGAGGGTCGGCTTTGTCATAAGCGGCATCAACATTTATGATGGTTCTGGCGATTCGGTGAGCAGTGCCGGAGACGTCAATGGTGATGGCTTCGACGACCTTATCGTGGGAGCGCCTTTCGCAAATAGTGCCACAGGCGAAAGCTACGTGGTGTTTGGCAATGCGACCGGCTTTGGGGCCAACCTGGAATTATCGAGCCTAAATGGCTCCAACGGGTTCACAATCACCGGAATCGACTCCTACGATCAATCCGGTCGTTCGGTGAGCGGAACTGGTGATTTGAATGGAGATGGCTTCGACGACCTCATTATTGGCGCCTACGCGGCAGAACCGGGAAACAATAATACTCGTCCGGGGGAGAGTTACGTTCTGTTTGGGAAAGCAAATGGCTTCTCCACAAACCTCGCTCTTTCGAGCTTGAACGGGAGCAACGGCCTAGTCATCAACGGCGTCGACTCAGGCGATAATTCAGGCCGTTCGGTCAGCAACGCTGGGGATATAAACGGTGACGGCTTCGATGATTTCATTATCGGTGCTCCTTTTGCCGGTCCCTCTTACGGCGATCCTGATGGCAACGTCCGAAGCGGAGAAAGCTATGTGGTTTTCGGAAATCCAAACGGTTTTGGAACCAATTTGGAGTTGTCCGATCTGGATGGAACCAACGGCTTCGTTATAAGCGGAATCGACAAGTCCGATTCGTCAGGCCGTTCGGTAAGCAGTGCTGGGGATATAAACGGCGATGGTTTCGACGACCTGATCATCGGTGGTGTCCTTGCTGATAACGGCGACGACCAAAGCGTGGGGGAAAGTTACGTCGTCTTTGGAAAAGCTGGCGGCTTCGGCGCCAACCTGGAGTTGTCCAGTCTGGATGGGAGCAATGGCTTTGTTATGATTGGAATCGACGCCTTTGATCATTCAGGGACTTCGGTCAGCAGCGCGGGAGACGTGAACGGTGATGGGTTTGACGACCTGATCATTGGCAGTGTCGGGGCCAATCCCAACGGCAACTTTGATGCCGGGGAAAGCTACGTGGTTTTTGGGAAAGCGAGCGGCTTTGCGGCCAGACTGGAGTTGTCAAGTCTGGGTGCGCCCAACGGCTTCGTTATTAACGGCATTGATGCGGATGATGATTCAGGTTATTCCGTGAGCGGTGCCGGCGATGTGAACGGCGATGGATTTGACGATCTGATTATCGGTGCTAAGAGTGCCGACCCTGGCGGCATAAACAGCGGTGATGGAGAAAGCTACGTAGTATTCGGGAAAGCGGGCAGCTTTGGCGCGAGCCTGGAGTTGTCAAGCTTGGATGGGACCAACGGCTTCGTCATTAATGGAATCAACGCCTTTGACCGTTCAGGGGCTTCAGTCAGCAGCGCAGGAGACGTAAACGGCGATGGCTTCGACGACCTCATCATAGGGGCCTCTCGTGCCGATCCCAATGGCAATAGTAGCGCTGGGGAAAGCTATGTCATCTTTGGCGGGAATTTCACGGGAGGAGCCGAAACCCTGGTGGGCGACGAAGCCGATAATCTACTCGCAGGTTCAGTTGGTGGCGATGTCCTGATCGGAGCGCAAGGTGACGATACTTTGGCAGGAGGTGGCGGAGCTGACGTGCTTCGGGGAGGAGCAGGGAATGACACTCTCGCGGTTTCGGACACAGATTTCCGGAGATTGGTGGGCGGAAACGGTTTGGATACTCTACGCGTGGACGGGAGTGACATCGAGTTAGACCTGACCGGAGATTTGAGAAACCGACTCACGGGGATCGAATTGATCGACTTGAAAGGGGCGGGATCGAATAGCCTGATCATCGACAAGGCCTCGGTGCTTAATCTCTCCAGAGAATCGAACATGCTAACGGTTCTCGCGACCGCGGACGACTCGATTGAAATCGGGGTGGGATGGACGTTCGACGGGCTGCACTCGATGGGAGGCATCCTTTTCAGCTCATATATTCAAGGCGCAGCCAAAGTAATGATCGGAGGACGCGTGCATGTCGCTGACCTGGCGGTAGGCGACGGAAGCGTCGGTTCACTGGCCACCGCAATTTCAGGGGGAGACTTTTTCGCATATGCAGTCAGCGCCGCTGGTGATGTGAACGGGGACGGATTCGACGACCTTATCATCGGTGCACCAAACGCCGACCCCGGAAGTGCGCCCGAGGCAGGAGTCACATACGTAGTGTTCGGAAGACCTGACGGTTTTGGCACGAACATGGACATTTCAACCTTGGGTGGTAGCAATGGTTTTGCTATCCATGGAATCGATGCCTACGATATATCCGGACTCTCTGTAAGTGGTGCGGGAGATGTGAACGGGGATGGCTTTGACGACATTATAATTGGTGCACCTCAGGCCGACTTCGAATCTAACTCACTTGCTGGAGAATGTTACGTTGTGTTTGGAAAAGCGGACGGATTTCAAGCAACTTTTCAACTGTCCGATCTGGACGGTAGCAGCGGCTTTATCATAGACGATCTAGGAGGTATTGGCGGCCAATTGTTAGGCTGGTCTGTAAGCGGTGCCGGAGACTTGAACGGTGACGGATTTGACGACGTTATAGTCGGCTCTCTGTTCTCCAGCGACAGGAAAACTCAGATAGTCTTCGGTAAAGAAGGAGGATTCGACGCAAACATCCAATTGACGAGTCTCGACGGTGACAATGGCTTCGTTATCGATGGCACGCTCCCAACCCACGGCAGGGCTTCTTCCGTTAGCGACGCCGGTGATGTGAATGGAGACGGGTTTGATGATCTGATAATCGGTGCACCATTCTCCGAACCAACAGGAATCGATGGAGTGGGAAGCAGCTTCGTGGTGCTCGGGCATGGGAGCGAATTTGGAGCGGATTTGCTGCTGCATCAACTCGACGGCAATAACGGGTTTGTGTTGAACGGAATTTTCGAGAACAATCATTCTGGAGGCGCCGTGAGTAGTGCAGGCGATGTAAATGGAGACGGAATTAGCGATCTAATAATCTCAGCGACCTCGGCGGACCCGGGTGGCAGAGATAAAGCCGGGGAAACTTACGTCGTTTTCGGAAGGAGAGAAGGATTTGAGGCCAGTTTCGAACTGGCGAGTCTAGATGGAAATAACGGCTTCGTGCTCAACGGAGTCGAGGCAGGAGACCTGTCTGGGACATCTGTCGCGGATGCTGGGGATGTGAACGGAGACGGGATTGACGATATCATTATCGGAACCTTTACAGCGAGTCCGATTGGCAACAACAGAGAGGAGGAAAGTTACGTTGTCTTCGGTAACGCCGACGGGTTTGGTGCAAGCTTCGAACTGGCCGACCTGAACGGAACAAACGGCTTCGTTATCAAGGGTATCAACACTGGAGATCGGTTCGGACGCGCAGTCAGCGGTGCGGGAGATGTGAACGGGGACGGATTCGACGATCTGATTATCGGAGCTGAAGCGGTAAAGATAGGAGGTGAAGATTTCGGCGGCCAGGCATATTTGATCTACGGAGGGAACCTGACCGGTGTCTTACTGACGGCGACCGTCCTCACGATCGGACTCAATGCGGGCGGGCAGTTCGAGATGCAATTTGTTGGTGTATCGGGAGTTGAGTATGTCGTGGAGAATTCGATTGATCTTATTACATGGACCCCAGTTACAACCATCATCGCTACCGCCAACTCGAGGTATGTAGTGGATGTCGGCGCCGTCGGTGAGACTCGCCGATTCTATCGCGTGCGGTCGTTGAATGGAGAGTAGCCACGGATCTCAGCCCAACCCCAAAGCCTGTTTTGTCGAATTGGTTCTGCACAGATGATTGTGTCAGGTCCGGATCAGGAGTTGACACCAAGTTTCGGGTGTCGAGTGTCACGACCAGACACATCTATCCGTCCCTCCCGTATCTCCGTCCTCCCGCCATACAGGGAGGGGTCTCCCTTAGCCCGCATCCTTGCCTAACCACGGTTTTCCTGGAACAGCAGATTCACAATCAAAGGAGGGGAGGGGGGAAACGGAGACGCGGAGAGAAATTCCCAACGGTTCGACAGGCTCGCCGCAGGCAGGATTCGAGAAAACAACGGATCGATTCGGCTTGCAAAATTGAGTCAGGTTATACGTGTGGAAAGTGCAAGAAACTCTCACGCAACGGTCTTCGATCCGCAAGCGGCACTACGCCCTGTCGAGAAGTCGCTAAGACGCAAAGGCGGGTGAGGAAACCCTGTTGTATTGCGCAACAGATCATTGTCGCTCATTCTCTCTGGATTCTTCATCTTTGTCTGAGTTTCTTTTCTTCCATCCGTTGTTTTCTCAAATCCGTTGGGCACACTCTCTCTGATTCGCGTCGATACGCGTGATTCGTAGTTTCTCTTAAGACTAAAATCGATCGTTAATGGAAGAGCCCAGCGAAAGAACCCCGCAGGAGGCGGAGCACAAATTTGAAGCCCTGGCGTCGCGCCAGTTCACTTCGTGGTTACTGGAGCAGCACCTGAGCCTGGCTTTCACGACCTATCAGACCGGCAAGCTGTTTCTCATCGGTCTGCAGCAGAACGGTCGGCTCAGTATCTCCGAACGGACCTTCTCCCGCTGCATGGGGCTCTGCGCGGCGGACTCAAATACCCTCTACATGAGCAGTCTCTACCAGCTCTGGAGGTTCGAAAACGCCATTCCGGAGGGTGAGACAGCCAACGGATATGATCGACTCTATCTACCGCAAATGGCTTATACGACGGGTGATCTCGATGTCCATGATATCGCAATGGATGGCAGGGGCGATCCGGTATTCGTCAATAGCCTTTTCTCATGTCTGGCTAGGCCCAGCGAGTCGCACAGCTTTGTTCCGATCTGGAAACTGAATTTCATCAGCAAACTCGCCGCTGAAGATCGCTGCCACCTGAATGGCCTGGCGATGGAGGCCGGTAAACCCCGTTACGTTACTGCCGTATCCACGACCGATGTAAACGAGGGTTGGCGGGAGCATCGCAAGAATGGCGGCGTAGTGATCGACGTGGAAAGCGACGCTATTGTGGCAGGGGGCCTCTCCATGCCGCATTCTCCCCGTCTCCACCACGGGACGCTTTACCTGCTCAATTCAGGTGTGGGAGAATTCGGGAAAGTGGACCTGAAATCGGGAATATTCGAGCCGATTGCATTTTGTCCCGGGTATGCGCGAGGACTTGCGATCGCTGGTAATTTCGCCCTCATCGGTCTTTCAAAGATACGGGACAACAAGACGTTCGCGGACCTCCCGCTAGGCGCCGCATTGGATGAAAAAGGCGTCGAGGCGCGCTGCGCGCTGCAGGTGGTCGACCTTCGTTCTGGCGATTTCGTCCATTCCCTGAATTTTGAGGGGATTGTGAAGGAGCTCTACGACGTCGTGGCATTGCCCGGGGTGATGCGGCCCACCGCTCTCGGGTTCAAAACAGATGCAATCCGCCGTACCATCACGATCGGAGATTTTCGATCAATCGAACTGAACTAACAATCACGCCCACTAACCAAAAGAGAGAAGGAGTATTCCCATCCCGGCGCGCCGGGACTCCGCAGTACCACGGATGGGGAGAGGGAGAAGATAACTCCTACTTCCCCGGTAACCTTGCCTGCCTCGGCAAAGCGCAGCGACGACGGGTCGACCGCAATACTTTCAATATCAGCCATTGCTACTCCAAAATTTGCTCAATAAACAAGAAACCAAATGATTGTAGCACGGATTGAAGGAAGGATCAGAAAGGGAAAGTTTTTTCAGAAGTGTTCAATGGAACCGAGATTTCTGCTGTCAGAAAAGTTCCACCCACTCATTCCCCATCCGTGGTACTGCGGAGCCATCCATGGGCATACTCTTCCTCTTCCCCCTTTGCGTCTTTGCGTCTTTGCGACAGGGCGTAGTGCCGCTTGCGGGTCGAAGACCGTTGCGTGAGAATTCTTTCCTCTTTCTCTCCGTTTCCCTCTCACGCGCTGAGCCCCGTCGAAGGGGTTTCCTTCTGTCCAATTCTCTTCACGACTTAAGGACCTACCACTTGCTTGCTTGCCCGCTAAATACGCGAAAGAACGCGAAATTTAGGAAGGCAGGGATAATACTGGTTAATGCTGGGGTTTATCTGAAACTTGAATGCGAAAATTGCCACAAGGGCGGCACTTAATATCCATGCAAGCACTCTCAGTCATTCTCTTTGGATTCTTTTCAGTTGTATCGGTCACCTTTCCCCAATCCGCGTTGTTCTCGAATCCGCGGAGTCTTCCACTCAAATCTGCGTCCATTCGCGTTCATCTGCGGTTCCTCTCTTTCTCTCGATTTGGTTGCCCGTTCGAGAGCCTCAGGGCCCTGAGCTGGTCGCAGGGCGGCTACGTCGCGCTAGGCTTCTCTGCCGTCATCGGTGGCCCCTCTTTCGCGCGCTTTCGCGTCTTTAGCGGGCATCCCTCTCCCCCTTTGCGACTTTGCGTGAGAATTATTTCCTCTTTCTCTCTTCTGCCCTGAGCAAGGTCGAAGGGGTTTCCCTCTGTTTCCCTATGCCTCGATCTGCGGCCTTTCCGGATCCGGCCAGTCGACGTGAAAGAATCTTCCTCTCGGCTGATCGACGCGTTCGTAGGTGTGGGCGCCGAAGTAATCGCGTTGGGACTGCAGAAGATTCTGCGGCAGCCGGGCGGTCCGGTAGCCATCGAAATAGGCCAGGGCCGATGAGAAGGTAGGCGTTGGGATTCCGTGTTCAGCGGCCGTGGCCACTACTCTTCTCCATTTAACCTGAGCCTTTCCAATGGCGTCGGTGAAGTAGGGATCGAGCAGCAGGTTGGCCAGATCCGGATTTCGTGCGTAGGCTTCGGTGATCTTTTGCAAAAATGCGGCGCGAATAATGCAGCCCCCACGCCAGATCTGCGCGATCTCGCCAAAATACAGCTCCCAATCGTACTCTTTCTGGGCCTCTCGCATGAGTTGAAAACCCTGTGCGTAAGAGCAGATTTTCGAGCAGTAGAGTGCGTCGTGGATCGCGGCGATAAACTCTTCCTTGTTCCCGGAGAAACTCCCGGAAGGGCCTTCCAGAATTCTACTCGCCGCGACCCGTTCCTCTTTGATTGCGCTCATGCATCGCGCGAATACGGCTTCCGCAATGGTTGGGGCGCAAATTCCCATGTCCAGGGCGCTTGCACTGGTCCACTTTCCGGTTCCCTTCTGCCCCGCCGTATCAAGCACGATATCGACAAACGGCTGGCCCGTCGAAGGATCGCTCTGCTGAAGGATGTCCGCCGTAATGTGGATGAGAAATGAATCGAGCACCCCCTCGTTCCACGTGGAAAAGACTTTGCCCGCTTCGCCCGCCGTCATTTCGAGCATGTGCCGCATCAGGTCGTAGGCTTCGCAGATCATCTGCATATCACCGTACTCAATCCCGTTGTGAATCATCTTCACATAATGCCCGGCTCCATTCTCGCCGATATAGGTCGAGCAGGGCACCCCACCGACGACCGGCTTTCCCGGCGCCGCGTCCTCCAGCGGCCGCCCCGTATTCTCATCCACTTTGGCGGCTATCGCATTCCAGATCGGTTCCAACTCCTTCCATGCCTCGAACTGGCCGCCGGGCATCACGGCCGGTCCGTATCGCGCTCCCTCTTCGCCTCCGGAAACACCCGATCCGATGAATCGCAACCCCTTCTCGCGAAGTTCCCGTTCTCTTCGAATCGTGTCCGTCCACTTGGAATTGCCGCCGTCGATGATAATATCGTCCTGGTCGAGTATGGGTACGAGCCCTTCGATCACTGCATCAGTCGGGTCTCCCGCTTTTACCAGGATGATGATCTTACGCGGCTTCGAAATCGACCGCACAAACCCCTCGAGCGTGGCCTGGCCAACGAGGCCGCCCGGCGTATCCGGATGGCGAACGACGAATTCCTCCATCGTCGCAGTCGTGCGATTGTAGACGGAAATTTGAAACCCGTGATCGGCGATGTTGAGGGCGAGGTTCTGGCCCATGACGGCAAGACCGATGAGCCCGATATCTGAATGTTCCTTTTCCATAAGATCTGCGAATAATAAGCGCCCCTCCCATCTTAGGAAGGAAAAACGTGACCGCTCGTCTCGGGGCCGGTCGCTGCGAATGGGACGAAATGCTCCCGCTTTCCGCTACGCAGACCACGGCCAGTCAAGAAGACGGAAAGTCGAAAACTCTGGGGCGAGAATTAAGGTCAGGAAATCTATTCGCCGTAACACGGGGAGGTATGGCAACGGATTAAAGGACAGCAACCGATGAGCTGTGGTCAAAGCTTGAGAAACTAAAGAATCAAATTCCCACTTTTTCGAAGTGTTGGGAATCTCCCGTATTGCCGTCCGCCTGGATCAGGACGGAATACCGATTAACCGGACTGGAGGTGAATGATACACAACACTGCGACTAACTAGACCCCATTCGAAAAGCCTTTCGAGCGGGCGGTTTAAGGTTCTCCGCCACGGGCGGACCAGCCTATGGCTGGCAGGTTTCGGGTTTTAGGCTGCCGGCGCTGCCGATGAGCAGGTATTGAGCGGCCATCGGCGTGGCTTGCTGCACAATACGTATATTTGCCGCTGTCTGGAGGCATACTCATCCCGTGGTGCTTTTTTCTCTGAGCTTCAAAGCGGTCAGATTCAGGCTGCCTGTTCCAGTTCCTCCCCTCGGCGTTTCTTCATCAGTATGATGCGGCAGAAGTTGTAGGCCAGAACCTTCTCGAGCAGTTCATCGCCTACCGCATCGATGCCGCGGCGGCCGAGTTCGCCAAAGGCAAATCCCATCATTTAATCGCCTTCGGGTCCAGCTTTAATCGCCCTTCGGGTCACGCGCATTATCCTTCTTCCCCGAAGCAATTGCTTCGTCCAGAAAATCACGGAAATCCGTGTCTGGAATCGGCAGAATCATGCTAAAAGTCAGGCTAATATCAAATGCCTCGGGGCTTGCCCCGAGGATCTTTCTTCGTACATGTTGCAAACAATGTTGATTTTTCTCAATGAGAACTTAATCTTCAGATAAGGTCTAGTTAACTCGCTTGTCGAAGTGTTTCTAGCGGACCTACGCTCTTCAGACAAATCGAGCTATGTCGTCTCTCTCCAGCCAAAGTTTGAGCTACGACTACTCAGTGCGAAAAGACCGACTGTAGGAAGGGCGTCAGCTCTCTTAATTGCTTTCATCCGCTGCTTCAATTAGAACTCCTGGACGGATCCAGTCTGAGATCGCTATGCTCACTTCTCCTGAGATTTCGCTTCTGCTTTATCATCTGTTTGGACATATTCATTACCGAAATCTAAACCGCTGACTCTTTGGACCAACAGAGAAAATCCCGTTTATTACCACATTGGCTGCTTTTATTCCTGGTGCCGCAGTTGGCTTTTCCTGATGATTCGGAAGAGTTTTTCTTGCGCCTTTTGCGCCTCTTTGCGGCAGCTTTTCGCTTCCTTTATCATCTGTTTGGACATATTCATTACCGAAATCTAAACCGCTGACTCTTTGGACCAACAGAGAAAATCCCGTCTGACCTTCCCTTATTTCTTATTTCTGGCTGAGGAGCAACAGACGGCGCGGGACTCCAATCAATTGGCCGTTTCGGTACTAGACGAAGAGGAAATACGCAGGGCAGGTTTCGGTTCCCTTGAGAGCCTGTCCGCTGAAGTGCCAAACTTCAATGTCTCGAGCAATTCTCTCCGGTCCTTTGGTGATATATTCACCATTCGTGGGTTGAGCAATACGGCATTCTTCAGCGAACCGGCGTTAGCCCTTTATGTCGATGGCGTACCGATGGGAGATTCATATACCTATGCGATCCAATTGATGGATATTGAAGAGATTGCAATTCATAGGGGGCCTCAGGGGACGCGCTATGGGAGGAATAGTGAAGGAGGAGTGATTGATATCCGCACGAAGGGTCCGGATGATCAATATCGCGCGAGTGCATCTTTTAAGGTTGGGAGTTTCGACCGAAAGATGTTTCAACTCGCGGTGTCGGGACCAATAGTAGAGAAGAAGCTCTACTTTAGGTTGGCAGGATTGTATGAGGAACGTGGGGGATACGTTAACAACCGGCTTCTTGACAGACATACCGATACCCACGAAGCGTGGGGAGGCCACTTCAAAATTGGATGGAACCCCAACCGAGATTGGAGAATCGACTTCGGCTTCAATCTCGACCGTTTCGATGATGGATCCCAGCGAGTCACTTCTTTGGATAGTGATCCGTTTGAAGTCAGTTCAGACTTTGAGGGATTGACCCGTATTCGCCGTGACGGGGAACACGTTCGTCTGGTTCGCACATTTGACTGGGGGACATTCGCTTCGATGAGTTCTCGGCAATTCTGGAAACTTGAGCCTAACGAACTCGATTTGGACCTATCCCCGGTTCCCGGATTCACTTCCACTATCAATCAGTGCCAGGAGCAGTGGTCGCAGGAGTTTCGATTGGAGTCGTCCATGGAGAGCAGAAGCCCATGGATGTGGAAGGCAGGACTTTTCTTATCTACCAGCGAAACGTTGGGAAATTCCCTCCGGACATTTTTCACTCCACCGATTCCCTTTCCATTATTTGTCAGTCAGCTAACGATTTTTCGGTACGAACAAAAGAATATCGCACTGTTTGGAAATCTGACTCGCTCTTTAAGTGAGAAACTCGACCTATCCGTCGGATTTCGTTTAAACGCCTCCCATAAGAAGATCGAGCGGGTGAAGACGGATTCATTCGCGCCACCGCGAATAGTAACCGGCGACAGAGATTTCACGGATTTAGCGCCCTCCATCGAGCTTACTTACCGGGCAAACAACAACCTGAGTATCTTCGCTTCAAGCGCGATCGGTTTCAAACCCGGTGGGTTTACCGCCTTTACCGATGACCCACTTGAGGCGAAGTATGAAACCGAAACCGTATGGAGCTCTCAAGCGAGTGTGAGATACTCAGCTCCCAACGGCTCTTTAACTCTCCAAGTCACGGGGTTTTGGAATGAAGTTGATGATTATCAGGTCGAGCGCTCCTTCACTTTTACCGATTACACGATCGTAAATGCCAAAGAGACACGATCTCGAGGGATTGAGATCGAGACCGAGCTTACTCCTGTCGCTGGCTTCAACTTTACACTTGGTTTTGGCTATACGGACATTGTATTCAGAGATTATATCGATCCTTTTACTGGTGCCCGTTTTTCGGAAAACAGAGCACCCTATTCTCCGGAGTACACTCTCAATTTCGGATTTCAGTATAAACATCCAGGGGGGTTTTTTACGCTTCTCAAAATTCAGTCCCTTGGCGAGACATTTTTCGATGAAACAGAGAGCGCACGGTTCAGGCAGAGCAGTTTTACGGTTGTTAACCTGGCAGTTGGCCTGAAACGCGAAAGATTCGAAGTATCGCTGTTTGGTCGCAACCTCACGGGTACGGTATACTATACCAACAAGATTACAGACATCAACGCGGGCGTTCCCGGCGAACCTCGCCTCTACGGCATTTCCGCAACTCTGAAGTATTAAATTGCCTTTTCTCCAGTGGGTAAGCGCTACGGACTACCGGCAGCCGCGATTCAGCCGAGCCGGAACTGCGGAATTCGTGTGAAAGACGGGTTAATCTCGAATGGCGTTAAGATAACGGGATTATCGCTCGCAACGGTCTTCGTCCTGCTGCGCGAACTGCGCCCGGTCGAGAGCGAGCTTCCTACGAGTTTCACAGATTGTTGTAGGAAGGCCGCTTGCGGCCGAAAAGGACCGGGACCGGATTTACCGTTTATGCCCGTTATTTTGGCGCCATTCGGGCTCAACTCTCTTCCATGTGGAACTCAGATAACGTTTATGTGAAAAGGTTTTGGGCATCGGATTTCCCGTTCGCGCCGTCGCGGTGGCCATTCTTTTACGGTTGGTGTATCCTAGTCGCGGGTACTATTGGAGGGGTCGCCACCGTTCCCGGACAGACGGGCGGAGTCAGTGTCTTTACCGACATCCTGATGGTTCAGTTGGGACTGACGCGGCTCCAAGTCAGCGCCGCCTATATGGTCGGCACCCTGTTGAGTGGATTACTGTTGACATGGGGTGGTCGCCTGGTCGATCGCTTCGGCTCGCGAAAGGCCGGTTTCTTTTCTGCGCTGGGACTGGGTTGTTCGGTTGCGCTTCTGAGTCAGTGTGATCGCCTGACGGACGCGATCCGTGGATTGATCAATTTCACCGACTCCTGGGGGACCGCCTTTTTTATTATCAGTATTTGTTTCCTCCTGATTCGATTTTTCGGTCAGGGAATGCTGATGATCTCTTGCCGCGCCATGATAGGAAAGTGGTTTGATCGCCGGCGCGGATTGGTAATTTCGATCAGCGGCATCGCGTCTTCGCTGGCTTTTTCTTTTGGTCCGAAGACATTGAATATCGGTATTCAGGGCATCGGTTGGCGCGAAACCTGGATTGTAATGGCTACCATTCTCCTCACAGCCATGATCCTGATTGCCTGGGTTTTCTTCAGGGACAATCCGGAAGAGTGCGGCCTCTTCATGGACGGTTCACCGCCCGGCCGCGACGATACCGTTCCGAAAAATCCGGATCGCATTCTGGTTAAGGAATTTGACCTCCGCGAAGCGATGCGGACATACGCCTTTTGGATTTTCGCCCTTACAATGACATGGTCGGGGCTATTCGGAACCGGTTATGTCTTTCACATTGTATCTGTTGGCGAGGAGTTGGGTCTTCTCCCTGGTGCCATACTCGATCTGTTAATTCCGGCAGCGGCTGTCAGCATTGTGACAAATCTGGTTGTGGGCTGGCTCAGCGATCATGTACGGATCAAATACATCCTGATACTCAAAGGGTTGGCATCGTCGGTTTGGCCTTTCGGCATGCTATTGATGCCCTCCTTCATCGGAGAGACGCTCATGGTTGCCGGAATGGGGATTTCGATGGGTTGTCTCGGTGTGCTGAGTGGAGTGGTATGGCCCCGATTTTATGGGCGCCGCCATTTGGGTGCAATCAGTGGAACGGCGTTTAAATGGGGGGTTATTGGTAGTGCCTTAGGGCCTTTGTGTTTCGCGATGATTCGCGCCCTCACGGATAACTATCGGATCATGAGCATCCTGGCAGTCGGTGTAAGCCTGGTGCTCATGGCCGGCGCATTCTACGCCGATAACCCACAACGGAAACTTGCCGGGGCACAATCACGATCATCTTGAATCCGTGCCGTAGTTCTCTTGCTTTCGAGATCAGACTTTCGACTTGCGACGGGTGACTCTCGATATTAGTGCAGGTAAGTTAGGCCGACTGGCTTTTGTCGGACCGTCAGACTGTGAGATTTTGCCCATGGCCAGATATTGGATTACGTTAACCCACCCCGGGCTCCCAGGAGGGGATATTACCTGTCGGTTTTCGTTCCTGGTTTTGGATTCATCAGCTTGGACCGTGCATGAGCAATGAAGCATCATGTTAGGGTTATTGCCCGGGAATTTACGGGCGATGAATCAAATTTGAGAGAGCGCTCCGAACGCATCGTTCACGCGTTGCGGAATCTTGGTATAACTCATGCCGTGGGTCTACCGGACAACGCCACCCGGATCATCTACGAATTGTTGGAAGAGGATGCAGGCATCCTGGTGGTGCCGGTTTGCCGGGAGGGAGAGGCCTGGGCTATCGCCAGTGGGCTTTGGGTGGGGGGAAAGATTCCTATCGTAATTATTCAGAATACCGGATTTCTCGAATCGGGCGACGCGCTGAGAGGCACGGCGTTTGAAATCGGGGTACCTCTGCTTGCGCTCATCGATTACAGGGGACATCAAACATTGGGAAGAGAAGGCGTTGACAGCGCCGCCAGCTTTTTCGAACCGACCCTGCGGGCCTGGCAGATACCCTATCACTTTCTCGAAGATGAACGCGAGGCGGAGATTCTCGGATATGCGTATCGGCAGGCCCATGAAAAATGTGGTCCAGTCGCCGCACTCATGACGTGATGAAGCGTAGAGAATGTCTAGAAGTACTGCGCCGGTTCCGCCCCGATGAGGCGGTGGTCGTTTCTACAATGGGTTCGGCTGCACAATGGTCTCGACTCTCGGACTCAGAGCTCGACTTTCCCTCGGTCGGGAGCGCCATGGGCCATGCCGCGGATTTCGCGATGGGTCTGGCGCTCGCTCAGCCCGAGCGAAAGATCTGGGTCCTCAATGGGGACGGCAGCATGCTTATGAGCCTGGGTACGCTTGTCACAATTTGCCATTCCATGCCTCGGAATCTCGTCTTATTCGTCATGGAGAACGACACTTTTGAAGTGACCGGTAATCAGTCCATCCCCGGAGCCGGCAAAATATCGTTTGTGAATATGGCCCGTGGGGCCGGGTTTAATCGGGTGCACGAGTTTGACTCGGCCCAAGATCTCAGTGAGCAGTTGGCGTCCGTCCTTTACGATGCCGGGCCCATATTCATCAACCTGCGGATCGAGACAGGGAATGAACCCGCCCCGCAACTGGATTGCCCTCTCAAGGTGCCTGCGTCACTTCTAAGGACAGCGTTGCTCAAAAGTGGACCTGGTGTCGTGTCTCACGAATGATTCTTCTGAAAAACTCCCACGTTCTTGCGAACGCGGCTACACATATTAACGACTTACGGTGGACAGTAGCCGCGTTCGCAAGAACGTGGTCGAGGATTCCGAGAGGACGACTTTTTCGGCAGAATCACGAATAAGCATTAGCATTCTTATTTGTAAGATTCGACACTCTAGCAATGAGAGACGATCTGACTGAAGTCGGTGACTACGCGAGTTTCCGAAAGGCGAACGAACATGGTCTTGTCGTCCTCTCAATGGGATTGTCCTACTGGATGTTCAAACGTAGAGGTCGCTACGTTTTATGTGTTCGATCGGAAGACGCGTCGTCGGTGATTGAACAGATCGGAAAATTCGACACCGAAAATCAGTTCTGGCCGCCCAGAATTGAGACTTTTCGTGAAGAGAGAACGAACTTTCGCGCCCTCGCCATTTATGCCTTGATTCTCGTAACTTTCTTCATTGCCCAGCAACCATTCGAGGACTGGTTCGTATCTCGGGGCGCTGTCATTCCGGTTGCAATTTATGGATACGGGGAATGGTGGCGTACCGTGACCGCCCTCACTCTTCATGCCGATTCCGCCCACCTCGTGGCTAACCTGCTTGCGGGCGCTTTCTTTGGGTTTTTTGTTAACCGGTGCCTGAACGCGGGATTGGGATGGTTTTTGATACTCCTCAGTGGAATGGTGGGAAATGCTTTAAGCGCGGCGATTTCTTACCCTTTTCCACATCGTTCGATCGGAGCGTCGACCGCTGTCTTCGGTGCCCTCGGTATTCTCGCCGGGTTCGCGGTTGCTTCTATGAAGCGGTCGCGTTGGGGGCTCTCAAAGCGTTTTAGAGCAATCCCACTCTTGGGGGCTCTTGCCCTTCTCGCACTTCTTGGAACTGGTGACGTGAGAACGGATGTTGTCGCTCATATCTGTGGCTTCTCAGCCGGTCTGCTTCTCGGAGGGGTCGGAACAGGGTTGAATCGGATGCTTCCGAAAGCCCCAGTAGTGCAGTGGGCTTTCTTTGTCGCCTCTCTCCTCCTCCTTGCTGCCGCCTGGGTCGCGGCTGCCCGCGCTTGATTTCTGAATTTTTCGCTTGCAATTTTCCATTTCTTGTATTTCTGTAATTACAGAAATTAATGAAATGAAAAATCTGAGACCGATAGCACAGAAATTCATCCTTCACTGGGGCGAGATGGGAACGCGATGGGGCATAAATCGAACGGTTGCCCAGATACATGCGCTACTATTCATATCGGAAGAGCCGCTCGACGCGGAGGAGATCTGCAAGACCCTGGGAGTGGCGCGGTCAAACGTAAGCAACAGCCTGAAGGAGCTTCAGAACTGGGGGATCGTGCGTGTGGTGCACTTACCGGAGGACCGACGCGATCATTTTGAGTCGATGAAAGACGTCTATGAGATGTTTCGGGTGATCGCGGCAGAGAGGAAAAGGCGGGAGATCGATCCTACTCTGGCTATGCTTCGTGAATGCGTGGGGGAGGCGAAAGGGGGCGGAAGATCGGCTGAGGTTTACACACGCGAAAGGCTTGATGACCTTTTGGAATTCTTCGAATTGGTGACGGATTTCCATGTTAAGATGAACCGTCTCTCGACGAGAGTAGCGGTTAAGGCGTTCCGCATGGGGGATAAGCTACTGAAGGCAATGGGAATAGCTGCGTGACGATATTTGGTAACGGACTGAAAGGATGAAAACATCGGAGAGCTTACGAGTAGAGGGGCATCTATTTTTTGACGGGACTTGCGCGATGTGTAGTCGTTGGGCTGACCGTTTACGTGGAATGCTGGCGCGTCGGGGTGTGAGAGTCGTGCCATTCGACAATGGAGCCGATGAGGAAGAAATGCGTCTCAGCTGGTGTGATGGGCATGAATATCGCGGTGTCGATGCGTTAGTATTTCTATGCGGACGAATGTGGTGGGCCAGGCCCTTCTTTGGGTTGACTCATGTGCCTGGAGTTCGCTGGTTATCTCGAAAAGGATACCGATGGATCGCGAAGAACCGGCGCTGTATCGGGAGATCCTGCGCGATTGACAGTTCCGACGGTGAAAGAACCGCGTCCCACTATTTCCATATCGATGAAGAATAATCCGAAAGAAGAGAAAGAGCGCAGAGCAATACTGGCAGGGGGAAGCGGATTTCTTGGATGCTCATTGGCCGAGGAACTGTTTGCCCGTGGGTGGGAAGTGATCGTGTTGACGCGAAGTCCTGACAAATATCGAGGCAGGGGTCGCGCGGTAAGATGGGATGGTCAGAGTCTCGGTGATTGGGTGGGAGATATCGACGGCGCTGAGGTGGTGGTGAATCTCGCCGGCAAGAATGTAAATTGCAGGCCGACGCGCAAGAACCGGGACGAGATCCTGACATCGCGAGTCAACTCCGTTCGCGTATTGGGTGAGGCGGTACGCGCCTGTAATATTGCGCCACGGACATGGCTACAGGCCGGCTCTCTAGCGATTTATGGAAACCCGGGAGACCGTGTCTGCGATGAGGATACGCCCTTCGCGACAGAATTTCCCGCGAACGTCTGCACGGAATGGGAAGGGGCACTGGAGGACGTGCTTCTCCCCGATATGCGTTCAGTGGTGCTACGTATCGGCTTCGTCTTAGGACGCAGTGGTGGAGCATTACCGTTTCTTACCAAGTTGGCCCGTTGGGGCCTCGGGGGCACGATTGGTAGCGGCCGCCAATGGATGAGCTGGATGCACTTGGAGGATATGAATCGGATATTTTTGGAGGCGATCGATAACGAGAACTGGGCAGGGGTTTATAATACAACCGGCCCCGAACCAGTCAGAAACCGTGAGTTTATGAGCGAGCTTCGAAAAGCGCTGGCATGTTTCTGGAGTCCACCCGCGCCGACTCCGGCGGTATGGGTGGGATCCTGGATCCTCGGCAGCGATCCGAATATCGCACTGACAGGCCGCCGCTGTGTGCCGTCACGCCTCACGGAGTCGGGTTTCGTTTTCAAATGGCCAGGTTTGAAGGAGGCTTTTGCAGACTTACTTCCTTAGTCTGGAAATCTCATGAATATCCAGACATAAAATCAGAAGGCATAGAGGAAAAAGTGGGATTGTACTTCAACGAAAATGGAAAGGAAAAATGAACTGGCTATTCGTCGATGACTCTTCTTCGAAGTGTCTTGGTCCGGCTACGTTTCTTTTTTTGATCGAGGCGCTTCTGCTGAGAGCCGGAGGAGGGTTTGGTCGGCTTTCGTTCCTTCCGGGAACGGGCCGAGTTCCTGATCAATTCCTGGAGAAGCCGCAACGCCTGTTCTTTATTTCTCTCCGGACTGCGATTCCGCTGAGTCTTGATGACGATGACTCCCGCGCTCGTGATACGCCTATCCCTCAACTTCAGGATCCGTTCCTTGTAGTAGTCGGGAAGCGATGAAGTCCCGACGTCGAAACGCAGATGCACTCCTGAGGAGACTTTATTGACATTCTGGCCACCCGGTCCCTGCGCCCGTATGCGGCTGATCTCGATCTCCTTGTCGGGTATACTTACTCTTCTCGAAATAGGTAGCACTCGTCAGCTTCCTTTGATCCCCATCATTTTTCGAATTTTTGATACAATGCGGTGAATTGTGTGGAACGAGCGGTCTAAACCTTACCGGCCAGGGAATCTCCCACGTAATTGATCTGAATCTTGTTGGTTAGACCGGCCTGGCCGATCGGTTCACCGAGCACGAGGACGATCCTGTCGCCTATTTGCGCCCAGCCTCGATCAATGAGGAGTTTATCGAGTTGCTCAATGAAAGCGGCGGTACTCTCAGGTTGTTCCAAAAGTAGCGGAACCACCCCATAAAGAATCGACATCCTGCGAAGCGCCTCCGGGTTGGAACTGAAGGCGATGACCGGCACAGCCGAACGGTTTTGTGACAGATAACTGGCCCCGCCACCCAGCTGCGACCACATAACTATGAGTGTCGCGTTAAGATCCCGTACGATCACGCTTACTCCGTGTGCCAGGGCCGCAGTGCGGTAGCGGGACTCCCTCGGTTTGCGGGGTGGAGGGATATCGATCGCCTCGGTGCGGCGATAAGCGTTCGTTTTTCTGGCGATGCGCCGCATTGTTTTGACCGCCTCTACCGGAAATCGGCCAACGGCAGATTCTCCGGACAACATAACGGCGTGGGCGCCTTCAAAAATCGCATTTGCGACATCACTTGCCTCGGCACGAGTCGGAGATGGCGCTTCGATCATACTCTGGAGCATCTGAGTCGCGACAACAACAGGTTTTCCGTAGTCGTGACAGGTCCTGATAATGTGCTTTTGAATAACGGGGACCTGTGCCAGATCCATCTCGACGCCCAAATCGCCGCGCGCCACCATAATGATATCCGATTCGTCCACGATACTATCAAGGTCGTCCAGTGCCTGCGGTTTTTCTATCTTGGCCATAACCGGAATGAAGCTCTTGGAGCCGCCCCCGTAAGAGCTGAACCGCGGTCCGATTCCACCGGTGGATCGCTTGGGACGGGAGGGACGAGCCCCCAGTTTCCGGAGGCGATCCTTCAGCGATCGCACATCGTCACTGCTGCGCACAAAGCTCAAGGCGAGAAAATCGAATCCCTCCTTAACGGCAAAATCGACGCATTGCAAATCCCACTCCGTCAACGAGGGGAGCGACAGATTCGTTTCCGGAAGATTGATGCCTTTGGCCGAAAAAAGCCGCCCTCCTCTAATCACCCGGCATAAGGCTTCAGGATTTTCCGGGTCGACTGATGCAGCGGAGCATTCGAGCACAAGATTGCCGTCATCAAGCAAGACGGGTTGTGCGACCTTCAATTCAGGTATAAATATTGGGTTATTGACCGATACGGTTAGACGGGTTGATCTCGAGTCCGGATCTGTCACGGCCGCTCGCTTTTCGGAAGTTAATTCGACCTCCTGGCCGGGTTCCAGTTCGACCCCTCCGTCAACTATTTCTCCGATTCGAAACTTCGGACCACAGAGATCGCCCACTACTCCTACATTCTGTTCCGTTTCTTTTGATGCCTTCCGGATGTTATCCAGGAGTGACTTAAAGGACTCAAAGTCGCCGTGTGAGAAGTTGATGCGAAAGACATTCGCGCCGCTTTTGATCAATCCTGCGATCGTGGAGACGTCCGAAGAGGCCGGACCCAACGTGGCGATTATCTTGGTGAGGAGCAACTGGTGGTCTGGCGAACTCATTTGCGTTTTTCAGGAGAAGTTTACAATCCTTATTCTCGAGCTCCGTGTTCTCGGAGGAGAGATTTCATTGCTCCGGGGACATGCTGCAAGAAGCGCAGAAAATGATGAAGAACAGGCAGAACGGATAGGGCGAGACGTTTTTGTCGGACATATGCGACTAACTTTGATTATCTCGACATTCTCTAAGACGAAATTAATTGAGAAGGTAGAATCCGGACTATTGCAGTGAGACTCTCGAGGTGGGCAATTTAACCCGCTAAGTGTACACTTTCCAAGCCTACATTTTCTTTAGAAGATTCTGTTGGATCCAAAGTCCGACAGATTCCTGATATTCTTCGGCGTTAGGGTGAGGATCGCTCCGAGTTGCGACAGTTCTCCAGAACAGGAAATGTAAGGATTCTCGAGGAGTCGGAGGATATACGATTGCTTGTTTGGAAGCCGGTACTATATATAGATAAGGGTCTACAGCAGAATCTGTGGGTGGGTAACGTCGCTTACAAGAGGAAATAGAGTCGGTGAGCACAAGGAGAAGTCAGGGCGCTGCCCTGAATCCCGCTCCTCCACAGCCGGAGGGGCTGGTCGGTGTTTTCTTTGCATATGGGATTGAAAGGTTGAAGCACCGGGCCGTTCCGAGGATGAAAGTAGTACCGAAAATACATCCTGAACACGGAGGACCCAGTGCTCATCAAAACGCTACTGAATCGGTGCTATTGGCTCAAGAGCTTTGTTTACGCAAAGGCGAGTATGGAAATGGTGAAATCGGAGGAGGCGATTGTGGTGCAGATTGAGCCGCGCAAGAATAGTCGGGTGGGCTCCCAGTTCGGGGTGTGGCCGGACGGCCAGCGGCTACGACCACATGAGCGAGGCGAGGCATTTTGAATTTGTGCCCTTGTGGGGGATGAAGGTGTATTTTCGTTACCGCATGCGGCGGGTCAATTGCCGGCGGTGCGGGGTGAAGGTCGAAGAGGTGCCCTGGGCCAAGGGCAAGAGTCATCTGAGTTGGCCAATGCAATGGTTTCTGGCCCAGTGGGCGAGGCGCTTGAGCTGGGAAGAGACGGCAAGGGTTTTTCGCACGAACTGGCGCAACGTCTTCGAGTCGGTCGAGGCGATGGTGCGTTGGGGGCTCAAACGGCGCGATATGAGCGGGATTGAGGCGATCGGAGTCGATGAGGTGCAGTATCATCGAGGCCATCACTATCTCACCGTGGTCTACCAGCTTGACGAGCGGCGGCGGCGGCTATTGGGCGTATTCAATAAGCGCAACGTAAAATCGCTCTTGCGTTTTTTCTGGGAATTGGGAGCGCAAAAGAGCAGCCAGATCCTCTACGTCTGCTCGGATCTGTGGAAGCCTTACCTCAAAGTGATCAAGAAAAAGGCACCCCAGGCGCTGCACATCCTCGATCGCTTCCACTTGGTAGCCAACCTGAACAAGGCCCTCAATGAGATTCGTGCTGCGGAAGCCAGGCGATTGCAACGGGACGGCTACATCAACGTGCTGGTCAAAAGCAAATACTGTTTCTTCAAAAATCCGCAAAATCTCACCCCCACCCAACAGATCCGCCTCAAGGAGGTGCTCCAATACGATCTGAAGAGCGTGCGGGCCTATCTACTAAAGGAGAGCTTTCAGCTCTTGTGGCATTATAAAAGTCCCTACTGGGCCCAATGGTATCTGAAAAAATGGTGCACGCGCGCCATGCGTTCGCGCCTCAAACCGATCAAAAGGTTCGTGCGCTCGGTGCGCAAACACGAGCCGCTCATCCTCAACTGGTTTCGGGCCAAAAAGGCCTTTTCCTGCGGCATTGTGGAGGGCTTTAACCGCAATATAAATCTCACTATCAGAAAAGCATACGGCTTTAAGAGCTTCGAAGTGCTTAAGATCGCCCTATTTCATACCATGGGCGACTTGCCTGAACCCGAAATAACCCACAGATTCTGCTGACGAGGCATAGATAAAGATAATTTTGGAACCCCTGATGCCAGGAACATGACCGAACCACCGCAATGGAACCCCAAGGAACCGGGAGCTTCGCTTCTGGCATATGCTGAGTTTCTGCATCGAGAAGCTCGAAAGGTATTCAAACGGGACGGCACTCATGTCGAGATCCTCTTTATCCTGGCCGATGACGGAACGATTCAACCCCAACCTATCGCCGAACCGATGACACGGGAGCATGTGGCTGAGTGCTTGAGAGAACAAATCCCCGGTAGCAATATTTACGGGCTCATTCATATCGCCGAAGCCTGGAGCTACAACGCCAAAGGCTCCGGCGATCATACTTTTAAGCAATTGAAATTGGGTGAGATGTGTGTTTCGGATCTTGTCGATGAGGACAGGAGCGAAATGCTCGTAGTCAGTTTGCTTTCACGTGACGGTGACAGATTTTCCTGGATCGACAAAGTAGTGCGCACCGCCTCTAACGAGGTATCTCTGGAGGAAAGCCGGAAGTTGGCCGGCACGCAGTTTCCTTTTGGGGATGTCTTCCGGGGGTGACCTGAGACTTTTCTGGCGTACGGCAAAGGGGGTTAGCGGACGATGGCCTAACGTATAATGGAGGTAGAAGCGGGCTTGGAAGAAACCCACCCCTGTCCCCTCCAAGGAGGGGAACTTAATGAATGAGCTACCAAGCGAACAGATCCCCTCCTGGGAGGGGACAGGGGTGGGTCGCCCTCGCGTAAAGGAGTACACGGCATGTCACGGCGAAACTCCGTCGTACGGCAGAGTGCGAAGAGGGAAGGGTGAGGTCAAAGTCTCATCCCTGTTTCGCTCCTGTCTTCGCCGTTTGGACATATCCGGCAACCGTCGCGCGTTTTGGGGGTGACAGTTTTAGCGATCGATGAAAGTTCCGAATTCATGATGAGAAGAATTGGATATTTGGGACGTGCTATTGCAGCGGGCACACTGATCAGCGCGGAGATAGCGATTGGGGGTGAGTACGAGGTGAGAGAAGAGCGCGCTGTGCTGGAAGGGGGTATTGTCGGGATTGTTGCACAACCGGAGGGGGTAAGCGATGCGCCCGCGGCGGACACTATGGCTTTTGTAAATGCTGCCGGCGGATCATTGAAGGAAGGCGTTATCATCGGGTGCGAAGGCCACATTTTTGAGGTGTTGACCGAAGATCAGAGTAAAGCTGAACGGGTGCAGGAGAAAACGATCGTGCGGCCATTTTGAGCTTCTATGTCCAGCTCGCTAGGGCGTTCCAGAATTGAATAGCCCGCTTTTCCTTGCCGGCAAAGACGGTAGCACAGGCAGAATCTTGCTGTTGCTCGAGCGTCTTCGAAAATCCGTGAGAAAAGCGGGCCAGGGGTGGGTTCTTTCCTATCCAGTTCCCTCCTCTAAAGTACGTCAGCTCATCGATGAATAGATTCGCTTGATTGGCGATTGGGCTATTAGTTTTTTTCAGAGAGTGGAATTGAAACGCAGGATATCAACCATTGGCGGAGAATCTGGGCCGGATGGCCGGGATATCTATGCCTGGTACGTCGTTATTCTCTTTGCTTGCTTCTATATGCTCTCATTTGTCGACCGGCTCATAGTGGGACTCCTGGTGGAACCGATTAAAGCCGATTTAGGACTTTCCGACACCCAGATCAGTCTCGTTCACGGCTTCAGTTTCGCTTTGTTCTATACCGTATTTGGACTTTTCATGGGTCGGCTTGCGGATCTGTTCAATCGCCGAAACCTGATCGCGGCCGGTGTCGTGACCTGGAGTTTGCTGACGATACTTTGCGGAGCGGCTTCGCGTTACTGGCATCTCCTGGTGCTTCGAAGCGGAGTGGGAATTGGAGAGGCGACGCTGACTCCGGCGGCCTACTCAATTATCAGCGACTATTTCACCAAGGCGAGGCGCTCAACGGCCCTCAGCGTCTTTTCGGCGGGGGTCTACTTTGGTATTGCAGCCGCTTTTACGGGTGGAGCCTATCTCTATCGATTTTTCGAATCGTGGCTCGATGCGAAGGGGGGACTCACGCTACCTTTTCTGGGTGATGTTGCGGCGTGGCAACTTGTGTTTGTGGCGGTCGGTGTCCCCGGGCTTCTCCTTTCGAGTTTACTGATTACGGTACGCGAACCGATACGCACTTCCGATCGCAGGTCTGGTGACGGCGACAGTCTCGGTCCCGAGCCATTTCATGCTGTTCTCAGATACTTTCGCAGGCACTGGAGATCAGTACTTGGCCACAATATGGGTATCGCTCTAATTTCGGCTTCCGCCTATTCCAGGGACCTTTGGAATGTCGCCTTCTTCGAGAGGACCTACGGTTGGAAGTTGTACGAATCCGGACCCTGGTATGGAGGGATCGTCCTTTTGGCGGGTGTGTTGGGAGTTTACACAGGAGGACGAATTGCAGATCGGCTGGCACAACGAAAGATTGTAACAGCCATGCTGATCATGCTGATCGCAGTCGTCGGTTGGCTTCCGTTTGGAATGGCCTACCCGCTCATGCCCACTGCCGAGCTGTCCTTACTGTGTCTCTTTCCCGCGATATTCATGACTTCGATGCCCTACGGATGCGCGGCAGCGGCAATTCAGGAAATGATGCCTCCCAGGATGCGCGGGTTCGCCTCGGCACTGATGCTGTCCGCAAATAGCATAATCGGTTTGGGGCTCGGTCCGACTCTTGTCGCTCTGGCTACCGATTACCTGTTCGGTTACGAAAGCGCGCTCCGATATTCTCTGATATTCGTCTGCGGAGCATTTCATGTGATCGGCGCCATTTTTCTCTACTGGGCTATGAAACCCTTCAGGCAGACGGTCGAAGAACTCGCCGAAATCCGTTAGGAATCTGTCGGACTTTGTGAGTCGATTGCTTTACAAGCACCAAAGTCCGTCCGACAGATTCCTATGAAGAAAATGAAACTGAATTTTGGGAGAAATTGACTCACTTTTTCTGTTTCACTTGTTTAACTGGCAAGGACAGCGAATGATTTTCTTGGTCACATTGACATATTGGCCCCGAATTCCACATCAAAAGCACTCTTAAAGTTCTCTTCCAGCAAAATTCAGTTTCATTTTCTTGTTTCTAGTCCCGGAAAGCCGGGATCGGAATGAAACACAGTAATTACTCCGAATGAGTCATAAAGTCCGATCCCGGCTTGCCGGGACTAGCCCGCTTTTCTCACGAATATTCGAAGACTCTTGAACGACAGAAAGATCCTGCCTGCGCTACCGTCCCTGCACGCAACGATCTACGCCGTCTCGCTACGCAGTGTGTGAAATGTCCGGGCTAGTCACGATCAGGGCGTCGGCGGCAATGGCACCTCGACCTTGCGGGAAGACGACGAGGGGATTCACATCCACTTCGCCGAGGTAGTTGCAGGGGGTGATATTGCCGAGCTCGGTTGCCAGGTCGGAAAGCTTCAGTAGAATATCGACGATTGCGGCGCGGTCGACCGCCGGATTTCCTCGAACTCCTGTCAGCAGGTCGGCGCCACGGATTTCTGCCAACATTGCCCAGGCATCAGACTCGCTGATTGGAATTACTCGCAGTGCTACGTCATTGAGAATTTCAGCGAAGACACCACCCAGTCCGAAAAGCACGGCAGGTCCGCATTGAGGGTCTACTGAGATCCCAACAATTACCTCCAATGCCTGATCGAGATCCAACATTTCCTGCACCAGTGTGCCGTCAATGGATTCATCGGGGACGATTGCTCGAACGTTGATTTCGATCGCTCAATACCTGCTCATCGGCAGCGCCGGCAGCCTTCATAGGCTGGTCCGCCCGTGGGAACCCTTTTCGGCCAGCGACCTTGCCTCGAGGTAGTTGCCGATCTCGACGACGATAGCGAGCCGGATTGAGAATATCCGAAGACACCACCCAGTCCGAAAAGCACGGCAGGTCCGCATTGAGGGGGATCCCAACAATTACCTCCAATGCCTGATCGAGATCCTGCACCAGTGTGCCGTCAATGGATTCATCGGGGACGATTGCTCGAACGTTGATTTCGATCGCTTCGTAGGCCTTTTCCAGCGATGCCTCATCTACGATAGCGAGCCGGATTATATCCGCTTCCGTCTTGTGGGGCAGATCCGGAGAAACCGCCTTCAGGACGACCGGGTAGCCGATCTCCGATGCGGATTCCCTGGCCTCTTCCAGCGATGAAACGATCCGCTCGGTGGTCGTTGGTATACCATATAGATTCAGGGCATTTTTCGATGCATGCTCCGAGAGCCGGGGGTGCACGAATTGGGCAATTGCCTCTGAAACCCGATTATCGTCTCGCATCGAGTCGCTTCCGGATTGTTTTTCGTGCGTTCTCGTCGAAAAATCGATCAAATGAGAAATAGCGCGCAGGCTCTTCTCTGATCCTTGCAGAGTCGGTACTCCTCCGCTCTCGAACACAGCGAGCAATTCCCGGTTAATGCCTGTAGAAATGTTGCTGAATACGATGACCGGCTTACTGAGTTTCGCTGCCACCTTGACGACAGACCTCGCTGCAATTTCGTAGAATTCCGCCTGATTCCGGTTCAATCCGGCCTGAACATCCAGGCTTACCCCAACGAGATCGATTCCGGGGTCACGACCGAGTATTTCAAGAGCACTCGCGTAGGTCCTGTCCAGATCACCATTGCCCCATGCATCCAACGGATTGGATATGCTGCTGTAGGGAGGAAGGCAGTCGCGAAGGGCCTCGACTGTCTCCTCCGCCAGTGGAGCAAATTGGAGGCCGACGTTATCCGCCAAGTCGGCGAGCATGCCGATCTCTCCACCCGAGACGGCCATCATACCGAGCCCTTTGGCTCGAGGACGATTTGATTTGAGAAAGAGCGTGGCGGTCTCCAATAGTTCGTCGAGGTCACGTACGCGTACGATCCCGCACTGCTTCAGGAGCGCGTCGAGGACAGCGTTTGAACCTGCCAGCCTGCCCGTGTGAGACGCAACTGTTCGCCGAGCGAGAGAAGATTGCCCCACTTTAAGGAGGATGATTGGCTTACCGAGTTTCCGCGCTTTTGCCGCAACGGCACGAAGCTTGGAGATATTTTGAAAAGCCTCGACGAAGCCAAGAACAACATCTGTATCCTCGTCTTCGAGGAAGAACTCAAGATAGTCTTCGACCGTAACGACGGCCTCGTTACCACTGGATACAACACGGTTAAATTCGATACCGCGACCGTTGTTCAGCAGTGCAATGGCTACTGAACCACTCTGGCACACAGCCGATACCCTTCCTTTGTGAAGTTCAGGAGGAACGGTGGCGCTCAATCCTCCAAATTCACTTTTGAAATTCACAAGGCCGATACAGTTAGGGCCGCAGACAGGCATTCCATTCCTTTTTGCGATTTTTCGCAGTTCGCGTTGGAGATCGGCTCCCGTTTTTCCGGTTTCCGCAAAACCACTGGCATAGACGATCGCCGAACGGGACCCTGCCTCCACTGCCAAATTCAGAATCGACGGCACCCCGGCAGCCGGAACACAGATGATTACACAGTCCACCTTTTCCGGAAGATGAGCCATATTCTCATAGCAGGGAATTCCGTGGACCTCCTTGTACTTGGGGTTAATGGGATAGAGATTACCGGAATATCCCCTTTCGAGCATATTGAGAATTGCCATCGATCCCGGACTCCCCGGGCGTTTGGAAGCGCCCACTACGGCTACGGAATCGGGGGAGAGTAGATATCGCAGATTAGAAATGTTCATTACTTAGCCACGTAAGTCGAACAGACTTCTGCCCTCCACGAAGTTTCTTGCCATGTATACAAATGGGGTATCGAACATGGCTATGATCCATTTCACGGTAATTTGACCCAGGATTATGGTGAAGAGTACCTGAGCATTAAATCCCTCTCTTCCCGCGAAGGCGAAGAGAATAAAACAGGTACTGTCGACGGATTGTGAGATAAATGTGGAAACAATGTTTCGAAACCAGAGAAGATTGCGCCCTTTATGCATTTCACGAAAGGTATGAAATAACAGAATATCGACGCATTGGCTGATCGGGTAGGCGAGTATTCCGGCCAGAAGGATTCTGCCCGCGCCATCTTTCCCAATACCGAGGAGAATGAGGGCGTATTCAGCCTGATTATGCCACAAACCTTCAGCGCCCTCGATATTAACAGCGAAGATGAAAAACAGGAGAGCGAAGATCCGAGCGAAAAATCCAGACAATACAAGAATAAAGGCATGTTTTCTTCCCGCTGTTTCCGAGATGATATCGGTACAGAGAAACGTGATAGCATAGAGGCTTGTCCCGACCGGGACCACAAGCGTCAAAAAACCCAGATTCAGCAAATAGACTTTTGAAGCCGTTACTGCAGAGACCAGGAGGCAGGTGATAAAGCCGGTTATGCAACAATATCGGATAATCGTTGCTCGAGCAGACTCAGTTTCGATCGAGTTAATCATGGGACCTCGACGATGACCCGGTCATTATCTATGCGAACGGGAAAAGTTTGCAACCGACCACGCAGAGGTGCGGCGAGGGCGTGGCCCGCTTTCAAGTCGAACTCCCATCCATGCCAGGGACAGATGAGAATCTCGCCTGTCCGGTGGAAGCGAATCTCCTCGCCAGGAAGGCATGGCACCGGCGTACCGCTGATTTTCCCTGAGGAGAGGGAGGCGCCCTGGTGTGGGCAGACGTCGCGCATCGCGTAGAAGGTATCGTCATTGCGCACCAGGACAAGGCGCCTGCCGTCAATTGTCAGCGGATAGGGCTGACCCGATCGAAAATCGGAAATCGCGCCTACATCATACTCCTGCGAAGCCATAGAATTCGTTGGCATTCGCGGCCATAATTCGTTCGCGGAGGTCTTTAGGGATGCTTGGAGGCAAGGAGCGATTGGGGGCGTCGAAATCCCAGTGGGGGTAGTCGCTGGCAAACAGGAGGAAATCCTCTTTCTGGATCATTTCAATAATCTGGAGGAGGTATTTCGGGTCGGGCGGCTCTTCCATCGGTTGGGTGGTGGCGCGAAAGTGCTCGCGAATATAATCGCTCGGAGCCCTTTTGAGCCATGGCACTTCGCTGCGGAGTCCCCGATAATTCTTGTCGAGGCGCCACATGAGGGCCGGAATCCACGCGAAGCCTCCCTCGATGATGATGACTCGCGATTCGGGAAGTTCCTCAAAGACGCCTTCGCAGACAAGGCTGATGACCTGAGTTTCAAAGGCCTGGGTCATAGCTGTGTGATCTTCGATGTAGTAGGAGGGCCAACCGCATGGTGTGATAGGGTTACCGCTTCCACCGAAATGAATACCTACGGGGAGACCGAGTTCTGCTGCGGCTTGAAAGATGGGGCGAAATTCACGGCGACCGAAAGGAGCGTGGGAGCGCACCAGAAGGAGTACTTGAACAAAGCGGGGATCGCCCGCAGTGCGACGGATTTCCTTCGCGGAAGCTTCTGGATCGTGTAGATTGACAACGATCGAGCCTCGCCAACGAGGATCGGCGTCGAGCCAGACGGCGGCCATCCATTCGTTCGTAGCGCGCATAAGGGCGTTGGAGAGATCGATATTTTGGACGGCGGATATTCCCACCAGCGTATTGAGGATGGCGATATCGATATTCCAGGTTTCGAGGAGTTGCTTTTTTGAGAACTCCGGATCGCTCCCGGGCACGTTTCCGTTGGGCGGCCAGGCATCACGGCGGGCGGCGACTGCGAATACCTTGGGATACAGCGAGACTCCCGGGAGGGGCATTCTCGCCTGGCGAATGTAGGCCTGCCAGCGTGTCGAGAGGAAAGGAAAGAGGTCCTCAATTGAATTGGGATAGTTGTGGACATCCGCGTCCACGAGAGTGGCGGCGGGTTTATTCGCGGCAGATTCGGAGCGAGATCGGGCGGGTCCGATCGAGGAGGTCATACTTGTGAATGTTTAATGGTAGAGAGACCATAGTAGAGAAAGCGGAAAGGCGGTCAAGGAATTGCCCGGCACTTGATTCTAGATTTAGGCTTCAATAAAGTCTGAGGATAATTCACAATGATCCTCGATACGCAGTTTCTCCATCAAAACTCGACAGGGGCTCAGAGAATCATGGCTGGACGAGCAATAACCATCTTAGGCGGCGGTAACACCGCATTTTCTGTGGCCGCCCGGCTTTCTCTCGATGGACACGAGATTACGCTTTACGAATTACCTGCCTTTTCTGAGGCGATCGCGCCGATCCGAAAAGAACGGGCAATCCATCTCAAGGGCGCCGGCGGTGAGGGGAGAGCGGTGTTGAAAAGCGTAACGCTGGATGCGGCTGAAGCGCTGGAAACCGCGGAGTTGATCCTCCTGATTGTGCCCGCCTACGCCCATCGGCCTTTTGCGGAGGTCTGTATACCGCATTTGCGGCGAGGTCAAACGGTAGTCCTGATGCCGGGAAACCTGGGTTCGCTGGAATGGGCACGGCTGCTGAGAGAGGCGGATAAAGAGGGGTGGGTGACCTTGGCTGAGGTCGATACTGCGCCCTATGTCTGTCGAAAGACAGAACCCGACGTTGCGACAATATGGGGAGTGGTCACCGGACTCGGCCTCGGGGCTCTTCCGAATGGCAAGAGCGAGGAAGTGCGCGAGATTCTGGACGCTCTATTTCCCGGATTGTGTGCCCACCCTGACGTGATGGCTTGCGGTTTGTCTGCCATGAATCCGATCGTTCATCCTGCAGGTGTCCTAATGAACGCGGGGCGAATTGAGTATGCCCGTGGTGAGTTTTATTTTTACGAGGAAGGCGTCACACCCTCCGTGGTGAAAGTCATCGAATCCCTTGATGAAGAGAGGCTCCAGCTCGGGAAGGTGCTTGGGTACGATTTAATGCCGGTCGCGGAAGCGTTTCATTCAGCTGGATTCGGCCCGCGCGGAGATTTGTGGGAGACGATCAACGGAAGTTGGATGCTGACGAGGCTCAAAGCGCCCGGTTCGTTGGAGAGCCGTTGGCTGACGGAGGACATACCCTACGGTCTCGTTTCGTGGGCGTCGATTGCGTCACAACTGGGCGTTGAGACACCGGTGATGCGTTCGCTTGTCGATCTCGGTACAATTGTAATGGGATTTGATGCCTGGGAAGGTGGCCGGAAAGTGGAAGAGTTGGGGATTGCGGGGATGGAGTTCTCGGAACTGGCCGCTTTCCTTGTGGAGGGTCTAAGAGGATAGCGGTGAGATTTTCGTGAAGGGGTTAGCTATTTTTTGCCCGCCCTTTTTTGTCTATGGAAAAAATGGATTCCGGTGAGAAAGTCGCCATCGCGGAATGCTGGACCACGTTCTTGCGAACGCGGCTACAAATATCAACCTGTTACCGAGCACCGTAGCCGCGTTCGTAAGAACGTGGAGGTCTTTCAGCAGAACCAGGAATGAACGACTGAGCTCTCAGTCCGAAAAAAGCCGGTCAGGCGAGATTCCGAGGAAAAGATGTCAATTTTCGAACTCCGTTTTCCTCGACGAGGTAGTTCTCTTCCAGACGTATGCCCGCTTTCAAGGCCGGTCCGTAGAGGCCGGGTTCCATAGTGAAGACATTCCCTGCCTCAAATACTGCATCGTAATTCGGGTTGAGCTCGGGAGCCTCATGTGGAGCCAGGCCAATTCCGTGGCCTAAATGATGCACCAGTCCTTCGAAACCGTTCGTATTGAGATGCCGATTAGCGATTTCGAAAACAACGCCGGCCGCAACTCCCGGCTTTACTGCTGATTCGATAATCGGGAAAAGCGAATCGATGATCTCCCAAGCCTCTTGTTGAGCCGGACTCGGGGAACATCCCACCGAGAAAGTACGGCAGTTATCCGCGAAATACCCGTGCAGCGAAGGCCCTGCGTCCAGAATGTAGAGCTCCTCCGCCTGCATGCGTCGGCGCCGAGGCGGGCCTCCCATGTCGTTTGAGCGAAAATCATTTCCAAAATGTTCCAAATCTTCCCCTGCGAAGGAAACCGCAGCGGAGCGGACGGCTGTAAACACATCCAACTCATCGGCGCCCGGTCTGACCGCCTCACGGGCAGTTGTGTACATAACTTCGGTGACTTTGATCGCCTCACAAATGGCCTCCACTTCGTCGGGAAACTTACACTTCCGCATGCGCCGAATGTCCGGGGTCAAGTCAATGATATCGGGACCGCCGAGTCTCGAGATACATCCAATCCCACCGCCCAGGTCCGCTCCGAGTGGTGCCCCGGCGGGGACGACCGGCGAGAGCTTTTCCGCGACAGCCTCAAACTGGCGACTGTGCATTGTAGCCAGGTAAGCCGCGTCATAGTGAATCACCTCATCAACAGCTACCGGGTCGGGTTCAACCGCACAAACCAGGGTTGTCTTCCCGTCGGACCCGATAAAGGTGGCTGCGGCATGATGCCGGTTATGGTGAAACCCGGTGAAATAATAGACGAGATCCCTTCGGGAGATGATCGCTCCGACCGCGCCTCTTTTCTCAAGTACGGCTTGAAGACATTTCTGTCTCTCACGGCAACTGTTAATGGTTAATTTCATCGGCTGTGTCAGGATCAAAGAGACGCCACTCAACCTTCGTCAACTATAATTGCGACGTCCGTGGTATAGGAAGACTCGCTGTCGTTTTCTGATTCGGGAGCTTCATCGACGCCTCTTCTCCCAAACTTCAGGGTTGGCCAATCGATTCGGATGCTGCCCGTTGAGGAAACGTGCAACATCCTCTATGATCATACGGACTCGCGTGTTTCCAGCTTAATTCCGGATATGCAGAAACCGGTGAGCCTCTTTTGCGATTTCCGGTTCATGTTTCGAACGCCAGCGCAGTTTGGCAGCTACAAAATAGGGGTCCGGCCGGTTCCCGGTGCGGTTTACGATTTCGGCGAATCCGAACTGCTTCGCGATTTCGTCCGCTTCCATGCCCGCCCGCCGATCCATCCAGATGAGTGCTGGGCGAAGAGGCGTGCCTCTTTCGTCGACGGCCAGAAGGGTGGGAGCTTGGTAACAGACAAGACCCGAATGGAGTACCTGAAACTGAAAATAGAGATTCTGTCGAAAAAGTCCCACGTTCTTGCGAACGCGGCTACATATATCAACGACTTACGGAGCGCCGTAGCCGCGTTCGCAAGAACGTGGGGGTATTTCACCGGAATCAAAACAAGGGCCTGACCCTATCACTCCCTGTTTACGACGTCCCGTTCGTCGGGTCCGACAAGATACATACCGGCGCCCCGGCGGCGACCCCAGGGGCTGGCGAAGGATGTGGGGGATGGCTCATTTACGCTGAACTCCCTCAGTTTTTCTTCGTCGAAGAGGAATCCCAGTCCCGGCTCGTCGCTCAGAACGATCCAGCCGTCCTCGATTGGGTGCGTTCCGGTGAGGACGGCACTGCGACCGGCCTCGAGGACCTCCATCTCGCAGTGGTTGGGTAGGGCGGCGGCGAGGTGGGCCATGAAGCTCGCCGGGCAATTCATCATTGATACAGGCACTTCGAAGGCGTGAGCGAGGGCGGCGATTTGCGAGGCGCCGGTGATACCGGAAGCGTTTCCGCCAAGATTGAGGATATCAACAGCCCGATTGGCGATCAGGGGCGTGAAATCGCTGATATCGTCGAGGTTTTCCCCCGAGGCGACGGACGCCCGGATACTGTCGGACACCTTCCTGAGGCCCTGCCAATCCCAGCGCCGGGCGGGTTCTTCAACCCATTTTATATCAAACTGCTCCTCGATGCGATGGAGATACCGTATTGTCTGCTTGGGCGACCAGTACTCATTCACGTCGATCATCAGTTCGGGCGTTTTCCCCGACTTGGCAAGAGCATCGCGCATGATTCCAATACGCCGCAGATCGGCATTCAAATCCAACCCGATCTTCAATTTACCTCCACAGACTCCCTTTGCCGCCATGCTCTCATAGAAGTTGCACAATTCGGTATCTGTCAGGGGCATGTCGATGCCGCTCGCATACGCCCGGACCCGGCGTGTCGATGCCCCCAGCGTCTTCCAGAGAGGCTCTTTGTTCAACCTTGCTTTGAGGTCCCAGAGAGCAATGTCGATGGCCGCGATAGCACCCGTGACCGCCCCGCGGTTTCCTCCCTTGAAAACATGATCGACCATCGTCTTCCACAGACCACGCACGCCGCGCGGGTCACATCCAAGGAGCAGGTTTTCAACGAGTTGGCTTATCTGTCGGGCTGCTCCAGCTCCACCGATTGCGATTCCGGAAACTCCTACGTCCGTATCGATATGCACCGCCAACCCGGCCACAATGTCCCGCCCCTTCGGGCCGTTGGCATCGCCAATTGGACGAGTTAGTGGAAACTCATAGAGTTGAGTGCGGACTCCTGTGATTTTCATGGGTGGTAAGGGTGACGAATCCCCAAGTGTTTTGAAAGCAAATGTGCGCTCTCAAATAGATTAATCGAACGGTTTTCAATCGACTCTTCCGGACGATTCGGTTCAAATAGAATTATGTAATCCAATTCGTAAATACGATGAGGTATGCCGAGGCGAAATTTCGAATTGGATTACTAAGGGAGGAAAGATTGAAAATCACGGACATAAAGAGTTACCCCGTCTGGGTTGGGCATCGGAATCAGCTCGTTGTAAAAATCGAGACGGACGAGGGTATTGACGGTCTGGGCGAATCGGGATTGTCCGGAAGGGAATTGGCGGTTGTCGGCGCGATCAAGCACTATAGGGAGTTCCTGATGGGACGAGATCCCAGGAGGATGGGCTCACTTTGGCAGGAGTTGTATCGAAGCCAGTACTTCGAAGGAGGAAGGGTACTCTCGGCAGCGATTTCCGCAATTGATATCGCGCTCCACGACATTGTCGCCAAGTCGCTGAATATACCAGTCTATCAGCTGCTCGGCGGAAAGCAGAGGGATGCGATACCGTGCTTCGCGACATGCTCCATGCCCTCTCTGGAAGGGCTGATCGAAAACGCGAAGCTACTGATCGACCACGGTTGGAGTGTGATCCGTACAGGGATGGCGAACCCGCGGGATGAAAGTGAGCACGTCTTCGAGCCACGTGAATCAATCGGGTTGACGGCGGATTGGCTGACCGCCCTGCGAGCGGAGGTTGGCGCCGGACCAACGCTGGGCATCGATTACCATCATCGCCTGTCCGTAGCTGAGGCTGCATCGTTTTGTCAGCGGATGCCGAGTGGGACGCTGGATTTCCTCGAGGAGCCGATTCGCGATGAGACGCCGGGAGCCTATGAGTCCCTTCGCACGATGACCGACATCCCTTTCGCGATTGGGGAGGAGTTTTCGAGCAAGTGGCAGTTCATGCCTTACATTGAGCGCGGGATAACAAATTTCGCGAGGCTGGATATCTGCAATGTCGGTGGATTCACCGAATCGATGAAAGTGGCCGCGATGGCCGAGGCCCACTACATCGATTTGATGCCACACAATCCATTAGGTCCGATCTGCACCGCGGCAACGGTGCACCTCGGCGCCGCAGTGCCGAATTTTTCCTGGCTGGAATTTCGTGTGTCGCCGACGGAAGAGGGGCAGTTCTACGACGAAGCGATGTTTCCGATACAGTTGAGACTGGAAGGCGATCGCATTGCTGTTCCGGATGGTCCGGGACTCGGGATATCCTTCAACGAAGAGGCGGCAAAGGAGCAGACCTTCAAATTCTGGGAGGCTCAGCATTTGCGCCGGACGGACGGATCCCACACGAACTGGTAGTTGGTGATTCGCTGCGTTTCGACTGAGTATCCGGCGCTTTGGATTTTATCGGATTCGGTGTCAAAGTCTTGCTGACGCTGCCTGACATAGTGGAGGCGATCGGAAGGGGTTGGGTTTTGGATTGGGCACTCAGACGGTGAATGGGACCGGCCTGGCGGATCAAACAGAAGCAAAGCTTGTTATCAATGTCTCCGATTTGACCGCGGATTGCGCCGATGGCGCGGATATGGAAAAGAGAGATGACCCATCCCGGCGGGCCGTATGCGGGAGCAATCCTTCCAAGAGGGGCCGACCCACCCCGCCTGCGGCACCCCTCCCGAGGAGGGGACCTTTTCGCATCGGAACTCATTGATTAAGTTCCCCTCCTGGGAGGGGAGTGGGGTGGGTTTCTTCGGCGCCAGTTACCGTCGAATTTAGAAATTAACCAGCCATCCGAAAATTCGTTTCAAGTCGGTAGCGACTAGAATAATCCTTTGTGTTCTATTCCTCAAATCCGGGATGTTTCACATATTCTTTCGCCAACATGTAGGTACCGATATAAATCTCAGCCCCCTCTGTAGTGGTGACGAGGGAGTAGCTACCCTCTCGTCCCTCCACGAAGCCGGTGCCGGAGCGGGAATATCCGGCATGCTCGCCAGTGGTGAAGACTAGGTAGTTTCTCTTGTGCAACTCTCCCGGACTAAGACTGGCGGAGTAGATAACGGATTGTTGAAGGTATTTCTTTCCGAAGGCGATGAGCGTTTCTAGAAAAATCTCCTCATCCATGTTGTCGGGTTTGACAACGAGAAAGGAGAGGTCCGTAACGTGGCCTTCGTAGGACCCGACAATCTGGCGGTGCGGTATGCCACTCTCGATGAGATCGCGGTGCAGGTCAGAAAAACGTTGATGTTTCACTGCTCTGCTCTTGTCTGCGTAGAATCGGGAAGTGGATTCTATCATGCCGTATGCTCCCCTCTCGATTGTCTTACGAAGCGCCCGCTCCGAAAAATACCGGTCGAGAAAGCTGATACGCTTGACCTGAGAATCACTGGGGGAAGCTGGACTTGGGGCTTCTAAATGGCGGCAGTGCGTAGATAGGGCTGCTGCCAGGAAAAGAACCGAACGGGCGAAAAACGGTCGAAGATTGACGTATGATGAGGCGCTCATGCTTTCATCATTCCATTGTTCCTCTCTTCAAAAATTCCTATTCGCTTCGTTCCAAAATACAATGGCCTCACCATGAAG
>CBDCEW010000080.1:0-85819 GCA_965215885.1 Candidatus Moanibacter sp.
TGGCCGTGGTCGTCGCTGTAGATGGCGTGCGCGCCGGACCCATAATCGTCTGGAATCTGGTGGTCACACGGAATCACGAGCCGGCCTCTATGCGCTCCGCGTTCCAATTGTATGCCTACGCCGGGGCCTGTAGCGTACCAGATCCATCCCTTCTTTTTCGCGTCTGGCGTAATGTCCCGGGGCGCCGCCCAGGTCAATCCATCGTCGCTGCTGTATGTGACCAGCATCTCGTCGTTGTTGCGGCTGAAGGGTAGCCAGATGGTAGCGGTGTCCCGGTCGACCACCGGACAGGGATTGCCGATTGCGATTTCACCCTCTTCCCTGTAGACCAACTGCAGTTTCGACCAGGTATTCCCGCCGTCCTCCGAGCGCTTGAGCACGAGATCGATATCACCATGGTCGTCGCGACTATTCCTGCGGCCCTCGCAGAAGGCCAGCAGGGCACCATTCGGCGACAGTACCAAACTGGGGATACGATAGGTGTGATACCCGTCCACACCGCTGTTAAAGAGGTTGACCAAAAGGGAACTCATGAGTGAGCAGCGGAGATTGACGTGATCACGGATGACTTGGAGCAGCGAAGCCGCCCCGCGACAAGCTCGGGGCCCTGAGGCTCTCGAACGGGCAACCAAAAAATAAGAAGAGAACCGCAGATGCACGCGAATGCAGAAGGAAACTCCTACTTCCCTTGGGTAACCTCGTCGCGAACCTTGCTTGCCTCGGCGAAGCGAAGCGGCGACGGGTCGACTGCAGTTTATTGAATACCAACACCTGTCTTTTCTGCGGTCTCACGGATTTGCTGCCATGTCGCATCGTCAATCGGGATGCCCTCCTCTTCCTTCTTTCTGCGTTGCTTTGCTTCGGGCTGACCGGGGAGCATGATCTCCTCGAATCCCTCCATCAGTCGCGAGCTTTTCAGCCAGCTGACGAAGTTCCCAATCTCACTCTTGAAATTCTCCTGGTCGACGAAGGCCCCGATATCGATAGCCATCACGAACAGGCCGTTGCCTCCCCTTGATACCGCTTCGCGGCTGCAGCCGCCCCCACCAAGGGCTCCTGAGAGCACGTCGACCACAATGGCGAGGGCGAATCCTTTGTGGGCACATATTCCGCCGAACGGCAGGATCGCGCCTCTCGGGGGCCCATAGAAAACGTTCGGATCAGTCGTCGGCTTTCCTTCCGGATCAAGCACCCAATCATCCGGGAGTTCCTCATCGAGATTACGCTTGACCCGAATCTTACCCTCCGCGACCACGCTTGTGGTCATATCCACGATGATCGGGAGAGTGTCGCCGGTCGGGATGCCCACGGCAATCGGGTTCGGCGACATCCTGGCGTCGATTCCACCGAAGGGCGCCTGCAGTATTCCTGCGCCGTGGTTGTTGCACATTACGATCCCGATCATCTCCTTCTCTGCTACGGCCTCCACGTACTCGCCCAGGCGACCCACGTGGCAACAGTTGAAGACCTCGACCACGCCGACCGACCGCTGCTGCGCCTTCTCCATCGCGAGGTTAACGGCCTGATGGCAGATCGTCTGCCCAAAGCCCCATCCCCCATCCACGACGGCCGAGGCGTCCGCTTCCCTGACAATCCGGATTTCCTTTCCTGGAAGGAACTGCCCATCACGAACGAAATCCACATACTGAGACACGCGAATAACCCCGTGGGAGTCGTGGCCCATCGTGTTCGACAGGACCAGCGAGTGGGCAACGCGTCTCGCCTCCTCGTTCGAGAGTCCCGCGGCTATGAATATCCTGGCGCAGGTAGCTTCGAGTTCATCGGCTGTGAAGATTGGCATGGGAAATGGAGAGTGAGGGTGGAAGTGAAAGTGAAAGAAGGAAGCGAATCCTTTAGTTGGGGCCCTGGGGGCCCAATCGTCAAACCCTAAAGCGGTAGGAGGCCGCAAACAGGGGTTCAGATTTGGGAATTCACTGGACATGAATAGTAAACAGTGAACGGTGAACAGTAAAAGGAGGAAGCAGATTATGCAGAGAAATCCACACGCCGCGAATTTCAGGGATCTGATTGTCTATCAAAGGGGAAGAGCCGTCTCCAGGAACATCTTTATCATCTCGGGACATTTTCCCAGGGAAGAAATGTATTCGCTTACTGACCAAGTGCGGCGGTCGTCCAGATCGATTGGAGCGCAGATTGCCGAGGCATGGGGAGAACGCCGTTACGAGAAACATTTTGTGAGCAAACTTACAGATGCAGATGCGGAACAGTATGAAACGCAGCACTGGATCGAGACGGCTGCAGACTGCGGGTATCTAACCGAGGAAGATTCGAACGAGCTATGTGACAAGCTTTCCGAAATCGGACGCATGCTGAATAGCATGATGGACAAATCCGCATCCTTTTGCGACCTGTGCGTCTGAAAGGATGTTTTGAATCCCATTGAAGGTCGCACCATCGGGCATGTAGGCGCACGTCATCGCCCGTCGCCACCCCGGGGTCATGTTGGGACCGGCTCCGTGTGAGGTTTACCCTTTGGAGAAACACTTGGTCGTGATATGTATCCCCTTCTACATGCTTTTTATCCTCATCGCCTGCTACCTTCCATTTTCCCATCTGCTTCACACAATCGGAGACAGCGGAAATCAGCTCGTCTAGCTCTTGGGTGGTGAGGAATTCCTTAACTATCAGGCAGCCATCTCGTTCGTAGGCATCAATTTGTTCCTGGGTTAGATCGGTTTTCATCTTCTTCCTCCTGTTCAATTTTCTTCAGGTTAGGAATCTGTCGGACTTAGAAATCCTAACATCCCAATGGTATAGATTTCATAGCGACAGATCGACATTTCAACACAGATTCGACCGACAGATTCCTTGGAAGAAAATGAACCTGAGATTTGAGACAATTGGCCATATCTATTCCGCTCTAAACTACGATTATGATGATTAAAGACTGTGGCTCAAAGGTTGAGCCTGTAAAATTGGCCAATAGCGAATTCGCTGTGCGACAATTCGTACTCTTTCCCACAAATCTCAGGTTCATTTTCTTGTTTCTAGTCCCGGCGGGCCGGGATCGGAATGAAACAGATTAACTCTTCCGAAAGAGGTATAAAGTCCGACGGGCTGCTAGCTTGAGAAAAAACGCAGCAATTTTTGAATCATGTACTGGTAGATGAGCGATTGAGATTCCACCGTGGCGCCGCCAATATGGGGGGTAATAATCAGGTTTTGATTTGATCTGGAATATTGAATGAGCGGGTGATTTTTCAAGTTGGTGCGCCATTCCCCTTCAATGACATCAACTCCCGCTCCGGCGAGGCGCCCGCTCGATAGAGCATTGAGCATGGCCGCTTCGTCGATAATGGCGCCCCGGCTCGTGTTGATGAGGACTGCAGTCGGTTTCATTTTCGCGAAGGCGGCGGCGTCGAAAAGATGATGATTCTCATCCGTAAGGTGGATATGAATCGAAACGAAGTCGGAGTCCTGCAAAAGGTGGTCGAAATCGACCTGCTCAACGCCTTCCGGAGTTTCGAATTTTCTTCTCCCGCAGACAAGGACTCGCATACGAAAAGCCACACCGTATTGTGCGACGATGCGTCCGAGGCGGCCGTAACCGACAACACCCAGGGTTTTGCCTGAAAGCTGGTTCCCGAGCGGCTTTTCCTTTTCCGTCCAGGCACCTTGTTGGGCCCCCGAAAAAGCCCAGGGCAGTTTTCTCACGAGAGAGAGGAGAAGGGCCCAGGCATGCTCTGCCGCATCTGTGATGTTGCTGAGAAATTCCGTTTTCTCTTTAAGCGAATAAACTGTAATGCCTCTTTTTTCGGCGTGAACGAGATCGATGTGGTCCCTGCCGGTTGTGGGTGTAGCGATGACTTTTAGCCTTTCGGCCCTGTCCAATACCTCTCGATTGGACTGAACTTCCAGGGGAGTGAGAAATCCGTCGAATTCCCCTATTCTTTCCAGAAGCAGCTCCTGCCTGGCCGGCAGCTCCGCGACCTCAGCAATCTCCCGCAAAGGATCCAGAACGTTCGGGTAGGCGCTCGTATCCGCCATGGTGAGGATTTTGAGTTTTGTTGAGGAAGGCATTCTGAGGAATATTCAGGTCCTTGCGGCTTTTATTCAATCTGTGAATTGTAAATTGACGATGGGATGGTCGACATGAGATCACGATTGAGAGTCACCGTCGGAGTGAGTAACTCGATGAAAACTTCCCGTCGTGATCATAATCGTGATCCCGTTCAGCGGGATCGAAAGAATAGAAGATCGACTGGAGATCACGATTGGGAGCCACGATAGGAGAGAGATAACCGTTTCGATCTTTTGTCGTGAATCATAATCGTAATCTAAAATCGAAAGGGGAGAAAATCGACAGGAGATCACGATTAAGAGTCACGATGGGAGAGGGGTTACCGGTTCGATCTTCTGTCGTGGTTCATAATCGTGCTCTAAAATCGAAAGGAAAAAAGATTGATAGGAGATTACGATTGAGAGCCACGATGGGAGAGGGATAACCGTTTCGATCTTTTGTCGTGAATCATAATCGTAATCTAAAATCGAAAGAGGAGAAGATCGACAGGAGATCACGATTAAGAGTCACGATGGGAGAGGGAATACCGGTTCGATCTTCTGTCGTGGTTCATAATCGTGATCTAAATTCAAAAGAAGGGAAGATCGACAAGAGATCACGATTGAGATCCACGATGGGAGAGAGGCGGTTCGAAAATGAACGATCGCATTTTCAGCTAGCACACTAAACAGATACGTAAGATTTCCGGACTAGGAATCTGTCGGACGAGTTTTGACACTTGCAGAGCAATCCGACGACATAGTCCGACAGGCTCCTAGTTGTCGAAGATCAAAACTCCTCGCGCGTTTTTGCCGGCGAGAAGATCATCGAATGCTTCCTGCGCATCATCGATCGGATACCGCTTCGTGATCAGCCCGTCGAGGTCGAGCTGACCCGACTTATACAGATCCAGGAGGCGAGGCATGTCGACACGTTGACGCGTCGAGCCATAGAAACATCCGAGCAGGCGCTTTTCTTCACGTACCAGCATGTTGGCGGGGATCGTCAGGTGATCGTCCGATTTCGCGACCCCGATGATCGTGATCGTGCCTGCGCGGCGCGCGCTATCGAAGGCCTGGCGCATGACCTGCGCGTTGCCGATCGCTTCAAAGGTGTAGTCCGCACCTCGTCCGTCGGTGATTTCCCGAATTCGCTCGACGGGATCTTCTTCGCTTGCGTCGATCGTGTGCGTCGCCCCGAATCGCAGGGCGAACTCGAGCTTCAGCGGGTTGGTGTCGACGGCGATGATGGTGTTGGCGCCTGCGAGGACAGATCCCTGGATAACGTTCAGGCCGATTCCTCCAGTCCCGAATACGGCGACCGAGCTGCCGGGTTCAACCTTCGCAGTGTTGATGACCGCTCCAACGCCGGTCATGACGCCACAGCCCACGAGCGCCGCATTCTCGAGCGGGATGTCGGGTCCGATCGGAATACAACTGGTTGGGTGGACGACGGAATATTCGCTCATCGTGCCGAGGCCCGTCATCTGGCCGATCGGTTCACCGCCCCGTCGTCTCGGCTTGTTCCCGTTCGGGAGCGCGCCGGCGCGCGTCAACATGCTCGTTTCACAGAGGTAGGGTTTCCCCGTCGTGCAATAGAAGCAATTCCCGCATTGGGGGATATACGACAGGACAACGTGGTCTCCCGTCTTGAGCGTCGCTACGTGTTGACCGACTTCCTCGACGATGCCTGCACCTTCGTGTCCAAGCACGATGGGGAACTCGGTCGGAATCGTCCCGTCGATGATGGAATAGTCGCTGTGGCAGACTCCGCTCGCCACCATCTTGATGCGAACTTCGTCCTCACGGGGATCATCGAGTTCGACTTCGTCCACGCGGACCTGCTGGTTCAAACCTTCGATGACAACGGATTTCATAGGGCTTCCAGCGGGTTACTAATGTGGAACTTCGATGTCCATGCCGGTTTTCGGGCGATGATTTTCAGTCCTTTCGAAAGCGGAAATTGCAGATTTCGTTATCGTCCTCGTGCTCGTCCTCGTTCTCGAAAACTCGCGAGGACGAAAAGCTTCCGCTTTCCGCTACGTTTCGAATCGAAGTGTGTAGCGGAAAGCGGGAGCTTTTCGTCCTGCCACCGATCTAGGAACTCCTGTTTGGCAGATCATATATCGTTCTTCCCGCTGAGCGGGATCGTCATTATCGTTCTCGAATTTTCTCGAGGACGAGCACGAATCGTAGAGAAGGTGCCAGAAGGCGGCTGGGACGCAAGCAAAAGAACTGACGGCTCGATTCCGGAGATGTGGGATTGCTCCGCTCCGCTCAGCCTCCCGCGATTCGGAACGAGAAGAGCTCTGCTGCGCGCATTAAGAACCGCAGGCGCCTGAACGGCGGTCGCTCCGATGTTCCGGTTCCGGGGGATCCGTCAAGGGTGCTGTTGCCGTTCCATGTCACCACATGGCTGACTGCGTCCGCGGCAAACGGATCGCACTCCCGGTGGCTCAGCCCGGGAACCACCTTCCCGCCCTCATCAGTGACCTCGACCTTTACATAGCCATATTTGCCGCAGAAGGCGTTAATGATGAGTCGATCTCCCGAGGAGATAAACGGTTGGGTCACCAGAAGACCTTCGCGAACGCTGTTTGCTCCGATCGACACGAAGCCGTCGCGCCGGAGTTTGGCAAGGCCGAGACCGTACTCGACAGCGTTCCAATCCTGTACCTCTGCTACGTCTCTCCATACTTCGGGATTTGCCACCGCCTCGTTGCCTCCGGAAAACCACCAGTCATGATGGTTCCTGGAGCCGCCGAAGTATACCCAGAGCTCATCTCCCATGGCAACCGGCGGGCTCGGAATCGTCACCATGAACTGGTTCCACGATCTAGGTTCTCCGCACTGCAGCCAGGGACGACCGGGAGCGATCCGGCTCCACGAGCGTCCATCGCGGCTGTGCACGAGCTGAACGTCCATGGTGTTGCTGACCATATGAAAGACATTTAAAAAGCCGATCCACTGTCCTCCGATGCGATAGGGAGTCATCCCATAGAAGGCATCGTCGAGGTTATCGACATCCGGGTCCGGAGCGAGGATCAACTGCGGGGTGGTCCAATGCATGAAGTCCCGACTCTCGGCCAGAAAGACGCGACGTTTGCCCCGTCGGTTGGCATGCCCCACGATGGCGTCAAAAACCGGCTCACCGCCGACATTCGGACGGCCCCTTGGCTCCGATCGCAGCCGGGTTCGATCGGGAGCGACGTATTGCCACGGATGACGCGTGGCGATGAGGTGCGTCCGTGAAACTGGATCGAAGGCAGCGATGGTCACGTCACCGCGTACAGACCCCAGCTTGCCGAAGGAGGGCGCCTCCTCGTAGGGGGTGAGATGAATGCCGTCAGCGGAATAGGCGGCGTGCACACTGAAGCGAGATTCGTTCTCGGCGACCGGCTCAATGAGAGAGTAGAGGGTCTTGAAACGCCGTTTGGGATTCGATTCCAGAGGATCATCAACGATAAATATGTCGTAGACCGACCCGTAGCCTTCGGTACCGAAGACGATGTTCGTGTCATGCCCGCCTTCGTGTTGGATACCCATGGGGGGCTTCACCCACTCGATACCGTCGTCCGAACGCGCATAGAGCTGGCGCAGGCGCGCGTTCTCCCAGCCGTGCGACGATCCGCCGCGTGCTACCAGGCGCTCCCGATCCAGCTTGAAATCAGTATAGAAACAGTGGAACCGGCCCGTCTCCCGGTCGTGCCGTAAGTTCCAGGAGTTGCAGGAGAAATACGTTACATGCTCCCACGGTTGGTCGCGCTGGATGAGAGGATTTTGATCAATCGGCGTTGGATGATGAATGGTGCGGGTGACGTTGTCGGCCACTTCGACGATGGCATTGTCGAGGAAGTACTGCGTCTCCTCGCCAATAAATAGAATCGAGGTGTCGTTAGTGGGCATTGGCAAAATCACGCTTCACTCAGACGAGTCGGTGGGCATCAGGGGCGGTTTGAAGTTCAGGATGTGGTTTCAGGAGGGTAGGTCAAGATGTAGGAAGGAGCCCATTTCGAAGTTTGATCCGCGGAATCCCTGGATTCGAATCTTTAACCCAATGCAATCGTCCTTGGATTTCACCAAACAGGTGGTCTGCTGCGATCACCGCACGCGCAATTCGTATCCTGCCTTGGCGATCTGGTCCTTGATCCAGTAGCGGCCGGCGTCCTGGTAAAGCTGCAGTTCGGTTACCCCGTCAAGCAATTCGTTGAGATAGATGTTCTGCTTCTCATTCGCAGGCGGCCGATTCTCGAGTTCGTACCACAGTGAACCGACCCAGGTGTCCTGGCTCTGCACGTTCTGAGTGCGAACCGACACGACCCAATTGAAGCCTTCCACAACGGCTTCGGTCATATTGGCATCCATGGCATCGATGAACGATTCCGTTCCACCGGCACCTTGTTGGAGGATGTAAAACTGTGAATCGAACAATTCCATACCCGGACGCAAGTGGACTGGAAAAAGGCCAGGCGGATACCCTTCCGTTCTTGGAATGAACGGTTGCATATCCCGGGGCGTCGTCACTCCAACGACGGACGGAAGTCTTCCACTGGTTTCAGCGAAGATACGGTTCCCCTCAAGGCTGGTGAGGAAGTAAACAAATTCCAGGGCGAGATCCGGATGTTTCGATTGCCGGGTCAAGCCCAGCACGAAACGGGTCAAATTACCGGCTTCGGACGTCCGGCCGAGCAGGTATTTCCCATACCTGGGGTGTTGGGTATCGGGAAGCGGGATCTCAAAAACACCGGCTTCGAACGCCAACTGCGAGAGGATGCTTCGCGCTTCGATGGCCGTCGCGATCATCATTACGGCGCGCTCCTGCGCGAAGTAAAAAAGCGCATCCTGCATGGTGGCCTGCATGAACCCGGGCTGGAAATTGCTCACAATTTCATTAACGAGTTCCAAGCCAAGGCGCACTTGCTGCATATCGTACCGCCAGCGGTCCTGAAGATAAGCGACTCCGACTGGTCGGAGATGTAGGTCAGGCGACGGGTTTGATCGAGTTCCAACGCCAGCCTCTGCGTCTGACTCATGATCAGATGGCGAACAAGGAAGTCACTGGTTCCGCTTCCCGCGACAGGGATGAGCCGTCGGCCTTCTTCCTTCGCGTAGGCATGTATTGCATTACACAGGTCGATAAAATCCTCGTAGTTATCCGGAGGCTCGCCGCTTCCGGTTATCCGCTCGAGCAGATTACGGTTATACAGCATGCGTGTCGTGGAAGCCGTCAGCGGCACTCCGTAGTAGCTGTAGTTCATGGGAAGGAAGGCGGGCCTCCCCTCCAAGCTGTCGATAAAAGTGTTGCGCCAGGGCACTCCCTCCAGGTCCGTTCCTTCGTTATAGGGGTTCGGCTGATCCATAAGGCGGTTATAGGACTCGAAATATTTGATCATCTGCTCACCGAAGACGGTTTCGTTGAGCATGAGGTCGGGCGCTTGCTCGCCGATCAGCATGGTGTTGGTCCAACTGGTGTAGACCCTCGCGGGCACTACGATCTGCTCGACCACGACGTCCGGATACATTTTCGTAAATGCCCTCGCTGCGGCCTGCAAACCGCGCTGCATTCCATCTTCCTGAACGTTGTGCGCGATGCGCAAGTAACGCACATCGGGATCGAGTTCCATCGTCTTACGCTTTACTACCCGCGCTATGGAAAGAACGAAGCACAGCGCCAAAAGGGAAAATCCGACTACGTTGAGGGTACGCTCCAGGCTCATCTGAAAATAGAGTCCTACCGCACTATCGTGAGCTGCGCCTTTAATGCCACTAACCGTTCCTGGATCAAGATCCGCCTCCTGTCCCGGGGAAACTCGCGCAAAAACCGTTCGTAAAATTCGACGGCAAGCGGAACATTGCCCAATTCCCTCGCTATCTCGCCGATGCTGACGAGAACATCACGCCGAATCCGAAAGTTCTGAATGCCGGCTGCCACCGACTCACGGTAATGGTAGAGGGATTTCTCGAGTGGGACGTCGTAGCGAGCCGCCAGATCGCCCATGAGGCTGTGGAAGTGGCTGCGGATCGAGGGTCGGATAAGGTTTTCGGCCAGGGGTTCGAGTTCCAGAAACCGGTGTCTCCGCTCCTCCAACGATTCGACCGTATAAAACCGAATCAATACATAACGGGTCGCCGCAAGCTGTGCGAAAAAATGGCGAGGGTTGGCCGCGATTATCTGAGCGTAGATCTTTTCCGCCTCCGCCAGTTCCGCCTGTCTCTGGTGCACTTCCTTGATGCGGCCGGAGTAGTACTTGGAGGCAATGCCCAAACCTTCCATACCCTCCGCCGAATACACCTCGGAAAACAGACGCTCAGCCCGGGCTAAGTTGGCCTGCGTCTTCGGCTGTTTGTTGATCAGGTTCAGCGCCAGGCCAAATTTCAAATCGCTGGTTCGACCACTTCCGGACGCCAGCAAGTCACCGAACTCTTCGACCGCTTCGTGATAGAGAAAGCGTCCCGTTTTCTCCCACGCGGATTCCTCCGATGCGGCTACTTTGCCGCCGGCCAGTGAGGGTCCGAGAATAAGGCCCAGCAGGAGCAGGCCAAATGAGCCAAGCCGGAATTGTCCTCGGGCAGAAATCTTACCGCAGCACTTCACTTTACCCCATTGTTTCAAAAGCTCGAGAAATGATGGGATTTATTCGGCGTTCTTTAACCACGCCAAATCAAAGTGCGCGATACTCATGACTTTGTTTCGCGCCATTTGCCCGCCATGTTCGTAGAGACAGTAGATCGTACCGTCCGCCGCCACCGCGAGATCTGAGTATCCCGCTACTCCCGGATCGATTACGCGGGACACGGGCCAGGTTGAGCCCTCATCGAAACTCAACTTCGCGCTGAGGTTTTCCCGTGGATAACTCGCTTTCCCGGTTCTATTCGGCTCGCGATGGCGGCTGTCGGGATTGACGAAGAGGAGCATACTAGGACTCGAGGATATCCGTATCAGGCTTCCGCAGCAGACGGGTTCGAAGAGCCCTTCATCGAACCTTGGTTCGGACCAGCCGGTGGCGCCATCATTGCTGATTGTGATCACACGGCGGTTTCTCCTCGATTCGGTGCGGATATTCAACATGACCCTCCCATCGGTTAGTTCCACTGCTACGTGTTCGCTTGGATTGATGAAAGTCTCTCCGTCATTCCGGAGGAAAATCTCACCCCTCTCCCAGGTCTTACCACTGTCGTCACTGTAAATCGTCGCCACGACCGACGGCCGATGCCCCAGATTACCCGGCCCCATCTCCTTCCCGCCGCCGTCCGACATCCAGATCGGCACTAACAATCGCCCATTCCTCAGTCGAATGCCGTGACCGGGACCGGGCGCAATGACCCGCCAGGGATAGTCCACTCTGAAGGCTTCAAGGGGAGGGGTGATATCCTCCGGTTCAGAAAAGGTCTCTCCATCATCATCACTGTAGATGGTGTAGACACGGGCATAATTGACCTGGTAGAGAAAGTGGATTCTTCCGGTGTCGCGGTCGACAATCGGCACCGCGTTGTCGGCCGGTTCCTTCACCCCTTCGCCGGCGATGATGCGCATGGGAGACCAGGCTTGGCCCCCGTCAAGGCCGCGGCGCAGGGCGATATCGATATCCGACCAGTCGCCGGGCTCCACCCGGGCGGCGCAAAAGGCCAGAATGGTGCCGGTGTTTGTTATTTCCAGTGCAGGTATACGGTAGGTTTCATACCCGGGCTCGCCGCCGTGAAATAGTTCCTGTTTCTCAAACATAGTATGGATGGCGCCCAGTGGTTTCGATTTTCAGTTCCGCTATCTCGACGACCAACAGGGGGACAAAACGTCGAAAACTCAATCCTCTTCCCCCCTACCGGGACCGGGAAACTTCGGTTTCGGAGATTGGTCTAAATCAATGTTCTCCAAATTGTCGACAAGGTTCGGGAGCGAGGTTCGGGACAAGGTTACTTCGTAAATCAGAGTCACCTTCACAATTCGATCAAATATGTCCTGACTCTTAACAGGTTCGGCGGGCTCAATGCACGCCAGGTCAGAATTCAGCGGAGCAAACCTCGTCTCGAACCTTGTCCATTAGTAGCGGCAGTACTATGTCCCATCATCGAATCCTCAATATTCAATTCTCAAAGACCTACGGGAACGCGCCAGCTCTTCACTTGATAATTCGCACTTTAGCCTTCGATATTGGGAATTCTCTATCAGGCTATTCCTGTTTTCTTCTGATATTCGAACGGGTTCGACAAAGCTCGCGACAAAGAGCCCCAGAATAGTATCAAGGTGATACGATTTCGATTCGAACTACTCTCGACGAAGCTTACGACGAGGCTTGCGACAAAGAGGACGATGTTCGGACCTCGCATCCCCGCGTCCCCGTATCCTTCCCCTCCCCATCCGTTATCTTCCCTGGCTCGGCAAAGCGCAGCGGCGACGGCTCGAATCCGTCTGCGGTGAGCCTGTCGAACCCGTTGGGAATCCCTCTTCAGTGAATCCGTTGGCATTCTTCTCCGCGTCTCCCCGTCACCGTTTCTCCCCTTCTGCCGTTTTGCTTTCTCGTTTGGAGAAGCCCCATTCAATACCTTCCGATCCGATCTGAGCCGAGTTCTACGCTGGAGACGACAGAATCGAAAGCGCTTCGTGTCATCTGTTCGCGAACTTGATGGTGGCTCTCGGACTCCCACAGATTCTGATGTTCCCAAGGGTCCTCTTGGAGGTCGTAGAGCTCTCCGTATTCCAAGCCGTGGTAGACAACGCATTTGAACCGGTTATCCCGAATCATCGTGCCTCGGCCGGTGCCGCCGGCGCCAGGCAGCTCCAGAGTTCCGTAGTACTCACAGCGCACTATCTCGCGATGATAGTCAGCCGGCGCCTTTCCTTCCAGGATCGGCAGGAGCGAACGGCCCTGCATGCGGCGGGGCGGTTCCGCACCGGCCAGATCCAGCAGCGTGGGGGCCACGTCGATGAGTTCCACCAGTGCACTGGCTCGCACACCTTCCTTTACCGTGCCCGGCATGCTGAAGATCAGGGGAACCCGCACAAGGCCTTCGTAGAATCGACATCCCTTGCCCTTAAGGCCGTGGTCCCCGAGCATCTCCCCGTGGTCGCTCATAAAGATCACGAGCGTGTTCTCGCGCAGATCGTTTTCTTCGAGGGTGTCAAGCAAGCGCCCCACGTTATGGTCGATCAGTTCCACCATCGCAAAATAGTCGGCCTCCATGTCCTTCGCTTCAGCAATGTCGAGATCCCTCGCCTTGCCCGGATAGTCAACCCCCGCCAATCGCTTCTCGTGCGCGAGGTCACTCTTCTCAAAGTAGGGCCCTGGCAGTGTAGCGGAATCATAGCGCTTCCGGTACTCGCCCGGCGGGTCGTTGGAACCGTGAGGGTCGAAGACGTTTACGCTCATTTCCCAGGGGTGGACCGAAGCTTTGTTTTGGCTGATAAACTCGATCGCCTGATCGGTACACCAGGTCGTCTGGTGCAAAACCGGGTCGACCGAGGGTAGATATGGAGAGTATATGTTGCCCCAGGCGCGTTCGCTGCTCATCTCCTTGAAAATGGTGAGCAGATCGAGGCCTTGATCTTCCAGCCATTCGATATACTGGTTTCCGGCGCCTGCGCCCTGGTAAGGCGAATGGCTGTACTTGAAAAAGGAGTAGCCGTCCTCCACCCGATTTTCCTCTCCCCGCCAGGCCGATGCAATGTGCAGCTTGCCCGATAATTCGCAGGTATAGCCGGCATTGGCCAGTAACTTGGTTACGAGGGGCGCGTCATTCGAGAAAAACTCATTACCGTTCCTACAGGCGCGGATCGAACTCGGGTACATGCCGGTCATGAAACTCGATCGGCTTGGAGTACAGATCGGCTTCTGGCAATGGGCATGCGTGAATGCCGTTCCTTCCGCACACAGCCGATCCAGGTTCGGCGTGTGGATGTGCGGATTGTTCAGCGATTGAATGGTATCAAAGCGCTGCTGATCCGTACAGAACCAGAGAATGTTCGGTTTTCGGTCTTTATTCATTAGGAATCAGTCGAGCTTGTTACTCCGGCAACTAAATTGTTCCAAGTCTTGTCAACTCGCCTGCACTTTCTACGGATTCAGTCAGTTGATGGATGACGCTCTATTGTTCATCTGCCGGTTGAATAAGAATTCAGATCGCACTCAACCTACAATGTGCCCTGCCACTTTGTCATTGCGAGCCCAGCGACACCCGTCCTGAGTCCCGCTGAGCGGGATCTAAGGAGCTGGGCGTGGCAATCCAGAGAAAGGTAGGTGGGTCCTTCTCTATTCCTGGATCGCCGCGCCTCCCTTCTGTCGGCTCGCGATGACAGTCTGCTATTATCTGATTGCCGGGGGAATGGATATTCAAACTTGGTAATTCCCCGAAGCTTGCTACGGGGTGTCGTTGACACTTTTCAGCATCGTGCGCGGAGCGCCCGATCCACCACTGGCAAGGATATTAGTGGTGGAACGGCCCCTCCGGGGACGTTTGGTTCAACTTTGTAATTGGAAGAGTTAGACATGGACTTGCTGCCCGTAGAGTCTGATACCCCGCAGCTTGCTACTGGGGTATTCACTATCACCGATGTTGAGATTTCAAGGTGACCAATGTAAGTTCTGGTTAAGATCTTCCGGACGGGTTCCTAAGTTAAAGCGACTTCGAACGGTTTGGTCAAGTAATCCGCTTCCGCAAGCCTGTAGGACCCGGCTTCATCCTCAATCCATTGCGGATCATCGACCGCCCCTACGTTATTCGCGACCGGACCGTCCAGAATGGGATCCCGGGTCGCTTCCAGGAAATCTTGCAAACGATTCCGCAGTTCGTCTCGTAATTTCGAGAACTCGGAATCATCGGCCAGATTGTTCAATTCGTCCGGATCCGCGGCCAAGTCATAGAGTTCCTCGGTCGGCTTAGGTTTGGAAAAATGCGATTCAACGGAACGGTAGTCCGCACCGAAGCGACTCAACCACCCCTCTACTACGAAATTCGGAACACGACTGTAATTAGCAATGAATTTGTACCTTTCCGTCCGCATGCTGCGTACCGGCTGGTAAAACCAGCGACCGCTCCGGCGCCCCCAGTTGTATTCGCCGAATACAGCCACGCGCGTGTTCACCGTTTCCCCTTTGAGCAAACCGGCAAAACTCTTTTCACGAAGGGCTTCAGGAAGCGCCATCCCGGCCGCTTCCATTACCGAAGGAAGAAGATCGGCCATCGCCACCATGCGGTCGTGAACCTGTCCGGGCGATTCGATATCCGGAGTCTTCATAATCAAGGCACACTGTAGCCCCGAATCGTAAAGTGTCTGCTTCGCCCTCGGCAAAGCGATGCCATGGTCTGTGTTAAAGACGATTACGGTATTGTCCTCCAGCCCTCCCTCTACAACCGCATGCAGAATTTTCCCAACATCGCTGTCCAGTTTTGCCGCCTGTGTGGCGAACGTTGCCAGGTCTTTCCGTGCCACTTCGCTTTCGGGCATGTATGCAGGCAGCTCGATCCGGTCGACAATTGCCGCATCGTAGTCGGCTCCCCAGCGTCGGTGCGTCTCGTGGAAAGAGGTCCAAAGCAGAAAGGGCTTCTCCGGCTGAGGCGCACCATTCCGGAGAAAATCGACCGCTGATTCAACCAGAGTACGGCTTTCGGATTCCAACACCTTTTCAAATCCAAGCACATCCGGCTCATTCAACACCATGGCCCGCTGATTGAGAACGGTGGTGTAACCGGCCTCACGGAAATGGTGCAGGAGAAAAGTGCTGTTCTCGTCGATTGGCTCCTGTCCCACAATGCCTGCTTCGTGCGGCATCACTCCGGTAAATATAGACGCCCGGCTCGGCATACACATCGGCGAAGCGGCGATGGCATTCGTAAAACGGGCGCCCGCCCGCGCCAGAGCATCGATGTTTGGAGTGTCCAAAAACGGATACCCATAACAACCGAGCCAGTTTCCAAGGTCGTGGCAATCAATGAAGACTACATTTCTCATTACAGTTAATCAGATGCGTAGAATCTTCAATTTCGGCTTCAATGCGCAGGTCCGAAAGATAGGTGAGAAAAGCACGTCTGCAATCGAATTCGAGTACTGAGGTTGAGCGGTATCCATTTAATGGTCCACTTCTCGGGGCGCATGCCGGCAATCGCCACTTTCCAGTCCACCGACTTATGCAATAGGCGTGCAGAATCCAGCCGGCGATCATAAGCTCAGCAGCAAAGCCATTCGGCTGGGTTTTTATCAGGCAGAAAAATTCTCTGCTTTCAATTTCATCTGTTTCATCTAATTTCGATAAAAAAGGAAGAAGGGATGAAGACAGTCAGCGCCAATGAAGCGAAACAATCGCTGGGAAAAGTCATCGACGAGGTCCAGCGAGAGCCGGTCGTGATACAACGGTACAACCGAGATAGCATCTTATTCTACATCGTTTATACGAGGAGAAACAATGCCAACATTTAAAGCTGATTATCTTGAACAGATAACCGCCCGAATCTTTGCGGCGGTGGCGGTGCCGGAGGACGAAGCCACCCTTATGGCCCACGAGTTAGTATACGCCAACCTCATGGGGGTGGACTCGCATGGAGTGATCCGCGTCCCCCAATATATTGAGTCGATTGAGCAGGGCGAAATTAAACCCGGTGCCCCAACGACCGTTGTCAAGGAGACGCCCACGACGGCCTTGATCGAGGGCGGTGATAACTTTGGGCAGGTGGTCGCCTTTCGAGCGTTAGAGATTGCGATTAATAAGGCGCGAAGTCACAACGTTAGTTGCGTCATAGCCCATCGCTGCAACCATGTGGGGCGCTTAGGGGCTTATCCTCAGAAAGCGGCTGAGAAGGATATGGTCTGCCTGGCGACAGCGACCTGGCCCAGTAGTGGTCACTCGGTCGCTCCATTTGGGGGGCGGGAAGCCCGACTCGCGACTAACCCAATTGCCTATGGTGTGCCGACTAAGGCTCAACCCGTCCTATCAGATTTTGCCACCAGTGTGATGTCCGAAGGCAAGATCAGATTAGTGCGCAACAAGGGAGGCCGTTTGCCGGATCAAGTCGTACTCAATCAAGAAGGTCAGGCGACCAACGATCCAAACCAGTTTTACGGGCCGCCTCGGGGGGCAATCCTACCCTTTGGCGGACCTGTTGGCTACAAGGGCTACGCGCTCAGTTTGCTGGTCGAGATCCTGGGCGGTACGCTGGCGGGTGGCGCAATTGATGATGAGACCCGTTTGGGCAATGGTCTATGGCTCGTCGTCATTAACCCGGCAGCTTTTACCGAACTCATCCACTTTAAGGAGATGATGGAGGGCCTGTCTTCTTTTATGAAGGCGACGCCGCCGGCCGAAGGCTTTGAAGAAGTCTTCTTGCCGGGTGAGTTGGATTTCCAAACCGTGGCCCAGCGACAAGAAGCCGGCCTCTCCTTAGATGATACGACCTGGAATCATATTAGACAGGCGGCTGAGGGCGTGGGTGTCACCATAGAAAGTTAAGTTTTACCCCGAAATTGCCATGCAATTTACGGAGATTAACTGTGTAAGTAAGTCAGCAACAAATAGTTAAATCATGGCAAATTCAGGGTCTGCTACATACGGCTATTTTTATGCTCGCTGGCATTCCACTGGGCCTGCCATTGTTCCCAAGTCCCAACCTGGTCTGGATTACGCTCGCTACGAGCCGTAAAAGCAAGCGCCTTGTGCCATAAATCATACAGTGAGGTGTCAGCCGCGCTATAGCGGAAGTCGGTTGACCAGCGAATGCCCTCGCTTTGGTTGACCAAAGAACGGTGAAAAACGAGGTTGTTGAAAATCAGGGTATCGCCAACTTTCATTTCCAACATATCAATCTGTTCCGCCGCCAGACCAGGGTCATGCACGGGTACTTTAAACCGCTCACCTTCAACTTCGTGCATCGCTTGTAATCCCTGGCGATGACTACCGGGAATATACTGTAAAGTGCCATTGTGTTCATTCACATCTACCAGCGGAATCCAAAGGGATAGGTAGAAATCATTCTCGGTCTTGGGCATGTAGGCACTATCTTGATGCCAGGGCAAAGTGGTGATTCTTTCGCTCGGTAATTTGGGGCGCACCCAAAAGTCACCATTAAACTGTATATCCGGGCCAACAAATGACTCGATCAAATCCAAAACGCGGGGATGGGTGATCAAGTTAAATAAGGCTTGGCTAAAAACGACCGTGTGCCAGGCGAATTGCGGCTGCTCCGAAGCACTCTGACGATAAACTTCATACCATCGTTTATCAAAAGGCTGGTCTTCATGACGTTCGGTGATCTTGCCTTCGGCGAACAAGGCTTGCGTCTGTTGATCGACCACCTGAGCCGCTACACCAATCAAAGGGGCCAGGTCTACCGGTTTTAGCAAGCCCTTAACGACCAGATAACCATCGCGATCGAAGGTTTCTTTTTGTTGAGGTGTCAAAATATCCATAACGTTATTAGCCTTTATGCATTAAGCGATATCAATCAGGCAGTCGCTGACACTGAAAGTGGCGACGTGATAAAGGCGGTGTTGCGACCCTCAGGATGACTTACAGACTCAATACCCACAGATGACGCTCGATTATAATAAAAAAATTAGGGGTCAGGAGTGAATCTTTGAAATCGGCTTCTCGAAGCATCGGAGGGCCAATCTTCTCTCTCCCTCAAACATGCTCGCTACGAACCTACACCCAACCGATAGGCCCGTAGCGCAGTTCCGCGGAACAGGTCATCCTTCTCATCCTCGCTGAATTCCGCTGCGATCTTCTTGAAGGCGTTCCACAGGACGTGGTAGCTTACGGATTCCTTCTCGACGGGAAAGTTACTTTCGAACATGCAGCGATCGGGACCGAAGCATTCAATGGCGTGCAGGTAGTAGGGCCGCTGAACATTGGCGATTTCATCCGAGGTGGGCGGCAGGTCTCGTTCTTCCCACCCAAACCCGTTTACCCTCTGTGCGAGGCCCCCGAGTTTTGCGAAGACGTTGGGGCATTGGCTGAGGGCTGAATAGTCCCGTTTCCACTGCTCGAATACCTCGTCGCGTCGGCCGGCGTAGGGCCCGATTCCGATCACACCCCCGAGATGGTTGAGGATGATTCTGGTATCGGCACAGGCCTTTGCGACATCGGTGACTTCCGGGATCTGGGGATGGTAGTTCCAGGAGTCGAAGCTCAGCCCGAGGGCGCCCAGCTGTCTGACGCCCTCTTGAAAGCCTTGGGTGAGAAAAAGATGGGGAGGTGGCTCGATGCGCGAGTTGGGGACGTCGGGGCTCGCATCCCAGCTGCCTTGGTGACGGATGCCGCGAAACAGGCCCTTGCCGACTTCGATGTGCGCTTCGAGGATCGGCTTGACGTTCGATCCGAGCGCCAGATTCGCGTGCCCCACAATGCCGGCGACTTGTGCGCCGTCACTCCCGGCGGATTGAGCGGCTAGTTCGGCGACGAACTGAGTCTCTCCAATCGGACGCATTCCTTCCGGGCCGTCTTCGAGATACTCGGCGTGGCACTCGACGAACACGGTCTGCTCGATCCGGTGGCCGCTGTTCGTATCCGCCGAAAGATCGTCAAGCAGGTATTCGAGCGGCCCACGATGACCGGCGTGCCAGCAGTGGTGGTGAGGATCGACGATGGGACGGTCGGGATCGATGATGTCTTCCCTGACATGGGAGAGCCATTCGGGTCGCACGGTCATGGATTCCTCGGTTTATGACTGGCGTGTGATAAGGTTATCCGTAGATTTCGTCCTCAGCCCGTTCTCTCAAGGCGCGCATATACCCAATAGCATATCCAGTACCCGTACCGCGACCAAATGAAGGCACGATTGTCGGAGTGTGGTCCAATGTGACGGTGCCTTTGTATTCGGTTTCAACCAGAATCTTCATGATCTTGTACATATCCATGTAACCGTCGTCCAGGAATGCCTCGACGAAATTCGGCAAAGGTGCGTCCACGTTGCGAAAGTGAACAATCCAAATCCTGCCCTGCTCGGAGCACCAGCGGATCCCCTCAAGAATATCACCAAAGCCTTCGCTACCGCCTTCCAGCCAGCAGCCGCAACAGAATTCCATGCCCAGCTGAGGACTATCGGCGATCTGAAATGCGCGTTTGTAGCTTTCCAGGCTGTGAATAAGGCATGGCACGCCACCCAGCGAAGGCACCGGTGGATCATTTGGATGTAAAGCCAGTCGGACTCCGGTTTCCTCAGCCACGGGAATGATCCGGCGCATAAAGTACTCGAAGTTATCCCAAATTTCATCTTCGGAATACACTCGCCCGTGGGTCACAGGTCGTGCATCCAGCTCCGGCATTTTCACCTGACGGGCGGATGCAAACCGAGACTCAGTGCGTTCTTCGGAACTCCAGACGCCGGCCTGTTCCCAAGTGAATGTGGTGGTGTAGATGCCTGCCTTGCTCAAAGTTCGGAGAAACTCCTTGAAAGCTTCGATTTTCTCGTCCCTGCCGGGAAGATTGAGGATGATTTTATCGCATTTCCAAACCTCCTGATTAGAAAAGTTGTTAAGTATAAGCCCGGCGTCGTCCACTTTCTGCTTCAGATTCTGCAGGGCCTCCAGACTCGTCTGATCCTCTTTGCCCCCGGTAAACACACATTCGACACCAAGCTGTCGGGCGAAAAGGAGATCGTCGTCCGTGGGTTCGGGCGGGATGTGGCCGGAAAAGTTAAGTTTCGCTCTTTTTGCTGGCATAGACTACATCTCCGATATCTGGACGACCTCTCCCGTTTCCAATGACCGGTTAACCGCCATCACAACCTCCTGTGTCTTCACGGCATCGGCATACGTGGATTTAAGTGCGGATTCATCTTTCTTCCTTACTGCATCGATGAATGCGTTATCCAAATCCTGAAAGTAATCGTTTTCTACCTGGGTCAATTCCGTTCCATCTTCCGTAATCACAGTAATCGACTTCCGTTCTCTGTATTCAATAGTCATATCTTTGGTGAATATATCAATCCCACCTTTGCCACGTCCTTCGGTCATAAAACAGGAAGAAAATATCGTTGCTAGAATGCCATTCTCAAAAATCAGGGTAGCCGCACTTGCATCTTCGATATTGTAGTTTTCCACCTCCGTCATCAGGCCGGTACGGCCACCCGCGTAAACCGACTTCACTTCCCCAAATAAATAGCGAGCAGTATCGGTCACGTGGATCGTCGTCGTCACCGCCTGACCCCCGGACATCTCCTTGCTTTTCCACCACGGCACTCCGGCCATTCCACCCATCCAGTATCCCATCGCGAGTCCGACGGTGCGATTGGCCAGCAATTCCTTCGCCTTGGCGATCACGTCCAGATATCGACCCTGAAATCCAACGCATGACACCACACCGCTTTCGCGTATTGCCGCATCGACCTCACGCGCTTTCGTGATTGTCACCGATAGGGGTTTCTCCACGAATAAAGCGATTCCTTTCTCAGCCGCCAGAATCTCCTGATCCTCGTGCGCAAAAGGTGGAATGCATACATACACTGCGTCTAGCTCAACTTCGTTCAGCATCGCCCTATGGTCTGTAAATACCTGGGCGTTCCACTTTTTTGCCTCCTCCTTCACCTTTTCCTCAACCGGGTCGCACATCGCTACGACCCTAACGTCATCCATCTTCTTCAAATGCCTTTGGTGCGCGCGCGAAATTCCACCCGTTCCAACAAAACCCACTTTAACGGCCATTCTGTCTATCCTTCCTGCAATTGAGACTATGGGGTGAAAAGGTCAGCCGTACAGTTCGCATTCTGCCCGTTCTCGCAGAGCGCGCATATACCCAATCGCATATCCGGTACCCGTACCGCGACCAAATGAAGGCACGATTGTTGGAGTGTGGTCCAGAGTGACGGTGCCTTCGTATTCGGTTTCAACCAGAATCTTCATTAGCTTGTACATATCCATGTAACCGTTGTCTAGGAACGTCTCGGTGAAGTTGGGCAACGGGGCATCGATGTTGCGAAAGTGAACGATCCAAATCCTTCCCTGCTCGCTGCACCAGCGGATCCCCTCAAGAATGTTACCAAAGCCTTCGCTACCGCCTTCCAACCAGCAGCCGCAGCAGAATTCCATGCCCAATTGAGGACTGTCGGCGATCTGAAATGCACGTTTGTAGCTTTCCAAGCTGTGAATGAGGCATGGCACGCCACCCAGCGAAGGCACCGGTGGATCGTTTGGATGTAAAGCCAGTCGGACTCCTGTTTCCTCAGCCACGGGAATGATCTGGCGCATAAAATACTCGAAGTTGTCCCAGATCTCCTCTTCGGAGTACACACGCCCGTGGGTCAGCGGCCGAGCATCCAACTCCGCCATCTTCACCTGACGGGCAGATGCAAACCGAGATTCTGTGCGTTCCTGAGAACTCCAAACGCCCGCTTGTTCCCAAGTGAATGTGGTGGTGGTGATGCCGACCTTGTTCAGGTTCCTTAAGTAGGATTTGTAAGCTTCGATTTTCTCGTCCCTGCCGGGAAGGTTGAGGATGATTTTATCGCATTTCCAAACCTCCGTATTAGAAACGTTGTTAAGGTTAAGCCCGGCGTCTTCCACTTTCCGCTTCAGATTCTGCAGGGCCTCCACACTAGTCTGATTCTCCTTGACTGCGGTAAACACACATTCGACACCAAGCTGCCGGGCGAAAAGGAGATCGTCGTCTGTGGGGACCGGCGGGATGTGGACGCACGGTATTTTGATTCTCGGAGCATTAGGTGATGATATTGATGGCCTTATGTAAGTTAAAGACGAAATCATCACAGAGTGCGGGAGTGGATTCAGCGCCCATGGAAGACTTGAGGCTGAGAACCAGTTGCCTGCATGCAGCAAGAATTCTGGCTGCGTTATGATTACGGATCATACATCGATCTTCATCGAAGAAGCGATCCCTGGGGTAATGATTTTTATTTTCGATCGAGCAATGGTTGCGAATTTTCGAGAGGAACTGTTGAGGGCTCAAATCGGCGGGATCGAGACTGCTTACGTAGTAAGAGCGTTCAGAGGAAGGTTCAGCTTTGTTTGGATAATGGAAGGTGCGTTGCACACAGGCGAACTGGCGGGCATGGGGCAGGCCGGCAGAGGGAGCGCTTAGAGAATGGGTTGCTATTTGACGTATTTCGAGTCGCCCCTGGTCATTGTCCACGGTTTGGTGGAGAAAAAGGGGGTGGAGCTGAAGAGATTCTGAGCGTATTGATGCATGTTGGGCTGATTGTCTTTAATTTGAATAACATAGTCAGCACTGAGTTCTTCGACGACGATGTGGGCAGTTTCTTTTTGATTATGCATGGCGTCGAAGGTGAAGGTGGAGCCGTCCAAAATGGGCATCTTTCGCAAGAGAGTCTGGGCGGCGGTGATCTCGTTGGATTTATCGGCGGTAGCGACTTGGGCTAAGGTTTGAGCGCTTTGGTGATCGACTGCGGCCACCAGGTGCAGAGCCTTTGATTCTTCGGTGTTTGTGCCTTTGCGGGTCTTGCCGTCGACGGCAATATCGCGGGGCAAACAGCCGTCTTGTAAGCAGATGAATTCGGTGAGGGTTTTATCGAAGAGCTCGGCCTTTACGTTTTGCAAGACCCGATAGAAGACATCATAGCAAGGGGCCTTATAGCGGCCTGTTTTGGGGTTTTTCCAGGAGCGTAAGGCGCGCAATTGGGCTTGATTGAGATGATGGGCCAGGCGCACGATGCCCTTGAGGGTCTGTTTGCCGCACATCGTGCCGAGCACAATCATGCTCAGGACCGTGGCGAGCCGATATCTAAGGCCCGCTTTACGACGGAAGTCTTCTATCTGATTGAAGCGTTCCCACAGGCTGCTCATCTGTGCCACTTTGAGGCAGACCGCATGGGAGTTATCGGTTTCATTGAGCGCCTGGCTCTGTGCCGCGGGCAATGGCCCTGAAGCGCGCAAAAGCTCAAGGGCATTAGCCTTGAGGGGTTTGACCCAGATCTGCTTGGGACGCTCATGGCGTTGATAGAAATCTTCGCGTTGGCGGCCATATCCCGCGCTCAAGCCCAAGGGCGTCCACCCGCTCGCTTCGTAGCAAGTGCCCCGGTGAATCTGTGGGTCCACGAACGTTTCCGCTACTAAGGGACGATAGCCAAAAGCCTCCTGCCAGTGATCGGCTAAGACTCTCAGGCACATACCCAACGTCTTGGAGGCCAAATTTGCAAGATCCACCCCGGGCAAAATCAGAAAACGCCGGTTCTGTACTACCAGTTTCAATCGTGCATGCCGTTGCGCCCCGTCCCACCCGATCCATTCGTCTCGATCCTTCAGCCGGTAGGATGCGGCCCCCCACAAGAGCAGGCCCATCCATTGCCCGTCGATCTGCGCCACATAGCGCAGGGTCTCTCCTGCGCTGCCCGCACTGTGTAAATAATGATGTTGTTTCAATAGATCATTGAATCGCTCCTGCTCTTCGGGCAGGACCAGACGCAGAGTTAAACGATCTATCGAAGGATTCAGTTGGTAAGATTTTTTGTCTTTCATCCCATCTTAACATGACTGATTCCCTCGGGTTTGTTTAGCTCTTTTTTTATCTTCTTGCTTATCAGCTAGTTGCTTCCTGGAATCCTTTTACCCTGGATGTGGACGGAGAAGTTGAGGTTCGCTCTTTTTTCTGGCATATGGATTCAATACACTGCGGAGATATGCGACAGCAAAGACAAAATGCGATCCTGAGAGGGTTGCATGCTGAGGGTTGTCAGAAATTGGGGCTGTATGCGAGTCGTCCAGTTCCGATTAAGAGTTGATACGAGGTTTCGGGGTGAATCTTCGTCGTCAAATATCTTCGTCGTCAGCTTCGTCGCAAACTTCGTCGCTTCAACCTCGAATTGAAATACTACTACCAAACTTAATCGTGAACTTCGTCGTAAACTTGATCGAGAGAGGGACCGAATAAGACGATCCCGCTTAGCGCATACGCGTTAATTTAGGATGCAAGACATTGAGCCACAGGCAGTAATACAATTGACAGAAGGCCTAACACGGCGAGTCGAGATTCGGGTTTTTCGCATTCGGAAATCCCCCGGCCTCGTGCCGGGGATTTTTAGGTTCCTGGCTACAATAACTGGGGCCTCCCTTAGGAGATCCTCCGGGCTTGACCCGGAGAGCCTCAGGTTTCCCGTTCGATCGCTCCCCGTTTTCCATAGGCTTAGCCATCGGTTGGAGTTCCTAAGCATCTTATGCTCAATAAGATGTGTTTGACTGAATGGTAGTAGCAAAGAAACCTAACAATCCCCGGCGCGAGGCCGGGGGATTCCTTAATGTACACTGTCAAATGGTGTAGCCCGAATCCTCAACTGACCCCACGGCAAGCGTGGGGGATGGAATACAACCACAATGGTGAACCGATGAGAACGGCCCTGCCAAGATTCTAGCCTGTTGCGTTTAAGGCGCATAGTAAGAGCGAAGACCGATTCACCGGTGGCATTAGTTATCATTCAACTAACTGAGTATAAGCATATTATGAAAGCTAGATTAACGCCAATGCGCTCAGCGGGACTCGCGACGAAGCTGACGACGAAGTTTCCCCTACGGGGGGAGAAGCTCCCTCCAGCCCCCTTTGAGTTCGCGAACGAGGCATGCAAAATCCTTGCATTAGTCCGAAAATCTCACAGATTTTCGGACTCGCGCACCGCATGGATCGAACCATCAAAGAGGGAAATGATATGGCAAACTATCGGGGAGCAGTTATCGGGTGCGGACGGATTGGCAGCACCATTGATGATGAACAGGTTGGACGCCCACAGTTTCGCTATCCGTTTGCGCATGCACCGGCGATAATCGAGGCCAAGGGCGTGGACTTGGTCGCCGCTTCTGATCTCTTCCCTGAACAGTTGCAAGACTTCAAACGGCGATGGGGTGTCACGGCGCTCTATTCCGACTATCGTGAGATGATCGCCAAGGAGAAGCCCGACATCGTCAGTGTCACGACCCGAGCTCAGGAGCGGGCGGAGGTGGTGATCGGTGTGGCTGAAGCAGGGGTGAGAGTCATCTACGCGACCAAACCGATGTGCCGCACATTGGCCGAAGCAGATGCCATGATTGAAACGTGTAAGAGAACCAACACCATTCTGGCCATCGCCTGTCACAAGAACTGGAGTCCGTGGTTTCAGGCCTGTCTGCAAGCCATTAACAATGGAGAGATCGGTGAGTTTTCTTCAATGGTCTGTAACTACGATTGGACCCTTTCTCGCGGCCACAGCCATACGCTTTCGCTCTTCCGTCAGTTTGCAGGGGCACATGCGAAGTGGGTCTTCGGGCACATGAACAGCGATGAGGAGGCAGCGAGCGACGACGATCTGAGAGGAACGGGGATGATCTACTACGAAAATGGCATGCGAGGATTCCTCAACACGGGCGGCTGGTTGAACATCGATTTCGTAGGGAGCGACGGTTGGATCAGCGCGCGTAACGAGCACGCCGACTTCGAGATGTGGAGCCGCCTGCCGACAACCCGAGAGCCGGTCCGGCGCCAGTTCCCTAACCCGAAGCGGCCGCGAAGTTCTCAGCAAGCATCCATCGAGGGTCTGGTCGGGAACCTTGACCACGGCACAGAACCGCTGTGTCCTGGCGAATATGGACGCGAAGCCCTTGAGATCGCTATCGGCCTAAGGGAATCTCACCGGCGCGGCGGCGAGAAGATCGAACTCCCGCTTGAAGATCGAAGCCTGACGATCGTGGCTTAATTCCGCATAACATTGGCTTTTTTCAGGCAGATAAACTCGCTGCTTGCAATTCCATCTGTTTCATCTGATTTGGATAAAAAGGGAAGAAGGGATGAAGACAGTCAGCGCCAATGAAGCGAAACAATCGCTGGGAAAAGTCATTGACGAAGTGCAACGAGAGCCGGTCGTCATACAACGGTACAACCGAGATGCGGCGGTGCTTCTCTGGGTCAGCGATTATGAAAAACTTGCCGCGCTCAACGTGAAAGAATTCCAACGGTTTTGCGACCGTGTCGGGAGGCGCGCGAAAAAGCGCGGACGGACCGAGCGGAAGCTTAAGCGCATTCTCGATGGAGCTGATTTCTCTGGGTGCGTCCCGAAGGCAGATTGGAAGTGTAATCGGTTCTCTTAGCATCAAGAGTAAACGCACTACCGTCAAAACGCGAAAAGCGAGGCAAAGACAGCCCACTTAGTGGATTCTCTGACAGAACACAATGTAAAGGTAATGCGGGCGGCGAGTCTCCAATTTCCAGCTCGTGGTCCTTCCCAAAGGCATGCTGGAAGGAATTCTTTCTTTTGCGCATGCAGGCGAGATCACCCTAGCTCCTTTATGGGGCAGGATGAGCTCTCAGGGGGGGGATTTAGTGAACGAACCCCGAAGCGAAAAGATCCCCTCCTGGGAGAGGACAGGGGTGGGTTTCTTCTAAGACGGCTTCTATCTTCATTAAACGTTAGCGCATGGCCTTCGAACTCGGATGGAGAGTGAAGTATCAAGTCAGTTCGAGTTTGAAGACCGTTGCTCTATCCGGTGCTCGACTTCCTCCCGCCATTCAGCCACTCTACCTCTGTTATTTTGAGACAATCGCCCATTTCGAGCAAGTTCTTATCATGAAGTTGAAACAAACGTCCACGGACCCGCCTACGCTTTGCAGAGAATCCCGCTGGGCAGAGCTACGGCGTGGCAAGGGGGCCGCCCTGCCTCGGCGTAGTTGCGCTTGCGCTTCGAAGACGGGTTCCACCACTAATATTGTTGCTACTGGTGGATCGGGCGCTCCGCGCGCGATGAGAATACAGTCGAGTGGGCGATCCCGCCCCGGGATGTCAGGCTGAGAAACTACCAGGTAAAAAAGGGAGTATTGAAAATGAAAGTTAAACTCGCACAGTACGGAATTTCCCACGACCACGCGTCGGGCAAGGCGCGGGTCATGCGAGAGAGCGATGAGATCGAGTTCTGCGGGGTCTTCGAGCCGTCCGCGGAAATACGCGAGAGGCTCGGCGCTAATCCGGTTTACGACGGCGTGCACTGGTTCGCCGAAAGGGAGGAGATCCTGGAGGACGAGTCCATCGTCTGCATTGCCGCCGAGGGTGGGGTGTCGCAGAACCTCGCCTTTGCGCGTCAGGCTCTGGAGCATGGCAAGCACGTCTGGCTCGACAAGCCGGCGGGCGATGACCTGGAGGAATTTCGCGCCGTGCTCGACATCGCCCGGGAGAAAGGGCTGCTCGTGCAACAGGGCTATATGTTCCGCTACAACGCGGGTTTTCAGTTTATTCTCGATTGGGCCAAAAGCGGCAAGTTGGGCGACATCTTCTCCGTCCGGGCGCGGATTTCAACCGGTTTGTCCGATGAAGCGCATTGGCAGCGCTGGGATTCGCGCGGCGAGCATGAGGGCGGTATCATGTTTATCCTCGCCTGCCATCTGATCGACATCGTCGTCGCTCTGCTCGGCCGTCCCGACCGGGTTACGGCCTTTTCGCTGGCGCAAGACAAGGAATTTCCCTGGTATCGAGACAATACCGCCGCCATTTTCGAATATGCTGAGGCGATGGCGACGGTCGAGTCCGTTGCGAGGGAAGTGTCATCGGGGGAGTCGAGACGGCTGGAAGTCTACGGCACACGTGGCTCTGCCATCCTCGAGCCGCTTGAGCCGCCGGCACTGCGGCTTTGTCTGGACGAAGATCGAGACGGCTACGTAAAGGGCTGGCAGGATGTTCCCGTGGAAAAGCGACCGCGCTACGTCGAGAGCTTGCGCGCCCTGGTGGCGGACATCCGCGGCGAGAAAACGCCGGATCGCTCACTCGACCACGAATTCGCCGTGCAGGAGACGGTTCTGCGGGCAGCGGGAATGATTTGACCGCGGATGACGCGGATTTAAACGGATGAGAGAGCGGAGTTCGTTAACACTTCGCATCGTGAATCATAATCCATTCGACGGTTCGTCGTGCTCATCACAGGCAGGCCTCAGGGCAGGAAAGAGAACGAAGAGAAATGAAGAGGGAGAGTTTCCCACGGATGGCTCCGCAGTACCACGGATGGAAGAGTGGATTTCCCACAGTTTCGAGAAAACCGCGGGGCTGCCATACAGCAGACTCTGCGAGATTGACCTTTGAATAAGGAAAGCAGGAAAGCAGGAAGTTGGCCACACTATCAACCGAGGTAGGAGTCGATCCAGCTGAGCGGGACCTCTCTGCTGTAGGGCAGAGCATGAAACGCGAAGAAGGGCTTTCCCAAGAGCGCATCCGGACCATTAGCCTACTAATAGCGCTTTTGGGAAAGCCCTTCTTCGCGTTTCTCGACTCGCATAAGCGAGTTGGTCCCGCTCAGCTGGATCGACTCCCTATTCTCCGTTCTGTGACTGCCAGATCTGAGGCCTCTCTCTATCCGCGCCATCCGTGAAATCCGCGGTCACTCTGATGCCGATCGACCTCACGTCGTAAGATGTTTTGTAGTCTTCCCGGTCCTCCTGGCGAGCCGGGACCGGGAGGATTGCACGTTCAATGAATCCGCGGTTTTCCCTGGCTCGGCGCATCCCGATCAGCGGGAGAAGACGGCTCGAATCCGTGGTCAATTCATCTTCATTTGCGTTAATTTGCGTGCATTTGCGGTTCTCTTCTTCTTTTTTGTTTGCCGCCGAAAGCTGCCTTAGAAAGCAATACCCCGGCTTGCCGGGGTGAGCCTGTTGAATCCGCCTAACATTCGCTTTGACTATGCTTCCACGGAAGTAATCTAATGTTGCGTAAGCGAGCACCTCCTTCTTTTCGAAACTAACACTCAAGAAACCTTGGTACTTAGCCACAGAATCAACGATGAAGCATCCAACAGAAAAAATCTACCGCGGCGCGGTCATAGGAACCGGGCGCATGGGCAGTAAGATTGACGACGAACAGAAGTACTACAACTTCCCCTATCCCTGGTCGCACGCGGGCGCGATGGTCGAATCGAAACGAGTCGAGCTGGTGGCCGGTTCCGACCTCATGCCGGAGCAGCGCGAGGACTTCAGAAACCGTTGGGGTGTCGATGCGGTTTACGAGGATTTCCGCGAAATGCTGGCGAAGGAAGAGATCGAGATTGTGAGCATTACGACCAAACACGAGGAACGCGCGGATGTGATAATGGCCTGCGCTGAAGCCGGTGTAAAGATCATTTACCCTACCAAGCCATTATCCAACACCCTTGCCGAAGGCGACGCCATGATCCGTACGTGCCGGGAATCCGGATCGCTTTTGGCGGTCTCCTGCCACCAGAACTGGAGTCCCTGGTTCCATGCCTGTCGAAAGTCGATTCAGGACGGCGACATCGGCAAAGTCACGGCGATCATCAGCCAGAAGAGTCTTATCGACCACAACGCCGCTTTGATGCGCATGTTTGCCGAAGCGGCGCCCAAATGGGTCATGGCCGACGTCAATCGGGATGGACCTGCGGCCATCATCGGATTCGAAAACGGTGTGCGCGGATTTCTCACGCCCGGCGGGTGGCAATACCTGCAGATCATAGGCACCGACGGCTGGATTGATGTGCGCGACGAATACCGGGAATTCGAATTGTGGCGCCGCTTTCCTAACGGGTTCCCGCCCGAGATGGTGGAGGGTTTTCAGGCCTTCGGCGGCGGGGTGCGGAAAGATCCTCCGGCCCGCATGCTGTTTCCCAATCCGCGAATACCCATGAGTTCCCAAACCGCCAGTATCGATGCGCTGGTCAGCGACTACGAAAATGGAACGACCCCGGAGTGCCCGGGTGAGTGGGGTTTAGAAGCGATGGAAATGTATATCGGTGTCGCCGAATCATCGGATCAAGGGGGAAGTAAGCTCGAGATTCCACTCGCTGACCGAGGTCTGACGGTCAATCCCGCAAGCAACCGGGAACGGCGAGAGAGGCGCGGAGATCCCTAGGGCAGCGTAGCCGCAACCAAATTGAGAGAAAAAGAGGAACCGCGAATGCACGCGAATTAAGAAGATTTGACCGCGGATGACGCGGATTTACGCGGATGAGAGAGGGAGAAATTTTGGCAATGGAGGATCTTCTTTAGGAAACAAGGCTGAACAACAGATTCTGCCAGATTGAGAGTGAATAAGGAAAGCAGGAAAGCCCTTCGACTACGCTCAGGGCAGGCAGGAAATTGCCCATACTATCAACCGAGGTAGGAGTCGATCCAGCTGAGCGGGACCTCTCTGCTGTAGGGCAGAGCCTGAAACGCGAAGAAGAGCTTTCCCAAGAGCGCGAATGCATTTTAGCCCACTAATAGCGCTTTTGGGAAAGCCCTTCTTTGCGTTTCTTCACTCGCATAAGCGAGTTGGTCCCGCTCAGCTGAGCGGGACCTCTCTGCTGTAGGGCAGAGCCTGAAACGCGAAGAAGAGCTTTCCCAAGAGCGCGAATGCATTTTAGCCCACTAATAGCGCTTTTGGGAAAGCCCTTCTTTGCGTTTCTTCACTCGCATAAGCGAGTTGGTCCCGCTCAGCTGGATCGACTGGCTATTCTCCATTCTGCGACTGCCAGAGCTAAGTCCTCTCTCTATCCGTGCCATCCGTGAAATCCGCGGTCAAGCTGATCCCGATCGACCTCACGTCGAAAGATACTTCCTGGTCCTGGCGCGGCGGGAGGATTCGGCTTCTCTTCTTCGTTTCTCTCCGTTTCCTTCTATTCAATTCTCTTCCCTATTCGTTGCCCTTCATTCATTCGTTGCTAACTCATTCCTTTGGTTGCGGTAACGCTGCGCTAGGATACGACAGATTGCTAACCCGGCGCCCGGAGGATCCGGTAATCGCGGTCCTTTCCCTGAGCGACGGTGGCTTCGTTGTAGGAGAGGATGAAAGCGCGGCGGTGATTGTCGCTGTGGTTGCCGAGGGAGGAGTGAAAGACCTTATTGCTGAAAAGGACGACGCTGCCGGCGGGAATCTCACAGTATACCGTATTGGGCAGATCCACCTCGCCCGGTAGGAAACTCAGGCGGCAAGCCCCGTGGTCGCGCGAAGAGCGAGGTTCATGGTCAAGGATGCCCTGCTGATGGGTGGCGGGCGCTACACGAAGACAGCCATTGCGCCTATCCGTGTCCAGGAGGGGGACCCACAGGGACATACGGCACCGGCTGAGCCCGGTCTTGTACCAGTAGGCTTCGTCCTGATGCCAATGGCATACATTGTTTGGCTCATTGGGGCCTTTGGAGATGAGTTTGGCCGAGAACAGGGCGATCCCGGGGTGGACCAGATCCTCAATCAAAGCGAGAATGCGGGGATCGGAAGCAAAGTTTTGCGAGCGCTCGGAATCGGCGCCGAGACTGTGGATATTATTGCGCTTCTCTTCAGTTTGAGCGATCTCGGGGTCCTTCAGTCGTTCCTGGAAGCGCTCCTCCAGTTCCGCATTGAGTTCATCGAGTTCCTCCCTGAGGAAAACGTGGTCGACGATCAAGTAGCCGTTTTCATGAAAGAAGGCCAGTTGCTCGCCGGAGAGCTTGCGGGCTTTGGGTTTGGACTTTTGCATCTCCTTGGAATTTAGATCACGATGGAAAGTTCGAACAGACCTTTCTCTCATCCTGGCTCTCAATCGTGATCTTCCGTTTTCCTATTTATTGCGTGATTAAGATCCACTCGATTGTCGTCGTCGTAATCGTAGTCAATTGTCGGTAAGGCTCAAGTTTTGAGCCTTCGATTATGACGACGATTACGGAAAAAAGAGATTGAAAATCCATCAGCTTCCCGTCTCCCATTCTCCTCCTCTCCGCGTCTCCCATCGTGGCTCTCAATCGTGATCCGCAGTCGACCACCCCATGCTCCATTAACAATTCACAGATTCTACAGCTAGAAAAGGGAGAGATTTCTCACGCATAGATCCCGGCAAGCCGGGACAAAGGGGCAAAGAGAGGAGAGGAAGTCAGAATCATTTTGCACGATAATATAGGAGCGTTTTGGCAACGGATGAATGGAAGACGTAGATCCCCTTCAGCGGGATGAGAACGTGGAGGTATTTCAGCGGAATCTTTAACGGTAACTTACGTGGTTGTCTGGTTCAGGGTTAAATTCGGCAGTTGTCGGGAGCAGCTAACCGTGTATCGACAAAGCTGACGACGAAGACGAAGTTTAACCAGAAACCAGACACCCGAAACCTCGTGTCAACTTTTCATGCGGACTCCACATCTTCATTTCTCTCTAACTGTGAACCGTGAACCTCTGAACCCCTGAACCCTTGAACCTCTGAACCTTGATCCCCGGGTGTCTCAGTAGCTTTTCGGGTTTCACTTCCCGGACCGCTTGGGCGGAGTGGCCGAGACGCCCGTCAGGCCACCGCTGACGGTGAGCACCTCGCCGGTGATCCAGGAGGCGGCCGGACTGCAGAGAAAGGCGACGCTCCGTGCGATGTCGCCGGGCTCGCCCCAGCGGCCAAGGGGGATGGCGCCACGTACGCGTTCGATCATCTCCTCCTCGTCGATGTTGAGACTCTGGCTGCGCTGTGCCATGTTGCGCCGATTGAACTCGGTGTAGACCGGGCCCGGGCACACGGCATTGACGCGCACGCCATAGGCAGCCAGTTCCAGGGCGAGGGTGCGGGTCAGACTGATGATGCCGGCCTTGGCTACGTTGTAGGCGGCGACGAGGGCGACCGGGCTCTGGCCGTTGATCGAGGAGATATTGACAATGCACCCCGACTCCTGCTCCTCCATGATGCGGCCGGCGACACGGCAACAGTAAAAAGCGCCGGTCAGGGTGGCGTCGAGGACCCGCGCCCACTCCTGGTCGCTCAGTTCGACGATGGGGGTTACATTTTGGCCGACACCGGCGTTGTTGACCAGGATGTCCAGGCGTTTGTGGGCGCCGATCAACTCTTCGAAGCGGGCGTTCACAGCGGCGCTGTCAGTGACGTCCAGGCGGGCGGCCTGAACCTTCAGGTCTTGTTCTTGAAGCAGTTGGGCTTCCGCCTGCGCCTTTTCCAGTTGCAGATCGGCTATAGTCACCTCGGCGCCGTTGCGCGCCAGTTGTTCGACCATGGCCAACCCCAGGCCCTGGGCGGCGCCGGTCACCACCGCGACGGCCCCATCGAGTCTGTGGTCAGAGGTTCGCTCCGCGCTCATGCGAGTATCCACTATGGTTTGCTCGGACGTGATGGGTCAACAGATTTTGGTTCAAAGGGAGAAGCGGAGCCGGTATTGCTGTGAGGTGACGGGTTATGCTCTCTTATTAATCTCAGCCTCCAATTTCTCTGTGAGAAAGACCTTCATGAGTGATTGATAGGGAACATCCCTTTTGTTAGCGAGGGTCTTGTATCGCTCAATTAAGGATTCCGGAAGGCGAATCGAAATGGAGCGAAGAGAGGGCTTGAGGTTGGGAAACTTCGCCCTTCTCGATTGCGCCCAATCGATATAATCGGTGGTATCTTCTTCTGCCCAAAACTTCCGTTCTTCTTCTTCGGATTTAAACTTCGGAATTTGCTCTTTCATACTCGCGTCTCTCCTTCCTGCTCATGTCTCGGGCCGATTTGACTCTGACCATATTTTTCCGAACCGTGAATACCACTTGGAGCCGTCTCTCATGATCCGTCGTTCCGAGTAAATACCATCGCGATTCTTCGGTCGAGTGCTTGAGATCTTCATAGATTAATACCGCCCAATCCGCCGTGGCCCTAGGTCAACCGAAAAGGCCAGCGAATCAAATGCTTTTCGAATGAGGCGTTCGCGGATCGAGAGGTGCTCTTCGCTCTCCCAGAGGTTGTTATGCTCCCAGGGATCACTCTCGAGATCATAGAGTTCTCCGCAGGCATGCCCATGGTAAACGGCGCATTTGTATCTGCGCTCACGGATCATGGTTCCATAGCTGCCGGCAAATTCGATATCGTAGCCGATCAGGTCGATGGTATTGTAGTATTCACTCCGTACAAAGTCACGATGGTGATCGGGCGATTTCTCACCTTCGAGAAGCGGCAAGAGGGAGCGGCCTTCCATGCGTTCAGGCAATGGGATACCGGCCAGTTCCAGAATCGTCGGCGCCACATCAACGAGTTCAACCAGAGCATTGCTTTGCAGACCGGTTTCAAAACGCCCTGGCAAACTCATGATCAGAGGCACGCGCACCATCCCTTCGTAGAAGCGGCAGCCGGAACCGGTCAGTCCGTGGTCACCCGATATCTCACCGTGATCACTCATGAAAATTACCAACGTATTCTCGCGCTGACCGGTTTCTTCGAGGAGCTTCAACAACCGGCCCACATTATGATCAATCAATTCGATCATGGCGTAATATGCCGCGTTCCTCTCTTTAATCTCCAGCTCGTCGATCTCTCGTGCCTTGTCTGAGAAATCGATTGCGCTCAAACGTTCTTCATTCTCTAGGTCGCTCTCTCTGAAATGCGGTCCCGGCATAGCGTTGACCTCGTATCGCTCTTTATACTCGGGCGGCGGATCGAGAGGACCATGTGGATCCAACACATTGACGCTCATCAGCCAGGGCCGGTCGCGATTTTCGGTGATGAACCCGATGGCCTCATCCGTGCACCAGGTGGTTTGGTGGATCTCGGGCTTGATTGAAGTTTTATAGCCCGCGAATTCGGTGTCCGCGCCGGGCGGTTTCCGCTCGAAGACCGATGCGGGGTCGATCCCCTGGTCGAGCAGCCACTGCATATAGTGGTTCCCCTGGTCGAGCCGGGCAAACGGGGAGTGGCTATAGCGGAAGAAGCTGTAGCCGTCCTCGACCCGCTTTTCCGGACCCAGCCACGGTGAGGCGATGTGCAGCTTGCCGGACAGACCGCAGACATAGTCATGATCCGCCAGTAGCCTGGGAATCAGCGGCGCAGCATCGGAAAACGTCTCGTTGCCGTTGGTGCACGCCCGTATGCTGCTTGGATACATTCCCGTGAGAAAGCTCGACCGGCTGGGCGTGCAAACCGCGTTCTGGCAATAGGCATGCGTAAAGGCCACACCTTCCCCGCACAGCCGGTCCAGGTTCGGCGTGTGGATATGTGGGTTGTTCAGACAATGAATCGTGTCGAACCGCTGCATATCGGAGGTGAACCATAGGATGTTAGGGGGTGTTTTCGGCATCTTTCCTTTCGTCATGTTTTAAAGGTAGCTCGTCTGGTTGTATTGTTCAAGGGTTCACCGACAGACGGAGGTGTTTGAACTTCCTTCCATTCTTTTCGTAAGCTTCGTCGTAAGCTTGATCGACAGACAGACCAAAAAAGATGAGAAAGCTCGCGACAAAGTTTACGACGAAGCTTGCGACAAAGATTCCCTCACGGGGTGAAATGCTCCCAAACTTAATCGCAAGCTTCGTCGTCAACTTCATCGAGGAATCGATCATGTCGTTTCAGCTCGGTGCGCCCAGGGGCCATTCACGTTCAAGGTTTGACTGAGCATCCTGAAAACACATTTCTAGATAGAGGCATCTCCACGTCACTTACTTCACCTACCACTGCAAACGGCCTCCAACCTTGGACTCTCTTGATTGACCTCACCGGCAAATTAGCCCTCCTGTCATCGAAGCCGGCTGGATCGATCAAGGCAGCGACCCTATTGATTTTTAAAATAGTGAGCTATGAAATATAAAGCAGCAGTAATCGGTCTCGGCCGCATGGGAAGTACCTTCGACGACGAAATGTGGCCGGGAACCACACTTCTCAGCCCCTATTGCCACGGCCCAACCTATCACGCCCATCCTGCCGTCGACCTGGTCGCGGGCACAGATCCCCACGACGAGCAGCGTGCCATCTTTGGCCGGCGCTGGGGCATTTCTCCAGACCACCTCTACGCCGATTACAGGGAAATGCTGGCAAAGGAAGAACCCGATATCGTAAGTGTCTGTACTTCGGCCCGTTTACGTCCCCTCATTGTCCAGGACGTTGCCAGAGCCGGCGTGAAAATCATCTGGGCGGAGAAGCCTATTTCGATAAGCCTCGCCGAAGGCGACAGTATCGTCCGCGTTTGCCGGGAAGAGGGTACTACCCTGGCTATCAACTGTGCCCGCCGGTGGTGGATCGGCTTCAGCGGGGTGCGCGATATCATCGACTCGGGTAAAATGGGCAAGGTCCTGCAAGTTACCGCGCACTTTCCCTGTGATTTGTCGCAAAACGGAAGCCACCTGATCGACGCCATCCGATTTTTGGCCGGCGGCGGCAACGTAGAATGGGTCTTCGGCGAAATCGAATCAGACGAATCGGCCGCTGGTGAACTCGATGTCTCGGGCAACGGGTATTTCGCCTTTGATAACGGAATTCGCGCCTTCATTAGAACCATGCCTTGCGGCGACTCAGTTGGAAATATCTTTGAAGTAATCGGCGAACGGGGCCGAATTCACTGCGAAGAGCGGCCAGCTCACTTCGAATTCATTCGCTTTCAGAGCTTGACGGCAGTTGAAGACGGTCATCCCGCACCCCTGCCCAGAAGAGTACAACCAGCTGTAGCGCGCTATCAGATTCCCCTGCCTCCGAAGGTAGACGGGCTTGGAATCACTGCCCTCAATGATATCATCGCAGCCCACGAAGAGGGACGCCCACCCCGCGTCTCAGGAGAGGACGGCCTCCAGGCTCTGGAAATCGCCATCGCCATGCGGGAGTCCCACCGCCGGGGAGGCGTCAAAGTGACCCTGCCTCTCGAAGATCGGTCCCAAGGATTGGTGGCCAACGAATCGACTCGGGATGATATTCCAGCACGCGTTCGGCGGGCCATGCCTCGCTGACGCTGGTTTCAGTTGATACATTGCACAGCTGCGAACTCGCCCTGCCCCCTGAGAGACGCTCATGCCCTTGAGCGTCTCTCAGGGGGCGGGGGATGGGAAGTATACCTCATCATCTAGCGTAAAATCCTAACAATCCCCGGCGCGAGACCGGGGGATTTCCAATCTCGCTAAAGGCTTGCCCCACTCTGCCGCTCGGCAGAGTGGCTAGGAAGATGTCGGTTGACGAACGCCCCGAAACTCGCGAACGCACCAAGAACGCTGATGAATCCCGCGAAGCTACGAAACTAAGTCCGACAGCTTCCTTAGAAGGTATAATCGACGGTCAAACCGTAGGCTCGGCTTTCACCCGGGGTCATGAGGAAGCGAGCAACGGACGTCACGATGTATTCTTCGTCGTTCAGATTGTTGATCATGAGGTTAACCCGCCAGGGACCGCGCCGGTAACCAGCTATGAGCTTCCATAAATCATAACCGGGAACACGATAGGAGTCCGAAAAGTCGCCGGGCCGGTTATCAGTAATGTGTTTCAGGCCCAGGCCGGCGTAAAACCCTTGCAGGGGACCTCCCTGGAAGGTGTACTTCCCAAAGACAGAGTATTGGAATCCGGTTGGCACTCCCCGCTGTTTCTTGATTTCGCCCGTGTTCGCGTCCACTCTCCCGCTGTCGATATCCGTCAACCCGATCATGAAAGTCAAACCATTAATGGGCTCGATAACGAGATCGGCTTCCCAGCCATCCGTCACGGCCGTCCCCTCCTGGGTCGTGAGACTGATGAAGCCCTCCGTAGGGTGCAGGAAGTCCCTGCCTACCCTTTGATTCGTAAAGTCGATATTGAAATATGACCAGGTCATGGTGATGCGGTTATCCCAGAGGAACAATTTCAATCCTACTTCATCCTGTATGCCCCACTGGTTATCAAACGGATCACCCAACTGATTTGTTCCGGACTGCGGAATGAATGTCTCCGAATGGTTGAAAAAGATGGAAACTCCCTCCCAAGGCTTACCCACAAAGCCGAATTTTGTTGTCAGGGCATCGTTGGATTCAGATCCCGACGTTGTTCCGTCGCCAAAATTGCTGGTGCCTGTTCCGTAGTCGTAACGCAAGCCGGCCACAGCCAGAACGCGGTCTTCAAAGAAGCTTATACTGTCCTGGATCGCCCAGGCGAAGTTTTCAATGATTTGCTTACGCGGCTGGGTAGCATTGTCGTTTCTATAATTGGAAAGGACCTCAGCGGGATTTCGCGGTTGAATAGTAAAGACGCTCTGCTTCTCCGCATCCCAATTATGTCGGCGATTCAATGTGTGATGGCGAAGCGTTTCCCAATTAAGATAGGTGAAGACACGGTGCTTAGAGGGGCCGAGGGTGAATTCAGTATTCAGATCAACAGCCAGCACCCCCTGGTCGTAATTTTCCTGCCGGGTCCTGGAGATCGCGTTAGGGTAGACGATGATATCCACATCCTCGCCGGCCGCCTTCAATTGATTATACTTGGCGAACGTTGCAGTGGTATGGAATAGCTCCTCCTCGCCTGCCTCATTGAGGAGGACATTCCCCTGCGAATCCGCCAGGGCATGATTAACAGTCAAGTAGATGCGGAATTGATGAGCATGGTCGCGGAAACGACCAACAATCCGGCCATGCCAGCGAGTGCCGAACATGTCGAAGGAATGCTTGAAATTGAGCTCGAAATCGTGCAGTTCCGACTGCCGACCGACTTCGGGATCAGCCAGGTTGGACATGGGAACATCATTCGGGATGACTCCAAAGGGCAAAACCTTGTCCGCATCGTGGAACCAGATGCCGCGCGCTTCGGCGAAATGGTAATCCTGGAAATGGTAGCGAAAAGTAAGACTGGTATTGTTCTCCTCATCGATCAAATAAGTAAACATGGGAGTAAGCGTGAACTCATAATCCTTGCCGCCATGGCGTGAATGGCCATCCTTGTAACCGCTAACAATTCGAGTAAGGAGCTTGTTATCGCTTCCCCATACTCGATTGGTATCGATGTAGCCGCCATACGTGTCATAGCTGCTGGATCTGAATCCGATCGAAGTTTTGTTCTCATTATGCGGGGCCTTCCACACCTGATTGATGAGACCGCCAATAACATGCGTTCCGAAGAGGACTCCCGCCGGCCCCTTGATTATTTCGAGCCGCTCGAGTACGAGGGGGTCTACATGGAAGGATGCGGGTCCTCCCGCCTCAATCCCGTCCCGAAAGGTCATGGTAGCGCTCGAGCTGAGGGCCTGACCCCTCATGATCATCTGATTGACGCCGGGAGTGGAAGTCTTGTGGATACCACTGAACCATTCAGCAACCTCATTGAAATTGATCGGTGAAAGGTCATCGATGAATTCTTTGTTTGCTATCAGGACTGATACTGCAACCTTGTCCAGGGAGGTATTGATTCGCGTTGCCCCCAGCGTATAAAGCGAAGCCCAGCCACGGTCTTCGTCCTCTGTCACCTCAAACGGGGTGAGAACGACAATTTCCTGTTCATCCTCAACTTCATCAGTCTGGGCGACCAGAAAAGCGGGTAGAATAAGTCCCAAGATTAGTCCCAATCTCAGGGTAATGTAATGTTGTTTATTTTGATTTTTCATAACTTTTCAGGTTTTTGGTTAGTGTGTGATAATTTGATGGTTATAGGGTTCAGGGTTAGTTAGACAATTCAATACAGGGCGTAAATCGCCAAAAGTTTGTATAGAGGCGGTGTTTTTATGCTGTCAAACCAATTCTTAGAAAAAATCGTCCGGTTCGATTGATAGGTTCTTCTGTTGCAAGGTGTCGAAATCCAGCATCAAAGCTGATCGAAATTGTGGATTGCTTCGTCGTTCCTCCTCGCAATGACAGAATCGGCCGCGCATTCTCGAAAATTCCGCGGGAGAGAGGAAACCGTTTCGCTCTTCCTGTCGTGATCATAATCGTAATCTAAAATCGAAAAAGGAAAAGATCGACGGGAGATCACGATTGAGAGTCACGATGGGAGAGGGAGAACCATTTCGATCTTTCCGTCGTGATCATAATCGTAATCTAATTTCGAAAAGAGAAGATCGACTGGAGATCACGATTGAGAGTCACGATGGGAGAGGGGAATGGCAGAGAAAGGGAGACACGGGGAAACGGAGAAGGGGAACGGCTACAACTTCTTGTCGTGATCATAATCGTGATCTAAAATCGAAAAACGAGAAGAGCGACTGGAGAGCACGGCCCGGCATGAGCCCGCCGCGCCGGGATCTCGCTACGAAGTGTGTGAAATGTCCGGGCTACCTCGGCTTGCTTCTCGTGAAGGGCTTGCCTTCAATTCCCGAGGGAAGGCTCTGGAGGTTGGCGATGATACGCCGCAATAGCTTTTCCTTCATCATCCGCAACGTGTCCTGATGAGAGGGATCACCCGCCAGATTTCGCGTTTCGTCGGCGTCTTCGACCAGATCGAACAGGCATACGGGGGCTCCCGAAGCCATCAGATCGTCGGGGCAATCATCAGGGATGGTGCTCCGGATACTACCGAAGAGGAGCTTATACCGGCCGTCGAAGAGCATCTTATGTGGACCCATTTCGGCAAAGCAGTCCTCCCGATGGCTCTGCTTCCGCCCTGACAATACCGGCTTTAGACTCCGACCTTGATCCAAATAGTGAGGTTCTACTCCCAAAAGATCAACCACCGTTCGGCCGACGTCGATTAATTCAGCGAGAGCGTCCGAAGTGTGGCCCACCGCGATACCGGGACCACATGCGATAAAAGGGACATGCACGCCGGGCTCGTGGAAATCACCCTTTCCCCAATGCCCATGATCACCCGCATACTCACCGTGATCCGAAGTGTAGAGTATCACAGTATGGTCGAGCAGATCTCGCTCCTGGAGAGCTTCGATCACACTACCGATACCGCTGTCAACCTCGGTGATGCAAGCACAGTAAGCCCGCCACCACTCGGCTACTCTTCGCGTCGGGTCCGGGCCCAGCGCGATCGGCGGAGATACCTCCGCGTAGTGAGTCCGGTATCGCTCATGGGCATCGAATTGAGGATGGGGCCCGACAAAGCCCAAGTGGAGATAGAACGGGCGATCGAGCGATACTGAACGCAGGTATTCGACCGCCTTACCAGCGATGAATCCGTCCTGTGAGTACTCCTCACTCCAGGGCCACGCCCGGGAGGGCATTACCCTGCTGTATTGCGAGAGTTCCTTTTCTATCCACTCCCGATAAGCGGCAAACAGTCCAATCTCTTCCAGAAACTCCGTAAATCGGCACCGAATGCGGTGGTGTCCCGCATTTATCTTCCCCGATGTCTCGGAGACATATTCGTATCCGAGACGGTGCAGATCCTCCTCGTGGGCGATAAAATCCGCAAAATCGTAGTTGGCATGATTGTGGAACTTCCCAACTAGCGCTGTCGCGACGCCGCTCTCTTGCAGATTGCGGACGAAGGAGGGTACGTCCGGACCGGAAATGGGGTGGGCATTTCCATAGCATCCCGTGTTCATGGGGTACCTTCCCGTCGTCCACGTAACGCGCTGGGGAACACAGACCGGAGTGGTGGAGTAGATCCGAGACAGTCGAGTGCCTCGTGCCGCCAGGCGGTCGAGGTTTGGCGTGTGCATGAAGCCGGCTCCGGCGCATCCGAGATAGTCCCACCTGTGGTGGTCGGATGAAATGAAGATAACATTCGGTCGGTCGTGTTTCATAGCATTCGGCATGCCTTCGGGTCCTTGTAGTTCCCTCATCGCGGCGGGCCACACTTGCCGCCTCACTTTTCGCTCAAGTAAAGCCGTGCGAACAACTCCTCGCGCTTTTCCTCCGGAATGGGAAATCTCTCGAGCGCTCGCCGGTAACGTTCGGCATTACGGTCAACGGCAAAGTAGCTGCACTCGGAAAAAAACTGAGGTCGCGGCGCAGCGAGTAGATTCCGAGGATAGTCACGGCATCGCCCGGGCCGTGAGTGGTAGGAGTCACAGAGTTTCGTGGCGGGATCATAATGGGTGCACCGAAACACCATATGTCTGTTTCTCAAGTCGATCTTCAACAATTCAAATCCATTGATCACTCGGTGCCAGGTGGTGAGCATCCATCGATAGGACCGCAAGTAAAACAGGGGTGAGGGGCTTCTCACGACCGGAGACTCGCAACAAAGGCCGCAACTGTTGCAGCTCCCTCCGAGAATATACCGGCGCTCACCTTCCGTCCGACGGATAGCTCGCGTGACCTTGAGATCGATGGAGTACATACCCAAGGCGATGCGTTTCACGAATGTCCGTATAGGTCCGTCTTTCATCCTAAATCTCAGGCATGATTTCTACGAAATAATGGAATTCTTCACGTCCTGTTCGCTTTGGGCAAGAGTCGATTTCCAATATCTCTGAACTAGCCCGGACATTTCACACACTTCGTAGCGAGACTGCGTAGGTTGCTGCGTATCAAAGCCTTTACGCAGTCCGGCGGGCGACAGCGTGTTTTGACCCTCTGAGGTCGCCGGGCAAGGGAAGGCTTTGAGGCGCAGTGAGATCCGCAGTCGCAGCAGATGGTTTGTGAAATGTTCGGGCTAGCCCTCCCGCGACCGATTCTGGTTGTTTTCAACGAATGAGGTCCATTGACCAAAGGCCCTAAACGGCGAATCTGGTTTCGGGCAATGCGGACGGAGTAATCCCCCGGCCTCGCGCCGGGGATTTTTAGGTTCCCGGCTACCCCAAAACTGCTCTTTACCTCTCAGATCCTCCGGGCTTGCACCGGAGAGTCTCAGGTTTTCCTGCTCCTTCGCTCCGTGTTCTCGATAGGGTGCACTGTCGCTTGGAGTTCCTAAACAACGTATGGTCAATAAGATGTGCTTGGATGCCAGGCGCTAGCGGTGAAACCTAACGATCCCCGGGACAAGCCCGGGGGATTCGTTGATTTTCAAGCTCATTAGGTGTAGCTCGAATCCTCAACTTACCCCACGACAAGCGTGGGGGATGTATATTGTAACCACGAGCGGAAACCCTTGAAGCGGCCCCATCCCGATTGATCGCTTGGGGAAACTTAGGGGCACGCTGGGCCCGAGAGTCGAGTCCAAGGAGGTTTCACAATTCATTCAACTAACTGAATATAAGTATATTACGAAACTTGAGGTGACTCCAATGCGCTGAGCAGGACGAGCTCTGCCGTACGGCAGAGCGCTATTCAGGTTCCCAGCTCCTCCTGCAATTCGGTGATTCCCTCATCCAAAATGCCGACGATTTCATCAATCTGCTCCCGAGTGATGATGAAGGGCGGCGCAAGGCGAATGTCATCGCCACTTTTCCATTCCTTTGAAGAGCCAACGATAATACATGAGAGACCCTTTTCCATAAAGATTCGTTGAAGACGCTTATGCACTTCCGCTGATGCGGGGAGGGGCTCTTTTGTTACCCGGTCTTTGACCAACTCTAAACCAAACAGCAGACCCTTACCTCGCATCTCCCCAACGATCGGATGCTTCTTCAACTCTTCAGCACGCACAAACAGATAGTCGCCGGTTTCTGACACGTGCTCGATCAGGTTTTCTTCTTCCATGATATCCAGCACTTCAAGTCCGGCGCGAGCGGCAACGGGATTGTTGACGTAAGTAAAAATGTGGGGAAAGGCTTCCCCGGTTTCGGTCAGCGCATCGCGTATCTTTTCTCTGAATAGCACACCGCCGAGCGGACAGTAACCACTGCTGGCGCCTTTCCCGAAGACAATCATGTCCGGCAGGACATCCCAGTGCTCGATAGCGAAAAACCTGCCGGTTCTTCCAAATCCGCTGATGACTTCATCGACGATGAAGAGGACGTCGTGCTTGTCACATATTTCGCGGATGCGCGGGTAATAGTCGGGTGGTGGCGTGGATGCGGCTACCCCGGCCATACCCACCGGCTCCGCAATGAACGCCGCTACGTTTTCCGGACCGGTTTCGAGGATGGTTCTCTCCAGGTCATCGGCGCAGGCCAGATTGCATTTGCCTTCGCAGCCTTGAAACGTACATCGATAGGGATAGCAGGTGGCGATATGCGGAAAGGGCAGCAGCCACGAATCGAAGTTCCGCCGCAACCAGGGCATACCCGTGAGGGACAGGGCGCCGAGGGTGGCGCCGTGATAGCTCCGCCAGCGGGCGATAACCTGCCGCTTATTTGGATTTCCGCGCTGCTGATGATACTGCCGGACCATCTTGAGGGCGCTCTCATTTCCTTCCGAGCCGCCCGAAACAAAGTAAACATGATTCAGGTCGCCCGGTGCAATCGAAGCGATTCGGTCGGCCAGCTCAAGCGCCGGTTGATTCGCGAATTGCGTCGAAAAGACGTAAGCGAGCGTTTCGGCCTGCTTTGCCATCGCTTCGGCGATGCGCCGGCTGCCGTGCCCCAGGATGACGTTCGTCGCTCCCGCGCTGCCATCGATGTAGCGCTTGCCCGCCTCATCATAAAGATAGATACCCTCACCCCGGACGATGACCGGATAATGGTAGGTCGGATCGCGATGCAGAAGTGCTGATTTTGCTTTCGACATATTTGATTCACACAAGCGTGATTACTCAGTACTCAGGTTCACGGTTCAACGATTCTTTGGTTTGTTCTTTTTGCGTTCCTCATATTTCTTCAGATATTTGATCTTCAAACCTTTCAATCTTCATTGTTCCCTAATGCGGCCTTCGGCCGCAACCAAATTGGAAGGCTGAAAAGACAGAAGAGGGGTCACAGAGGGCCACAGAGAACCACAGAGGCACACAGAGGTGACTTGGGTGGAAAATTTCAGGGTGAATTTACGATCTTGCTTTGCTTCGGGAAGGTCGCCCAAGCCTTGGCGACACCCACTTCGCACTGACCGCTGCATCGATAACAATGGAGTAGAAGAATCTGAAGATTCCTGACGGGTTAGAAAATTGGGAGGAGTCGACTTCGCCTTGCGCGGAGCGCGGTGCAAACGGTCAGGGAAGCATTTACGAGAGCGCAAACTGACTTTGAGCCAAGAGAAAACGCTCTCGTAAATGTTTCCCTGACCGTTTTGCACTCTGCCGTAGGGCAGAGCGGCAGAGCAGGCGAAGTCGACTCCTCCCAATTTTCTACCTTTCCAGGTAACATTCTCCGTGGTCCTCTGTGGTTCTCTGTATTACAATCCGGCCGAACCTTGTTTTTCTAGCAAGTTTTTGCGTCGAAGAGGTTGGTATTCAAAAAACTGCAGTCGAAAAGGTTTGGGATCCCGCTAAGCGCATACGCGTAAACCTTATTTTCGCAACTTAGTCAGATTCAAAGACTTGCGAGGTATTTTGCGGCGGAGTATGAGGGTGTCTCTATCCTCGAGGTTCCACTCCATTTGTTCGCCCTTTTCTATTTGCTTCGTTTCGACCACAGCGGTGAGGAAATTCGCAGTTGAGCGAGTGCATTTTGGCCGGGTTATCTTCTCTACTTTTACCGTCTACCCCATTTTTTTTCACTTTGGCAGCATTTTATACTGTACATTCGTTCATATATAGGATTTATCCTTCGGATGCAAAGTATAAAAAAAGCTGATTGTATCCGTCAAACCTTCCGTAAGTTGAACCTCACAGCCCTCGCTAAACAGAGTGGTTTTAGAGAGAGGAAATCGCGCAAGATCTCCCCTCTGAACTTTGTTTTGGCTTTGCTGGCGATGGCTTCTAAGGGGGCCTTGTCCCTTGGCAAAGAAGCCGAGCTTATTGGATTCTTAGCCAACCGCACCATTTCCAGACAAGCGGTCCAAAAGTGCGCCAAAAAAGCCACCGCTTTTATGACCTTAGTGCTCCTGAGGCTTTTAGAACTTAAAGCTTATGGGCCTGTGGGCAGAGCTGTTCCAAATTGCATGAGGAGCTTTGAACGGGTTCTCATTGCCGACAGCACTTCGATTGGCTTGCCTAAGGTCCTGGCCCCCTTCTTCCCCGGAGCGTCCAATCAGACAGGCTCCAAACAGGCTCAACTGAAGATTCAGGCCTATTACGATCTGCGCAATGAATCCTTCGTTGACTTCAGCCTCAGTAGCTTCCGAAAAAACGATCAGGCTGCTTCCAAAGACATTCTCGCTCTCGCTCAACCCAACGACTTGATCCTGCGCGACTTAGGCTATTTTGTCCTCGATGTCTTTAAGCAACTCGATCAGCGCGGCTGCTTCTTTGTGAGTCGTTTGAAAACCGGCACTTGCCTTTTAGCCAACGAAGGCGATGAAGAGCTCGATCTACGCAAACTCCAAACAGGCTTTACGTGGCCAAAAGCTTCTCGATATGCCCGTTCGGGTGGGTAAAAAAGCCAAGCTTCCGGTTCGTCTGATCGCCGTCAAACTCCCTCAGAAGGTGGCCCATAAACGCCGCCGCGAGCATAGACAAAACCGCGACAATAGACTTCGATATACCAGCCGCACCAGCTTCCTTCTCGGTTTCCAAATCTTTATTACCAACCTCCATCAGAAAGACTTTAGCCCTAAGCAGATTCTGAGCTTTTACGGGCTTCGCTGGCGCATCGAAATTTTCTTTAAGGCCTTTAAGCAACATCTTAATCTCGGTCAGGTCAAAGAGACTACTCCCTACCAGGTTGAGCTTCTTATCTACGCCCGTCTCATCCTCATTACCCACTTACTCAACTTCGTCTATGGTCCCCTTAGACACTATTCGAATACCAGTTTGTCCTCTCCTCTGAGTATCCTTAAATTCTCCTACTGGTTTGGCTTCTTTGCTCCCTACTTCTTCATCCTCTCTCACCTTCCCAAAGATCAGATCATCCCCCGATGGCTCAAACAAATCCCCAAACACTGCACCTATGAAAAGCGTTCTCGTCTTGATTTCCTCTCTTGTTTCTTCTCCTTAGGTTCAGAACTCGCTATCATGCGGGTTGGCGGGCAGGGGGCAATCGCAGATACAATTCCCGGCTTTTAAGAGCTAAAGAAAACGGTAGGCTTCATCTTCGAACCATCAAATTCGAAGAAAAATGGAGAAACCTACCGTCAAAGAAGAGACCTTCTTACAGTGCATCCTTGGAGTGGACAAGGGTAATCCCTCGATCACGGTCTATCGGGATCTGAGGGAAGGCAAACTGCACGTCTATTACGGGCATGAGCTTTTTGAAGTCGTAGAGGACGATCGGGAGCAAGTTGAATTCAAGCTATTGGAGGGGCGCCTCTACAATGCGGGGTTGAAGAAAGGGCGCTTAGAGAAGCAATTTGAGGTTGACCCCAAAACGATGAAGCGGTGGGGGGAGGCGCTTCAAAGCGGAGATGCCGAGACCTTAGCGCGAGTGCTGGCGGGACGCAGCGCTCATCGCAAATTGACGAGGGAAATCCGGAGTTTTGTGCGGGTGCGCTTCGGGCAGATCTATGGGGAGAGTCGGTATGGCTACAGCAAGAAGATACGGGGGGAGATCGAGGAGGTGTTCGGAGTTAACCTCAGTGGGGAAACTTTGCGCCCTGTCTTTAAGGAGCTTAAAGAGGCCCGGGCAAAGGAGGCCGAAGCCGAGAGGGCGCAAAATCGGGAGACTCCCTGGGATTGCCCGGAGGACTCGGGGAGGGACGAACAGGAGCAAGAAGCAGAAAATAGCCCCGAAAGCGAAGGGGACAATCGCAAGGGGTCTCCCGATTTTTCGAGGGAGAGCTCCGAAGCGGTGCAATGGTATCGGCACCTGGGAGTACTTCTGTTCAGTGCCGCGCTCAGAGAAGTCGCTCAGATTGATCGCGAAGAGGGCTGGCTTTTGAAACAATGGGTGGCTTGCGGGTTGTTGGCCGCGGTCAATATCGAGCAGAGCAAACTGCTCGATCTCGAAGACCTGCAAAAACTCATCGGGCGAGTCCTGTATACCCCCTATCTGCAACGCCAAAGCCTTAGCGCCCTGGCCGATGAAGGGCTTTTAAGAGAGATCCTCAGAGTGAACGCGAGGGGCCTGAATGCTTCGGATGAAGAGAGCTTTTATTATGATCCGCACACCAAACATTACACCGGAATGAGCAAGGTGCTGGCGGGATGGTGTCCGGGTATCCGTCTGGCCGACAAAGCGCTCCACAGCGATTTTATTCATACCCTCAAGGGCTATCCGGTCTATTTTGCGAGCACCGACAACTATGAGGATATAAGGGAACGGTTTATCCCCAACTGCGAAGCGATGCTCGAGCTGGTGCAGCTGCCGGCTGATAAAAAGGTGAGTATTTACGTGGACCGGGCGATCGCCGCGGAGTGGTTTTACGAAGCCATCGTGGAGCACCCTCAACTCGAAATCATTACCTGGGAAAAAGGTTACAAGGCCAGCGCCCAGCCCCTCCAACGGATCGACGGGCAGTTGCGCCTGCAGCGCGCGCGCAACCATGCCGAAGATCTCCAGGAGTATCATCTTCGCTATCAGCGGGGCCCCTGGAAGAAAAATCCTCAACTGGTGCAGTGGATCGTGGAGGCGACCAATCCAAAAAATCGAACCATTACCGTGAGCATCCTGGCGACCGATCAGCAGGCCCGAAATGAAGAGGTAATCAAAGGGATGTTCAGTCGCTGGATTCAGGAGAATGACTTCAAATACCTCGATAAGCACTTTGGGATTAATCAGATCACCTCTTATCGCACCGTCCACTACAAGCGATTAGCCCAACACCTTGAGGACAAGCAGGAGAAAAGCGGTGCCGCCAAAGCCCTCCTGAAGCAAAAACAGCAATGCACCGAAGAATTGAAAAGACTGCTCCTGGCCGAGCATGCCCACCCGGGCAAAAGCGCCTCAAGGGGCGAAAAGATCCGTCGACTCGATCAGGCCCTCAAAGCCCTCCAACTCGAACTGGAGCAAATCGACACCGAATGCTCGAGGCTGCAGCGCCTCATTGATGAAAACTATGTCCGCCTGGACACCGCTAACAAGTCCCTCATGGATGCCTTGAAAATCTTCGCCCGTAACAGCTTCTACAAGCAGCTCGAACCCTTTAAAGCTCGCTACAACAACTATCGTGACGACCACGATCTGTTTCGCAATTTGACTCACAGTGACGGCGTTCTTATAGAGAGGGGCTGTGCGGTCGAAGCGCATTTATTCCCCACCGCAACTTATCCCCCTCGGGTGCAGGCGGTGGTGCTTGAGTATCTGCAAACTCTCAATCAGAAGCCCTTACTGATGCCCGACGGTTCAGGCCGAAGAATCATCTTCCGACTGGGCAAAAAATCGGGATTTAAACTTGCGATTGCATAGTGCCTTTAGAGGGGCAATATAGTGAGGTCTGAGGTTAACGCAAATGCGCTGAGGCGGGATCGGTAGTGAGAAGAGCGGGCTGCTGATGGGCTGCGAAACAAAGCGGCTCTGGCGCCTGCTTTCGGAATACGAAAAGCTAATCGCGGAAGAGAAGCTCGCCTGGCGAAAGAAGGACCTTCAATACGCGGAGGATCTCCTCGAGCAGAAAGAGGCTCTTATAAAGCCCTTGGGGGATGTGGCCCGGGCGTTGGAGATTAGTGGACGCTCATCGCCGGAAATCCGCATTCGTCTGCGAGGATTGCAGGAGGAGCAACGAGAGAATCTCAGCCTCATCAACCTGCAAGTTGAGACGACAAAGAACGAACTGAAGTCGATCGAAAGTGGAAGAGTGAGGATTCAACAGTTCAAAAATACCTACGTCGCCGCGGGTCGGTCCGACGAACCTCCCCTCTCCCGATTCAAAGCATGAAACGCAGCGGTTCCTGTTGCCTGCGAAATCCACACCTATTGCGGATTTGCTTGTGCCTGCGCTACCTCGGTGCTTAAGCCCGATGGACTGCCTGCAGCCGGCCACCGGCCGCGAGGCATCTCTGGAATTGGTTAGAAAAGCAGGTTAATAATTATCTCTCCGTGGCGGACGCTCATCTCTCGGTCGCGCTTGATTGACCTTGATGCTTCTTCCGCTCACTGAACTACCATCCAGGGACTTGATCGCTTCTTCCGCTTGTGCTTGGTCTGGCATCTCAACAAAGCCAAACCCTTTTGAACGGCCGGTGTATCGATCCGTAATTATGGATACGGTTGATACTTCACCATATTCGGTGAAGATATCTTTCATTCCGTCCTCTGTCGTATCATAGGGCAAGTTGCCAACATATATATTCATCTTATTTTTTCTCTAATCTGTACTTTTGTCTGAGATAGCATGGTATCGACCAGTTCAAAGCGTAATCAACCCTAAATTTTTGAGCGTATTTCCACAACTGATGCTTCCATTAAATAAAGAGGCTAGATACAAATTCCGGTATTGTAAAATATGTTTTATACAATCTACCGTGATCGGGACATCAGCTCGCCTTTCGAACTCTGTCGCTGTAATTAACTGCTTGCCACCGCTCTTTCCAGAGAAAGCGACTTGAGTTTTTCAACCCATTCGAATGTTCCCGATTTCCCATCGCATGCGGCCATCCTAACGACCTCACCGACAACCACGGTGGCGGGAGGCTGCAAGCCTTCAACTCGTTTCCGGATATTGCCGAGGCAACCCAGGAAAACTTTTTGCTCGCTCGTAGTGGCATTCTCCACGACTGCAACGGGAGTCTCCGGTGACCGCCCGTATTGCAGGAGCTTCTCGACAATCACATGCACCCGGCGTGCACCCATTAGAAAGACAGCCGTTGGAATCCTCACAGCAAGCTCCCAATCGACTCCCGCACCACTTCCATCAAAGGCCGCGTGGGCAGAAAAGACGGCAAAAGACGAGGCTGAACCACGCAGTGTAAGGGGAATACCGGCGCTGGCCGGGGCTGCATAAGATGCGCTCACACCTGGAATGACCTCATATTCGATCCGTGCCTTCCGAAGTGCGAGCACCTCTTCGCCGCCGCGACCGAAGACAAAGGGGTCGCCGCCCTTCAAACGAACCACTAGCAGTCCTCGACGCGCATAGGCAACCATCATCCGTTCGATTCGACGCTGCTCATCGAAAGGCGTGGAATTGCTCCGTTTTCCGACATAGACTCGAAACGCGGATAGGGCATGATCGAGCAATTCAGTATTTACGAGCCGGTCATATAACACGACGTCTGCCCCGCGCAGCGTTTGAACGGCTTTCAAAGTGATAAGGGCGGGATCACCGGGACCTGCCCCCACAATATATACTTTTCCGATCATACCGCCATCGTCAAAGGGGAATCCGAATTCTCATTTCGATCCTTCTCCTCTGCTCTGAGCTGCCTCAGCAACTTACCAAATTCTTCATCAGCCGCGGGATCGCCATCCCGCAGCAGATCAGAAATCCGTGAATCCACGACTGCATTCCAAAATTCTCTGCGCAGCGCAAACGTCGGGAGTCTCTCCTTGACCAGGCCCCGCCTCTCTTCAATGAAATCCGCAAGAGCTTCCGAGCCTCCCGACAGGATCTCCTCCCGAATTCGATCCCTGAGGCGGACCGCCAGGGCAGGGCTCTTGCCAGCCGTCGAAACAGCGACTTGAACGGAACCGCTTCGCGCCACAGCAGGATAGATGAAGTTGCACCGCGGACCGTCGTCATGCACGTTCACAAGCCGATTCTCTCCATCGATCTGTTCAAATATCTGTTCATTGATCCCCCTATTCTCGAGAGTAGAGACTACGAGAAAAGCGCCCTTCCCATCCTTCGCCTGGTACTCTCGATCCAGCCACTCAATCTGCGACTGCTCATTTAGGTGACGGATCTCGTTCTCAACCTGCGGCGCCACCACCTCAACCTCCGCACCTGCTTGAAGAAGTCCCTTCACTTTCGTCACTGCGGTTGGTCCTCCTCCTACTACAAGGCAGCGCTTACCGGTGAGGTTTAAATATACGGGAAAGTAACTCATCGATGTTCTCGTCCTCCTCAGGCGAGGGTGACGGCGCGAATTTCTGTATTTTCATCTGTCTTTCGTTCCATCGAAGTCCGCAAAGGCTCGGGCTTCATCAGATCCGAAGTCACCGGATTTTCAGACAAAACGCTTATGATTCTCTCCAATCCAATCCTTCGGTGGAAGGCGCCCAGGTCCTCTCCGTCTCTCCGACCGGCCTCGTAGTATCTGAAAAGCTCCGCGATTACAGCGGCCACTTTTTCACGTGGGATCTTCCTGAGGTAGAGCCTCCCGCCATCCTCAGAGATCAAGGGCACTCCTTGAAATCGGGCACTCTCCGCGCCCATCAGTTTAAGTTGATAGGTATTGCGACCCGATCCGATGAGCCCGATCGATTTTGTAGCCGGTCGGAAACACTGACGCTCGCAACCGGTTACACCGATTGACTCGGCCATTTCGCCCCATCCGAGCCGATCCAACTCATCAATCAGGACCGGCTCCATTTTCTCCGACTCGGTGTAGGACATCCGGCAGGTATCGAGACCTACGCATGCGCCTGAGAGGAGACGTAACCGAGAATAGGATTTTCCGTTCCTGCTTCCGAAACCAAATTCACGCAAGTCGGCTTGAAATTCTTCCCTGCACTCGAGCGGAATCTCCGAGAAAATGAGATCCTGATTGGGCGTAAAGCGCAGATTGATCGGATACTTCTCCATGACGTATCCCACCATGCTCTTGAGGCGCCCGTTTGGGGATTCGTCGGTAATCTGTCCATTCTCGATGAAGGCGCCGAAATGCGTTGATCCGCTGGAAAGATGATCGAGCCAGCCATGGTGCAAGAATCGATTTCCGAAGTCGTGCTCGGGATCCGGGTCCTCGAGGCGCAAACCGGTGAACTCTTCAACCTGCCGCCGGTACCAGGGTATTCCCATGGCCTTGACAACGTACTTCAGCCGGGCCCAGTGACGATTCTGCCGATCTCCCCACTCCTGATGGACCGCAACAATCGCATCCAGCACCGAAAGGAGATCCTGCTCACCAACTCGGGCAAAGGGTAGAGCATGGGCCGACATCGTCGGCTTCCCATTTTTCTCGCCCTGACCACCGCCGATATATACCTGAAACCCCTCCAGCCGTTCCTTTCTCACGATTGGAGCCACTCCCATATCGTTGGTCAGCAATTCCACACAATTGTCGGGCACGAGAGCCCAGCTCCGGGCGTCTCGTATCACCGCTGAAATGGCCACTTTGAATTTTCGGTTCAGCAGAGCATGGCCATAATTGAAGGACTTGCCTTCCTCGCGCACCGCATTCGGATCGACCGCGAATATCTGCACAAATGGCGCTGCTGAGATCCGAAAATAATTGGCTAACTCCCTCGCCAGTTTATTGCCGTTGAAAACATCGGAGTAATCCGAAAGCGGACAGGCCATGATGTTGCGAACGTTGTCGCCGCACCCATTCACGCTATAGAGCCCGCGTTCGGCCAGCAAACGCACGATCTCTATGAGGTGCTCCTTTCTCACCCAATGAAACTGGAGATTCTGGCGGGTAGTAATTCTCAGTGAAGGAGCAGTTCCCTCATGCCCGGTATACTTCTCAGAAAGTTCATCGAGCACCCGCCATTGCTCCCGGTCAATCGGTCCTCCCCCCGGAATGCTGATGCGAACCATGTAAATCCATTCCTTCTCCGAACCGGTTTTCGCCCGGTTAAACTCGAGGTAGATTCCATGCGATTTGGCCAACTGCTCGGTCTCCCAGCAAACGTCCGGCGCATCGCTGCGAAAGTCCTCATAGAGATTCCCACGCATTCCCCGGGAAGCGGCCTTGTTCTTATCCTCGCGGCTGAATTCTTCCTCTGGGGTTAGGAAATTCGGATCAAAATAATTCTTCTTCATAGGTTCATACTGCGCTGACGTGTGCTTCTCTTTCCGATCTCTTCACTTCGATTCACAAATCCGCTTTCGAGCTCATCATTCCCACTACCTCAGTGTGGCAAGGATGGCGTCGCGTCGCCTTCGCGCCTCCTCCAGAGATCTGGTTCCCAGAGTACGGCGGATCCGCTCCTTGGTGTGAGGCGTCGGGTGAATCGTGTAATGGATAAACCAGGTTCCATTGTTATTCCAAAGTAAGCGACCGGGCAACGACCTTGTAGCGCAAAGATGCCGACCGTGATATGATTATGGGATGGGAGAAAAAACGAGAGGGCGGACACGGTCGAAGCGAATCGTTCGACGAAGTCGGCAGGAGCGCAGGCGACTGATAAGCGCATACCGTCGCAGCAATCAGACGCAGAGGGCGTTTGCCCAGCGGCACGGTATCAAGTATATGACCTTTATGGGATGGCTGCGCAAGGACCGGGCCGGGCACAGAAGCAGCGGGGTAAAATCGGCGGGGGCGCGGTTTGCCGAAGTTACGGTGCAGAGCAGCGCGGTCACGGAGGATCGGATCGAGATCGTCTTAGGGGACCCGATACGGGTGGAGGTGGACTGCGGTGTTGCGGTGGAACAAGTGGCGAGTCTGGTGAAGGCGTTGAGGGAATCGGGATGCTGAGCTTACCGGGAACGATGAAGGTTTTCCTGGCCGTGGGAGTAACGGATCTGCGAAAGAGCTTTAATGGTCTCTACGCCCTGGCGGCCAATCAGCTCAAGGAAGACCCGTTGAGCGGAGCGGTCTTTGTCTTCTGCAATCGCAGCCGGGACCGGGTCAAGATTCTGTATTGGGACGGCACGGGGTTATGGGTTTTCGCAAAGCGATTAGAGAAGGGTCGGTTCAGCTGGCCGCAGGGAGTGGACTTGAAAGATCAGAAGCTTCCATTGCGCCCTGAAGCGTTGAGCATGCTCTTGAACGGGATCGACCTGAGGGAGGGGAAGATGCGGCCCTGGTATCAGCGTTAGGTCAAAAAAAGTGATTTTTTTGAAAAAGTATTGCTTTTCTTATTACCGTTAGTTTAGTATTGTTTTCATGCCTGAAGTCGAGGTTTTGCAAACAGAGCTGGAGCAACTCCGAGAGGAGAATCGGCTTTTACGTCAGAAGATCGGCTGGCTCATTAAGCGCTACTTTGGAGGCAACCAAAGCGAGCGGATCGATCCGGGACAGCTGGAATTGCTCCTGGCCGGGCTGGAGCAGGCCGAGGAAAACAAACCCGCTGAGCAAACGGCAGAGCCACCACCCGAGCCGAAGGCGCGCAAAGGAGCTGGGGCGAGGCGACAGCGTCTGCCCGAGCACCTGGAAGTCGAAGAGATCGTAATCGAACCCGAAGCGGTGAAGGTTGAACCGCAAAAGTGGCGGTTGATCGGTGAGGAAGTCACTGAAGAGTTAGATTTGCTCCCGGCCCGATTTATCAGGCGGCGCTATATACGGCGCAAATATGTATCTCGCGAAAAGCCCCAGGAACCTCCCGTGCTGGCGCCATTACCATCGCGGCTGATTGAAAAAGGGATCCCTGGAGTGGGGCTTTTGGTGCACATATTACTGAGCAAATACGTCGATCACCTGCCGTTGTATCGGCAGGAGAAGATTTTCCGGGAACGCTACGGAGTAAGGGTGGCGCGCCAGAGCATGCTCGATTGGATCCACCAGGTAGCGCAATGGCTAAAACCCATCTACAACTACATGTGCTTACAATTGTTCGAGGGCGGTTACATCCAGGCGGACGAAACGCCCATCCGCTACCTGGATCCGGACGCAGGCAAGAAAGAGGGCTGCAGGAAAGGATACCTGTGGGTCTACGGGCGACCCGGCGGCGAGGTGCTCTACGACTGGCACACAGGCCGTGGGGTAAAATGTCTCGAGCAGTTCCTCAACGGATACGAAGGGTTGCTCCAACCCGACGGTTACGCAGCCTATGGCAGTTTCGCCCGGGAGCATAACGGGATTACCCTGTTTGGGTGCTGGGCACACCTGCGACGCAAATTTGTGGAGGCGATGGATGAGAATCCGAAGCTGGCCGGCTGGGTGGTGCGGCAGATCCACAATCTCTACAGAGACGAGCGCCATCTGCGCGAACAGCGGGCCGGTCCCGCCTTGCGCGAAGCCTACCGGAAAAGCCATGGTCGGATGATCGTGGAACGCTTGGGCAAAGCCTTGCCTATACTCAAACGGCGGGCCTTGCCGCGGAGCAAAATGGGTGAAGCCGTTGAGTATGCTCTGAACCAGTGGGAATCACTCAAGCGCTACCTCGAGCATGGCAAGGTTGAAATCGACAATAACCTCATTGAGAATGCTATCCGGCCGACCGCCCTGGGAAAGAAAAACTGGATGTTCATCGGCCACCCCAAGGCCGGTTGGAGAAGCGCCGTAATTTACTCGATCATTGAGAGTTGCCGGCGGCACGCAATTGAACCATCCGCTTACCTCACTGACGTCCTCAAAAGATTGCCGGACATGAACATCACCGAGATCGCCGAACTCGCTCCGGCGAATTGGAAGCCGACCCGAACAGGCGAACCGCTCGCAGCCTCTTGAACCCGGACACTGCCAGGATCCTCGCGCATGCCGCGATCCATAGGGCAGTTCACCGGTCGTTTACGTTCAGTCGCTGGATTCAGGAGAATGACTTCAAATACCTCGATAAGCACTTTGGGATTAATCAGATCACCTCTTATCGCACCGTCCACTACAAGCGATTAGCCCAACACCTTGAGGACAAGCAGGAGAAAAGCGGTGCCGCCAAAGCCCTCCTGAAGCAAAAACAGCAATGCACCGAAGAATTGAAAAGACTGCTCCTGGCCGAGCATGCCCACCCGGGCAAAAGCGCCTCAAGGGGCGAAAAGATCCGTCGACTCGATCAGGCCCTCAAAGCCCTCCAACTCGAACTGGAGCAAATCGACACCGAATGCTCGAGGCTGCAGCGCCTCATTGATGAAAACTATGTCCGCCTGGACACCGCTAACAAGTCCCTCATGGATGCCTTGAAAATCTTCGCCCGTAACAGCTTCTACAAGCAGCTCGAACCCTTTAAAGCTCGCTACAACAACTATCGTGACGACCACGATCTGTTTCGCAATTTGACTCACAGTGACGGCGTTCTTATAGAGAGGGGCTGTGCGGTCGAAGCGCATTTATTCCCCACCGCAACTTATCCCCCTCGGGTGCAGGCGGTGGTGCTTGAGTATCTGCAAACTCTCAATCAGAAGCCCTTACTGATGCCCGACGGTTCAGGCCGAAGAATCATCTTCCGACTGGGCAAAAAATCGGGATTTAAACTTGCGATTGCATAGTGCCTTTAGAGGGGCAATATAGTGAGGTCTGAAGTTTAGTGTGTCATAAGAATGACCCCGATAGGAATCCGTCGGACTTTGTGTCCGTCAGGCTCCCAGGCGGCAATTTAACAGGTACCGGCCCCTTCCTTTCCAGGTAAGACTTCGATATCCTCTATCGTGATGAGTCTCTCCGGGACCATTTCGCGAATCTTCGGAAGAACAAAATCGATTTTTTCCCTGGAATCGACGAATTGCACGACCAGCGGTAGCTTTCCAGTCGTGTCAACTAACGAAATCGTATGAATTCCGGCGCCGGCCGTAAAACCTGCGATCGCCCGAAGTACTGTTCCCCCTGACAGCCCTTCTCGTTCAAGCAGCTTGAGGATCTCCAGATGCATCGGTCTGCTGTGCCATTTGTCGCCCTCGTTTACGTAGACGCAGACTCTCTTTTGCTGTCCAATCCCCATCATACTCCTCTGACAACGGCATAGAGCCAATTAACCAGGACGATACCCGCGACGACTGCCAGGAATGAGAGCAGATTATTTGCGAGGAAATTCTCTATCGCCAGTTTGTAATTATTCTCCCGAATAAGGCCAACCGTTTGCCAGGAGTAGGAGGACACAGTTGTGTAAGCGCCGCAAAAGCCTATCGCTACAAGATGCTTGTAGGGATATTCGCCAATCAGGCCGTTGGCAATCATGGTATAGAATGCGCCGATAAGAAGACTTCCCGTCACATTGACGGTCAAGGTGCCCCATGCGAAAGAGGGGTCGATACTCTCCATCCAGTTCGACACGAGATTGCGCGCAATCGCGCCAACGAACGCCCCAATTCCAATCAGAATGGATTCTTTCATTCGTGCTTTCTTACCGGAATCATATATCGCTTAGACTGAGATGATCCCAAATCCGCAGTCCCCCGATCTGCCGAAAATGGTTGTCGAATGTCACCAGGACACTGCCCAACTCAAGACACGAAGCGGCGATCCATACATCATTTATCGGTATCGGCCTGCCCTTCCTCTTCAATTGATCTTTGACGTTTCCAAATAGTTCGGCCGTATCTTCAGTCGGCCGGTGGAGAGAAACTGTCGGTTTAGTCAGAAACTTCCGTAGGTCCATACGATTCTCTTGCTCTCGCACTCCTCCCTTGAATCCGAAATACAACTCGCCAAGGACGAAGAGCGGCATGAACACCTCTTCCGCTCCTGCCAAGGCGTCCAATACGCGACTGTCGCCCACTCGGTAGGCGGAATATGCGTTCGTATCCAGGACAATCCGGAGCATGCGAAACCAAATGTTTCAGACGGTCTTCCAATCCGCCTCGTCAACTTGCTCCAGCTCAGAAACTCGATCATTGAAATCAGACGCCTCTTTCTCGGTCCACGTCCCATACTGATCGAGAAATTCCTCCCTATGGTCCACTGGCGCCCTTGGCTTCAACCCCAAAGATGAACGGAGCAAGCTCTTTACTGTTCGGTTCAGCGAGGTCCCAGCTTGGCGTGCCTTACTGCTCAGCACTCTCGCCAGCTCGTCATCGATCTTGTGAATTGTGATTGATTTCATAGTTCATTATGGTTCAAGAAATGAACCATGTCAAGTGGGTAACCAATCGAATAATCACCTCTGCGATCGCTCTCCTACGATGCTGCTAGCCGTTTCTGCATCTCCAGCAAACACAGATCGGCCAGATCACTGCCCAGGGGGTCGTCTATTTCCAGGGCATAGCGTTTGAGTAATTGAGCCAATTCGGCAATGACTTCCGTGTATGGCGGGAAATGAAGATACTCGTTCTGCCCGTTCTTCCGGGGCGTCTCGTAGACGTTCAATTCCTCTTCGGGATCGTTGACTAAATGGTACAACTCATGGTCGCCCGTATAGTTGCGCAAACCTCTGACCGGCCGAGTCAAGATTAGTTTCCATTCACTGGTGCGAATACAACGCTGATCGATGGGAGTATCGCGAGTTATGTTCTCAGTGTAGTAGGCAATCACTTTCTGACCAGCCCCGCTGCGTGGCGGTGGGTCTCCGGGTCGCCAGCAGCATAGAACACTCCACTATCTTGATCGATAGTGAGCATGACGGGTGAAGCAATCGGAGATGCCTTTACGTCGCGCTTGTGTCCACGCCGGGAAAGCTCTTCCTGTACACTGTCGCTCACCCGATCGCTGATCGTCAACGACCCTGGCCCTATGAAAGTTTGCATGCGGGCGTGATTGGGATCGAACGAGTCCTGGTGATGTGCAGTGGCGAAGCGTGGCGCGGTTACGGCTGCTTCAGGGAGCATGTCAAACTCGATTACATCGAGAAGCAGATTCAGTGTCACCTGATCCTGTAGGTCACCACCGGCGACACTGATCGCCATGATGGGTTTGCCATCTTTAAGAACCAGCGTAGGAGTAAGCGTGATACGGGGACGTTTCCCAGGCTGAATACAGTTCGGATGTCCCGGAGTCGTGTTGAGACTGCGCAGGCGATTGCCAAAGGTAACGCCGGCTTTACCACCATCGCGTGGCTCTTTTGGGACATTGGCACTGGGCGTGGCTGAAACCACATTACCCCAGCGGTCCGCCACCACACAAGTCGTTGTACCTCCCACCCCAGGTCGAAGGACACCACGACCCTTAAGCGGTTTCATCTCGTATGGATCCCCTGGGCGAGCTTCCATCGATGCCATTTGCATGTCGATCAACGGGCAGCGGATTTCGGTGTAGGCATCAGAGAGCAGAGCTTGCAACGGGACGTCAACAAAGTCTGGATCGCCGTAATACTCATCACGATCCGCCATGGCCAGCTTGAGGGCTTCTGTAACAACATGTATGTAGTCAGCCGAGAGATGACCCATGGCCCTCAGGTCAAAGCCCTCCAACAACCTCAGAGCCTGGCAGAGAAAGGGGCCTTGAGTCCAGGGACCGCACTTACAGATCGTATATCCTCGGTACTCCACCGTTACCGGATCTTCGATCATGGTTCCGTGGGCAGCAAGATCGGTTTTGCGGAGGAAGCCACCTTTTTCGATGTAATAAGCTTCCAGGTCATCTGCGATATCGTTCCTATATTTGTTTCGTCCGTAGAAACGGTCGACTGCCGCTTGGAGTTTCTCTTCACGGCTTCCGGGAGCAAGGTGCTCTTCTTCAACCATTCTGCGAAGGGTGACCGCGAGTTTCGGATGCCAAACTTCCGTTTCCGCATCCAGGAGAGCAAGGGTGGGTGCCACGGCATCTTTCAGCGTCCGTGTGCCATAACGCTGGAGCGTGGTGATGCACAAGTCTACAACTGAGGGAACAGGGGCCATCTTGATGTCTCCCTCGCCAGGGATTCCGTGCTTCATGTACCAATCGACTGCTTCCTGCGATAGCGGCGCACGCCCTTGACCACTGAGTGCTTTCACCTCTTTATGCTGCGCGTCATAAATGAGAAGTGGAACCTCTCCTCCAATAGAGCATGCGCCGTGATCTGTAACATTGAGAGCAAAGATTGTGGCAACGGCAGCATCTGCGGCGTTTCCACCATCATCCAGTATCCTAATCCCTGCGGCGACTGCGTCGGCGCTGCCTGCGGCAACGACACCCGTAGTGCTGGTCCCCTTCCACCCTATCTGCTGTTTACTTGTGGTGGACATTCCTGTTTAGAGTCCCCATTCGTTTCCAGGCTCCGGTTGCTGATCAATTCTACCGCGCGGAAGCGTTCCAGATGGCTCTTGGTTTGCCGGTAGGCTGGATCTGATCGTTACCCTTAGCCGTAGCAAGGGAACGCATGTGCGCCGTCAGCCGTTACCTGCCGCGATTTCTTGGCTGAAGCATCTATTTGCGAGTTCTTCATTCGTTTGAGGCGATTCCAGTCAGTCCGCGATTCTCTTATAAAACTCGGTTTCTCCTACTCCCGACTCTGGATGCTTTCGCCAGGCCTGATACCGTTCCTCGGCCAACTTCAGCCAACCTTCATCGATTTCATCTAATTCCTGATTATTAACACTTTGAAGAAGGTGAGTGGCCAATAATTCCCGATCCTCAGCGGATAGCCGAAGAGCCTTTTCCTCTATTTCCTCTAATTCTTGAGACATGATTAAAGCTTGGGGCACGTCACCTTTTGAGTCAATGTTGGTTTAACTTGGTAATTCCCCGTCCCGGCTTGCCGGGACGGGGTCGCTGACTTGACTCTATTGTCATCGTTCGCTGAGCCCCCGATCCACCAGTAGCAAGGATGTTAGTGGTGGAACCCGTCTTCGTTGCGCGAGCGCAACTACGCCGAGGCGGGCGGCCCCCATGCCACGCCGTAGCAATTCGCAGCGGGAAATGGACCGCTGCGTAGGCGGGTCCGGGAACGTTTGTTTCAACTTCGTAATGAGCAAAGGCAGTTACGGACTTATTGGCGAAAGAGTTAGATACCCCGCAGCTTGCTGCGGGGAGTGTTCGTTAAACACACCTTTTCCCACGTATCCGGAGAAATCGACATCGCCTTCCAACCCGTCTGAGAATCGCAGCCGAGCGATGTAATTTTCCTTGATTTTGACACTTTCCAGCGAAGATTTCATTTTCTCAGCCTAAGACCTATACGTTATTTATCCAATATATTCTTCGTCCAACGCTAGCCTCACACAAGAGGCCGCAAGGCCGAATTGTGTGTAGGCAATGGTTCGAGATTCTCGCTGATTCAGGTAACAGCGATCTGCTTGACTTCCCTCTTGATCCGGGCTGCCGCCTCGTCTTCTGCCAAGTCCAGATCGTAATCCATCTGAAGACCAAGCCAGAACTGAGCCGAGTTACCGTAATAGCGGGATAAACGCAATGCCGTGTCCGCCGTGATCCTGCGTTTGCCCTGAATGATTTCATTGATGCGACGTGGCGAGACCCTTAGGTTGCGGCCCAGTTGGTTCTGGCTCATGCCCATCGGGTTCAGAAACTCCTCCAAGAGCACTTCACCAGGATGCAGGGGCGGTATATGCTTTTTCCTCATTCTTTCACCTCAGTGGTAGTCCGCGATTTCAACGTTTTGCGCGTGATTATCGAACCATTCGAAACAGATGCGCCAGCGGTCATTGATACGAATGCTGTGTTGTCCTTTCCGATCGCCGGAAGGCCGCTCCAGACGATTCGCGGGTGGAATACGAAGATCCTGCAAGTTCGCACTTCGATTGAGCATCCGTAGCTTCCTGAACGCCGCCTTCTGAATATCTTGTGGAAGTTTCCTGGAGTACTGGCGATTGAATAGCTTCTCCGCTTCTTTATCCCGGAAACTTTGAATCATGCCAGGATTTATAACGCATAGCGTTATATGTAAAGAACAATTCGCTCGTTCTTATCTCGAACGTTTGAGGACAGGTGCGCGATTTATCGCGTAACCTGGTCCGATCTGTTATGCGCCGGGCAGATCCGACTGCTCGATGGTAATGTTAACGTCAGAAAGGAAATGACACATGAAGTAAACAAAGTCCAGACCCAGCCCGATGGAGGCGAAGGGTAGCCGATGGCAAGAGTATCGCAGCGATGAGGGCTCGGAGGAAGCCGGAGGCAAAGACGCGTGCTGACGGTTTGGAAGCAGTGGAAGAACCGCCACTTACGGCATGCCACGGCGAAGCCCTTTAGGGCGAAGACGGGACCCGTACGAGTGGTGGTGTGGGAGGGGGGGGCGTCCCTATCCCGATCTGCAGGTTTGTTGTTCCGGTTCATCTTGAATTCCATCGATATTGTCCTTCCGTCCAATAGAGAGCGGCCTGCCTCACTAGCCGCAGCGTCACGATGCAAATCAGCTGACAGCTCGTATCGCGCACTCATTTCATGGGATACCAAGTCGACAAATTCGTTCCGATTTGTCTGCGTGTCTGTATCATGCTTCGCCCCCCCCTCGGGCGCTGTGCCGTGAGTCGACATGACCGCTTCCCGGACGGTGGATCGGACCGCGGTTCTTCACCATCCTGACGAACCAGGCGATGGCAATAGCCGCCGACAGGTGTTTCAGGGTATGTCCGCTTACGATCCCTCCGGTTCCGGCGAAAATAGCCTCGTCTTTGGACTCAAGTTGCTTGGCAAGAATGTAGAAGACGATAACGAGCAGCAGGTTGATCGATCCTGTATAGCGGGCTGGAAACAGGACCATCATCGCCGCAACGGCAAAGATTGGGTACGACTGAACAAAGGCGTAAGGTCTGAGATCCCCTCTCCCCTGAGATTCTGTCCAGGACCAGTAAAAAACGGTAGCCGCACCAATGATCAAAGCAGGCATCAAGGCCAGCAATCCAACCTTGATGCTGATCCGCTCCATGATCACCGAGATGAAGAAGGCGACAAATCCAATCGTCATGGGCAAGCGGTCCCAAACCAATGTTCCATTATTTGGAGAGAGATGATAGTAGGCCGACCCGACACTCACCAGGGTCGTCCCTGCGAAAAACACGAGATAGGGAATCTTCTCCAATGGATCCAGAAACCGCCTTTCCTGCCCCTCTTTATTCAGGACGATCACGAGGCCCCAGATTCCAACGATGAGAAAGGCCAAGTTCGAGAGGACATCCAATCCGTTGGTGATCGCGAGGATCCGCCTCTGGTCTGCAAAATTGTGGTAGCTCAGGTCCTGTGGCAGCGGAGACTTGGATCCCCACCACCAAGCGACGGCCAGGGTAATCAAGCCGAGGAGGATGTAGCGAGTTCTTTGACTAGTATACAGCACAAGCGTTACGTTTTTTTCTGTATTCACTCTCGTGTTGCAGACCATGGTTCGAAGTCTTCTTGTTCGATTCGGCAATGTTAAAATGGCAACGGATGAAAGGACGGCAACGGATGGGGATCAAGGATTCCCACACCCGAAGCGGTTTCGTCTCCGCTTTCTGGCGGCTTAGATCGGTCTTCCAAAAATATCCGCTGCCATCCTTTCATCCGTTGCAAAATCCTCTTTCTACTTTCCGGGTTTCCGGGACTGCGAGTCTTTCTCTAGACGGAACTCAAAACCTTGTAAGTTTGCCTCGTCAGCAGAATCTGTGGGTTATTTCGGGTTCAGGCAAGTCGCCCATGGTATGAAATAGGGCGATCTTAAGCACTTCGAAGCTCTTAAAGCCGTATGCTTTTCTGATAGTGAGATTTATATTGCGGTTAAAGCCCTCCACAATGCCGCAGGAAAAGGCCTTTTTGGCCCGAAACCAGTTGAGGATGAGCGGCTCGTGTTTGCGCACCGAGCGCACGAACCTTTTGATCGGTTTGAGGCGCGAACGCATGGCGCGCGTGCACCATTTTTTCAGATACCATTGGGCCCAGTAGGGACTTTTATAATGCCACAAGAGCTGAAAGCTCTCCTTTAGTAGATAGGCCCGCACGCTCTTCAGATCGTATTGGAGCACCTCCTTGAGGCGGATCTGTTGGGTGGGGGTGAGATTTTGCGGATTTTTCAAGAAACAGTATTTGCTTTTGACCAGCACGTTGATGTAGCCGTCCCGTTGCAATCGCCTGGCTTCCGCAGCACGAATCTCATTGAGGGCCTTGTTCAGGTTGGCTACCAAGTGGAAGCGATCGAGGATGTGCAGCGCCTGGGGTGCCTTTTTCTTGATCACTTTGAGGTAAGGCTTCCACAGATCCGAGCAGACGTAGAGGATCTGGCTGCTCTTTTGCGCTCCCAATTCCCAGAAAAAACGCAAGAGCGATTTTACGTTGCGCTTATTGAATACGCCCAATAGCCGCCGCCGCCCCTCGTCAAGCTGGTAGACCACGGTGAGATAGTGATGGCCTCGATGATACTGCACCTCATCGACTCCGATCGCCTCAATCCCGCTCATATCGCGCCGTTTGAGCCCCCAACGCACCATCGCCTCGACCGACTCGAAGACGTTGCGCCAGTTCGTGCGAAAAACCCTTGCCGTCTCTTCCCAGCTCAAGCGCCTCGCCCACTGGGCCAGAAACCATTGCATTGGCCAACTCAGATGACTCTTGCCCTTGGCCCAGGGCACCTCTTCGACCTTCACCCCGCACCGCCGGCAATTGACCCGCCGCATGCGGTAACGAAAATACACCTTCATCCCCCACAAGGGCACAAATTCAAAATGCCTCGCCTCGCTCATGTGGTCGTAGCCGCTGGCCGTCCGGCCACACCCCGAACAGCACACCCGACTATTCTTGCGCGGCTCAATCTGCACCACAATCGCCTCCACCGATTTCACCATTTCCATACTCGCCTTTGCGTAAACAAAGCTCTTGAGCCAATAGCACCGATTCAGTAGCGTTTTGATGAGCACTGGGTCCTCCGTGTTCAGGATGTATTTTCGGTACTACTTTCATCCTCGGAACGGCCCGGTGCTTCAACCTTTCAATCCCATATGCAAAGAAAACACCGACCAGCCCCTCCGGCTGTGGAGGAGCGGGATTCAGGGCAGCGCCCTGACTTCTCCTTGTGCTCACCGACTCTATTTCCTCTTGTAAGCGACGTTACCCACCCACAGATTCTGCTGTAGACCCGTAAGTTTTAGTATGTAAGGGGTCATTCCGGGCTCATTTCTTCGAACGCTAAAGCGGAGGCATGCCGGGCCAATCGGAATCACTTAAACCCGGGCGGATAAACCGGCATTGCCTCCCGCGAATTGTTGGGCGATTGAAGTTTCAAGCGTAGGCCAGTTTTCCTCTCGGCTTCGGAACTTCCCGACCCAGTTCTTTCGCTGTTTCAATCCATTCGGAGATGACCTTCTCAGCATTCTCCACCGCCTCGACGTAACTTTGCCCGTCAGCCATACATCCTGGCAGTTCCGGCACCTCGACCACATATGCCTCGTCCTTATCGCTCCAGTAAATGATCAATTCGTATCTACTTTTCATCTTCTTCAACCAGTCCGTATTTGGCTATCAGTGCCCTTACTTGCTTAACCTGATAGGCTTTGGCCTTTCCAGCTTTTGGCTGCAGATTCAGGATTTCGTCGATTCCTTCTTTGAAGAATATGTGATGGCTTCCATTGATTCGCAACGAAAATCCAAGTTTCACTAGCCCGCATATTTCACACACTTCGTAGCGAGACTGCGGAGGTTGTCGCGGATCAAGGGCTTACCAAAGTCCGGCGGGTGACGGCGTGTTGGAATACGTGGAAGTCGGCGGACGAAGGAAGTCCTTGAGGCGCTGTGGCATCCGCAGTTGGAGCAGATGGCTTGTGAAATTTGCGGGCTAGGATCCGTCGCACATCCCGGAATGCGATATTCTGATCCGAAGATCCCGACAAGATCATTCTGATGGTGCGGTCAACCTTGGCCACGAATCAGAATCGTAATTGTCCACGCCGATCAGATCGAGGATTTTCTAATCCGTGGCCGCCCAACATCCTAGGTCACCGGCGCTAGACGCGTCCGGTGCACCCTTTATTGTTATGCCACGATTTGCCTTTGATCGTCGATCATGTCTTCAGGCTGATAGATGCCGAAACCTCCGCCTGCATCCACCAGAAGCCATCCGGTGTCAGGCATCAAAGCATCGTATCCATCATCCATCGAGAATTCAGCGCCGCCGAAACCTCTGCTCTCGGAAAACGAGTACGCTGGTTGGCCTCTCTGAGCATCACTCACGGATGTGTTGGGAAGCCCCGTGCGAAAACAATCACCAAACGCGTGATAAAGATCCCCAAGAAATCGCTTCTGGCCTTTGGGGCGTAAAATGAGATCACAATACCTCGCTGCCCTACGCGGATCGAGCGTCTGACGCAGAAATCTATCGAGAACTTCGATCGCGTTCATCTGCCAACACAACAAGGTTCAAGCTTTGGCAAACTCATCCTGTAATCCCTCGAGAAACCGATTGTAGTCACCAATCGAACAAAGGTGTGACTCGTAAAGACACTGTTTCGAATTACGATCGAAGACCTGAACATACGATGATGTGTCGAAATAAACTTCTAAATCACGCTTCGTGAACGATGCGGGGCTTTCTTTCGCCCAACCGCAATCCAACAGAACGCTGATCGCCTTATTGTAGAGGGTCGCCATTCGTTAGTTTTTCAGGGCATAACGTCGGAACGGAGGCATGTCGGGCCAAGCTAAATATATTGAAACGGGCGGCGTAAACCGGAATTGCTTCTCGCGGTTTGTTCGAAGTTCTCGATTTGGATACGGCAAAGATTTGATTGCAACGGATCTAAGCACGGCAACGGATAGGGATCAAGGCTTCCTCTGCCCCACTACGGTTTCCCCAAATCTCTATCGTCGCCATGGGCACCTTCTAAAGAATTCCGCTGCTGTCCTTTCATCCGTTGCACTATCTCTTACTGTTTTTCCCGGAATCGAGAACCTTACGAACTATATTACGTAGAGTTTCATCTTTCTGCCCGTCATATTCTTGCCATCTCTCTACGATCTCCCCCTGCTCTCCGATTAAGTCTTTGGCTCTTCGAATGCTCAAGTCCAGCGATGTCGGCCCAATGGCTCTGCTTTGAAACTGCGGGGCAAACCGGCATTCGCTGGGAGGCCTGGTTCGGGGCCTTATCTATTTTGCAATTTCTTGATGATTCTGCGCGCGAGCCACTCGTTGATTTCCGAGTGTCTCGGAACGGCCTGGGCAACCTTCGTCTCCGGATTCTGATACCAGTCGTGATTTCCGCCATGGCGAATGAAGACCGCACCCGATTCCGTGATTCTACGGATCAGCGCACGTCGCTTCATCCAACCTCAAGCTCGGCATGCCGCCTGACATTGGGAATCATTCCAGAGACCAAATCCTTGTGTAAATCCGAAAGATGCTCCTTCAAATCCTCAAGACTCGTTCCTTGGGTAACGTAATCCGGAAACTCGTCCAGATAACCCAGCCAGAAGCCTTCGTCCTGCCAGTAGGTAAACCCGGTAGTTTTCATAGTTGCGCCATTTTGTCACCCCGGCGGTATGACGTCAATCGTCGTTTCATTCCAGGCCTCGAACGTCATGTATCATGATTTTGGCGTGCCAGCGACAAATACCATGCATGCAATTGTTCGCAATCTTAGTCTTCCACAGGTTGCCGTTTCCACTTCATGAACTCACTCATGGATGGGGCAACTGTTTCAATTTCTCCCGTTTCGTGGTCATGCCACAAAACAGGTGGGTCTATAACTTTTGGATCTATCAATAATTCGTTTCCACCGCCATCGTCTGCAAAGGCGAAATACTTCCCACAGCCCGGCCACGGACTGTGAAGATTCCCTGCATCCGCAGGATTGTAGAAACAGATATAAATAGGGTCATTTCCGTTAGGTGGCAAAACCTCAATGTCAGATAGTGCAAGTTCTTCTGTGTTGCTGTAGAGATCGCGCAATGCATGAGGAAGTGTGCAGTCAAAATGTTTTGCGACAGCACCGAGATCGGGAGATGAAATTCGTTTCTGAAAATGTCTGCCATATGCTTTGGCTTCTTCAGGAGATGGAGAGCGATAGAGAAGTTTGTCTCGAATCCACAAAATCAGAAACGGCAAGACGATAAAGATTACGACTAGCGCAACGACTGTTATGAATGTGTCTCTCATGTTCTTTCAGCGAACATACAATCGTACACCAGTTGCTGTTTACTTAACTGCTGATAGCCCCGATATGTTGTAGGCTTTTGGTTGTTTGATGGTTAACTCGGTTGAAACAGCGTTTAACGTCCGGTAATATGCAACCTGTCGTCAATATTGTAATATGCGACAGGTCGCATATTCCTGGAATATCGGGAAAAAGCAACAGTAAAGGCTTGCAATTTGAGTAAGATAGTGGACATTTGTTCACTTAGTTGTCGAAGGTCGAAGGTCGAAGGTCGAAGGTCGAAGGTCGAAGGTCGAAGGTCGAAGGTCGAAGGTCGAAGGTCGAAGGTCGAAGGTCGAAGGTCGAAGGTCGAAGGTCGAAGGTCGAAGGTCGAAGGTCGAAGGTCGAAGGTCGAAGGTCGAAGGTCGAAGGTCGAAGGTCGAAGGTCGAAGGTCGAAGGTCGAAGGTCGAAGGTCGAAGGTCGAAGGTCGAAGGTCGAAGGTCGAAGGTCGAAGGTCGAGCGCCTGATCCCTGCTCGTCGGGAAAATTCCAACGTCGAAACTGACAGGGGCCAACCACGATGAATTTCCTCAGCGAGGTGAAGCGTAATGGCTGGTGGATTTCTGGTTCAGTGGAGACTTAATTGGCGCCAAAAAGGGGCGTAGATAGCGGAGGGGAGGACTGTACCCTTTTGGCTGAGGAATTTCTGGAGCAACGGAACGGCAAGGAGAAGTGCTACGGTTCAGAATCGAGGACGAGAACGGGAACGAGGACGATTCTGACGCCTGACGAAGAAGGTCGGGGGTTGTTCTGTCTGGATAGTAGAATGAACAAAGCGATACCGTATGCCCGCCAGTGGATCGACGAAGATGATATCGTGGCGGTGACGGAGGTATTGCGGTCGGACACTGTCACTCAGGGGAGCGCGTTGGGTCGATTCGAGGCCGGGCTGGCGAGGGCGACGGGGGCGGCCCATGCGGTAGCGGTGTCGAACGGGACGGCTGCGCTGCACCTGGCCTGTGCGGTATTGGGGCTTAAGAGGGGGGCGACGGGAGTGACATCGCCGATCACTTTTGCGGCGAGCGCGAACTGTATGCGTTATTGTGGAGCGGAAGTGGAGTTTGCCGATGTCGATCCGGTGACGGGTCTGATGGATCCGGAGAGTCTCGATGGAGTCTTGTGGCGGTTGCGGGGGAGCGGGCAGCCGCCCGGGGTAGTCGTAGCGGTGTCGCTGGCGGGAAGGCCAATGCATCTTGTCGAGATTCGCGAAGTGACCGATCGCTTCGGATTCCGGTTGATCGAAGACGCGGCGCACAGCTTGGGCGCGTTCACTGGGAACGGGAAAGGGAGAATTGCAAGTGGGTCGTGCCGGCAGAGTGATGCCGCTATCCTGAGTTTTCATCCCGTAAAGCAAATCTGCTGTGGGGAGGGTGGGGCACTCTTGACGAATAGCCGGGAGGATGCGGAACGCGCCCGCCGCTTGCGGAGCCATGGGATACAGTTGGAGGCCTCCCAATCGCTTCCTTTAGGCTCGGAGATGCCCTCCTGGATTCGGGAGCAGGTCGAATTGGGTTGGAATTATCGTATGCCCGATATCCAGGCCACTCTGGGGCTATCGCAGTTAAACCGGCTGGCCGGATTCCTGCGCCGACGCCGGGAGCTGGCAGAGAGGTATCGGAAAGTTCTTAGCCGGGAACCTTTCACGGGATTTATTCGGCTACCTCCGGTCGAGGAGGGTCATGCCTACCATCTGTTTGTTATTCATTTTCCGAGCGAAAAGGCGCGGAATGAGGCGCACGATTACCTGAAAGCGAAGGGCATAGCGACTCAGGTGCACTATTTACCGGTGTACCGGCATCCCTACTACAGGAATCGCATGGGAAGGCTGCGCATGCCCGGGGCGGAGACATATTTTCGCGGCTGTCTCAGTATTCCCCTATACCCAATGCTGACGGATGATGAACAGGATCGGGTGATCGAGGCGCTAAGTGAGTTCGTACAGAAGAGGGGATTTTTACAGGAGGAAACCCCTTCGATGGGGCTCCCGCCTTCGCATAAAACTTCGGCGAGGCACGGCAGGGTAGGAGAGAGAATTGAGGGGAAGAGTTGCAGAGTGTGCAGTGAACCCATCCAAGCCGGGACTTCGTCCCGCTGAGCGCATACGCGTAAACCTTATTTTCGCAACTTAGTCAGATTCAAAGACTTGCGAGGTATTTTGCGGCGGAGTATGAGGGTGTCTCTATCCTCGAGGTTCCACTCCATTTGTTCGCCCTTTTCTATTTGCTTCGTTTCGACCACAGCGGTGAGGAAATTCGCAGTTGAGCGAGTGCATTTTGGCCGGGTTATCTTCTCTACTTTTACCGGCTACCCCATTTTTTTTCACTTTGGCAGCATTTTATACTGTACATTCGTTCACATATAGGATTTATCCTTCGGATGCAAAGTATAAAAAAAGCTGATTGTATCCGTCAAACCTTCCGTAAGTTGAACCTCACAGCCCTCGCTAAACAGAGTGGTTTTAGAGAGAGGAAATCGCGCAAGATCTCCCCTCTGAACTTTGTTTTGGCTTTGCTGGCGATGGCTTCTAAGGGGGCCTTGTCCCTTGGCAAAGAAGCCGAGCTTATTGGATTCTTAGCCAACCGCACCATTTCCAGACAAGCGGTCCAAAAGTGCGCCAAAAAAGCCACCGCTTTTATGACCTTAGTGCTCCTGAGGCTTTTAGAACTTAAAGCTTATGGGCCTGTGGGCAGAGCTGTTCCAAATTGCATGAGGAGCTTTGAACGGGTTCTCATTGCCGACAGCACTTCGATTGGCTTGCCTAAGGTCCTGGCCCCCTTCTTCCCCGGAGCGTCCAATCAGACAGGCTCCAAACAGGCTCAACTGAAGATTCAGGCCTATTACGATCTGCGCAATGAATCCTTCGTTGACTTCAGCCTCAGTAGCTTCCGAAAAAACGATCAGGCTGCTTCCAAAGACATTCTCGCTCTCGCTCAACCCAACGACTTGATCCTGCGCGACTTAGGCTATTTTGTCCTCGATGTCTTTAAGCAACTCGATCAGCGCGGCTGCTTCTTTGTGAGTCGTTTGAAAACCGGCACTTGCCTTTTAGCCAACGAAGGCGATGAAGAGCTCGATCTACGCAAACTTTTACGTGGCCAAAAGCTTCTCGATATGCCCGTTCGGGTGGGTAAAAAAGCCAAGCTTCCGGTTCGTCTGATCGCCGTCAAACTCCCTCAGAAGGTGGCCCATAAACGCCGCCGCGAGCATAGACAAAACCGCGACAATAGACTTCGATATACCAGCCGCACCAGCTTCCTTCTCGGTTTCCAAATCTTTATTACAAACCTCCATCAGAAAGACTTTAGCCCTAAGCAGATTCTGAGCTTTTACGGGCTTCGCTGGCGCATCGAAATTTTCTTTAAGGCCTTTAAGCAACATCTTAATCTCGGTCAGGCCAAAGAGACTACTCCCTACCAGGTTGAGCTTCTTATCTACGCCCGTCTCATCCTCATTACCCACTTACTCAACTTCGTCTATGGTCCCCTTAGACACTATTCGAATACCAGTTTGTCCTCTCCTCTGAGTATCCTTAAATTCTCCTACTGGTTTGGCTTCTTTGCTCCCTACTTCTTCATCCTCTCTCACATTCCCAAAGATCAGATCATCCCCCGATGGCTCAAACAAATCCCCAAACACTGCACCTATGAAAAGCGTTCTCGACTTGATTTCCTCTCTTGTTTCTTCTCCTTAGGTTAACGCAAATGCGCTTAGCGGGATCAGCAATGAATAGTGAGTGACAGAGTTTCAGAGTGGAAGATCAAAATGAAAAGCTTCCGTCCCGCCGAGCGGGACTAAGATCCGGATCGAAGGGTGTAGCGGAAAGCGGAAGTTTTTCTCGGAAGATGCTGGTGCTCAAAGTATTGCGATCTAAGCTTTAATTGTGGAAGAACCTTATTTTCGCCTCCCAAACTTCATCGTAAGCCTCGTCGTAAGCTTCATCGAGAGAGCGACCGAATTCCACGACAAAGCTCACGACAAGGCTCGCGACAAAGATACCCTGACGGGAGAGAAGCTTCCTCTATCCTTCATCGTAAACCTCCTCGAGAGAACAACCTGAAATGGCGACCAAGTTGACGACGAAGCTTACGACAAAGGTTCGGTTGCGTCTCGGCGTCTCCCCCTCTCCCCGTCACCGTTTCTCCCTCTCTCTCTTTTGGTTGCGGCTACGCTGCGCCAGGTTTAATGGCGTCCATTCGCGGTTCAAGACTTTCTGTAGAGAACTGAGCGTGATATGAAATCGAGAGGCTCGATCGTCTTCTGGTGTGATCTGGGTGCGATGGAGGGGTGGGGGCATGTGGCGCGTTGCAGCGCGCTGGCGGAGGCGGCACGGGAGCATGACTTCGAATCGATTCTGCTTACGCCGGGCACCATTGCAGACTTGCCGGTCGACCTGTTGGACCCCTTTCAGCATATTGTCGAAGGGTGGGTGGATCCGGGCTCCGAGGAGGGATGGCTGGAAGCGGTGGATGAAATGCAGCCGATTAGTGCTGTGGTCATCGACAGCTACCTTTTCGGAGAAGGGGATCTTGCGGCTCTGAGAACCGCCTTCAATGCTGGATACGGGAAAGTGGTTCTTCTTGATGATTATAGAGGAGAACCACAAGGTGAGGTCGATTTGATGGTGAATCCGGGATTGGGTGCCTACTCGACAGACTACGGCGTGGGGAATCGGGTCCTGGCCGGTCCCGAATACGCATTAATCAGGAAATGCTTTCGTTCGCGGAGCTGGGCCGCACCGGCGGAATCAGAATCTGTCGCCAGTGTTATAATTTTGCTCGGTGGATCGGATTGTCGGAATCTCACTTTGAAGATCCTCACTTACCTCTTCGAGATCACGGGCGGCGGAGTGGAACCGGTTCTGATAGGAGGGAAAAGGGGAGATGATCGTATCTATATTGAGGAAGCCATGGGTCGTTTTCATCGAGGGTTATGGTTGGAAAGTGTAGATGGTTTTGAACTGGCGGATTTGTTCGGGCGATGTCGGTGGGGTATAACGACATGCAGTGTGACAGCTTATGAGATGGCAACCTGTCGACTACCGTTTCTGGGTCTGGTCGTTGCAAAGAATCAGGAAGCGATGGGGGAGGCTATTGCGAAGCAGTGGGGGATGCCTGTTTTGAAGAGTGAGGAGCTGACGATCGACCGTTTCCGGAGTTCGTGGAGTCGAATGAATGAAAAGTTTTCCTCAAGATCGGCTGAGGAGCGGTTTGACTATGGAGGGATCGATGGAAAGGGGGCCGGGCGGGTGATTTCGGAAATTCTGGATATAGTGCGGGGTTCGGAATTGAATCCCGGCGAGCCGGGAGAAACGGAGATGAAGAGGACAGAATTCTCATCCCGGCAAGCCGGGACAAAGACGCAAAGGGGAGAGTGGCTTCTTAAGGAAACAAACCCTGTCGAGTTAGCGGCACAGAGCAACCAAAACAGATAGAGGGAGCCTCTCTCACCGTCAGGCAGTCGCGTTCGTCGTGAGCTTTGTCGCGGAATTACTACGGCGAATATGTCTGGATCGTAGGGAATGTAGGACAGATACCTAGAACACCACATGCTCTTTGCGGAGGGGGGTTCCGAGGGGCAAATCGCAGGCGGACTTTCTGCCCAGGACGCTGTCCCATAGGATTGGCGCCATGCCGTCGGCCGGTCTCACTATTCTCAAATTAGCGGCGTCGAACTCTTCTCCCTTCAAGATTGAATCGGCGACGAAAATGGAGCGGCGAAATCGCAGTTCGGATTTTTCCTGGGAGACCGGTTCGAGCTTCTTCTGGCCAAGTGCGTCGTGAAGCGTCTCAATAGATTTCGACATCTCACGAAATTCTTCCGGTTCGAGTGAGAACACACTGTCCACAGCGCCACTTTCTCGACTCAAAGTCAGATGCTTTTCAATGACCGAAGCACCTAGAGCGACCGCGCCGAGGGCAATCTCGTTACCGAGATAATGATCGGAGAGACCTACCTGAGTGTCGAAAATGCTCTGGAGGGTTGAGAGCGATCTCAAGTTAAAGTCCTTGGGATCGGCCGGGTAGTTGCTGATACATTTCAGCAGAACGATATCCCCGCAGCCCGCGGATTGCAGTGTCAGACAAGCCGTCCGTATCTCCCTTGCCGTGGCCATACCCGTGCTGAGAAAGACGGGTTTGCCGGTCTCACCTACTCGGCGGAGAAGCGGTATATGGTTTAGCTCAAATGAGGAGACTTTGTAGATGGGGGGAGCCACTTCCTTCTCCAGAAAATCCACCGCACTTTCGTCGAAGGGGGTGCTGAACAGAATAAGCCCCAGTTTATGGGCAAAGTCGGCAAGCTCTCCGTGCCATTCCCAGGGAGTCATCGCCTTTCCGTAGAGTTGGTGAAGGAATTGGCCCGCCCACAATCCACTCTGGATCTGGAAAGGGACCGTCCTGCTTTTCAGAGTTATTGTATCCGGTGTATAGGTCTGAAGTTTCACGGCGTCGGCACCGGCCCAGGCAGCCTTTTCGATCAGCTGCTTAGCCAGATCGAGCTGCTGCTGATGATTCCCCGAAAGCTCCGCCACCAGGAATGGCGGGTAATTCGAGCCAATTGTGCGACCTGAAATCGTGATACCCTTAGGCATAATTATAGTTAAAAAGCCACGACTTGTCGGCCGTTTCTGATGGTCTGGGGGGAATGGCTGAGATCGACATCAATTCCCAGTTCATGAGCGATATTCTGGCAGATGTCTCTGATTTCTGTAATGGAATAGCGGATCGGGTTAGTGTTGCTGGCATAGGAAAAACCTTGAGGACAGGAATTGCCGGATGTGTTCCTTTTGCGGTCCCGCCAAAAAGGGAGAACCGGCTGGATGACATAGTAATCTGGATACTCCAGGGAAAGGTGCGCTTCATCGACCGGAATGAGGGTTTCATGCATCTTCTCTCCCGGGCGTGTCCCGATTATCTTCTGGTAGCATTCCGGCGCTATCGCCTTGACGAGGGCGGCAACTGTGCAGCTCGGAATTTTGGGAACGAAGAGTTCTCCACCGGCCATGAGCTCCAGAGAACTCAGGACGAAATCGACTCCCTGTTTGAGAGGGAGGAAGAATCTTGTCATGCGGGGATCGGTCACCGTGATGACGCCCTCGGATTTCTGGCGCAAAAAACTCGGAACCACGCTGCCTCGGCTGCCTATTACGTTTCCGTAGCGCACAATTGAAAATCGAGTAGGGCTTCTCCCACTGTAGCTGTTGGCGGCGATGAATATCTTGTCGGAGCAGAGTTTCGTGGCGCCGTAAAGGTTGATCGGGTTTACCGCTTTGTCGGTGCTGAGGGCAATTACTTTGGCGACTCCGGTAGTGAGGGCGGCGTCGACGATGTTGGTCGCTCCATTGATATTCGTCTTAATGAATTCATGGGGATTATATTCAGCGGCCGGCACTTGCTTGAGGGCAGCGGCGTGCACGACAAAGTCCACACCGGACATGGCTCGAATGAGGCGTTCTTTGTCGCGGACATCACCTAAAAAGAAACGGGTACTGGGGTGTTGGAAACACGGATCGGATGACATCTCAGACTGTTTGAGCTCGTCTCGGGAGTAGATTATGAGTCTTTCCGGCCTGAACAGGCGGAGAACCTCCCGGCAACACATGCGGCCAAACGAGCCGGTGGCTCCAGTGATGAGAATTGATTTTCCGTTGAGCATCGGGAAGTCCCCGCGAAGATTCCTCCCCCTGGGGATGGCAAATCGCTGCTATAAAGCAGAGTAACGGCTGTCGGTGAGGAAAATTAACCCGGATCGCTCAGGAGTCTGGCCCGCGACGGTACGAGTCGTTGTTTCCTTGAAAGAATCGGTCGAGACATGAGGGCCAGTTTTTGACGTGGGCGGCATTGAGGGAATGATTGACGCTCGCTTCGCGATCTGCCGGTTTCGCGTCGGATTCTTCGGCCTCAGCGGTCGCCTCACGATTCTCTCTCTGGAGTTCCCTGAATGCCTCATTTTCCATCTTTGAAGCCGCCGTAGCCACTTTAAAATCCTGTGTCGATGGCGCCGCGGGAGCCAGTGCAGCGGCACGAATCTGCTTCGCTTTGGCAATCGTTTCCCGCGCATTGGTTCCCTTGGAAGTGTCGATACTCACTTCTCCTCCTGTTGCATAGAGGCGGCCGTCCGGGCCGCGCTGCAGAGTGTAAGAGGGGCCGCTGGATGCGAGTCCTCCGGCGGCTGAGAGATGGGCCGCTTCGTGCGATCGAATTTCCCGGTCTCGCGACTGCAGGTCTCGAATCAGAGCAGATTCTTCGACAGGGCGATGATGAGAATCCCGCTTATCGGTCTCCTTTTCAGTCTCCGCCGCTTCCTGAGCGGGAAACTGAAACCGCAGTGGTCCGAGAAATCCACTGCTCTGTAATTCACCTACCACACACTGAAAATCGGGCGGGAGGGAGGATTCTTTAGCAATTCAATTCTTTTCAGAGAGGAAGGACCTACCAGTTTGGTTGCCCGTTCGGCAGGCTCAGGGCCCTGAGCCCGCTCAGCGGGACGAAGGGCGGCTTCGCTTGCGCCAGGCAATCTCCGGGTCAGAGATCTTGGGTTCCTCGATAGGGTCGGGATCTGAGTGATGATGGACAATCAGTGAGCCGGCACATTTGAACTTAAAAAACCATTAGGGTTTCCGATACATGTAAACCTACGCGGGCTTCTTCCGCAATAGAACTGCCTACCGACGAAATAACTTTCAGCACTCTTTAAGATACGCAACCAAACCGACGAGTGTCGTTCCAGATGTTGTGAGGTCGGGCTGACTGTACTTTAGAACCTTCTCCCTCTTCCATCGCGACAAGCAATTACCTGATGGCCTTCGATAAGATTCTTCTCGTGGATGATTCCTTGATCATTCGCAAGACACTTGAAACGCATCTCCGAAAAAAGCAGTTTTCAGTAGCTACGGCGAGTTCCCTGAGCGAGGCCGAGAGGCTTCTGGGTCGGTGCATATTCGATCTCGTGTTCATCGAAATCGAATTACCGGATGGGGACGGCACTCAGCTGCTGGAACGGTTTACGGCTGAATTAGGGGGTCCCCTGGCGATTGTCATTACCGCCAATGGTTCAATCGAGTCTGCCGTCAGGTGTATGCAGCTGGGGGCGCTGGATTATGTGATCAAGCCGTGTTCGTTAGAGCAGATTGACGAGGTACTTGGAAAAGTGCGCAAAGTGGGATTGGAATCGCGGAATAGAGCGGGCTCGAATGGAAGAGGCAATCGAGACGGTGAGATAATCGGTCGCAGTATGGCGATTCGAAAGATTCGCAAAATGATCAAGAAGGTGGCGGCGACTGAAGCAACTGTCCTTATATCGGGTGAAAACGGTACCGGCAAGGAAGTCGTCGCGAGCGAACTCCACCGATTGAGTCCGTTGGCGAAGCAGGCTTATGTGCGAGTAAATTGTGCCGCGATTTCAGAAACTCTCATAGAAAGTGAATTTTTCGGACACGAAAAAGGGTCCTTTACAGGAGCGCTTCAGCGAAGATTAGGACGTTTCGAACTGGCTCATAACGGTACTATCCTCCTTGATGAAATTGGAGAGATCTCTCCATGCATCCAAGTAAAACTTCTGCGCGTATTGCAGGAACAAGAGTTCGAACGGGTAGGAGGTAATAGACCATTGCGTGTGAGTGTTCGGGTGCTCGCTACTACAAATCGTGATCTGAAAAAGGCGGTGGAGAGAGGTGAGTTTCGAGAAGATCTCTACTACCGGTTGAATGTTTTTCCAATAACGGTTCCGCCGCTTCGTGAACGAAAGGAGGACATCGTCCTTCTTGCGGATGATTTTTTGGGGCGCTACTCGAAAAAGCACGGAGTAAGAATCGATGGATTTTCCAGGAGAGCTACCGACTTGATGATGAACCATGACTGGCCCGGAAACGTTCGCGAGCTTCAGAACAGTATCGAACGCGGAGTAATTCTGACGGAGAATGGGAAGCTCATACAGGATCACGTCCTGGGGTTACACCACTCCGGGCGAAGCTCGTCTTCGTTGCTTTCCCCCGTCCCGTTACATCTCCAAGAAGAAGAATCGAGGGGTTCCCTCGGTGCATCGAGAGATGACTTCGTCATTGTTTCTAACAATACGGAAGTTCCGGAAAATAGAATAAAGTCACTGGAGCAGTTGGAGAAAGAGCACATTTTCAGGGTTCTTAGCACCACGGAAGGTAATCGAACACGGGCGGCCTCCATCTTGAAGATCACCACCAGAACGCTGCGCAACAAGCTGAACCAATATCGCCTCCAAGGTGATTGCGTATTTTGATGTTTGCGCCAGCGGGTGGGCCACGGTTTCGGTAGCAGGGCCTGAGGAATGTGGAAGATCGAAAAGCTGCCGCTTTCCGCTACGTTCGGGAAAGCAACATGTAGCGGAAAGCGGCAGCTTTTCGATCTTCGCCCGAATGTTTATCTCGGGCATCCCAACCAGGAGGGCCGCTCAAGAGGGGATCTTTTTACTTCGGCGCTGGTTGATCAAGTTCCCCTCCTGGGAGGGGCAGGGGTGGGTTATCCCTAAGACACTTTTTCCCCTGAGGTCGCCTTAGCCATCCGCCTGAAGTTTTTTTGGGAAATTTTTACCCTTCCAGGTAGGAAGGTTGAGGGCTCGAAAAGGGGAGTGCGGGAAAAATCCTCCCTGGGAATCTGTCGGACTTAGCATTCCTAATATTTCCGTGGTGCATATTTCATGCTGACAGCTCGACATTCCGATCCAGATAGGACCGACAGATTCCTTTCTAGTCCCGGCAGGCCGGGACCAGCCCGCTTTTCTCTCTGATACTTGAGGCCTCACGAACAACAGAACGATTCCGTGGACGCTATCAAACTGCATACCGGCGACGAAAAGCGGGCTGGCATATCAGCTTAAAGCAGAGGGGGGGACGGCGCCTTTCGAGAAGGAAAATTCGGGGAGGTCGAATTTTCTGGCACAAGGAGTGCTGAAGGAACGCTATGCTGCAAAGTGGGCCGGAACAGGAACAAGAGGTATTGACAGTAGAGCCCGGGGAGTCGAAGGACCCGGTAGAGAGTAATAGAAAGGGGGAATACATGAGTACAATGCTGGAAAAGCATCTCCCCCTGGTGAAGGTAATTGTGGCCAGGATTAGACCAACTTTGCCCACCTGTGCCGATCTTGAAGAGCTGCACAGCGCTGGGGTGGTGGGTCTCATATCGGCTATTGATAGGTATGACCCGTCGCGTGGTTACTGTTTTGAAACGTATGCTTCCATTCGAGTGCGGGGTTCGATTCTCGACGAGTTGCGCAAACTAGACCTCATGCCACGTTCCGCTCGCAGCAAATACCGTAAACTGAATCGTGTCGTGGAGAGCCTGGAGCAGAAACTAGGGCGGTCGCCGTCGGATCGGGAAATCTGTGATGAGCTGAATATGAGTATGGGCAGGTATCTGAAGCTTAGGGCGGATGCGCAACCATTGAATCTCCTCTTCCTCGATCGAAACCAGAATATGGAGGTGTTGAATCAGCACGACATGGTTCCGGACGAACGCCAGATACCCTGTTTTGAGAAATTGGAGAGGGAGGAGCTTACGGATCTCGTAAAGGAGAAAATTGAAGATTTACCGCGGCGCCAACGTCTTGTTCTCGCACTTTACTATTATGAAGGAATGCGGTTGGCCGAGATCGGAGAGATCTTGGGTGTTAGTGAAGCTCGCATTTCTCAGATACGCGCACAGGCCCTCAAGACTCTGCGTCTCTATGTGAATCGAATGGTCAATTATTAGCCCGCATTTTTCACCGCCTTGGCGCAAACGGAGTTAAGTAGATAGTGAAGAATTGGTTGCGAATTTGAGAAGAAAACAAGCATGTGTTCACTCGAGTTTGCGCCAAAGCTTACATCCACAAGCGCGGCGAGGCTGCTAGGAGGGGATCAGTTCGCCGTCTAGTATCTCCCGTACCTTTGTGAGAATGGAATTGAGGGAGAATGGCTTCTTGAGGACGATCGCCTCCAACCCGAGTGAAAATTCGGTATCGAGTTTATCGTCATATCCCGTCATAAAGAGCACCTTGATCCGCGGGTTGACTTCCAGCAGTTGAGTCGCCAGCTCCCGACCAGACATTCTCGGAAGAACGATATCCGAGATAAGAAGCCTGATTTCACGGGCGTATTCGGCGTATTTTTGGAGGACTTCGGCGCCATCGCTTGCGGTATATACTTCGTAACCATGCAATTTGAGGAGACCTCCAATGCAGTCCGCGAAAGTCTCGTCATCTTCGACAACGAGGACTTTCTCGGTCCCGTTGGAAAAGGAGTTCACTTCTTTCTCACGGTTGGGCTGAAAGGTCGGCTTTGTAACTGCAGGTAGATAGATTTCAAAACGCGTACCTTCATCCGGCGCGGAAATGACTTCGATGTGTCCACCGGATTGCCTGACAATGCCGTATACGGTAGAGAGTCCAAGACCGGTCCCTTTGCCGACCTCTTTGGTGGTGAAGAAAGGATCGAAGATATGCTTTTTGGTTTCATTGTTCATGCCGCAACCAGTGTCTTCCACGGTGAGCACGACATAGCTGCCTGGGCGGAAACCGGGAAAGTGTGACAGATCGACCTCCTCCATGGTACGGTTGGACACGCGGATAACGATCTTCCCGCCATCGGGCATAGCATCCCGCGCGTTGACGCAGAGATTCATGAGAACCTGCTCCATCTGTCCCCGGTCGGCCTTAATAAATTGAATGTCCGGTTCGAAAACTGTCTCCAACTCGATATCTTCCCGTATCACACGATGAAGCATACTTTTGATTTCCTCGGTGACAGATGCGAGATCGATATCACTCTGGGAAGGTGTCTCCCGGCGGCTGAAGGTCATCAGCTTGGAGACAAGATCGGCACCCCGCAGACCGGCCGCCTTAATTTGTTTAACGTATTTCATCGAGGTTTCGGAGTCGTCCAGCTTAATGGTGAGTAGATCCGAATAGGAGTTGATCACGGAAAGAAGGTTGTTGAAGTCGTGTGCGATACCTCCGGCGAGGCGGCCCATCGCTTCAATCTTCTGCGAATCTCTGATATTCTCTTCAAGACGACGAATATGTGAAATGTCGCGCATAATAAATACCAGCTGACTGATCTCGCCCTCAGGATGGCGCACCGCACATATGTTCCATTCACAGAGTATATCTTCTCCATGTTTGGCGTAGGTTTGCCGTTCCCCGTGATAATCGCGTCCTGTCTCGATCGTTTCGGCAAGGATGACGTCGAGGGGAAGCTCGTTACTTGCACTGTCGAGTATATTTATCGATTTTCCTATAATTTCCCACTTTACCCAGCCTGTCATTTTCTCGAAGCGATCGTTTGCGTAACAGACAACGGGCCCCTCGCAGGCTCTGTCGGGACTGACATCCGTGATGAGAACGGAATCGTGAAGGCTTGCCATGGCCGTGGCCATCATGCGAATGCGGTCTTGTGCCTTGAATTGCTCAGTGATATCGTGAAGGACAATGACATAACCATGAGAAAGGCCGCAGGGTTCGCGTGTTTCGGATACTGCAACATCAACGAAACGTTGCTCCTCTGAAGGTGAAAGGAGGAGATAGGGTGAACCGTTCCGAATATCCCCCTTTTTTTCGCCTAAGAGGGCAGCGAGAGGACCGATTTTTTCGTGCGACAGGCGGTTGTGAAGATGGACAATATCATCGACTGGTTTTCCCTCCGCCCGCTCGAATATCGTTTCGGCAAATATCTCCGCAATGGGATTCATGTACTGGATAATGCCCCGTTTATCCGTCGCGATGATGGCGTTGGAAATATTGTTGAGGAGATTGGAGAGCCGGTATTCGCTCTCCTTCAATTTTTGGTCTGCCTGGCTTTTGTAGAGCGCCATCTGAATTGTGACGGCTAACTCCTTCTTTGAGAATGGCTTCAGAAGGAACGCCAAAGGGGTCGTTTTTTTGGCGCGTTCCACAGTTTTGCTATCCGAATAGCCCGTAAGGTAGACGATGGGAATATCATTGTTTTTCTGAATCTGCCGCGCCGTCTCGACTCCATCAATGTCGCCCTCGATGCTGATATCCATAAGGATTATATCTGGCAGAGTGCTCAGGGTGAGGGCGATCGCTTCAGCGCCCGATTTCGCTTGGCCGGCAACGGTATAGCCTTCTGCGACCAACATCTGACGAATTGTAAAGACAGAGCCGGCGTCGTCTTCAACGATGAGCACGTTGATCTTTTCGGTCATAGTCGGGTTTTGTTTCTTTTACTGGGCCACCTGATCGATTACCTGCCATAAAAGTCGGAAATCCTGAGCGAAAGGTAAGGAAATTGTGCGCGAAGGCTTGATTCTCGTCTCGGCAAGCCGGGATCGGAATGAAACCGAGTGGATCCTTCGAAAGAGGAATGAAGTCCCACAGTTTCCCAGGTCGCTTAATGCCGTCCAGAAGTGTCGTAGTATATGAGGAAGTATTCGGCTAAGAGCCTGTCGGCAAAGTCCCACGGACTCCTGGGAGACCATCCGCAATGTCCGACAGGCTCTTAGCTGGCCAGACTGACCAGAAATCCACGGACCATCCATGAGCAGATTTCATTGGGCCCTGTCAGGAGATTCGTTTCTCGATAACGGGCTTTCGGGTTGGCGCACCCTCATTGATGCGTTTGCCAGCGAGAGCGCTTCCACTCTCTACATTCCAGGCGGTCTCAGCGAAAGCGAACGGCTCCTTATAGAGAAGGGATGCGGTGCTTGCGCGCCGCTTCTGCTGGGCAAGGGGTACTCCGGCGGGCTGTGCCATGCTGATAGGCACGATTGTGCAGGCATTATAAGCTTCGCTCCTGCTCGATCGCTTACATTTCCCAGTTCATATGGCGGCAAGAGGGTAGCAGCTGTAGGAGGCATGGATCCCTGCGATTGGAGTAGACAGATCGAGGCATCACGGAATTACGGTGTGGATCTTCTTCTAAGTGAACTACTCCCGGATGAGATAGCTGGGCACGGTATTTTGATTCTCGGAGCATTAGGTGATGATATTGATGGCCTTATGTAAGTTAAAGACGAAATCATCACAGAGTGCGGGAGTGGATTCAGCGCCCATGGAAGACTTGAGGCTGAGAACCAGTTGCCTGCATGCAGCAAGAATTCTGGCTGCGTTATGATTACGGATCATACATCGATCTTCATCGAAGAAGCGATCCCTGGGGTAATGATTTTTATTTTCGATCGAGCAATGGTTGCGAATTTTCGAGAGGAACTGTTGAGGGCTCAAATCGGCGGGATCGAGACTGCTTACGTAGTAAGAGCGTTCAGAGGAAGGTTCAGCTTTGTTTGGATAATGGAAGGTGCGTTGCACACAGGCGAACTGGCGGGCATGGGGCAGGCCGGCAGAGGGAGCGCTTAGAGAATGGGTTGCTATTTGACGTATTTCGAGTCGCCCATGGTCATTGTCCACGGTTTGGTGGAGAAAAAGGGGGTGGAGCTGAAGAGATTCTGAGCGTATTGATGCATGTTGGGCTGATTGTCTTTAATTTGAATAACATAGTCAGCACTGAGTTCTTCGACGACGATGTGGGCAGTTTCTTTTTGATTATGCATGGCGTCGAAGGTGAAGGTGGAGCCGTCCAAAATGGGCATCTTTCGCAAGAGAGTCTGGGCGGCGGTGATCTCGTTGGATTTATCGGCGGTAGCGACTTGGGCTAAGGTTTGAGCGCTTTGGTGATCGACTGCGGCCACCAGGTGCAGAGCCTTTGATTCTTCGGTGTTTGTGCCTTTGAGGGTCTTGCCGTCGACGGCAATATCGCGGGGCAAACAGCCGTCTTGTAAGCAGATGAATTCGGTGAGGGTTTTATCGAAGAGCTCGGCCTTTACGTTTTGCAAGACCCGATAGAAGACATCATAGCAAGGGGCCTTATAGCGGCCTGTTTTGGGGTTTTTCCAGGAGCGTAAGGCGCGCAATTGGGCTTGATTGAGATGATGGGCCAGGCGCACGATGCCCTTGAGGGTCTGTTTGCCGCACATCGTGCCGAGCACAATCATGCTCAGGACCGTGGCGAGCCGATATCTAAGGCCCGCTTTACGACGGAAGTCTTCTCAGTACTGTCCGGTTATAAGTCAAACAACTCCAACTGTTTAGGAATGCGGTGTTCATTGAAAGTGTAATCGGTTTCTGTAAGTAGTTCAGTCATAGGAGTTTTCTCAAATAGGGTGAAGCTGAGAATCTGTAGGATTTTGTGCAAACTGATCTCCAGGCGAAGGCGTTTGCGGATGATGGCGATGAGCACATAGACGCTGACGGCAATCCAGATTTGAGTCTTCACAGCATTCTCGGAGGTGCCGAAAAAGCTCTTGCTGCGCAAGTGCTGTTTGATCCATTTGAAGAACAATTCGATCTGCCAGCGTAAACGGTAAATCTGGGTGATGATTATGGCTGGGAGGGCAAACTGGTTGGTGAGAAACACGAAGCGCTCGGAACTGTCGGGGTCGAGGTAAGTGATACGCCGGAGTCTTTCGGGGTAGGCCTTGGCAGGATAGAAGCTGACCAGGGCAACGGTCTGGTCCGAACGCAGACCGGTTGATTTGTCGACCTTTTGAGAGTAGAGGCGGCGAAACTGAAAGCCGCGGCGGGCGCGTGTGACGAAGAAAGAACCGCATTGTGCGATCCGATAGAGGCGCTCGTAATGCAGATAGGCTCGGTCCATTACATAGTAAGCACCGGCCTCGGGGATGATGAGATCCAGAATGTTTACGTCGTGAACTTTTCCATCGGTAATCTCGATAAAATAAGGGATAGAGCCTCTGAGATCGAGAAGCGTATGGACCTTCACCGCCCCCTTGTGCTTGCGGAAACGTGCCCACGGGAAGAGTGATAGACATAGATCGATCGTGGTGGAGTCCAGAGCGTAGAGCGTATTGTCCAGGTCGATGCCCAGATCCTCGTTTGAATACAAAGGACG
>CBDCEW010000081.1:0-76526 GCA_965215885.1 Candidatus Moanibacter sp.
CGCCGAAATAAAATAGCAGAAACCACCTGTCGCCGCCGAGCGGCACCATCCAGGGATATCCGAAATCCCGGTTGAGATTCTCCTCATCGCTCGGTAGCGTGGTAATCAAGCCGATCTTTTTCCAGTCCAGTTCATGCAGGTCAGCGGTCCATAGACTGATCGTGCCCGGAGTGCTCCCAGGCACACGACGCTCAGTAACCAGTGAATAAAGGAGGGAAGGCCTGGGCGGGTCAGAAGTGACAAATGGTGAGGGAAGCCGGTATTTCCCCGGTGCGGAACTCACGATGGCGTCCTGCTTGATGTCCCAAGTCCGACCAAGATCGTCCGAGACAGCCTGCCAGGTGCGACTGTGGAGAGGCTTATTACTTTCGCGGTATAGTGCGACTATGCGTCCTTCCGTAAATGTGGCGGCCGGTTCCACGAGTTCGGCATCGGCGATTTGCCTTGGGGCCGCTCCAGGAACTGCCATTGTCGTCGGAAGTGGCCACCCAGATCCCATTCTCGGATCTTGGGCTGCGAAAGTGACCGAAAACCAGGAGGCGATCATCCGGGAGGGACAGGATGTTGCCATAGACCGATCCACTTCGATCATCAGCCAAGTTGGAAGTGTCCACAGGAATCCAGGTTGCTCCTTCATTTTCGGATCTCCAGCCGAGGATAGTGTGGGCTTCGTTGCCTCGGAAGGCCATGGCCAGAAGTACGATGGCACCGTCACCGGCGATTCCGAGAGCCGTATTCCCGCTGTGCGTATACTGGTCATGTGCCCCGAATTCATGGACGATGTGCGGCGGTGTGAGAGTTTCTCCACAATCCTCGGAGATGGAGATTGCGGGACTGCCTTCGCCGCCTGAACCGTGAAACCGTGCCGCGATGTAGGAGGCAATGATGATACCCTCCTGCGTTCGCACCATTCGGGGCCAGGCGAGGTGCGCAAAACGCGGATTTAGCGGTGGTTCCACCGCCAACTTTGGTTCGCCGTAGTCACCGGCCTGGGGGCATGTATGCCAGATTTTATCTCTGTTTGTCTGGGTGCCTTTCATTCAGTACTACGTTAACAGTTCAATGATCCAGCAGTCCTACCATGCTCTTGCGAGCGCGGCTACTCTTTTTCCTTTCCGTAGTCACTTTCGTGAGAAGGTGGAATACCTCCGCACGGGCGGCACTGGTCTCTTCCAACAAAATTGTATGATTTTCAGATCCGTGGGGCCCCAGCGCGTTCCTTGCCGGATCAAATGGGTGTGAAACTTCTGACAGCATAGTGGCACAGGCTTCCAGCCTGTGTAAAGCGTGGATCTCTGTCACGACCTCTGACAGGCTGGAAGCCTGTGCCACTCAGGGGTCTTCCTTAAGGAGAATTCGTTAGCCTATCGCGCGGAAACCCGCATGGACAGTGAAGTTACTGGTGTCATGTGCCGTGAGGAACATCGAAATTGACAAGGTTGTATGAGTTGAGGTTGCTGGTTCAAAAGGCGTTCATGCTTATTCCGGGACTTTCCTCCGTAATATAGTCGCCATTGTGTAGCCGCCTTCGCAAGAAGGTGGAAGACAACATGCCCTTGACCAATTACACAAAAAACCTACAATTTATGTGTATGAAGAGAACTAATGTTGTGCTTGATGAGAAACTTATAAATGAGGGCTTGGAAATGACCGGCCTTAAGACTCAGAAGGCCTTGATCGATCGAGCGTTAAGAGATCTGGTGAGGCGCGGTCGCCAGAAGGACATGCTTCGTCATGAAGGCAAGGTACGCTGGGAGGGCGATCTGAATGAAATGCGGGAGATGCGCTTGCCTTGGAGCACGATGTGGAAGTCCTTCACAAGGACCGAGATTTCAACCAAATCGCCAGAGTTTATCCATTACGAATAAGATGAAACTCGAGTGTGAAGGAATTTCCATCGGATCTATGGACACAATGATTGCCGCGCACGCCCTTTCCCTGGATTCTACCGTCGTGACCAATAATACTAGCCCGAACATTTCACAAATCTTCTGCTACGACCGCGGATGTCACTGCGTCTCAAAGCCTTCCCTTGCCCGGCGACCTCAGTGGGTTCCAATCCCGGCGTGCCGGGATCGCCCGCCGTGCTGCGGAAAGGCACTGATACGCAGCAACCTACGCAGTCTCGCTACGAAGTGTGTGAAATGTCCGGGCTAGAGAATTCCAGCGAGTTCCGGATCTTCGAATTGAAGACTGGAGCGAACAGATTGACCGATCGTGATCGTAGCCGGAACTCGACGGGAAGACCGAACGCTTGCGCGTCCGGCTACCTCATCATAATAATCCAAAGTCGGAAGAGGAGACGATCGACAGGAGATCACGATTGAGAAGCACGATAGGGAGGAGGGGAAACCCGTTAGATCTTCCGTCGTAATCATAATCGTAATCTAAAGTCGAAAGAAGGGAAGATCGACAGGAGATCACGATTGAGAGTCACGATAGGGAGAGAGAATTGGAGAGACGCGGAGACACGGGAACACGGAGAAGGGGAGAGCTGGAAGCTGATGAACCTTCCCGTCGTAATCATAATCGTAATCTAAATTCGAAAAGAGGAAGATCGACAGGAGATTTCCCTTCTTTCGACTTTAGATTACGATTATGATTACGACGGAAGATCTAACGGGTTTCCCCTCCTCCCTATCGTGCTTCTCAATCGTGATCTCCTGTCGATCCACGATTGAGAGTCACGATGGGAATGGGAGAACCCGCTAGGTCTTCCCGTCGTAATCATAATCGTAATCCAAAGTCGAAAGAAATGGAGATCGACTGGAAACCTCCTTTGACAGGATGCTGGCACGGACATCTGTGAAAATCGTCCCATCCTATCTCGCGGAGCCTTAAACGCTATGGCAGACAGACCCAACATCCTCGTCATTCTGTCCGATCAGCACGGGGCAAAATTCACCGGGGCCTATGGGCACCCAGTGGTTCAGTCCCCGTATATCGACCGGCTTGCCGAAGAGGGCGTACTCTTTGCCAACGCCTACACTAACTGTCCGCTCTGCGTACCCTCACGCATGTCTTTCCTGACTGGAAGACGCGTCCAGAATATTGGCGTCTGGGACAATCATACCATTCTCCCATCGTCTTCCCCGACTTGGCCGCGCACTTTGAGCGAGGCGGGATATGACGTCGTGTTGAACGGAAAAATGCATTTCCGGGGTCCGGATCAACTCCACGGCTTTGACCGTCAGATCTCCTTTGACCCAACCGGTAGGGTCGACACGCAGAATGACCACTCGGCGCCGATCCCGAACTGGAAAGAGGGCGCTACTATTCGTGGTGTTCACCACCGCCTCATACCCTGCCGTCGGTAAACCCAATCCTGTTGATGACGCCGTTGCACCGGCTGCCATCCGGTATCTTAAGGAAAGAGCGGGAAAGAGCCAACCCTGGGCCATGGTAGCCAGCTTTTGTGCCCCACACCCTCCTTGGAGGGTGGAGCAAACGTATCTCGACGGATATTCGTTTGAAGACATAGATCTTCCGATCGTTCCGGAAGGCCACCTGGAGAATCAGCACCCCGTGCATCGCCGCTTGAGAGCCGCCCGGCATACTCATGAAGGTCTCTATCCAGATGAACTCGTTAGACGTGCCCGAATGACCTATTACGCGCTCGTCACTCGGATCGACGAGCGTATCGGTTTGATTCTCGATGCCCTCCGGGAGTCAGGACAGGAGCGGGACACCCTCGTCGTCTATTCCAGCGACCACGGAGAAATGCTCGGAGAACAGGGCCTCTGGAATAAGTCTTCCATGTTTGAGCCTTCGGCTCACATACCCCTTATTGTCCGGTGGACGGGTCATCCTTTCGGCTGGGAAGCGCGTGGAGAGTGTCGTATCGCTTATCGACCTCGCCGCTACCATCGTATCACTGGGGGGAGTCACAGATTCTATGACGCTTGACGGCAGCGATTTCATGAAACTTGCCCGTGACGAAGACCCCGATTGGAAAGACGAGGCCTTGGTGGAACACTATGGAACCTGGGTCGACCGACCCCTGGCCGCCCTGCGCCGGGGACCATACAAGCTTGTGAAGAGCCTAAACGAAGAACCGGAGCTTTACGATCTTGTGGAGGATCCAGACGAACTTCACGATCGATCGGCTCACGCCGAATGGTCGGAAATTAAAAGAGAATTAGAAAGGCGCCTTTTTGATCAGTGGGACCCGGTGAAGCTTAATGAGGATGTTCGCCGAAGCCAGGCGGAAAGACGGCGTTAGTCCGCTTATTTAGGATGTCGCTTCGCTCGGTACACAGAATAAGCGGACTAGAAAGTGAAACCGATTTGCAATTTAGTGAAAGTCCAAAGTCGAAGGTCGGAAGGTCGGAAGACAAGAGTCGAAAGTCAGAAGGTCGAAGGTCGAATATGTGGATTGCTTCGTCATTCTTCCTCGCAATGACAGGCACCATGAAATCTCCTCCAGAGGTGATGCTAGGAATTCTGAGTTCGACTGATTCCAGGTACCTGTTCAGTGTGTCTGAGGCTGCCCCGGTCTTGTGCCGGGGTGGCGCACGCTACGAAACTACAATATGCGATCGGCACCACACACCCCTCCACCCTTCCTCTCTCCACGCATTCGAAACGCGAATGGGTGGAGAGAGGAAGGGTGGAGGGGAAGGTAGGGGCAACCGATGTGGGGCAAGGAACGTGCGCCACCCCGGCACAAGACCGGGGCAGCCTGCAATCGAAAGTAACGCTAAACACTTACGATTCTCGCCTGGATATCCTGTGAGATTCTCAGGCTAGTGATTGCGCAGGCGGCTCTTAGGTGTAATAGTCCGTGGCCATGAACAGTTTTGCATATTCGAGAACGATCCCTGAGATCGCCGACTACGATGTCGTGGTGGTTGGGGGTGGCATGGGTGGGGTTGGAGCGGCTTGCGCGGCAGCTCATGGCGGGGCACGGACACTATTGATCGAGCGTTTTGCCCAGTTAGGCGGAATGGCGACGATCGGGGGGGTGTGCAACTGGGCCTATGGCGGACCACTGGAAGGGCAGGGCAGGGTCTTTGATGAGCAACTCAGGATCATGGGGCGGATGGGAGCCATCGGGGAAGATAAGGGGTGGCCTGCGTTTCTCAATATCAGGGAAAATTCACGCGGTCAGGACATCCGATATTACAATAACCTTTTTGATCACAACATTCTTCCTGTGGTGCTTCAGCATCAGGCCGAAAAGGCGGGAGTGGACTTGCTCTATCACACGGAGCTGACCGACGTCGTCATGAAGGGGAAGGTAGTGGATGCGGTGGTGATTCACAATCGGAGCCTGCTCCAGGCAGTGCGGGCCAGGATCGTCGTGGATGCGACGGGAGATGGGGTGTTGGGCCGGCATGCGGGTGCTCAGGTCATTCCCGAAGGGGAGGAGTACACGAGGACGCCGGCCGGTTTCATGTTATTCCTGGGTGAGAACAATAAACTCGAGGTACTTCCAGAGTTGTATCCCGAAGGTGAGGAGCCATTTGAAAAGCTCAGCTATGCCGAATTCTCCGAGGAAGAACGGACGGATATCGCCAGCAAGTACGAAGAAGATCATTGCTTTTGGGTGTCGAAGTGTAGACGGGGCAAGATCTGGATTCCCCCTGGAGGCGTAAAAGGGCATCTTTTGCCCAATGGCTCAAGGGCGGTCAAGCTGAGGGTTCACGGTTTTGATACGTCCACAGGTGAGGGATTGAGTGCGGCGGAACAGTTCACGCGTTCACTGATTCCAGAGATCGTTCGTTGTGCTGGGCTGAATCTCGAATCGGGCGTGAAGATCGACAGCGTGTCGCCGATGTTGGGATTACGGCAGGGGCCACGCATTATGGGAGAGTATGTTCTAAGTGTCGGCGACATCAAACAGCAGAGGGTTTTTGAGGATAGTGTGGCCTTTGGAGGCGCCGGTATTGATACGGTCAATCACTACGTCGATCACTGGGTGCCTCCGTATCAGGTGCCGCTACGGTCGCTCATAGCCCAGGGATTGGATAACCTCTTCGTGGTGGGAAGGTGTGTTTCTGCCGACTTTCATGCCTGGTCCAGCTTGCGGGTGATGACGACCTGTTGCCTCCTGGGACAGGCGGCCGGGACAGCCGCTGCGATCTGTATTCGGGAAAACACCCCGATTCGAGATGTGGATCCGGCGGGAGTTCGTGAGATATTGATTTCACGAGCCGATCATCCGGAGTTGATGCGGCAAAGGATGGATCCAGCCAGGGACGGCTTGCCGGATTGATCGACTGGGACCGGGCCCTGTGGGGCGATCCCGAGATCGAGTATGCGGTGCTGGAATACTGCGGAATATCAACGCCGGAGTTTTGGCGTGGGTATGGCAGGCCGCGACCCAACGACTGCGATGCCAAGATTCGACGCGTCTTCTACCTCCTCTACGAAGTGTTGAAGTACATCGTCATCCGAATCGTCAGAAGAAATAGCCCAACGGAAGCGGAACGATTCCGTTTGACGGCGCGCCAGCTTTTTGACCAGCTTTAGCTTATTTATTCCCTTTCCCGGCCTACAGGCCACGGGATGGCAGAGTTTCTAAATCATCATCGTGCGCGGAGCGCCCGATCCACCCGTAGCAAGGATCTTTGTGGTGGAACCCGTCGTTCGTTGCGCGAGCGCAACTGCGCCGAGGCAGGCGGCCCCCTTGCCACGCCGCAGCTCTGCCGTACGGCAGAGTGTAGGCGGGTCCGGGGACGTTTGTTTCACCTTTGAGAACAGCCTGGGCAAATAGAGTCCTAATGACCAAAGTGTTGCGGGAAGTTTTCATCGAATTGAAAGCGGTATGCAGTTGAAACGGCTGGATTTGACAGAGGAGAAATTGAGATGGACTTAAGCAGTGTCGGAGTTGTTCCGAAACGAACGGCCGATCCGTTGGAAGCGTTGTCTCTTGTCAGGAGTGACGGGGCAGCGATATTTACGGGGTTGGGACTCGATGGTGAGGAAGGGCGGAAGGCGTCGTATGCAGTATTCGGCGACGACGTTCTTGCGGTGCCGAGTGCGGCAAGAGTCTTCATCGGTGGCGAGCAAGACCGCATACCGGAGGGACATTCGAACGCAACTCGTTCGCACACCCACACGGACGGGTACTCCTATGGTGAAAAGTATCCCGACTATATCCTCCTTCTCTGTGCCCGGCACTGTGAGGCCGGGGGAGAATCCTTTCTTGTGGACGGCTACGCACTGCTCGATCTGATCGGGGATGATCCGGAATACGGATGGTTGCCGGATGCGCTTAGCACAGTGCAGGTCAATCAGACCGAACCGGGAATGCAGCTCTCGATGGGCACGATTGTGAAGATGAATCCTGAGGGTCGAAAGATGCTGCTCATGGCGGGCGATCAGGATCAACGGCCGATGGACGACAGCGCGAATCCTGAACGGGACTCGGAGATGATTAAGACTTGGCGCAGGCTGGTTGAATCGGCGGCCGATATTATCCCGCGGTTCAAGCTACTTTCCGGCGAGGCCTTCATTATCGATAATTACCGGCTTTTTCACGGACGCGATCCGTATGAGGACATGAATCGCCTGATGTGGAGGGTTTGGATCTGGACCCGGGAATGTGCATACGGTTTGCCTGAAGGCGTTCTGCATTCAGACAGCCGCTACGCGCGTGCTATTTAGCGGCCTTTCGGATTTCACTGAGTGGCAGCCGGCGTACAGGATGCTGCCGGATCAGATTCTGCCGCATGACAGTTTGAAACTCCTGGCAGCAAAGTGGCACAGGCTTCCAGCCTGTGGAGAAGTCATGAAAGACATTTAATTACTCCACAGGCTGGAAGCCTGTGCCACTTCGGGAAATCCCACGAAAATTATTCATTAGGAACCTCCCGCGAATCCGCTCTGCTGTACGGCAGAGAAGTCTCACATGAGATCAGGACCCGTCGCTTCCGTAGAACCAGTCGATCGGGACGCGCATAAGGATGCTTGAGACCGCCTTCGATAGAATACCTGAACCTTCAGAATGGCGCAAGACGATCCAGGCCTCATTGTCTTTGTACACAGGGTAAAAGGATTCCAGGAAGCAACTAGCTGATAAGCAAGAAGATAAAAAAAGAGCTAAACAAACCCGAGGGAATCAGTCATGTTAAGATGGGATGAAAGACAAAAAATCTTACCAACTGAATCCTTCGATAGATCGTTTAACTCTGCGTCTGGTCCTGCCCGAAGAGCAGGAGCGATTCAATGATCTATTGAAACAACATCATTATTTACACAGTGCGGGCAGCGCAGGAGAGACCCTGCGCTATGTGGCGCAGATCGACGGGCAATGGATGGGCCTGCTCTTGTGGGGGGCCGCATCCTACCGGCTGAAGGATCGAGACGAATGGATCGGGAGGGACGGGGCGCAACGGCATGCACGATTGAAACTGGTAGTACAGAACCGGCGTTTTCTGATTTTGCCCGGGGTGGATCTTGCAAATTTGGCCTCCAAGACGTTGGGTATGTGCCTGAGAGTCTTAGCCGATCACTGGCAGGAGGCTTTTGGCTATCGTCCCTTAGTAGCGGAAACGTTCGTGGACCCACAGATTCACCGGGGCACTTGCTACGAAGCGAGCGGGTGGACGCCCTTGGGCTTGAGCGCGGGATATGGCCGCCAACGCGAAGATTTCTATCAACGCCATGAGCGTCCCAAGCAGATCTGGGTCAAACCCCTCAAGGCTAATGCCCTTGAGCTTTTGCGCGCTTCAGGGCCATTGCCCGCGGCACAGAGCCAGGCGCTCAATGAAACCGATAACTCCCATGCGGTCTGCCTCAAAGTGGAACAGATGAGCAGCCTGTGGGAACGCTTCAATCAGATAGAAGACTTCCGTCGTAAAGCGGGCCTTAGATATCGGCTCGCCACGGTCCTGAGCATGATTGTGCTCGGCACGATGTGCGGCAAACAGACCCTCAAGGGCATCGTGCGCCTGGCCCATCATCTCAATCAAGCCCAATTGCGCGCCTTACGCTCCTGGAAAAACCCCAAAACAGGCCGCTATAAGGCCCCTTGCTATGATGTCTTCTATCGGGTCTTGCAAAACGTAAAGGCCGAGCTCTTCGATAAAACCCTCACCGAATTCATCTGCTTACAAGACGGCTGTTTGCCCCGCGATATTGCCGTCGACGGCAAGACCCTCAAAGGCACAAACACCGAAGAATCAAAGGCTCTGCACCTGGTGGCCGCAGTCGATCACCAAAGCGCTCAAACCTTAGCCCAAGTCGCTACCGCCGATAAATCCAACGCGATCACCGCCGCCCAGACTCTCTTGCGAAAGATGCCCATTTTGGACGGCTCCACCTTCACCTTCGACGCCATGCATAATCAAAAAGAAACTGCCCACATCGTCGTCGAAGAACTCAGTGCTGACTATGTTATTCAAATTAAAGACAATCAGCCCAACATGCATCAATACGCTCAGAATCTCTTCAGCTCCACCCCCTTTTTCTCCACCAAACCGTGGACAATGACCATGGGCGACTCGAAATACGTCAAATAGCAACCCATTCTCTAAGCGCTCCCTCTGCCGGCCTGCCCCATGCCCGCCAGTTCGCCTGTGTGCAACGCACCTTCCATTATCCAAACAAAGCTGAACCTTCCTCTGAACGCTCTTACTACGTAAGCAGTCTCGATCCCGCCGATTTGAGCCCTCAACAGTTCCTCTCGAAAATTCGCAACCATTGGTCGATCGAAAATAAAAATCATTACCCCAGGGATCGCTTCTTCGATGAAGATCGATGTATGATCCGTAATCATAACGCAGCCAGAATTCTTGCTGCATGCAGGCAACTGGTTCTCAGCCTCAAGTCTTCCATGGGCGCTGAATCCACTCCCGCACTCTGTGATGATTTCGTCTTTAACTTACATAAGGCCATCAATATCATCACCTAATGCTCCGAGAATCAAAATACCGTGTCTTTGTACATCACGAAGGGATAATCGTTGCTCTGTTGAGTGTCGTGCACGAGGATGCGCCGCCGATCGTGAGGCCACGACCCTCCGCCATCGGAGCTCACACAGGCTGTAATGGTGTGCCTCAGGCCCATTCCCGATTGAGTAACATCAAAATTGGAAGTCCAGACCAGAAGGAGGTCATCGGATCCCGGAATCCGTGTCAGATGGGCAGGAGCGACCGAACTGATCACTTCCATGCTTTTGGGCAACGACCATGATTCACCTCCATCTGCTGATTCACTGAAAAACTGGGTGCCCATGGCCGTTCTTATGGTCATGAGGATGCTTCCATCTGACCTTTCGACAGCGAATGGTTCAATGCATCCCGATTCTATCCAGCCTTTGCCCGATCCGTTAGGCCAACGGACACGCGGTAATTCAATGGGTTCGCACAGCGTCCAGGATTCTCCGGCGTCATCCGATCGGCCGACGCGAACATCCAGGTGGTGTTCATCCCAATCTTCCGAGCAGTGACAGGGGGCCAGGAATCGGCCCGTCGATAGGATCGTGAAACTGTCGTGACGACCTGTCTTATAGTTGCCGGTTGCGACGATTGCAGGATCCGACCAGGTCGCGCCTTCATCTTCCGAGTAGCGAAAATGCCGTTCCGCGATCTTGGTGCTGATGCGATAACTGTGGACCATGCCAAGCCGGCCATCCGGTAGACGCCGCAGAGCCGGTGACATGGCGTTGAAACCGTTTTCGGGTGCGTAGACGAGAATCCATTCCTCGCCGACGGGGTCTCCCTCCGGTGAAATGCGTATGCCCGCTATATTCGATCTGTCGTTATCGCTCCGACCCTCGTGGTTGGCGTAGGCGAAGAGGCAATGGTCGTCCGCAAATTCGACCATGTTCGGTTCGTCACGGCGGGGAAACTGTTCGTTTGCCTGTGCGAGAACTTTGGTGGGAAATGCGTAATACGGTGATGAGATCATAGCGAATTATAGAGTTTGGACATTACATTTTGGATTGTTTCGCACATCAAGTCATTTTCGTAGGAAGATTGGGGTCAGTCCACAATTCTTGATTTCGCCGAACCTCCCTGGTTCTTGCCAGCCTGTGTTAGAAAAGCTGAACCTGAACCCACTTCGCTGCCGCTGAGCGTATTGGCGTTAACCTAGATCGTAAGGTGCTTTCTTTGAAAATCTTACATCTGGGCGAAGCAAACCTGGTGCAGGGAGCAGGAAAAGACTGACAGAGGCGGAAGCGTTAGGACGATGGGGAAGCTCCAAATGGAAAGCAAATTACAAAGAGTTAACCCACTGATGCAGTAGCCATACCACTGTTCCTTGCGGTGATCGATCAATGAAGGAGAAAAGCCCAACCCAGTCTTTATTCGAACATGGTAGCGAGGGTCACTGACAAGAACAGTGGTATGGGGCGGAGCCCACCGTGGGAAAAATCTTAAAAGAAAGCCCTTAAGCTTCAATTTCGCTCCAAAATCCGCCTTGGGTCTACGATGGACATGCGGTGCAGATGCTTCGAATCGGCTCAGTGCAGGCTATGGGAGGATCGTCCAAACCTGTTCGCCCTTCCGACCTTGCTCCGTAGGAGAAAGCGGGCAGGCCTGCTTCGACGATTCGACTAGCTCACCGCAGGCTGGCCAGCGGAAGCAGCAATCGGTCTAGTTGTAACAAGGTGGCGAGGTTCAAGCGGGAGAAATGCTTCCGCATACCTCCACAGCAAAGATACGACAACTAATTGAGTATAAGTAAATTACAAAAGTAAAGTTCACGCGTATGTGCTGAGCGGAACTACGAGGGTCAATAGCGGTCCAGCTACAGAGATATTGTATATCATCGATAAGGGTAGCCGGATCGCCTGTGGTGAGCACCGTCGAACTGCTGCGCGATTCGGACTTTCTTGGCAGAGTCGGTTCCCGTCGCGCGTTCCTGGGGTAGGTCAGTGCCTCTTTCCCTCGCGTTCCAAATAATACATGAGCCGGTAATTATTGGCTTCCTGGCTGTTTTGCTTGCCGATGAGGGTTTGAAATCGCAATGCATCTTCACTGTTCGCAACCCGACTGTAAGCCGCGATCAAACTGTCGTTTCGCCGGATGCCGGTCGTGTGGCGCTTCGAGAGACGCGCGAGATTCTCGTCCAGAAGGCGTGCAAAGTCCTTCTCGATGGTTTCGATAAATACATCCACTCCGCCGTTGCGGTCTGTCAGCAGATAAAAATTCGCGAGAAACAGGGTGTAAACATCCGGGATATTACCGCTATCAAAAAAGCCTATTCCCGGGGGATACCCGTCGCGAATCGGCACAAAGGCCTCCTTACCTGGCGGCGTCGGGACCCCGTCGACAGGTGATAGATACTGGCTGATAGAGGTAAAGATCTGGTTACCCTTATAGCTGGTGAGGAAATGAAGAAAATCCAGGGCCGTCTCGAAGTTTGGTGAATTCCGGCTCAAGACAAACGGAATGCCCACTCCCTCCGCGCTCTCCGCCATCGCTCCAAAGGTGCCGAGTCCGTAGTCCGGATCGTCTGCCTTGGGAAACGGGAGCCTCCCGAGAATTCCAACCTCGAAATTCGCCAGTTCAATCAGGTTATGCGCATCGATACTGAATACTGGCGCCATGAGGGCGCGGCCCTGTAGAAATTTAAATGTGGCCTCGTCCTGCATGCGTTGCAGAAATCCGCGATCCTGCGTAAGGTTGAAAGCGCGAATGGCGGCAAAGGTACTCTTAATTTCCGGATCGCGGAGCGACCACCGCCCGTCGACATATCCAAAATAGACGTCGTTTATGAGAGCGGCGGCGTTGTCATAATTCCAATCGCACTTACTCGCTACTTTCTGCGTCAGTCCCTGGAGGAGGCGATCCAGCGCGGGCGAGCTACGATCCTTCGACCCGGCAAGGGGCACGATATCGACCTGTTTGCGTTCTCCATACTCCCTTGTCTTCTCGGCGAGGGCGAGAAACTCGCGAAAATCTGTCGGCAGACGCGCCTCCGGTCCGTCGACGCGGGCCAAAAGGTCCAGGTTGATGAATATCCGCATCGAGTTCGACCCGGTCGGGAGCGCATAAAACTCTACCAGGCTCTCGTTGAACGACGTCGCGAGGTCGCCGCCGAAAGTCTCGCGCCACGGTACGCCTTCGAGAGATGTCCCCTCGTTGTAGGGATTGGGCTTATCGATGTACTCGCTCATGGGTGCGAAATGCCGGACGAGGTTGAGGTCGTCGATAAATTGTGACAGGTAATTGACGACGTCGGGCGGATTCTCGCCGATCATCCGGCTGAGCACCCACATCGGCCAAATACGCAATGGTACCGGGTTCTGCTGGACGATTACATCCGGGTGCATCTTCATGTAGGCGTCCGCCACCGCCTGGTAACCCGCAATGGTCGGCCCCTCCAATCGCCAATGAGCCATGCGAATGACCTTTCGGTCACCGGAGAACCGGCGCGCGGTGCGGCCAAACACATTCCAAAGTGAAAAGGCGAAAGCCGTCGCCAGCAGCGCGAACCCGATCGTGTTGATTATCTTACCGCGGAACATTCCATCATTCCATTTTTCCACCATTCCGGTTCGACTCCGTCACCCCACCATTCCAATCTTCCACTGCTCCATCACTCCAATCCTTCAGCTCTTCAATCCGTTCCCTAATCATGAACGAGAAGGAGCTTTCCGGACGCATCTGAAGAAAGCGCCGGTAGCTGCTCAGCGCCAAGTCTCGTTTTCCAAGCTCATAGGCGATGTTGGCGATTTGAAGGAAATCGTTGCCGAGATCGATGATTTCAAAGCTTCCCAAGGCCCTTGCTGCGAGGAGGTGCTCGAGCGCCTGCTCCCTGCCCAGCTCGAAAAAGAGGTAGCCGGCGGCCATTACAGTGTGGAACTGATTCCTTGCAAATGCTGATTGTAGAAAGCCCGCTTCTTTCTCCAGCGACAGTAAGGTCTCCGTCGACGGCCGATTCTTGGGATCGGCGTAAAGCCGAATGATGGTCATTTTTGTGAATGCCAACTGGGATGCTAAATGTTCCGGATAGAGTTCGATGAGGTCGCGGTAGAAACGGAGCGCCTGGGCCATATTTGGTTCCGTGCGATGGAGCTGATCAATCCGGCCGCGGTAGTAAAGCGTCCACGCTTTCAGGTCATCCCCCGCCGCCGAGGTGACGATCGGTTCAAGCAATGAGTAAGCCTTTTCAATATTGCCCGATGTGCGGGGCTGCACGCTCAGGAGTGTCACTGCCCGGGCGAATGCACTTCGCCACGTTTCCTCGCCCGATTTAGGTTTGTAGTCCCGCAGACGCTTCTCCGCTTCCTTGAATTGCAGCGTTCGATTCAACGCCCAGGCCTCGTCTAAGGTTTGCGAGGAGGGGTAGGCTAAAGTGTTTGCCGCGAGAATCAACATCAGGAGAGTTAGGCGGTAGCGGCTCGACTTGCCGCCTTGCCGCAAAGATCGGCCAGGTTCCAATATTTGCCGTCTGTCTCTCAGTCCCGGTTCGGAGCCGAATCTCATCCTCACTAAGAGCAATGAGACGGTAGCGCTGTGTCTAGCCTAATTGCACGACCTCCGACACAAACGTGAAGTGCGACCCACCCCTATCCCCTCCCAGGAGGGGATCTGTTCACTTTGGGGGTTTATCGATCAAGTTCCCCTCCTGCGGAGGGGTTAGGGGTGGGTTCTTCCCAAGTGAAATTATCATCAAATAAACGTTAGACATTCGTCTGCCATAAATCCGCCAGCCGATCCGCGATATCCGGAAGCACCGGCAGCGGCGAGCTCGGTATTGGTTCATACCAGAAGCTGGAGCAGCACCAGTCGTCCTGCCGTTCAAAAAGAATCGCATTCTCTATGCCGAGTTGCTGGATGGTGACTCGAATGTCTTCTTTCCAGTAAACAGGATCGGGCAGATGCCAACGGTAAAAAGAGACAAACTCTTCGCGGCACAGAGTGCATCCTCCGTAGGGGTGGCAGGTTTCCTGGACCGCGAATCCGAGAGTAGCATAGTCTTCCGTACCCGTGAAGCAGATGGTCGGGAACTCGCGGTCCCCGTCGAGATAGATCTTCGCCTCCCCTTCGCCCCACCAGTGCTCCAGATCCAGAATGAGGACACCGATGACAGTTCCCATATACCGACCTCTGCCACTGCGTCGGGGCAAAATTTCGAAATCCTCCTTTAAAGTAGTTGGATTTTCTAACGAGATCGACCGCGATTCCAGGCCAGCGTCCAGTTCGAATGGGCGGCCAACGAGGTCAAACTGTGATAGAGATCCATCGAGTTTCACGACCGCAAGAGATTAGGCTGCTTTAAAGGATTGTCGAGAGTCATAAGCCAGGTGACGGCAACGCCATTTCTGTCACGCACGGGAGCCCAGCGCCGAGCTCTGAAACGCTCATACAGAAAACCGGAGGATGCCTTGTGATGAGGGCCTGATGAGATATTTCACTTGAGAATTCATCACAGCTTGCAATGGGGTCGCTGGCTCTTTCAAGGATCATCGTGCGCCTTGTTTTACCGCGAGGGTAGGAAGCTCGCTCGCGAGCGATCCAGATCCCTTGATGTTCCCTTCGGCCGCCCCTCGACGAAGCTCGGGGTCTGCGACAAGCGGCCTTCCTACGCCTGACGGTCTTCGAAAAGCTAAACAGGGGCAATTCCGCTTAAGGGGGTTTCAGCCCGATCCGGATAGTCAATAAACTGTGATCGTGCCGCCAACGAAACATACTCGGGTGCTGAGATTTCCGGAATTAAACCACCTGCTCGACCGAGCGAACGAGCACATCGCATACCTGGACGTGCCTCGGCGCGGAAAGTATATTCACCGCTACGTCAGCGATATCTTCCGGTTCAAGGGGGCGGTATTCGTATTCGTGCGGAGCGCGATCGTGCCATTCCGTTCGAACCAGGCCGGGAGATATCATGGCAACTTTAATCGTGCTCTTCCGTGATGCCAATTCCCCGCGAAGACCGTCGGTTAGGACTCGTAGTGTGTGTTTGCTGGCGCTGTAGGTTACGGAGCTGCGTCCAGCTACCACGCGATGCGCATTCATGGATGAGATGTTGATGATAGCCGCATCCTCCTTCCCTTCCATGTCCTGAAGGGCTTCCTGCATGCAGAGGCCGACCGCACGCACGTTTAAGTCCAGGCAGCTCTCGATGGTCGCCCAATCGACCTTTGCGAATCCATGGCCGCCGCTCACACCAGCATTATTCACGAGGATGTCTAACCCGCCCCAGGAATCTCGAATCTTACGAAAGAAGCCGCGATTCGTATCTTCCTTCCGCTGGTCACCCTCCAACGCTAGGACTGCTCCGCCGTCCTGCTCGAGCGACTTTTTCAAGGCATTGAGTCGTTCAACCCGGCGCCCCGTGATGGCGACCCTTATGCCAAGTCTCGAAAACTTAACCGCAATAGCGCGTCCGATTCCCGAGGTAGCGCCCGTAACCAGTGCAACCTTTCCTTTCCAACGTTCGATTCCGAAGCTCATGGGATGGCATTTTGACACCCGGATTCCAGAAGACAATACAGCAGGTCTTATTACTCCCCAATTGGATAGTAATTCTCTGTCATCGCGAGCCGGTCGAAGGGAGGCGCGGCGATCCAGGTATCGAATCACGGTGTCATTGCGAGGAAGATGCAGAAAGGCCACCTACCGTAGCGGAATCCGGAAGGATTTCGATCAGATCCTAAAATTTGCCCGAGTCGTAGCGTCTTACCCCATCGTCAAACCGCCGTCTACAGCAATTGCCTGGCCGGTGATGTTGCGGGCTTCCTCTGAAGCAAGAAAGACGACGAGATTACCGATATCCTCTGGTGATTGATCCCTCCCCATCGGCGTGTTCTTGGTGACGATGTCGTCATACATGGCTCGGGCTTCCATCCCCTCATAAGCTGGATTATCACGGGCAAGGAGAGGCGCCAACCGATGCCAGAAATTCGTCCAGACGAAACCGGGACAGACTGCGTTGACGTTGATGTTATGGGGACCGAGGTCCTTGGCCATGACACGTGTCAAACTTAAGAGGGCGTTCTTGGCTGCGGCATAGGCCGGAACAAACTGCGGGTCACGTTTCGCCGCGATTGAAGAGATGTTGATGATCTTGCCGGACTTACGCTCAATCATGTGCGGCGCCAATGCCTTGCTGAGAAAAAATGGGCCTTTGACGTGTACCGCGAAATTATCGTCCCACTCAGCTTCGGTGTGCTGGGTGAAGGGTGCACCTACCACCTTACCGAAATGCCCCGCGTTGTTTACCAGAATGTCCACTTGGCCGAACGTCTGTATCGCCTTCTCCAGGAGGGTCCGGCAGTCTTCTTCTCGAGTGACGTCCGATTTCACGGCGAGCCCTCGGCGGCCTAAATTGCTGATCTCCTCAATGCGCTTCTCCGCCCTCTCTACCTCGAGGTCCGACACCACGATGTCGGCGCCTTCCCGCGCCAGGCAGCTGCAGATTCCGTTCCCCATCCCGCCACCACCGCCCGTAACAATCGCCACTTTGTTTTCTAACCGCATAGGCACATTTTCTACCGCTCTTTGCGAATAAGGCGAAGATAAAATGTCAACCATGAGAACTTCATCGGGCCCCGCCTGAAAGGTGGTCTCAGGCGATGCCAGCACGTTGCTTTCAGAGATGCTGTCTTCCATCCGAAAACTAACGGTGCAAATCTTTATGAATCGATGTACCTGTTTAGCGTTTCTGAGGCTGCCTCGGTCTTGCGCCCATAAGCGCTAACTTGTTTGCTTGACATAGTGCATTTCCTGCTGTGGACTTCCGCAACAGGTTAGCAGAATTGAAGGGAGGTCGACCATGATGGATGAAGACTGGAGCGTGCTGATGTCTTTTTTCCCGCCGCAATGGAAAGAATTGGCTAAGAAGACCAACGCGTTGAAGGGATTGCGCCGGGACAAGGCACCTGGGAAGTTGCTGAGGATTCTGATGGTGCACCTGGCATGTGGGTATTCGCTGCGCGAAACCGTGGTGCGTGCGCGCCAGGCGCAGTTGGCGGAACTGTCAGACGTAGCGTTGCTGAAGCGGCTGCGCAAGTGCAAGGACTGGCTTTATTCGCTGTGCGTGGCATTGTTTCGCGAGCGTGGCCTGGATTTGGGGGCGGTGGGGCAACGGGAGTTTCGTCTGATCGATGCGACGATGGTGAAGGAACCCGGGAAGACGGGCAGCTTGTGGCGTGTGCACTATAGCTTGCGAGTTCCTTCGATGGCGTGCGATTTTTTCAAACTTACGCCAGCGCAAGGTGAAGGCACCGGCGAGTCGCTTAGACAGTTTCCGCTGGCAGCAGGTGACTACGTGATCGCCGATCGGGGATACTGCCAGGCTTCCGGGCTTCAATATGCAGCCTCCCAAGGGGCTTTTGTAAGTATACGGCTGGCACCGCACAACATACGGCTGCTCGATCCTCGGGGAGAGGTTCTGAACCTGACCGCCTGCCTGGAGCAGATCGGGGCCGGTGGCAAGGTGGGCGCTTGGCCAGTCATGGTGCCCGCATCGGATCAGCCCCCGTTGCCAGCGCGGGTGTGTGCCATCCGCAAAAGCGAGCAAGCGATCGCCATGGCCCACAAGAGATTGCGGCGAATCGCCAGCAGGCGGGGCGAGAAGCTGATGCCCGAAACGCTCTATTACGCCGAATACGTCATGGTGCTGACGACTTTTCCTGAATCGCTCTTTTCCGCACTGGAGGTGCTCGAATGGTATCGTATCCGCTGGCAGGTGGAACTGGTCTTCAAACGATTCAAACAGATCGCACAGTTAGGACATCTGCCTAAGTATGACGATGAAAGCGCCAAGGCGTGGCTCTATGGCAAGCTCTTCGCGGCCCTGATCACCGAGAAGATCATTCAAAGTGCGATCTCTATTTCCCCCTGGGGATATGTCCTGGAGCCGGAAAAAACAGCAGAGTCGATGGCGTGAGTTTGCCTTCGTCTTCCATCAACTCCAGCGGGCCGTCGATCCCGCTGTGCCTTTGCGACAAGTGATAGAAAATTGGAACGATATAGCTCAAGGCTTAGCAGAGTCTCCACGGCAACGCCGACCACAGTTAGAGGTCAGATTCCCAGGTCAGCAAACAAGTTAGCGCTTATGGGTCTTGTGCCGGGGTGGTGCACGCTATACAGCTACAATAGGCGATTGCCACCGCCCGCCCCTCCACCGTTCCTTTCTCGCCTCAGTCCCGGCGCGACGCGCCGGGACTGAGGCGAGAAAGGAACGCTGGAGGGGCGGGTAGAAGCACACGGCTGATAGCAGGGAACGCGCGACACCCCGGCGCAAGACCCATAATTACGAAATTGGGTTGGAGAACCCAAAGTAAATGTTATTCAGGCACTTGCAAGATTCTATTGATTACATAGTATGCCAGAATGGAGTTTCAACGATTGTTGTGTGTGGGTTCGTTAGAGGTAGAGAGCTTTTCTTGCAGGTTTGTTTTCAGTTAGAAACTTGTTGAGTATTAATCAGTTACAAAAGCGCTTTGAACGGGGAGTTGATTTCTGGTGGCAATTGAGTAGAAGCGAAGGGAGCTGGAGAAAGTTGGTATTGGCATTGTATGTAAAAGAAAGTTTGCAGTTTTGCCTCCTTTCCATACTGTGCCGGTGCATGCAAGAAGAGCTTTCGCGTAAAGAGAGGGAGGTGGTCGAAGCGGTACGGCGGGATCGGGTAAGCACGGTGTGGAGGCTGATGAAGGAGCAGAGGGTGTCGCGGCGAACGGTCTATCGGGCTTTGCAAAAATATGGCCATTACTCCAGTTACAATGCCAATTGTGGCTACCTGAGCTTGAAAGACATTCCGCGCTTTGACGGGGCCGGTTTGTGGCGTTTTCGCAAGGGGCGCTTTTCGCGCCACGGCACCTTGGAGGAGACCGTGGAGGCGGTGGTGGGAGCTTCGCTTTGCGGCTACACGGTGGCTGAGTTGGAGACCCTCCTTGGGGTACGGGTGCACAACCCCATAAGCGTGCTTTGTAGAAAGAAGCGGTTGAGTCGATACGATGAAGGGCGTCACTGCGTGTATGTCTCGGCCGGGGAACAGGGCGGGGCCGAACAGAAAAAGCGGCGGCAAGGGCGAAGAACAGCGGCACAAGTTCAGGCAGGGGACCCCGGGGGCGCTTTGCAGGCAGCTCCCGAAGGGCTCGAAACGATGGTCGTGATCGCTTTGCTGGTCGCCTGTATCGGCCATCCCGAGGCCGGGGTCAAGGAGCTTGTCGAGCTTATGCAAGAGCAGGGAGTAGAGCTGAGCGGGGAGCAAATTGAGCGGGTGATGGCGTTTTACTCGCTCAAAAAAAAACCGGCCGATCGCGGTAGCGGAGCTGTTACATGATTTGCGGGCAGAGGCTGAACGGGCCCTGCAAACGGTGGGGGCTGTGCCTGCGCAAACGAGTTATCGCTTCGATGCCCGGGAGGACGAAGAGGGTCCTTCAGAGGTGCGCAAGACCCTGCGCCGCAAGGTGGTCAGTTTCTCCTATGGATGCTTCCAGGCGGTGGAAGTTGTGCGCGAGCAGGGGCAAGGGAGCCACCGCAACAGCTACCGTTCTGCTCGCCTGGAACAGATCGTGCCCTCGCATAGTCGCTACGCTTACGATCTGATTGCCTATGTGGGCAAGCGATGTTTGTGCGAAAGCGCCACCCTCAAAGAGGTGCACAGGGAACTGCGCGAGGGCCCGGGGCAGCTGCAGATTGCTCAAAGCAGCCTCTATGAGATGCAGCAGAAGTTTCTTTTTTATCTGGGTCGGCTGCACGCCGCGGCCGCTCCGGTGCTTAAAGATTACCTGAGCGCTCGCCCTTGCCTGCGCTGGCTGGTGGATGGGACCGTGGAACCGCAGACGCCGGTTTTCTTCGCTGTTCAGGAAGCCGACGAAGGGATCCTTTTGGGCAGCTGGAAAATGCCTTCCGAACAGAGCGAAACGATCAGTGGCTGTTTTGCCCGGGCGGCCCGGGCTTTTGGCCAACCCCACCATGTCTATCATGATTTAAGCGCTCAGATCAGCAAGGCCTGCGAGAGCGAAACCTTCCAGGCCCCCCATGGCGTCTGCCATTATCATTTCGCCCGCAATGTGGGCGAACAGCTTTATCGAAAACCCCAGCAGATGCTCAACGGGCGCTTGCGGCAATTGAAGCTCATGGAGCGCATGCGCGAGCAACGCAAACACATCACCGCAAAGCTCCGTGACGCCCTCCGTGAAAAACACGCCCTCGTCCTGGCCGATTTGCTCACCGCCAAAGCGCTCGCAGTGCCCTTCGATCCCACCCTTGCACGGGAACTGCTCATGGCCCTGCAATTGTGGATTTTGGATTATCCCTGCGACGGTCACCGCCAGGGCTTTCCCTTCGATCCTTACCTGCTTTATTGGCATCGGCGGGTCGTGCGCGCCCATGCCGCCCTGGAGCAGTGGCTTGCCCGCGCTCCTGCCAGTTGCTCTGTTCTGCGAAGCTTCTTTCATCTTTCGACCGGGTTGAAGCAGTATCTGGCTGATGCCCTCGTCATCGAAGCCGCTACTATCTATGAAAACGCTTTTTGCATTTTCAGCGCTTTGCGCGATGCCCTTTGGCTCAGCGCCAGCGGCCCCTGCCCTTTAAGCGACCCTTATCTGTTGCAAGCAGGACAAGCCGCTGAGCTCACCGAGGCTCTCCAGTTGCTGCGTGCCCAATATCGCCAAAAAGGCGCCTCCCTGACCAACCCCTCGAAAGCCAAACTCTACCGCACCGTGGTCACTCATCTGGACAAATACTGGCAGCGGCTGCTTCCCCCACCGGCCCATCCAGACAGCGTACGCACGACCAATGAGCTGGAAGGCACCTGGCGCACCTCCAAGCGCAAACGCCGTCAAACCCACGGGCGCAAAAATCTGACGCGCGACTTTGAAGCGCTCCCCGAAGAATACATGCTCCTGGCCAACTTACACAATCCCCGCTATGTGGAGCTGGTTTTAGGCAGTATCGATAATCTGCCCCAAAAGCTTGCCCAGGCTGCACAGAAAGCACCCCCCTTCAGTCACTGGCGGGCGAACAGAAAAACCCTCGCCGTGGGTCGATTGCCCAAAAAGCTCCTGCGAAAAGAAAACTTCCTTGAGGAACTCTTCGAAGTCTGTAATCGCCAGGATCAATCCTTAAACCCGCAACCCCATCGGATTGCCTCCTGACAACGACTCCAGTGCCCTCCCTCTGCTCCCCATTTTCTTCATGCTCTAACCAGAGAACTCCACGCAATTTGCGGGCCAACCGAAATTCAGAACGATGGGCACAAGACCGGGGCAGCCAGCAATCGAAGGCATGACGCTAAACACGTACGATCCGATCGGATCATAAAGATTTGCACCGTTATGTGGAGAGCAACGAGTCAGGCGGTTTGGTAAACAGGCGGCTAAATGGTTACACAACAGAATATTACGCGAATATAGCGATCATGGAGCGTTTTGAGATCGATGAGATCATCAGTTTTGATCGGGGATTCGACGAATGTGCTGGGATTCGCCGGTTATCCGCGCCACACTGACCGAAGACGATTTTTCGATTTATTCAACCGGCAGTGCGTTCTGGTCCCAGTGAGAGGCGTTATGGTATTCCTTCAACTTCCTCTCTTTCAGGCTGATTCCTTGACAGTATTCAGAGCATGGAGCCATACTAGTCGGTAGAGGAACGATTTGAGTATCAATGCAGTCGCGCACGCTAACTGAAGAGGAGATTGTTACTTATAGGGAATCCGGATTCATCAAGGCAGGCGGTATCGTCAGTAGCGATGAACTCGACCGCTTCGCCGGCGCAGTCGATAATGAAATTGAGAAAGGGCGGGTGAGGGACGTCTCTGGCCCGAAAGAGGGACAAAGTGCGACATTTTCGGTGCTCGTGGAAGGTTGCATCCAGGAGCCGGGGATAAACTTCATGGTCGATCATCCAGGCATCGTGGGTGCTGTTGAGTGCCTGCTCGGTGGGCCGGCCCGTCTCTCTTCGTTTTCCATTCATATTAAGAGACCAGGATGGCTCGGCACGGATGGAGACTATGAGGGCACACACGGGCGCCGCCATTGTGATTACAAACCTTTCCGCCCGGTTGGTTCCTCCATGAACTGGCTTTTCACTATAATACCGCTTGTCGACTGCATTGGAGAAATTGGGCCTTTGCTGGTGTCGCCCGGTTCCCATCGGTGTTTCCGGACCGTACGCTATGGCCGTGTAACAAAAGGGCAGCGCGCCAAGGGTACAGAGATCCCTGAGTTTGTGGACACAGAGTTGAAACGGGGAGAAGTGCTTTTCATGGATGGTTTCACCTGGCATGAGGCATATCCGAATCGCTCCGATCGGAACCGAATTGGGATTTACAATAAGTACATGGCAGCGAACGCGCCGCCGGGTTGCGGTCCCTATCTCTTCAGTGATCGGAACTACAATGTAATCAAAAGCAGAGGCAGTGATCTTTTGAATAATCACAGTGATCGATTGATCGCTTCGACCCGATTGATTCTGGAGTGCAGGGACAGGGTACTGTTCCTGAAATCGAAGAATGGTTTGATGTCACTTCCGGGCGGGTCTGCCCAAACAAAGAAAAAGATCTCCGGCTCGAATGATGACAACGTCATCGAACACCTCTATGCCTCCCTCAAAGAGCAATTGGGTATCGAATTTCCATGGGTCAGTTACGTGGGCGATTTCGCGGACAACGGAAATGGTGATCTCTGCAGAGTCTATGCCTACCCCGAGCTTGCAGAGTCTCAGATTGAGAATCTCAACGGAAAAGATGTGGCATGGCTGGGTGAAGCGGAAATCTCGTCGGAAGCTCGAAACGGGAAGTTGGAATTGGGGTTCGAGTTGGACGCGGTTCGCCGGTGGCTCCATGAACCGCTCCTCCGCGGCATCGGACAGTCCAGATCCCAGGTCACATGAGGAATCTTAAGCTGAATCCCTTGGAAGGTGAATCGAATCTCACCCCTAACCCGAACAACGATCCCGTGTCGTCGCTCCGTATATGCGCGTGATGTCGAAGGTAAAAGATATTTTCCTGGCAAAGTCAGGACTTACAAGGGTTGTGTACGGTGATCGGTCATAATTGAGGCTAGCCCGAACATTTCACAAACCATCTAATGCGACCACGGATGTCACTGCGCCTCAAGGTCTTCTCTTGTCCGGCGACCTCAGAGAGTTCCAACACACTGTCGCCCGCCGGACTGCGAAAAGACCTTGATCCGCAGTCCCGGCGCGCCGGGACAGTCTCGCTACGATGTGTGTGAAATGTCCGGGCTAGAGAAAGCCCGAGAGCAAAGAGTCGATCAATCGCGGTGCTTATTTCTAATTTTCAATAAATGAAAAATACGCCTCGATTATCATTATAACGACAGCTGTCAGCGGGGTGACGAACTCCTCCTCGGGGGTTGCCGCCTGTATCTTCTCTCGAGTGGAGACCGCCTACTTCACCATCGGTACCTACGCCCTTGGCAATACCGGTCACTTGCGCGACTTCGCCTAGCCGGTCGATCCATCGCTGGCGTGTAGCAGCGACAGCGGTGTCACCGAAGCAGTGCGAAAAAGCCTGCTTGGTCGAAATGAAGATCATGAGTCAACACATTGCGAATCTTGAATTCGCCCATGACTACAAAACTGCTGCAATCCGTGAAGGAATATCCCTGATCGAATAGAGATCGGTTATAACTTTCGTCCTTCATCGCTCGATCACCGTAAGGAGCAGTGGTATGGCAACTGCATCAGCGGGCTAACTCTTTGTTATAACTTTCGTCCTTCATCGCTCGATCACCGTAAGGAGCAGTGGTATGGCAACTGCATCAGCGGGCTAACTCTTTGCGAATCCTTAGAAACCTGTCCCGGCTTGCTGGGACTGGGAATGATCAAGTTCGACAGCTGTCCCCGAAGAGCTCGATTCCATAATGGCGCGGATGAGGCGAAGAGCTGCAATTCCCTCAGCGGCGCCTACTTGGGGCTGACTGCCGTTACGAATGCAGCGGGCGAAATCCTCGAGTTCTGCCTGAAGCGCGGTAGTGAAGTTTTCAGGACCATCCCATTCCAGGGGTTTAATTTTCGGTTTTAGATGTTTAGCGCGTACCGGATCGATAATCTCCTGCCAGAAAAGTTCCTGCCCGGCGCGTCTGTAATGAATTGCCGCTTTTGTCCCGAAGATTGAAATCTCACTAAGATAGGCGGAAACCTGGTGGGTCATGAGGGTGGCGAGGACCCCGGATTCAAACTCGAGGCTGGCCGTTGCCATGCTGGGAACTGCACTTGGAGAGAGGCGGTTGCTGACATGGCCCATCACCCGCTTCACTGGTCCGAGAAAATAGAGGAGCAGATCGGCGTAGTGAACAGCGAGGTTATCGAGCGGACCGCCGGGTATTTTCTCAAGCTCCAATTCCCAGTCACCATCCGAGTACTGGGGAACGAGAGTGGCGCCTAAAGCCGCAGTGGCGAGAGCTATCTCGCCGAGGTCTCCATTTTCGATGAGCGCCTTGACCTTTCTGGCGGAGCCGACCCAACGGTGCTGCAGGCCAACAGCGAGAACGAGGTTTTTCTTCATGGCGCTCTCGCGCATCTCTTCTGCCTCTCCAATGGAGTTCGCGATGGGCTTTTCGACGAAGACATGCTTCCCGGCCGCAAAGCTGGCGATTGCTTGCGGGTGATGAAGGAAGTGGGGTGTTGGAAGCAGTACCGCTTCTACCGTCTCGTCGGCGAGCATTTCTTCAAACGATGCATATGATCGGCCTCCATAGGTATTCAGGATGTCGTTGCGATTTGCTTCGTTTCGACTCCAGACGCCGGCCATTTGGAGGAGGGCGGATTTAGAGGCGGCGTCAAGGAGGAGGCGACCCCAGCGTGCCGGAGAAGCAATAGCAAATGAGACTGGATTCTGTTCGGTCATGGTGAATCGATATGGACGTTGGGTCCGTAGAAGCATTCATTCTGCCGGAGCTTTTCCTTTATGCGGTTGGAGCGCACAGGACGAATTATTAGGTGAGCGGGTCGTCCTCGTCACGCGTTTATTGCAGGAGACATCAACGGTAGAGCCACTCGATGGGGAAACGGACCATCTTGAGGCTTCGCGCACCATCGAATTGGAAGCGATGGGAATCGATGGAGGGCATATGGTAGTAGGTAATCAACACCTTGTCTTGAAAGAAGCTGCAACTCGGATAGCTGAATGCATCGTGTGGATCATCTTCCAAAACCCTTCGGGCCGTGTGTGGCCAGGAAGCTCCGTTGTCGCGGCTGAGAGCACAGGAGAGACGCCGGCGTTTTCCCCCGATTCCGTCCGTGCTGTCATAATGCCAGTTCCACAGGAGGAGAAGGTCTTTGGATTCCGGTATTCGGCGGATAATTGATGGTGCGATCGGGGCCACAACTTCCATGGAACGTAAGTTGTGCCATGAAACACCACTATCTTGCGACTCGGCCCGATAGATCGACCCCATTGCAGTGCGAGCGATGAGGAGGAGAGACCCGTCGGCGCGTTCGACAACATCGGGTTCAATGATCCCAGACTCCATGGCGTCGACTCGGGGGAGATTCAGTTTGTCGCTCGACTGCCACGAGCGTCCGCCGTCATCAGAACGGTTTACGACTCCGTAGAGGTAGTGCGAGTCCCAGTCATCAGTACAGTGAAGAGGGGCGATAAGCCGTCCGCTGGACAGGACCGTAAAACGATCGTGACCACCGGTCTTGTAGCCGCCAGGCGCGACCACGATCGGTTCTGACCATGTGCTTCCTTCGTCCTCGGATCGACGAAAGTGGCGGCAGGCGTCGCGAACTGAATTGCGGAAGTTATAGAGCATACCGATGTCGCCGTCCGGGAGACGGCGCAGAGCGGGTGACATCACGTTCAAACCGGCTGAGTTATCTATGAGAGTTCGTTCCTCGGCCCAGGTATCACCGCCGTCGGACGATATCATCGCGCAGATTGCGGCACGGGCATTGTCGTGGCTACCGCCAAACTTTGACCACGCAATGAGGAGTCGCCCATCCGCGAGTTCCACGATGGATGCTTCGGAATGCCGAGAAAATGTTTCGTCTGCACTTCTCACAGTGCTCTTGAGCGGAAAATCCGTTTTCATTCTCAGAGATGGTAGGTCGACCGGAAATTGGCGGGATTTTCTTTTCGGATCATTTTTGTGAGGAGTGCAAGTTGGCTCAGTGCTCGGCGGACAGTTGTAATGCAAAGCTCCTACACAGGCTGGAAGCCTGTGCCACTTTACCCCTCAGTGGTGGACAACGACCAATCCGGAATCCACTGATACGGGGTAGGTCTCGGCGGATGGCCGATTTGCGGAATCTTCCGGGCGGTCCTCGACGGTTACCTCGTAGGCCCGCGCCCGATACCGTTGGGGGCTAACGATGGACCGGCCGTTGGTAACATCGAATTCCCACCCGTGCCAAGGGCAGCGGAGAATCTCGCCTTCGCGGCTGAATCGAAATTCATGAGGTCGCGGCGAATCGCGGTATTCGACGAGCCGGCCATTGCAGAGCGGACCTCCCTGGTGGGGGCAGCGATTGCGAAGGGCATAGAACTTACCCTTCACATTGAATACACCGACAGAGATGCCATCGATTTCGACGATCTTACGCTGGCCGGCAGCGATCTCGGCAGCGGGTGCGACTGCGTAGCGCTTTTCTTTGTTCATTCGGCCTTTGTAGTTTCGATAGCAACCCTATCAGTGAGACCGTAAAGTCTGGAGGCGTTTTCAAAAAATATGCGGTGGCGCCACTCCTCCGACAAGCCTGGCAGGGCGTGTCTGGGCGAATCGAAGTCGAAGTGGGGATAGTCGCTCGAGTACATGAGAAAATCCACAGCGTTTACCATTTCGAGGAGTTGCAGGAGGTGGCTGGGATTGTCAGGACTTTCCGCCGGTTGGGTCGTAATGCGAACGTGATCGGCAAGGTAATCGAGGGGGCGCCGGCTCATCCATGGGACTTCCATACGCATCGCTTTGTAATGATTGTCGAAGCGCCAGAGGAGGGGAACGATCCAGGCGAATCCGCCTTCTACGAGAACGACTTTCAAATTGGGAAAGCGTTCAAAGACGCCTTCTGTAATGAAACTTACGAGGTGAGCCTGGAACCCGAGTGAGAGAAGGGTGTGCCATTCTATGATGGTCGAGGGAAAGCCGGGCGTCGGCTGGCAATTGATTCCGGAGCCGTCAGTTCCCGGATGGATTGCGAAGGGAAGCCCATTACGTTCGCAGGCCTCGTATATCGGATAGTACTGGCGTTGGCCAAAGGGCGCGCGGGCTCCGGAATCGACCATGACCTGCACGATGTGCGGGTGATTTCCGACCCGATCGATCTCGCGGGCGGCTGCCTCGGGGTCCTGCTGAGCGACGTTCATGGAACCCTTGAAAACGCCGTCGGAATTGTACTCTTCCAACCATGTCTCGATCAACCAATCGTTAAAGGCAGAAGCCAGGGCCGCGGCGTAGTCGGGATTGGGGTACATATTGCAGAAGGCCCGGGGCATAAGAACTGCGTGATCGATTCCGAACTCATCAATGTGTTGCTGCCGCAGAAAATCCGGGTCGGAACCGGGACTGCCTCCATCGGGTGGAAATGCATCTCCCCGACCTCCGATGATACGAGAGGCATTGTTGTAGAAGGGACGGGACTCGCCGTGATATGAGCCCTTCCAAGCGCGTGCTAGACGACTGTTGATCTCCTCGTCCGTTTTGGGATAAACGTGGACATCCGAGTCGATAATGGAGCTTCGTGCTCGATCGTGCCCGAAATTTGGATTCTTCATCGTTTTTTCAAGGCTTCTTTTCTTTGTGGGTATAGGAACCTTGGTAGGGTTCGGTTTCTGCATGACAATTCATTCTCATAGCGGTCACAATTGGAGCAAGCAGGGGCAGTTCCATATCCCCACCGTTCGACTGACCGAAATTACAAACTCGAGTAATGAAAATCCAGTTAATTCTTGACAGAAATCGATACAGATTCCCATGGATTGCGATGAGCGAGTTGGCACTCGGCGGTTGTAACACGACAACTGATCATCGTGGCTTCGCACTTCGGAGACCAACAGGCGTAGGAAGCTCGCTTGCGAGCGATTCGACTGCCCAATCCATCCCGAATCGCTCGCGAGCGAGCTTACTACCCTCGCGGTGAAACAGAAAGAAATTGAAAAACGAATTGGATAATGAAGATGGGGACACCGCTGAAAGAGCCGCGTTCTTGCGAACACGGCTAAACTGCGACATATCTCTTAGCTGCAGATGAGAATGCACCTTTACTATGTCATTGTGAGCGGAGGCTTTTATGAGCGATAAAAATTGTCAACTGACACGAACTGAACGGTGCCCGATCTGCGTGGTCGGCGCATCTCCAGCCGGGATTGTGGCCGCTGTGCGGGTCGCCCGGGAAGGGCAGAGGGTGATGCTAGTCTCGGGACACCGGCACATCGGAGGTGTTCTCTCAAATGGATTGAGCTGCTGGGACAGCTGGTACGACGGCTTCCGCGCTCCGATCCAGGCGGATTGGTTGGAGAAGATCCGCCACCACTACCGCGAAACCTATGGCGAGGATTCGGAGGAGTTTCGGATCTCGCAAAGCGGTCCTTTCGGCGGGGGAAAGTATAAGGGCAGCTATACCTGGGAACCACACATCGCGGAACGCATGTTCGAGGAACTCGTTTCCGCGGAAACGAATATCAGAACTCGCTATCATGCGGGTTGGCGGGCAGGGGGCAATCGCAGATACAATTCCCGGCTTTTAAGAGCTAAAGAAAACGGTAGGCTTCATCTTCGAACCATCAAATTCGAAGAAAAATGGAGAAACCTACCGTCAAAGAAGAGACCTTCTTACAGTGCATCCTTGGAGTGGACAAGGGTAATCCCTCGATCACGGTCTATCGGGATCTGAGCGAAGGCAAACTGCACGTCTATTACGGGCATGAGCTTTTTGAAGTCGTAGAGGACGATCGGGAGCAAGTTGAATTCAAGCTATTGGTGGGGCGCCTCTACAATGCGGGGTTGAAGAAAGGGCGCTTAGAGAAGCAATTTGAGGTTGACCCCAAAACGATGAAGCGGTGGGGGGAGGCGCTTCAAAGCGGAGATGCCGAGACCTTAGCGCGAGTGCTGGCGGGACGCAGCGCTCATCGCAAATTGACGAGGGAAATCCGGAGTTTTGTGCGGGTGCGCTTCGGGCAGATCTATGGGGAGAGTCGGTATGGCTACAGCAAGAAGATACGGGGGGAGATCGAGGAGGTGTTCGGAGTTAACCTCAGTGGGGAAACTTTGCGCCCTGTCTTTAAGGAGCTTAAAGAGGCCCGGGCAAAGGAGGCCGAAGCCGAGAGGGCGCAAAATCGGGAGACTCCCTGGGATTGCCCGGAGGACTCGGGGAGGGACGAACAGGAGCAAGAAGCAGAAAATAGCCCCGAAAGCGAAGGGGACAATCGCAAGGAGTCTCCCGATTTTTCGAGGGAGAGCTCCGAAGCGGTGCAATGGTATCGGCACCTGGGAGTACTTCTGTTCAGTGCCGCGCTCAGAGAAGTCGCTCAGATTGATCGCGAAGAGGGCTGGCTTTTGAAACAATGGGTGGCTTGCGGGTTGTTGGCCGCGGTCAATATCGAGCAGAGCAAACTGCTCGATCTCGAAGACCTGCAAAAACTCATCGGGCGAGTCCTGTATACCCCCTATCTGCAACGCCAAAGCCTTAGCGCCCTGGCCGATGAAGGGCTTTTAAGAGAGATCCTCAGAGTGAACGCGAGGGGCCTGAATGCTTCGGATGAAGAGAGCTTTTATTATGATCCGCACACCAAACATTACACCGGAATGAGCAAGGTGCTGGCGGGATGGTGTCCGGGTATCCGTCTGGCCGACAAAGCGCTCCACAGCGATTTTATTCATACCCTCAAGGGCTATCCGATCTATTTTGCGAGTACCGACAACTATGAGGATATAAGGGAACGGTTTATCCCCAACTGCGAAGCGATGCTCGAGCTGGTGCAGTTGCCGGCTGATAAGAAGGTGAGCATTTACGTGGACCGGGCGATCGCCGCGGAGTGGTTTTACGAAGCCATCGTGGAGCATCCTCAACTCGAAATCATTACCTGGGAAAAAGGTTACAAGGCCAGCGCCCAGCCCCTCCAACGGATCGACGGGCAGTTGCGCCTGCAGCGCGCGCGCAACCATGCCGAAGATCTCCAGGAGTATCATCTTCGCTATCAGCGGGGCCCCTGGAAGAAAAATCCTCAACTGGTGCAGTGGATCGTGGAGGCGACCAATCCAAAAAATCGAACCATTACCGTGAGCATCCTGGCGACCGATCAGCAGGCCCGAAATGAAGAGGTAATCAAAGGGATGTTCAGTCGCTGGATTCAGGAGAATGACTTCAAATACCTCGATAAGCACTTTGGGATTAATCAGATCACCTCTTATCGCACCGTCCACTACAAGCGATTAGCCCAACACCTTGAGGACAAGCAGGAGAAAAGCGGTGCCGCCAAAGCCCTCCTGAAGCAAAAACAGCAATGCCCCGAAGAATTGAAAAGACTGCTCCTGGCCGAGCATGCCCACCCGGGCAAAAGCGCCTCAAGGGGCGAAAAGATCCGTCGACTCGATCAGGCCCTCAAAGCCCTCCAACTCGAACTGGAGCAAATCGACACCGAATGCTCGAGGCTGCAGCGCCTCATTGATGAAAACTATGTCCGCCTGGACACCGCTAACAAGTCCCTCATGGATGCCTTGAAAATCTTCGCCCGTAACAGCTTCTACAAGCAGCTCGAACCCTTTAAAGCTCGCTACAACAACTATCGTGACGACCACGATCTGTTTCGCAATTTGACTCACAGTGACGGCGTTCTTATAGAGAGGGGCTGTGCGGTCGAAGCGCATTTATTCCCCACCGCAACTTATCCCCCTCGGGTGCAGGCGGTGGTGCTTGAGTATCTGCAAACTCTCAATGAGAAGCCCTTACTGATGCCCGACGGTTCAGGCCGAAGAATCATCTTCCGACTGGGCAAAAAATCGGGATTTAAACTTGCGATTGCATAGTGCCTTTAGAGGGGCAATATAGTGAGGTCTGAATATCGAATTGATCCGTGAATATGTTCCAAAGGCGGTGGAACGAGCCAACCGAAAGATTCGTGCCGTTCTTTTCGCTTCGGTCGAGGGTGGGGATTCGTTGCGTGTCGAGGCGGACTTATTCATCGACGCCACTTATGAATCTGATGTCGCCGCACTCGCAGGGGTGCCCTACCGCATCGGCCGGGAAGATCGCAATGAATACAACGAGATCTATGCGGGAAAGATCTGGGTGAAGCGGAGCGGGAATGAGGCGAATTTTCTCCATGACAGCGATGAAGCATTACAGTGGCCGCGGGCAGCGCGTGCCGGGAAGCTCAATGTCCGGCCCTGGTGGGGAACAACCCAGGAGATTTTTTCGGAAAGCACGGGGGAAGGTGATGGGGGCGTTCAAGCGGCGAATTTTCGCGTGTGTCTCACTTCAGACCCCGAGAATCGCGTCGATGTTGCGGCGCCTGAGGGTTACAGGCGCGAGGATTTCTTACCCATCATCGAGAAGGATCCGGAGGGAGTGGAGTTATTTCCCCACCCCATCAAGTCAGGTCTCCTGAACTATCCGCTCGTGGCGTTCCCGGGAGTCATTCCGATTCCAGGAAAAAAGTGCGATTGGAACGCGGCCGCGATTCCCGGTGGTGTCGACAATTACCCGAACGCTGATTGGGAAGGGCGCCGCGCCATTGTTAAGCGCTTCCGGGACTTCTCACTGGGATTGCTATATTTCCTACAAAACGACGAATCGGTATCCGAGAAAGTCCGCAGGGAGGCGAATGTATGGGGACTGCCGAAGGATGAGTTTCAGGACAACGGTCACTTTTCCCATGAGTTTTACCTGCGGGAAGCGCGGCGCATCGTCGGGCGTTATGTCATGCGGGAAAGTGACGCTTGCATCGGCCGAGGATTGCGTCGGGCGCCGGTGCACAACGACTCCATTGCGGTGGCCGATTGGATGATGGATTCGCACGACTGTTCACCCGAACGGATTCGGGGGGCGGAAGGCGATGGGTTCACCAGCCTTTCGGAATACACTCGGCCGGCGCAGGTTCCCTATCGGTCGCTTCTCACGAATGAGATCGACAATTTGATCATGGGATTAGGAATCTCCGCAACCCATGTAGCGTGGGGATCGGTGCGCGTAGAGCCGACTTTAATGCATATTGCCGAATCGGCCGCTCTAGCGGCCGTTTCTTCGCTGGAATTGGGAAAAGCACCTGCCGACCTGGACGTTTGTCTGCTGCAGCGCAGGTTGGTGAATAGTCGGATCATGTTCAGCTTCTTCAATGAGTTCGACATGGCAACGAAGGAGCCGTGGGTGCAGGCCGTTCAATTTCTTGGAACGAAAGGTTTTTTCTGTGACTACTTTGCCAATCCTGATGAACCCTTGACATCGGCCGTCGGGCGGGTTTGGGCAAGGGCGTTTGGGTCGCTTCTCGACGTTGAGACTGATTCAGGCAAGTGGGCGCGTGCGGTCCATCAGGCGGAACGCGGGAATCCTAACGAAGAGATCACGTTGGCTAAATATCAATCATTGTTGAAAAAGGAGATGGAATATCGGGATCGGACTGAACGGACCGATGTTGCCCACGAAATTGAGGGTATGGAGTTGTCTCCTTTGGCTACCCTAACCAGAGGTCAGGCTTGTATGCTGGTCTGTCGTCTCCTGGATGAATGATGGCTACGTGTAGCAAGTTTGCCGCTATACGAGTCACACAAGTGATTGAACTGACGTTGTATAATGCTATCTTCGAAGCATGAGCCAACCTGTAAGGCTTCCGGACGAGTTAGTTTTGGACGCGCGCCGGACTGCGAAAGTCACGGAGAGGTCGATTGCCGGGCAAATATCATATTGGGCAAAACTGGGACAAGCCATTGAGCCACACTTGGAGGGCGCCGAGGCGATTTCGTTGTCTCGCGCGAGTGCTGCCACGCCGCTCTCAGCTTGCTTTGAGGCGGTCGATTCGGAAGAGGGTCTGCAGCGTATACATGAGCATTTGAACGAACAACCGTTCCCGCACTACGAACCGGTGGAAGATAAACGGGGCTTTCTCGTACGCATAGAGGAAGACGGCACGCGAACGCTCGGCAGGTTTGTTCATCGCAGATTCGTCGAAGCTGAACAGGAAGCCGATGCATGATGCTTTCTCGGCAGCTTGATCGGCGTCCGCTTCTGGTTTACGATAACAGTGATCTTGCTAAGCTCTTCCACTGTGGCGCCCTATTCGAAGGGGAAAGGATCGATCATATTGTGAGACCTCTACCGGAATGGTTCGTGCCGATCACAAGGCGTGTTTGACAGGATCGAGATGACTGACTGGAAACTTGCTTGCCGTATGGTAGAGCAGGTTTCCCGTAGGTCCACAATAGCTCAATTCGGTGGCAACTCCATCGAAATGCACCCGCATTCCGCTACATGCTTCGATTCGGATCGTCGCGGAATGCGGGAGCATTTCGTTCTACCTGCCACATGGTTCACTCTGCCGTGCGGCAGCCTGTGTCACTGTCCTCCGACAGCGCCTTACGAATTTTTTCGAGATCCTTTAGGTAATCACCGGAAATCTTCTTCAAATCGGGAGAAATCTGCTGGGCGATGATTACTGTCTGACAGTAAGTCTCAAGATTCTCCAATTTCCAGTAGGCCTGTACGATATCGCCGGACCAGGTAATGACGCCGTGATTGATCATGAGAATGGCGGAATGATTCCTACTGGTTTGGCCTATTACCTCTGCGTTTGCCGGTGTTCCAGGTGTCCGGTATTCGGCGAGACCGATTTCTCCCAAAAAGATCTCCGCTTCGGGTGTCAGGTGTCGGGGCGGGGCCATACCGGCCAGAGCATAGGCAGTGGCGTGCGGGGGATGGGCGTGGCAGCAGGATTTTGCAAGGGGTTGCATTTTCATAATTCCCAGATGCGTTAGAATCTCACTCGTCCTTTTGCGCGAACCCGCGAGTTGATTTCCCTCCATATCGACAAGACAGATATCCACAGGATTCATAAATCCCTTGGAAACAAGCGTCGGTGTGCAAAGAACGAAGTTATCGCCAACTCTGATTGTTAGATTTCCCCCGTTGCCATCGGTAAAGTTCCTCTGCCACATCCGGCGACCGATATCGCACATTTGCTTTTTTAACTCCTCAATTTCAACTGATTGGAAAAAGAGATCGATCTTCTCCTGTGCGGGCGAGTTCGTTTCGTCATTTGGCTCGGAAGGGTTCATTGCGGACAAGAATTCGGGGTCAACAGCGAAACCGCAATGGAAATCTCTGAGAGTTAACCCATGTTGAAAATAAAACTGGAATTTGGTGGAAGAGCTTCAATTATGCTCGCAATGCGGAAATCAGGGCCAAAATGTCACCTTCAAGAAAAGAGTCATACGCACTCTTTGCCAGTCTCAAGGTGGGGAAAAGATGAAGTGAGGTAATGAGTGCGAGGAGAGTCTATCTTGCGGTTGATCTGGGGGCGGAGAGCGGTCGGGTTGTAGCCGGAGTTTTTGAGCACGATACGCTCACCCAGGAAACTATCCATCGGTTTCCAAACGGAGTGTACGAACACGGTGGAACGCTTAGATGGAACATCGGCACTCTCTTTGACGAAATCGTAAAAGGAATCGACTTTGCCGCCGAACGATTTGGAGACGATTTGATTTCCATTGGTGTCGACAGTTGGGGTGTCGATTACGCCCTGTTGGATGAATGTGGCGATCTTATCGAACTCCCTTTCCACTATCGGGACTCCCGAACAGATGGAATCTTGAAAGAGGTCTTCCAGCAGATTCCGGAGCTGGATGTCTTTATGGCGACCGGAATCCAGCCTCTTTTCCTGAATTCCCTCTTTCAAATTTACTCCGAACTGCGCAAGGGATCCAACGTCCTTCATCGCGTTCGCCGGCTGCTGTTCATCCCCGACCTGATCAACTTTTGGCTGTGTGGTAGGCAGGCAAATGAATATACGATTGCAAGCACGAGCCAGATGATGGACATGAGGACGAAGGCTTGGGCCAAAGAGCTTCTGAAACGACTCGATATACCATCCGAATTACTAGGAGATATCGAGGAGCCGGGTGAGATTCTGGGCCACCTGCTTCCGCAGATCCGCGACAGAACTGGTGCGAGCGCTCTAACGGTTGTTGCGGTTGGTGCTCACGACACCGCTTCCGCTGTGGCGGGCACTCCCTTCAGTAAGGAAGGGAAATGCTTTATCAGCTCCGGGACATGGTCCCTCATGGGCGTTGAGGTGACCGAGCCCATAATTCGAAGAGATGCTCTCGATTTTGGATTCTCCAACGAAGGGGGCGTAGCCGGCACCATTCGTTTTCTCAAGAACATCAACGGTCTCTGGATCCTTCAGGAGTGCAGGCGGAGGTGGGAGAAGCGGGGCGATAGCTTCACTTATCCTCAGCTCATGAAATTTGCGATTGGAGCACATCCTTTTTCCGCCCTGATCGAACCCGACCATGCACCTTTCAGCAAACCTGGAAAGATGCCGGAAAAAATCGCAGATTTCTGTGAAAAAACAGGCCAACCTGACCCTGGAGAGGTTGGGTCGGTTGTCAGAGTGGCCCTCGAAAGTCTCGCCCTGAAATATCGGGAAGTCTTGGAGAGACTCGAACTCACGACCGGTTTTCGCTTCCCGACGCTCAATATTGTCGGCGGAGGTAGTCAGAATGAACTGCTCAACCAGTTTACCGCCAATGCTACCGGAAGAGAGGTAATCTGTGGTCCGGTAGAAGCGACATCGGCGGGTAACCTGATCATGCAATTGATGGCCGACGGCGAGATTGATTCGATTGGAGAGGGTAGAGAGCTGATTCGAAGATCATCGGAGATGCGTATTTTCGAACCGAGGGACGAATCCATTTGGGATGATGCCTATGGACGGTACCTTGCGATCAAAGGCAAGTGACAGAATTAAGAGCCCGTAGGACTCTGATTCCATCTGTGTTAGGCGTTATGCCTTCGATTACTGTCTGCCCCGGTCTTGTGCCCATAATTACGAAATTGGGTTGGAGAACCCAAAGTAAATGTTATTCAGGCACTTGCAAGATTCTATTGATTACATAGTATGCCAGAATGGAGTTTCAACGATTGTTGTGTGTGGGTTCGTTAGAGGTAGAGAGCTTTTCCTGCAGGTTTGTTTTCAGTTAGAAACTTGTTGAGTATTAATCAGTTACAAAAGCGCTTTGAACGGGGAGTTGATTTCTGGTGGCAATTGAGTAGAAGCGAAGGGAGCTGGAGAAAGTTGGTATTGGCATTGTATGTAAAATAAAGTTTGCAGTTTTGCCTCCTTTCCATACTGTGCCGGTGCATGCAAGAAGAGCTTTCGCGTAAAGAGAGGGAGGTGGTCGAAGCGGTACGGCGGGATCGGGTAAGCACGGTGTGGAGGCTGATGAAGGAGCAGAGGGTGTCGCGGCGAACGGTCTATCGGGCTTTGCAAAAATATGGCCATTACTCCAGTTACAATGCCAATTGTGGCTACCTGAGCTTGAAAGACATTCCGCGCTTTGACGGGGCCGGTTTGTGGCGTTTTCGCAAGGGGCGCTTTTCGCGCCACGGCACCTTGGAGGAGACCGTGGAGGCGGTGGTGGGAGCTTCGCTTTGCGGCTACACGGTGGCTGAGTTGGAGACCCTCCTTGGGGTACGGGTGCACAACCCCATAAGCGTGCTTTGTAGAAAGAAGCGGTTGAGTCGATACTATGAAGGGCGTCACTGCGTGTATGTCTCGGCCGGGGAACAGGGCGGGGCCGAACAGAAAAAGCGGCGGCAAGGGCGAAGAACAGCGGCACAAGTTCAGGCAGGGGACCCCGGGGGCGCTTTGCAGGCAGCTCCCGAAGGGCTCGAAACGATGGTCGTGATCGCTTTGCTGGTCGCCTGTATCGGCCATCCCGAGGCCGGGGTCAAGGAGCTTGTCGAGCTTATGCAAGAGCAGGGAGTAGAGCTGAGCGGGGAGCAAATTGAGCGGGTGATGGCGTTTTACTCGCTCAAAAAAAACCGGACCGATCGCGGTAGCGGAGCTGTTACATGATTTGCGGGCAGAGGCTGAACGGGCCCTGCAAACGGTGGGGGCTGTGCCTGCGCAAACGAGTTATCGCTTCGATGCCCGGGAGGACGAAGAGGGTCCTTCAGAGGTGCGCAAGACCCTGCGCCGCAAGGTGGTCAGTTTCTCCTATGGATGCTTCCAGGCGGTGGAAGTTGTGCGCGAGCAGGGGCAAGGGAGCCACCGCAACAGCTACCGTTCTGCTCGCCTGGAACAGATCGTGCCCTCGCATAGTCGCTACGCTTACGATCTGATTGCCTATGTGGGCAAGCGATGTTTGTGCGAAAGCGCCACCCTCAAAGAGGTGCACAGGGAACTGCGCGAGGGCCCGGGGCAGCTGCAGATTGCTCAAAGCAGCCTCTATGAGATGCAGCAGAAGTTTCTTTTTTATCTGGGTCGGCTGCACGCCGCGGCCGCTCCGGTGCTTAAAGATTACCTGAGCGCTCGCCCTTGCCTGCGCTGGCTGGTGGATGGGACCGTGGAACCGCAGACGCCGGTTTTCTTCGCTGTTCAGGAAGCCGACGAAGGGATCCTTTTGGGCAGCTGGAAAATGCCTTCCGAACAGAGCGAAACGATCAGTGGCTGTTTTGCCCGGGCTTTTGGCCAACCCCACCATGTCTATCATGATTTAAGCGCTCAGATCAGCAAGGCCTGCGAGAGCGAAACCTTCCAGGCCCCCCATGGCGTCTGCCATTATCATTTCGCCCGCAATGTGGGCGAACAGCTTTATCGAAAACCCCAGCAGATGCTCAACGGGCGCTTGCGGCAATTGAAGCTCATGGAGCGCATGCGCGAGCAACGCAAACACATCACCGCAAAGCTCCGTGACGCCCTCCGTGAAAAACACGCCCTCGTCCTGGCCGATTTGCTCACCGCCAAAGCGCTCGCAGTGCCCTTCGATCCCACCCTTGCACGGGAACTGCTCATGGCCCTGCAATTGTGGATTTTGGATTATCCCTGCGACGGTCACCGCCAGGGCTTTCCCTTCGATCCTTACCTGCTTTATTGGCATCGGCGGGTCGTGCGCGCCCATGCCGCCCTGGAGCAGTGGCTTGCCCGCGCTCCTGCCAGTTGCTCTGTTCTGCGAAGCTTCTTTCATCTTTCGACCGGGTTGAAGCAGTATCTGGCTGATGCCCTCGTCATCGAAGCCGCTACTATCTATGAAAACGCTTTTTGCATTTTCAGCGCTTTGCGCGATGCCCTTTGGCTCAGCGCCAGCGGCCCCTGCCCTTTAAGCGACCCTTATCTGTTGCAAGCAGGACAAGCCGCTGAGCTCACCGAGGCTCTCCAGTTGCTGCGTGCCCAATATCGCCAAAAAGGCGCCTCCCTGACCAACCCCTCGAAAGCCAAACTCTACCGCACCGTGGTCACTCATCTGGACAAATACTGGCAGCGGCTGCTTCCCCCACCGGCCCATCCAGACAGCGTACGCACGACCAATGAGCTGGAAGGCACCTGGCGCACCTCCAAGCGCAAACGCCGTCAAACCCACGGGCGCAAAAATCTGACGCGCGACTTTGAAGCGCTCCCCGAAGAATACATGCTCCTGGCCAACTTACACAATCCCCGCTATGTGGAGCTGGTTTTAGGCAGTATCGATAATCTGCCCCAAAAGCTTGCCCAGGCTGCACAGAAAGCACCCCCCTTCAGTCACTGGCGGGCGAACAGAAAAACCCTCGCCGTGGGTCGATTGCCCAAAAAGCTCCTGCGAAAAGAAAACTTCCTTGAGGAACTCTTCGAAGTCTGTAATCGCCAGGATCAATCCTTAAACCCGCAACCCCATCGGATTGCCTCCTGACAACGACTCCAGTGCCCTCCCTCTGCTCCCCATTTTCTTCATGCTCTAACCAGAGAACTCCACGCAATTTGCGTGCCAACCGAAATTCAGAACGATGGGCACAAGACCGGGGCAGCCTCAAAACGCTAAATAGGTACCTAAGTCCGACAGATTCCTACCGTTAGCGAGAAGGGAAGGAGAGAGATCGAACTGGTTGACTCACGATCGTATGGGAATAGCGTTGGCGAGCGTGAATAGAGAGACTGAAGTAGGATTTGCTATTGTCGGGACAGGAAACATCTCCGGTATGCACGCTGACGCGATTTCCGGCGTGCCCGGCGCTGCGCTTCGCGCCGTGCATAATCGCGGGGAGAGCAAGGGGCGAAAATTTGCGGAAGAACAGAAGGTCGATTATGCTCCCTCCCTGGATGAGCTATTGAAACGCAACGATATTGACGTGGTCTGCGTTGCGACGCCCAGCGGCGCCCATGCGGATGTCGCTATTCCCGCTCTCCGCAGTGGTAAACATGTGCTCTGCGAAAAGCCGTTGGAAGTGACCCTTGAAAAGACAGACAGGATGATTAAGGAGGCGAACGAGTCAGACCGAATTTTAGCGGCGATCTTCCAATCGAGGATGAATCCGCAGGCGAAGACTATCAAAGATGCCCTCTCTGAGGGTCGCTTTGGACGCCTGGCGTTGTGCAGCGCCTATATAAAATGGTGGCGCGACGACGCCTACTATCAAAGTGCGGACTGGCGGGGCACCTCGTCGTTGGACGGTGGCGGCGCGCTCATGAACCAGAGCATTCATTACGTGGATCTTCTGCAATGGCTCGTTGGTATGCCGGAGTCGGTTTCCGCCTACATTGCGACGCGAGCTCACGAAGGGCTCGAGGTTGAAGATGTCGCTTGCGCTAGTTTGCGTTTTGCAAATGGCGCATTGGGTGTCATTGAAGCGGCCACGGCGTGTTATCCGGGATACGAACGCAGAATTGAAATATGTGGTGACCGTGGGTCCGCTGTGCTGGAGGATAACAGTCTGGTTAAATGGGAATTCGCGGAGAAGCGTCCGGAGGACGACGATATCCTTCAATCTCAGAGCGATTTGCAGCTGGGAGGCGGGACATCGGATCCTATGTCGATCAGCAGCGATGGTCACCGTCTGCAGATTCTCGATTTGGTCGGTGCAATCAGAGAGGGTCGCAAGCCGGCGATTCCGGGGGAAGAGGGTAGGAACGCTGTTCAGTTGGTCGAAGCCATTTATGAATCGGCGAGAACCGGGAGGGTTGTGGATCTCGAACTCTAAAATTCCAAAGCACATTTTCGGTTCAAACAGGTATGAATTTTGACTCGACCCACCCCTAACCCCTCCCAGGAGGGGATCTTTACATTTTGGGGCTGGTTTATCAAGTTCCCCTCCTGGGAGGGGCAAGGGGTGGGTTTCTTCCAAGCCCGTTACAACCTTCACAAAACGTTAGTCAATCGCCACGCTACTTTCCAGTCCCGGGCACTGCGCCGGCAAACTTGCTGATCCATCCCTTTAGAGGGACGTCCTCCTCTTTCGGCGAGGTGTAGCCGAAACCTCCGGTTCCCGCACCGAGGAGCTGTTTCTGTATGGGGTCGCAGCGATCCATGAGGTGGGACACCGTCATGTTGTCCCTTGGTCGAAGCCAGCGGTAGCTGTAACCGTAAAACAGAACCTTGCGGGTCCGATGGGACCGATTCGGCGAGCCGGTGTGCCAGATTCTCCGATCAAAAAATACTGCCGTACCGGCGGGGACTTGAACCTGGATCGCGCCTTCCGGATCAGCGGGAGGGTCGGTCGGGATTTCCAGATTGTTCTTCAAGTGACTTCCCGGGACGACCGAGAAATTACCGCAATCCGGGGTGGTAGTATCGGTGAGGAAAAAGCCGATCTTGAGGGAAACACGCGGTCGTGGGTCGCCCTCCAATTCCACATTGAGACGCCCGCTGTCCTGATGCCAGTTGCCCACCCGGGGCGCAGGATCGTCACTAGCGGCCGTTTGAGGCGGTGTGACGATCAGGTGCGAGTGATAGAGCTGGATATTCCATCCCAGAATTCCCCAGACCTTCGGGAAGGTTTTCGGCCAGTCGAGAAGATCGAGGTAGGACTCTTCCCAGCCGATGAAGTCCAACAAATTGACGCGATCATTTGGTCCCACTTTGTGCTCCGATCGATAACGATCACAAGTGGCGTCGACTGCGGCCGTCATCTTTTCGACCTTCTCAAGAGGGAGCGCTTCTCGGACGACAAAATAGCCCTCGTCTTCAAACTGAGTTCGTTCTTCCTCAGTCAGGCAATACTTTGTGCACTCGCTGTCCATGGCTTTCGTTAAAATCCGCTTGGCGGAATCGCAATGAAAGTAGCGAGAGTATTTCGAAGCAAGAACGGATTGCTGCTTTCGAAATTCACCAGACTACTGCGACAGGATATTTTCGGAATACACTGTCAGGGGATACGATCCTGATTCCCTCTTCGATTGATTGGGCAATAAGCAATCTGTCGAATGGGTCCTGATGAACGAGATCCAGTTCGCTTGTTCTGTAGACGTGAATTTTCTCAATTTTCAGTTCCTTGAGAAACCAGTGAGCTTGTTGCTCTTCAATCCATATTCGTGGAGGAGAGAGTAAAGACAGTTTACCGCTCCGCCATTTTACGCAGATTTCCCAAGCAGAGACGTCGCTCAGAAATATCTGGTTCTCCTCGTTGTCGATCGCCTCAGCGGCCGTTTTACTCAACCTGTTCGGTTCACCGGCGAGCCAGATGAAAGTACACGTGTCGAGTAGCAGATTCAAATCAGTTAAGACCCCAATCCTCGAGTTCCTTGTCGCTCAATGGTTCGAAACAGTCCTTCGAGTAGGTTACCGTCCCACCCGTCAGTGTTCCAACTTTTGGTCGTCGGGGTTTTTCCTTCACTTTCTTCGCCGATACCAGCTTTGCGGCCGGTTCCTTACCGCGGCAGATGATAATCTCTTCTCCTCCTTCGACTTCCAATATCAGGCGCGAGAGATGGGTTTTTGCCTCATGTGTCGTGACCGATTTCATATAAATGGTAAGAAGACCTCGAAACTAAACTTAGTCAAGACTTAGTTTCTAATGATCGGCTTATAGAATGAGGTTGGAATGTAGGGTCTATGAAGTATTCCAGCCAATGGTTTGGCTTCGATTCCTTCGCTTTCAAGAATGCAGGCAATAGGGAGTATCGTGCCCATCATCTCTTCATTGTTACTTATTCTTTAGCGATGGATCTATGCCCAACCAAGGATTTACCTGCGATTCCCTTGCCGTCAGAGGCGTAAGCAAGCGGGCATTTGGTGCCCATTTTTGTCTTTTGATCCTGCATCGTAATCTGTTCGATGGATCCGTGCCAGAAAGCAATGCGCTCCCGTTTCCAGGTGTAAGTGATTGCCATGCCGAGGGTAGTGGGAATGATCGTTGGATAGGAGAATTCACCGGGCTCGGTTTCAATATCGAGTCGGTATGGCCAGGTCTCTCCGTTGTTGAAGGATAGGGCAATGGACAGCGGTGTGCGCACCCCGCTTGTTTCGACGGGGTTGTGGACGAGAGCAAGAGCTCCGTCGTGGAGTTTTGCGATATCGATTCCGCTGTTGTTGTTCGGGAGGTCAGTTTCGTAAAGCGGTTCCCAGGATTTGCCACTGTCGGTGGAATCGCTCCTCCAGATTCTGCCGCTCGTCGTTCTCACGAGCATGTGAACGTGGCCCGGATTCGATTCCCAGAGTGTCGGTTGAATGGCGCCCTTTCCCGAGCACTCGTCATGATTGAGAGCGATGAAATTGCCACGATTCCAAGTGGCGCCATCGTCGTTGCTCCGGTCCACGAATACCTCCCATTGGCCATCGATGGTCGTCGAATTGGGAGCGATCCAGGTCCTATCCTCCAGTATGATCGGTTTATTCTTGGAAGGTCCCGGGGTGATCGCCTCAAGGGGCGCCAACTCATTCGGCTCACTCCAATATGCCCCGTCGTCGTCGCTTGTCATAAACCACGTCCGCCATTTTCGGTGAGTCCCGAGCCCGACCTTGAAGTAGAGATGGACGTTGCCACTCGGCGTAGCGAATAGGACAGGATTCCAATGCGGTTCATTCTTCACTTTGGCCATCAATCGCGGCGCGCTCCAACGCCCTTGGTACCTCTCCGCCAGCCAGATACCGACGTCATTATCCCCCTCGCGCGTGCCCCCAAACCAGGCCGCAAGAATGCGGTTGTTGCGCAATTGGACGAGGGTTGAGGCGTGACATTGGGCAAAGGGACGATCGCAATCAAAGATGTGCTCTCGGATGAGAAGCAGTTTTCGTTGATAGTCGCCGTAGTAGGAGAGGTCGAGCGACTGCCCATTTGCTTCAATCGTCGATTGAAGTATCCGGATGTTGATTCCCGGCAGGTCGGTGTCGTCCTCAAGGCATTGTCTGACTGCCGTTCCCGCGCCATATCCCATTGCCTGCACAATGGCCATGACCCTGAATGAACTCATCGCCAGCTGTTCGGCCGACGCCCCGCGACCCGGAACGAGGACGTTCTTTGCCCCTTTTGGGATGAGGGCGCGAAGGGGTATATGATAGGGTTCCACATTGTCGAAAATGCCTTCTTTGGCGAAATGTTTCGTATCGCTGCGGTGGTAGTCGAAGTGATAAGTATTGATGGCAATGGCATCGTCAAAAACGACGGCATGGTGGGCTTCCTCGTTCGTGAGAACGTGCTCTCCGACAATCCTCCGTTCTTCCCTTACGCCGATCCCCCTGGAAACCGAAGCGAGAACGTGCCGGTCAAAAACCTGGCCGCGAAACCCTTGTGTCTGGAGGTAGTAGATCATCGCCACCATCCGCTGACGAGCGAAGATCTCGGCCTGTGAACGGCCGAATCCGTCGGCGGCGTCGAAACCCGTGATCTTCATCTTTACCTCGACCTTTCCACTTTCAAAAACGTGGGTGTCCATCAGCGGTGTCTCCTCGAGTTTTGTCCAGCGAGGCAGTCCCGGCGGTAGAAACGGCTTTACCGGTTTCCCGGAATCCCAGAGCGTGAAATAGAGGCTCATGGGAAGGTGTTTGTTGGCGGCCTCGGTGACGACGGGGTAACCCAGGATATGCGGCACTACACAGATGCCCGATGCATCGATAACAAAGCGCGGCCGGCACTTGTAGAGTGTGCTGGCTGTCGAAATGGTGAGTTCCGTGACCTGTCCATCTACTTCATATGCATCGATGACGCGGGAGTGGAGAAGGATTTCAATGTTCCTTTCCAATACCATCTCCTGCAGAAAGTAGGCGCACCATTCCAGATCGTAAGCGCGGCGGTCATCATTTGGATTGTAGTCACTGATAAAGTTGTGCTCCGACAAACGGTCGATCAATTCGCGAAACAGGTTATTCACCCGATTGGAGTCACCGCAAAATCCCGCTACACCGCCAGCAGTTCCCTGTCCACCGAGGACATTGCTCGGCTCGACGATGAGGACACGATTGTCATCAGTTTTGGCAGCCATCGCCGCCATTAAGCCAGACATACCGGCACCCACGACGACGAGATCATACTCCTCAGGTAGGGACATCGATCTCGATCTTCAGCTCACCGTCGCTACCCTTCAAGCATCAATTACCTGGCTCGACCACGTTCTTGTCCCGCCGAGCGGGACAAGAACGTGGGAGTTTTTCAGCAGAATCGGTTCCTCTATCTAGACCTTATCCGAAAAGCTACTGATTGGCCGCAAAGAGGCGCAAAAGGCGCAAGAAAAACTTGAGAAAAATCATTTTTTGGCTTGATAAAAAGTGTCGCAACATGCTAGTGTTTAACAACCTAAGATTAAGAAAGGAGTTAAACATGCCAACATGTGCGACAGAGGAGAACAAAAGCGATAAGACGCCCCTTAGCAACCTCATTCTGCCGGTTCCAGACACGGATTTCCGTGATTTTCTGGATGAAGTTGAAGAATTGGCCGGGTTCGCGCCGCAAATCATCGAGGCGATCGAGAAGGATCTGGACGCCCATGCGCGTGAGAAGAAGAAACTTCGATTGGAAGATCGAAGGTTCTTTGAAGGGCGCACAGCGGAGCTGCCGGAGCTGGACATCGAGGAGGAGAATATTCTGGCTGCTGAATTGAATCTTGCGGCAGGCCGGCCGCGGATGCCGGCTTATGCGGTATACGTGTTCGTGATGATTCGTGGGTTTCTCGGTTCGTTGACCACGAAACCGGCACGGCGGTTTCTGCGCGAGTCGATGAGCTTGTACGGATTTCTTCAGAGGCGGGGACTGAGGATGCCGGCGGTGACGACGATTCTGGAGAACGTGAACCTGGTCAGCCATAGGACCCGCGAGCTGATCTTTGATAAACAGATTGGGTTTATCCTCCAGGAGCAATGGGACGATTTCGGGAAGCTGACGATCGACAGCACCTCGGTGAAAGCAAACAGCTGCTGGCCCACCGATGGGAGGATTCTGAGCGGTCTTTTGATGCGGGCCAATCGTTTGGGTCAGAAGTTGCATATATTCGGGCTGGAGGATTTTCGCAAAGGATGGGTTGGGCGTTGGCTGCAGGAGATGGACAAGCTGGAGTTTCAGATTTGTCTGGCCGCGGGCAAACCGAAGTCGAAGGGCAAGCTGAAGAAACACTACCGGCGGTTGCTCAAGCGGGGCCGCAAGGCGGCCGACTCACTAACGGGGGAACTGAGCCATCTTGAAGAGGGCCTGTCGATGGATTCACTGCCTCCCACTCGCCGGGAGCTTCTGGAGCGGGCATTGAGCCAGATCAGGGGCGATATTGCCGACGCCAAGCGGGTTGTTGAGTATGCTCATGATCGGGTGTTTCACGAAAAGAAGCTACCGTCCACACAGAAGGTCCTGAGCCTCTCGGACGGATCGGCGGCCTACATCAAGAAGGGCAGCCGCAATCCAGTGATCGGGTACAAGCCACAACTGGTTCGCAGCGAAAACGGTTTTGTCACCAGCCTGATCGTACCGCAAGGCAACGCGGCAGACTCCATTGAGCTGGCGCCGGCCATCGGCGATTCGATCAAGCGCACCGGTGTCATTGCTGAACTGGTCAGCACCGATGACGGATATGCTTCGGCGAAGGGACGCAAGGAGGTGCTGAGCATGGGGGTAAAGCAGATCAGTATCAGTGGGGCGAAGGGCAAGAAGTTGACCACCCCGAGGACTGGGAGAGCGAGGCGTATCGCGAGGCACGCCGCGATCGCTCCGCAGTGGAGTCGCTGATCTTCACGATTAAAGATGGATTTGCCTTTGGCGAACTCGGCCGCCGCGGCATCGATGCGGTAGGCGATGAACTGCTCGAGAAGGTTCTGGCCTACAACTTCTGCCGCATCATACTGATGAAGAAACGCCGAGGGGAGGAACTGGAACAGGCAGCCTGAATCTGACCGCTTTGAAGCTCAGAGAAAAAAGCACCACGGGATGAGTATGCCTCCAGACAGCGGCAAATATACGTATTGTGCAGCAAGCCACGCCGATGGCCGCTCAATACCTGCTCATCGGCAGCGCCGGCAGCCTAAAACCCGAAACCTGCCAGCCATAGGCTGGTCCGCCCGTGGCGGAGAACCTTAAACCGCCCGCTCGAAAGGCTTTTCGAATGGGGTCTATCTAACGAGCGGGCTAATTCTTTGCCGTTCGTGTGTCAGTCGATGTCTTCCTCTCGGAAAATTGACAACTGCGCGATACTCCAGAAGATATTCTCAGTTTCCGAGATACTGAGTAACGATGAAGTTTCGATCGATGACTACAGGCTCACCTCATTCCTTAAAGCCCGACGAATGCCTGCACTACCATGAGAATGGTGTGATTGGGCCCTATACATTGTGTGAACCGGAAGAGATGGCTGCCTACAGGAATCGAATTGAGGAGGAAGTATTGGCGATTCAGCCGTCCTTCAAGTCACTCGGTGCCACTCCGAACAGCCCGCGTCACTATCGACATTTGGACTGCCGCGTTGTGAATGATCTATGCGCTCACCCCGCTATTGTCGATCGTCTCGCTTCCCTGTTTGGTCCGAATTTGCTTCTCTGGAGAACATCGATTCTCCTAAAGGAAACGGGGGCGGACGAAGGTTTGCGCTTCCCCTGGCACCAGGACGGTACTTACTTCAAGCTCGTTCCAGAAGCGAATGTATCGTTCTGGCTCGCGATCGATGAGGCGACCGAAGAAAATGGTTGCGTCCAACTGATTCCCGGAACCCATACATTCATTTTACCTGAAGTCTCCAGTGCAGATGATGATTTTCTCGGGAAAAAATCGGACATCAAAGGGATTGATACCTCAAATCCTATCAAGATGATTCTTCGGCCCGGTCAGTTCTTCATCTTCAGTAACCGCACCCTGCATTCTTCCCAGGCGAACCTCTCGGGAAAGAGACGAATGAGCCTGGTCGGGCGGGTAGTGCCGACGATCGTTAAGGTGGACCGTCCCTTTGAAAAGGAGGAGGGGGTTCTTCTGCTCTGCGGAAAGGACGAAATGGGTTTCAACCGCGTCGTCGATCCGCCGGCGTGAGAGTTGGGAATTTTCTCCAAGCAAGTGCATTGAAAGGTTTTGTTCTCTAGGAATCTATCGGCATGCAGTTTGGAGTTAATGTGCCCAACTATGGGGTTCACGCATCTCTAGAGACGATGGTCCGGGTTGCTGAGGCAGCGGATGAACTGGGCTACGACATGCTCTGGGTGGCGGAACGCCTGGTGGTGCCCGATCCGGCGAACCAGGGTTGGAGCAAGAGGGATCCTACCGCTTATGAGCCTTTGGTCACTCTTGCCTTTCTGGCTTCGATGACGCGGAAAGTTAGGCTGGGAACGAACATTCTGATTGCGCCCTTTCGAAATCCTCTCGTGCTGGCGAGACAGGCGGCAAGCCTGGACAGGCTCTCAGGAGGACGTCTGATCCTCGGCCTGGGCCTGGGTTGGATGACAGAAGAGTTCCAAGCCGCCGGAATCGAATTCAAGGAGCGAGGCCTGCGCACCGATGAGACGATTGATCTTCTCCGGGAAGTATGGGAAAATCGTCGACCGAGTTATTCCGGACGGTTCGTTCAATTTCCACCCGTGCACTTCGAGCCAAAGCCGTTGCAAAAGAGGATCCCGATCTGGATCGGGGGTACGAGCGACGCTGCGCTCCGCAGAGTAGTGCGCCGGGGCGACGGCTGGACGCCCACCGGCTTGAGTTTGGAACAGCTGGAGGAAAGGATCTGTTTCATCAAGGAGGAAGCCCGGTGCCGGCAGCGCGGGGTTGAAGAGATTACTCTATGTTGCGGCTGTCCGTTCGAAGGCGATGGACGCGGCGTCGCAGCGATGCGGGAAGCGTTGGAGACTTATCGGGGGCTCGGCATCAGTCACTTCCGGCCCGGCTTTAACTACGAAACCGTGGACGAATTGATCACGCAGATGCAAGTCTTTGCCGAAGAGTTCGTGCGAGCTTAATTTCTTCCGGTTTCTTGTGAAACCGGCTACATTGATTAACGATTTTCGATTCCAGAGTAGCCGGATTCGCAAGAATCCGGGCAGTCCACTTCATCAAGGGTGCGCACGCGCATACGGCCAAAAGAGGAGACGTGCGGCTCGCGTCCTACCACCCCGTAGTGCAGTCCGATTGCGTCCATTCCGCGGTATTGCGGTCTCGTGATATCGGAGAGAAAGGGAATCCAGTAACCGGGAATCCTCGAATCCGGGAATCTCCTGGTACTCTCCCGTGTAGCGCGAAAGAGCCGTAAATTTCATTGGAACTCCGTCGAGCCACCAACGGTATCGCCCCGACGCCTCCCACCGTATCTTTAAATGGTATATCTTATCGGAAATCGGAACCGGCTCATCGCAATAGGCCTGGTCGCCGGCGGCATGGAGCCTTTTCGTAACGTCACTGTAGACCGTAAAGGCGTACTCGCAAAAGAACCTTCCGAAAATAATCCCTACTTTGACCGGCCAATTTGACTCGGCTACGGAATCAATACCGTCGAGCTGGTGTGTTTCGATGACAAACTCCTTTCGAACATCCTCAGTCTTAAATTCGCATTCCAGCTCCCCGCTGGACAGAGATTGGGGCAGCTCTCCCGTGGTCCATCCGTATGGACTGGTTATCTCCAGCCAGCGATTATCGACTGGGCGCGTCCGGGTTGCCTCCATGCGGTCATGCGGGTAACCGGGCGCCACCTTTGACCAGGGCTTCCAATGAATCGGGAAGACTTCCTCTTCCACTAGCCCTCGAACAAGTGTGATTGGAATATACCTAACGCAATAAAAAGCTCGAAACGCGCTTAGATACTGGGAAAACTGTTAATCGACCAAAAAAACCACCCAGAAAAAAAGGACGTTTCGAGTGAAAAGAAGATACCGCAAGAACCTCCACAATAGCAAGAGAAGAATAAAGCATCGGCTTAGAAATCGGGGCTGGCCTGAACAGGCCAAACCGATGTTCAAAGCGAGCAACATCCACTACGAGACGGCCGAACGAGGCAAAGGGGTGAGTTGTGGAGGGATAGGAGCGATTCACCTGATGGTGAAGAGACTGGGGTTGGTGGAAGAGCTCGACCAGAGCGTGCAGTTGCTCAAGCGCCACCTGCCGTATCATGAGAGTGATCGTCAACTAGCCGACAACGCAATTGGGAGGGATCCGGCTCGAAGACATCTTGCGCCGAAGGACGAGGTTTTTCTGAATGCCTTCCCGGATCCGACGACCTTTCACCCGACGCTTTGATGAAGGGCGATCAATTTGGAAGGGATCAACCGGATACGGCAAGGGGCTGGAACAAGCAGGCAAAAGGACATGGAGGATCATCGATGTGGACGGGACGATAGCGCAGACGAGAGGGAAGTGCAAAGGGGGTATGGGAATAAGCTTAAGGGGATCTGGGGCTATGCACCGCTGATCGTGAGTTTGGCAAATACCAGGGAAGTGCTCTACATGGTGAATCGACCGGGCAATGAGACTAGCCATGAGGGATGCGTAAAGTGGATTGATCGGGCGGTGGACTTGTGCGTGCGCATGCGGGGAAAATCTGCTTGCGAGGGGATACGGACTTTTCGTTGACAGAAAACTTCGATCGGTGGGATGAAGAAGGAACGGGATTTATCTTCGGAATGGATGCGCATCCCAAAGTGGTGGGACTGGCCGAGGAGTTCAGAGAGACGGCCTGGAGCGACTGGAGCGGTTGCCCAAGCATGAAATAGCGACCGAATCGGAGCTAAAGCGCCGCGAGTGAAGGAAGGGATCGTCACCAGAAGGGTTTTGAAAACAAGGTGCTGGAGGCAGAAAGTGTGGCCGAGTTGGACTATGGCCCAACAAGTGCAAAAAGACCTATCGGATGGTGGTGGTCGTAAGAACATCAGTGTGCAAAAGGGCGAAGTAGTGCTCTTTGATGAGATCCGCTACTTTTTTTATATCACAAATCGTAGGGACCTGACTAAGGAGCAGGTGGTCGCCTTTGCGAATCAACGCTGCGATCAGGAGAACGTTATTGAGCAACTCAAAAACGGGGTTAATGCGATGCGTATGCCCGTGGATGATCTTTTGAGCAATTGGGCCTATATGGTAATGACAGCATTGGCCTGGAACCTGAAGGCGTGGTATGGATTACTCATGCCCAAGGCCAGCGGGGGTTGGAGATCGTGAAGATGGAGTTTCGGCGCTTCCTTCACGCCATCATCTTGCTCCCCGCGCAAATCATCCGAAGCGGGCGCCGAATTGTTTATCGGCTCTTAAGCTGGAACGAGTGGATGGGAGATTTTATCAGCACCTGGGAGCGATTCCGATCTATGTGCCTGGGTAGCAGATCAAGTAACCGCGAACGCACAGCCACAACGGAAGGACTGTCGGCGTATCCCAAAAAGGGGACAGAACTAACGTTAAAACAGAACGGATATGATCAAAAAAAGCAAAACATGAAACCAGCCCAAGGGTGGCGGCGGCAAAACTACCGCCAGCATGGCAAATAACGTTAGGAATAACGAAGTTTCCTGTTCAACCTTTAAAGCGCTTATTTTAGGACTAGCGTGTCGTTCCGGTACTCACAATAATGACCCAGCCGGATTCTCAAGGCCGATGGCTTCCCGCGGAGTAGGGATGGATGCAGAATGCACGCAGCTCCAACTTGCTGATGTCCTGGCCATTCCCGATGAGTCCAATAGATATCGCCAGCGGATCATCATCGTCGAACGAGAAATCGAATGTCCTGTTTGTGAAATCAAAATTGTGGAATCCAAACCTATGTAGATCCGTCTCGAGACCGTAAGGAATCTGTGGCGGCGGAAAGGAGATTTTCGGGTCAACAAGACACCGTCCCCGGCACCAGGTGATCGCTTTTCCCGTGTCGAATTTGGCGACCTCCTCTACCTTGAATCCATCATATTCATCGTCAGATTGCATGAGGCGGATCCAGCCGTCCCTATCGACCCGGCAATCGACCATGAGTTCATCGTCACTGTCGTAAAGACGAATGGCGTAGATCTTCCCGATATCGATTCTGTCTTCGCCGCCGAATCGCCAGACCTTTCCGGGAATGACTCTCATTCCCACCTCGACCTTTCCACGCCCGTCAGTAATCGGCTCTTTGAGAAAGCGGCAACATTCAATTCCCTCTTTGCCGACCCCCTCAAGGGAGCCGTCCATCACGAGATACCCGTCCCTGCCGAACTCGTAGGAGCCACTGTCGATGGTATCATGCCAGTTAAAATCCTGCGAAACGATTTCTTCCATTGGTATCTCCAGCTTGGCTGAATATGCTAATCTCTCTTTTGGGTAGTCCTCCTTCTCAGTGTTACTATTCGTCAGATCTTAGTTTCTTGAGCAAGTTTTTTCTTTCAAAGAAGTATAAGATGCTGGAATTCAAAGTGTTGTGATCGACAAGGTTCGCGACGAGGTTTCCAAGGGAAGTAGGAGTTTCCTTCTGCATTCGCGTCCATCTGCGTGTATTTGCGGTTCTCTTCTTCTTTTTTGGTTGCGGCTTTGCTGCTCTTGGATATATACGGACTGAATCCGTTTCCGGCCCGTCCTGAGCGTAGTCGAAGGAAGGCCACGGTTCACTCTGGCTCGATAGAACCTGTTTCGATGGGCGCGGTCCTACAAAAGAAGGCGTTGACTCACTCCCCAATAACCCGCCTACCCGAAAGCAACCAATCCTCATCGAACGACACGTGCTCGATGTGGTGATAATTTTGCGAATAGAAGAGGTGCCAAATGCCATCGCTCGTTTGCAGAAGTTTCGGATAGCCGTAGCTACCGCTTTTGGCCTCAACGTCCCTTACACTCAGAGTCTTGCCCCCGTCACCGGATATCCCGACGGAGAGCGGAACTCGTTCCGCGTAGCTGTCGTTATACACGATCAGAAAGCTCTCGGATGTCCTGCTCAGGGAAATATCGATTCCGGAGCTCGGGTTTCTCAAATTGGTTTGCACCGGCGCTGAAAACGATTCGCAGTCATCCGTGGAGCTTGCCTTCCAGATATGTCCGGGCATAGGACTTTCGTATCTTGCTTGAAAGGAGAGGTAGCAGCAGGGCGCCGGCAATCCGCTGATCTTCACAGCTCTCATGTGTCGCGCAATACCATGTGACAAATATGCCACCATCCTCCAGCTCAATGGCGTTCGGCGCATGACCGAAAGGCATTACATTCTCGATTGATTCTCTTTGTGGTTCCATTATTTCATTCGCTCCGCCATATGTTCGGCGATCATTACCGTAGTTAAGTGAGTATTGGCGCGAGGAATCTCAGGCATGATCGAGGCATCAATGACGCGTAGTCCTTCAACGCCGATGACTCGGCAGTCCGGGTCTACGACGGAACGCACGTCATCCGGCGGCCCCATACGGCAAGTCCCGGAGACATGACTGGGCTCGCCGCAGTTTGTCAGGAGCCACTCTTCGATTTGTGCATCTTCGGCAAATTCTTCGATCCCTCGACCGGTACCGCCGACCTGAACCTTTTCCGCGATCGCCGCGAAAGCCGGATGCTCTGCAATTTCAATTGCCCTCCTTATGCCGTCACGCAATCGAACGAGATCGCGCTCGTCAGAAAGCATTCGCTCATCGAATTCGGGATCCGATTCAGGGTGCCGCGAAGTAATGCGCAATCGGCCCCGAGAGAAGGATTGGAAAACGGAAAGAAAGATTGAACCCTTGGTCAGTGCCTTTTCGTCGATGCAGCCACCCCATATATTCTCGGAGACGAGAATCATGTCATTGGGGCCGGCTCCGGCCAGACCGGAGCTGTAGCGCACGCAACAGTTGTAGGGCCGCAGGTGAATGGATTCTGCTCTGGCTTCAGGTCGCAAAATGAGGGTGAGTTTTACGGCCGGATGATCAAGCAGATTCTGTCCGACCGAAGGAGCATCAACGATGGAGTCAATGTTGAGGGCCTGAAGCTCATGGGCGGGACCGATGCCCGACCGCATCAGGATAGCGGGGGAGTGAATCGCACCCGCGCAAAGCACGATCTCCGAGCCTGCGAAATTTGTCCACCCCTCGCTCGTGTAGACACGAATTCCGGAGGCGCGCCGACTCTTTAATCCGTTGGAAGAACCGTTTTCGAATAGCACTCGGTCGACGAGCGCTCCTCCGACAATCTCCAGATTGGCGCGGCCGCGCGATGGCTCCAGATATGCGTCATTCGTCGAGACGCGTGCGCCATCGCGGGCGTTCATTGCGAAAGGCGAGACGCCTGTGCTCTCTGGAGCGTTATGATCGTCGGACCAGCCGTAGCCAAGATCGAGCGCCGCGTCCCGTAGTGCATGATCGACGGCTCCCCAATCTTCGATCGGTGACCGATAGATCGGGATGGGACCATCGCGGCCGTGGTAGGGTTTGTCCGCGAAGTCGAGATCGTCTTCGAGGCGAATAAAGGCGGGCAATACCTCCTTAGCCGACCAACCGGCGCAGCCGAGCTCGGTCCATGTGTCAAAGTCTTCGGGCGACCCTCGGATGGCGACCAGTCCATTGACGGCCGAGCTGCCACCCATGCCACGCCCCCGGGCGTAGTATCTCGGATCCTGTCTGTGAGTCCGCCGACCTCTGAGTTCGGGCCACCAGAATTTATCTAGGTACCTCTCCGATAGGGATATCTCGCTACCACGCAAGCTGCGTATCTCCGACGGTGTATTTATTGAACGGTAGTTCGGGCCGGCCTCGAGCAACAGTACCGAGACGGAGGGGTCTTCCGAGAGGCGGGCAGCAAGTGTCGCTCCGGCGGAACCGGCACCGACAACGATTATGTCGTAGCTCTTCGCCCCTCTTTACGTGAATTCATGGGCTAATGATTGTGAACGCCGGCGATGCAGAAGAGATGGGCAAGCATTGACAGCGTAAAGTGTCGTTTTCAATCTATGATTCTGTCAATTGGTTTACAGTAATAACACCTCACTACTGTCCGGTTGTTTTTCTAGGAACGCAGGTTAATCGATTGATAACCAACATTTTACATATGATTTCTGCTGTTTTCGACTTGAAATTGCAAAAAGCCTTGTGGACTCTCAAAAATTTCGAGGGTCCAAATCATGTATACAGGTCGATTCGTTTTTTCTCAAATCATAGATTATCTTCCGCGCCATCAGTTCCATCGTTGCGTCCAACGCTACGGAGGCGACTACAAAGTTCAAAAGTTCAGTTGCTTCGAACAATTTCTCTGCATGGGTTTTGCCGAGTTGACCTACCGGGAGAGTCTGCGCGACATCGAAACCTGCCTGCGGGCAGTACAACCAAAACTATACCACGCAGGGCTTCGAAGCGGAGTATCCAAAAGCACGCTCGCCGATGCCAACGAGAAACGAGACTGGCGCATCTACGCCGACTTTGCACAGGTCCTCATCGCAATGGCTCGTCCTTTGTATTCAAACGAGGATCTGGGCATCGACCTGGACAATACGCTCTACGCTCTGGACTCCACCACGATCGATCTATGTCTATCACTCTTCCCGTGGGCACGTTTCCGCAAGCACAAGGGGGCGGTGAAGGTCCATACGCTTCTCGATCTCAGAGGCTCTATCCCTTATTTTATCGAGATTACCGATGGAAAAGTTCACGACGTAAACATTCTGGATCTCATCATCCCCGAGGCCGGTGCTTACTATGTAATGGACCGAGCCTATCTGCATTACGAGCGCCTCTATCGGATCGCACAATGCGGTTCTTTCTTCGTCACACGCGCCCGCCGCGGCTTTCAGTTTCGCCGCCTCTACTCTCAAAAGGTCGACAAATCAACCGGTCTGCGTTCGGACCAGACCGTTGCCCTGGTCAGCTTCTATCCTGCCAAGGCCTACCCCGAAAGACTCCGGCGTATCACTTACCTCGACCCCGACAGTTCCGAGCGCTTCGTGTTTCTCACCAACCAGTTTGCCCTCCCAGCCATAATCATCACCCAGATTTACCGTTTACGCTGGCAGATCGAATTGTTCTTCAAATGGATCAAACAGCACTTGCGCATCAAGAGCTTTTTCGGCACCTCCGAGAATGCTGTGAAGACTCAAATCTGGATTGCCGTCAGCGTCTATGTGCTCATCGCCATCATCCGCAAACGCCTTCGCCTGGAGATCAGTTTGCACAAAATCCTACAGATTCTCAGCTTCACCCTATTTGAGAAAACTCCTATGACTGAACTACTTACAGAAACCGATTACACTTTCAATGAACACCGCATTCCTAAACAGTTGGAGTTGTTTGACTTATAACCGGACAGTACTGATAACCGGACAGTACTGATAACACCTTACTTGCAAAAGGTAGGTTTGCGAGCGAGACGGGGCATGTAGGACTGCGCTCGCGCAGGATGTGTAGCCGCGTCCGCAAGGACGCGGAGCGACGATCCACGGTTAATGACGGAACGTCCGCGTCCTTGCGGACGCGGCTACGCCCTCGGCTGATATGTGGGGCGAAAATTCCATTTCGATCACTAATTGACACGAGGTCATAGCTTTCGGAATTCCAGTCGCTTAAACGGCTTGCGCAGAATGCAATTGTTGGAGAATGATTGAGCCATGGTTATCAGATCGCCTGACCCAGCAATACTCCTCGAGGATGAAACGCTTCTGACCGACCCCTCTTCCCTTCCTGAAGCTCCGGGGCGGACGAGCACGGTCTACCGGGCGGAAGAGGGCGGCTTCCAGTTTAACCTGCACTCCTACCTGGAGCACTTTGATGGTTGTTTCTGGGCAATCTGGTCGTCGGGATTAATCGACGAGGACAGTCCCAGCCAGACCATTCGCTACGCCTCCAGCGAGGACGGGCACAATTGGAGTGAAAGTTCCGTGTTGACCGGGCCGCCGCAAGTGGAAGATGGCCCGGGCATCTGCATCGCGCGGGGAATTTTCGTCCACTGCGGAGCGCTCACAGCGCTCATCGCCTTTCTCGACCGCGATTGTGGATCAACGTGGGAGAACCGGGAAGCGTGGCCTCGCGGCTGGCCCGAACGGTGGATCAACCTTCGCCTTATGAAATTTCAGCGGGACGGCGAGAGATGGGAAAAGGGGAGCGTTTTTCTCGACGACGCAATGAGTAATTATCCACCCCGAAGGCTGGGCGACCGGCTGTTCATGACGGTGCGCAACAGCTACGTAAAATTGCAAACCGCCCTGTCGGACACACTCGAAGGCGAGCTATGGACGCGGGTGATCCTTCCGGGAGAGCCACCGCACGACTTCCTTACGGAATGCAGCTGGTACGTGGACCCGGACGGGATCGTGCACCTGTTGGGAAGAGACGACCGGCAGAGCAAGTATCTTTATCATTCCACCAGTAGGGATCGAGGTGTCGCTTGGTCTGCGCCTGTAAGAACGAATTATCCCGATGCGATGAGTAAGAATTACAGCGGTCTCCTCTCGAATGGCTGGTACTATTTGATCAACAACCCGGTTAGAGAGGGCTTCACGACATGCGATCCGCTCACCATCTCATTGAGTCGAGACGGCTGGTCCTTTGCCCACCCGAAGAATCTGCGTCGGCATGCTCCACCACAGCGATTTACAGGTAGGGGAAAAGATGAGAACAGCTTTCAATATCCACACGCCCTTGAGCACGAGCAGTCACTTTGGGTCATCTACTCGACGAACAAGGAGGATATCGAAATCAGCCAATACGACATCGAGCGGTTGGTGCCGGGGTGAGTGGAGATGCGGGATGCGGGGGCGGGATGCGGTTCAGAATAGGTGTGCGAAGTTTCGTGGGGAATCGGTAAAAACATGGCCTTGATCGTGGATTGGGCACGTGATTACGGCTGCATGTACTGTGAGATATCAAGGCGGCATGAAAAAAGGAAAGGGAGAAATGGTTGGCCGAGGTGGGGACATGGGAAGGCCGAGACCTGGTGGGCGGAGTCGACGTCTGGCCATGGGTCGACTGCGAATGTGTGCTAGTCGATTACGAACTGGTTCTGGAAGCGCCGTTCTATTTGAATACCGCCGGCCTTGGCGATATTCTCTGCGAGTATGCCGGGCTGGTAGAATGGCGGTGGAGAGCTCGCAACGGCCAGGGCCCGCCTTTTGATGAGGCAATGACGGCTCCCGTTATACGTTACCATGAAGAGCTCACTCGGAATTTCGAGGAAACGCTCGATGGAGGAGGCAACCTGACGGTCGGGAGCGTGCAGAATATCATGAGACGACTACAGGAACGGGATTCCAAAGCTCTCCGACACCCGGCTGCGAAGAGTGGGGACCATCCTTTCTGGATGGCTCTGGAAATGCTGAATGACCGATCATGGATTCATGGAGAGGTCGTCGCCTTGGGCGCACTGATTATCGCCTGGCACGGAGATGGGCAGCCCGAAGATCTGATTGGAAGGCTGGACCGATGCAAGGTGCGTCGCCGGCCAGACAAGATAGGTCTGAGCCGCGAGCAGCTGCGTGCCGGACTGGCATTCGTACCCGGATATTTGGAGGCTCGGGAGATCGACTCAATATTTCGCCACAGGCCGATTACGGGAGAGAGGTTCGAAGCGCTTTGGGATTTCCTAGAGTAGAAATCTTTGTTTGCCTTCGAGGTACCCTTTTCTATCTTGAGGACGGAATGAGCGAAAGAAAGACATTCTTCGAAGAGAACGGCTACCTTATCGCGAAGAGTGTATTTTCTTTGGAGAAAATCGGAGCTCTGGAAGAGGACTTTGATCGGATTGTTCAGCAGCTCGAGAGGGGTGATGATGACGAAGCCCGAGCCAAGGGAAATATTCACACCCAAAATCCTCACCAATACTCCGGTAGATGGATGGCGGCGCTGCTGGAAGGAGGATTTCTCGATATTGTTGAAGGGCTGATCGGTCCCGATATCGTGCTCAGTCATTCCAATCTGACGGAGAAGAGAAAGAGCATCAACCGATCATCGATTGAAATGCACCAGGACTGGAGCTACATGGCGACGCTTGAGAACACTCTAATCACCGGCATGATCCACGTCAGTGAGGCTTCGAAAGAAATGGGTTGTCTCAGGGTCTTCCCCGGGTCGCATCAAAGGGGACGAATGAAACAATCCAAAAGGAAAGATACCTCATTCCAAGAGCGGTATCCCATAGAGGGCGCCACCCCGCTTGAAGCTGAGCCGGGCGATGTCACCTTCTTCCACTATTTCATGGTTCACGGATCGATGCCGAACCTCTCGGAGAAGCCAAGAAAAACTGTAATTGTCCGGATGCTCTCGGGTCGGGATCGAATGGAAGATATCTATGGGTCCAGCGAGAATCTTGTATTGCGTGGATTTAACTATCACACGACGTTCGGAACGGCGATGAAGGGAGTGGTGAAAGTTGGGGAGAAGTAGACGCGGCCTTTTCCAAAGAGGCGTAGCTGCAACCAGAGAAGAAGAGGGGGAGAAATTGAGACGGGGAGATGGGAAAGCAACGAATAAAAGGACTGCAACGAATGGGGGGCAACCCTCCCCGATCCCGCTCAACGGGACACACCTCCAAGGAGGAGATTTCCCAACGGTAAAGCAGAATGTAGGACCGCGCTTGCGCGGGATGAACCAGGTTTGAATTTCGATCGGTGATTATCCTCCGCCCTTCGGCGAGGCTCAGGGCCTCCGGCAGGCGGAGTCCTACATCCTTCGGCGTTCAATGTGACATGAAAATCAAGGACATACGAGCCTTCCCCATCGACCTCACGCCGAGCATCCAGACAGAGCCTCGGGTTGAAACCCGAGGCTTCGCGACCATGCCCGTTCCGGGCAATCTGGCCAGACACGTGATTTTCAGTCGCTGAGGGTTCGGTGATCCACGCTTAAGGTAACGCCAATGCGCTTAGCGGGACTACACAGTCTGATCCAGAACGTAGCGAAAAGCGGCAGCTTTTCGATCTCTGTGAATATTCGAGAACGAGGACGAGCGCCAGAAAAAGAACTCTGTCTGATCCTCCCAGCGGGCAACTTTCGCCGACGAAAGGTCTGAAAATCAAATCAGGATTTCCGGATTAGAGATCCCGGCAGAGGTCCTCGAGCGAAAATTGCGAAAGCTCAATGTCTTCTTTGTTTATTGAGTAGATGACCCAGAGCGATTTGTCGTGCTCGAGCGCGTGCGGGTAGGAAAATCCGATATCCTTGGCGCGTCCTTCGAACCGGCGGGCAGGAGCGCCCGCCCGCAGCAAGCGTGGATGCGCAAAGGTCCACCCATCCCGGCTGAATGAAAGACCCAATGGATCCCGACTCTCAGCTGTTTCTCGAGGGCGTGGAGATTGCTTCGGATTATTGATCAGGTAATAGAGACCGTTACTCAGGCGTTGGCTGAAATTCTTGCTCGTAGCATCGGGATAATCTGTCTGCACCGGTTGCGTCCACGTTTTCCCGCCGTCGCGGCTTAGCGATCGGAAAAGGAATCCGCCCCAACCCTTATCGCGAAATATCAGGTGAACGATTCCATCGGGATCAAGATACCAGCTGGGTTCACTCATCGGGTGTTCAGGAGTCACTCCCGGAAGAAGCGAAACCTGCCAGATGTCACCCGACAGATCCTCAGAGAGTGCCGTGTACATCTTTCCTCCATCTCGACGCAGGGTCATAAAGAGGCGGCTGCCGATCGGACGGGGCGGATAGTTGTTCAGTGCATCTTCCAGGATGACGCTGTCAAGTTCCCAGTCGGTTCCGCTCCAGAGATAGCGTTTAAGACGGCTGGTTGAGGCAGTATCAGGGTTATCTTTGGGATCGCGCTCATACACCAGCGCAGTCAGAAGCCCCCGAATTAAAAAGATTCCCCGGGCGATGCACGTCGCCAAGCCCTTCTCTGAACTGGACGGCTCGGCCAGAGTTTCCGGTGCCGTCCAATTGTCCCCGTCAGCACTTCGAGAGTATCGGATAATCTGTCCGGGACGATCTTCATCCTTAAATCCTGCGGACCACATGGCCCAGAATTCGTCCTCGTATCGAGAAATGTAGGGATGGTGGGCATACAGGCGATCGCCCTCGGCCGCTCGATAAACGACACTTGTCTTTGAAAGAATCAGTGCGCAATCAGCGGGCGATTTCCACGCATCCGGATCATTCAGGAGCAGTGTGGGATCCTTACCGCTTGGCGAGGGTCGAATCCTTCGGTCAGAATTCATACTATTTGTGAAACGATTAGAATGTGCGAAAAAAATGCCGAGAATAAACCCTTCGCGCGACTTTGTTTACGAAATCATCGGCCCCGACCAAATTGAACAGAACTCCAGTTCAGCGGCGTGACTGTTTTTGAGTTATATCCATTTTAGCCGGATATGAAAGATAGGCCCTATTACGAAACGATCTGGGGATGATTTGACCGGGGAAAGCAGTAGAATTGAAGCGGGCGACGCTGAGCTGGACAGCCTATGGATTGGGCGACTACGACCTTTGGTATTTGCGAACGAAGGACGGTGAGGAAGTGGATTTCCTGATTACCCGCGATGGCGAATGGCGAACCGTGACTGTTTTTGAGTTATATCCATTTTAGCCGGATATGAAAGATAGGCCCTATTCATGGGTTAATGGTATCTCATGGGTTAATGGTATCTCGGGGCAACCCATTGCGACAGGTCGTCCAACTCCTTGCGCTCATTTTCCGTCAGCACAACATCCAGGGCGCCAAAGGTTTCCTCGACATGTTCGGGTAGATCGGGGCCGATAATCGGGGCCGTAACTTCGGGGTGATCAAGAATCCACGCGATTGCAACTTGGGCTGGCGTGGCACCGCGGCTTTCGGACAGTTCAGCCAGTCTTTGGATCACACCTTGGCGACTTTCGGTCAGCGACTTCTCAAGATCTAATTGCTTCGCCCAGGGACTGGTTGGCGGCGGCTCTTCTCCCCGGCGAAAGCGCCCGCTCAACAATCCGACCGCTAAAGGGCTGTAAGTCATCAACCCAAGACCCCATTTCCGGCAGAGCGGCATCAGCTCGGGTTCAACCTCCCAGCGGTGGAGGAGGTTGTAATGATTCTGAAGGACACTGAATGTTCTCAGCCCGACCCGTTCCGCCGTCCAGAGCGCTTCCATCACCTGGGCAGCAGTGAAATTGCACACTCCCACATAACGAATCTTTCCCTGGCGCACAAGATCCCCCATGGCGGCGAATGTTTCCTCCAAAGGCGTCTCATAATCGTAACTGTGTAACAAGTAGATGTCGATGTGCTCGACTTGCAGCCGCCTCAATGAATTTTCGATCTCACGCATGATATGAACTCTGGAGAGGCCCTGATCGTTAGGCCCCTCACCCATATTGCTGCGAACCTTGGAAGTGAGGACGATTTCGTCCCGGTTCTTCATGATCTTGAGCGCCTTTCCTACGACCTCTTCGCACCGTCCCTGGAAATACACATTCGCAGAATCGAAAAAGTTGCACCCCAGATCGACCGCCCGCTGAATGACTTCCAAACAGGTCTTCTCGTCGATGTGCCCATCCCAATAGGCCCGGAATGCAGTGCCGAGACAGATGGGAGATACTTTGACTCCTGAATTTCCTATTCGTAAGTAGTTCATTTATTCTGTCTCCTGTCAGTTAATGTTAACCCCATCATTTCAAACGGCTTCTTAAGGGCGGGTGATAAGTGGTTTGTAATAAGAGAGTTATGATGCAGATCTGGTTATTTTCAATCGCCTCAGAATGTGAATATAAGAAAATGCCCTTAAGAAGTCTAAATCCGACAAGCGCGAATAGCTGCGTTCCAGCCCGCAAACCGCTTGGTTATGTAGATTACTACGCTCCCGCGCGGATTTGCGGGCTGCGCCTTGCTCTTCATCAATTCTCGAATTTTTGAAACAATGGGGTTGATCCTTCAATGTTTCCTCACGATCGTCCGACTGTGGGTTCCACGCGCGCCAGAGCCTCATCCGAATTCGGGCGAAGGAAATCGAGGTCGCAACCTTCGTCAGCCCCCAACACATGCTCAGCGTACAAGCGCATATAGCCGCGAAGGTGGCGCTGCGTCGGCGGATTCCACTCCGAGGCACGTTTTTGCAGCTCCAGTTCTGTAATATCCAAGTCGATCATTCGCTTATCGACGTCCAACCGAATCGTATCACCATCGCGAACGATTGCCAACGGACCACCCACGGCAGCCTCCGGTGAGGTGTGCAGAATGACTGTTCCGAAGTGTGTTCCGCTCATCCGGGCATCGCTGATGCGCACCATATCGCGAACCTTCTGCACGAGAAGCTTTCTCGGTATCGGAATGGCGCCCCATTCGGGCATTCCCGGTTGACCAACCGGCCCGACATTACGAAGCACAAGAACAGTTTCAGGAGTTACGCTGAGATCGGGAGAGTCGATACGCTCCAGCATTTCGGCGTAACTGTCGAAAACCAGAGCGGGACCGGCATGCCGATGGAGGTGAGGAGAGGCAGCTGCCGCTTTCAGGACGGCTCCTTTCGGAGCCAGGCTTCCACCGAGAGTGACAATAGAATCCCGCTCGTAAATCGGATCGGTCGCTTCGCGAATGACGTCGCGATCGAAGCTCTGCGCACGACTCATTACCTCCCCAAGGTTTTCGCCGCTGATATTCAGACAGTCTGTATGGAGTAGAGATTCAATCTCCTTCATAACGGCCGGTATGCTTCCCGCCCGGTGCAGGTCGACGAGCAGGTAGCGACCGGCCGGTTTGAGGTTGACGATCATCGGCGTCGTGGACGCGATTTTATTAAAGAGTGACGGTGGAAGTTGTATTCGCCGCCGGCCCGCGATGGCATGCAAATGGATCACTGCGTTGGTGGATCCTCCGATCGCCATAAGAACGCGAATGGCATTCTCAAAACTCTGTTGTGTGAGGATCCGGCTCGGCCGAAGATCCTCGTCCACCATTGCAACGAGACGGCGCCCGGCCGCTTCCGCTGCCTGCAACTTGCGCGAGTCATGCGCTGGAATCGTCGAAGTGCCCGCCGGCATCAGGCCGAGCGCCTCCGACGTCGCGGCCATCGTGGAAGCCGTTCCCATCTCGTTACAGGCACCGCTCGAACAGGAGAGGCAGCTCTCCAAATGACCCCATTCCTCGGCATTGACTTCCCCAGCACGGTATCCGTCCCAATATCTCCAGAAGTCCGTCCCTGAACTGACAGGTTCATTGCGCCAGAAACCTGCCGCCTTGGGACCGCCATTGAGTTGAATAGCGGGGAGGTCCGCGCTGGCGGCTGCCATGAGTTGGGCCGGGATCGTCTTGTCGCAATTGCAGAGCAATGCCACGGCGTCGATTGGATTAGCGCGTAGGGTCTCCTCGATATCCATGGAAACCAGGTTGCGATAGGGTAAATCGGAGGGCTTTAACAACTCGGCGCCCAGCGGCATGGCGGAAAATTCCAGGGGAATTCCACCCGCTTCCGAAACACCCCGTTTCACCGCCTCCGCAATTTCGCCTAAGCTCAGTTCACAATTGTTGAGTTCGCTTCTCGGGTTGCAGATGCCGATGACCGGACGGCCCGCGATGCGCTCCATGTCAAACCCTAGAGTGCCCAATACACTACGATGGCGGGTCCCGGACTCATCGTTCCGGGCAAACCATTGATCACTGCGTAAACTCCTCATCGGTAAAGGCAAGGTCCCGCCTTTAACTTGCGCCATTCCCACAATCCAAGGGATTGGCACTTACTATCAGGAGATCTCTTCCCGATTTTTTCAATCTCAAAGGTCTTTGATGGGGAAGGCTATCCTATGAAGTATTCGTCTTGTTCTCCTCGACCATTTCCATGAGTTGCTCTTCAGTATATATTCCGGGCAATTCCTGACTTCGAGCCATTTCCCCGGAAATCCGTTGCATGAGCTCATTATAGGGCGTCGGTATCTGATATTTTCGACCGAGCCTTACAATCTCTCCGTTGAGGAAATCAGCTTCAATGGATCCCTGTTTTCTAACGAGACTTTGCCAACTTGAACCCAATGTGCGAACCGGACTGGACTCGGGGTCCCTGTAACGATGCCGGTTGATGCGTTCCTGTAGCGAATCGGGCTCTTCCAGCGGCAATCTTGCGGCTTCGAGGCATCTGACTGCCTCTTCTCTCATTTTTGCCAGATACTGTTTGCGATCCCCCTTTCCGTCAGTAATTGCAACGAGGGCATTAGCGAGATTGCCCAGCATTTTTCCCGCTTTGGGTCCCATGACATCGGGGTGACTGAAGGCCACATAACCCGCTTTGTTGAGGTCAGCAACGAATGCTCCCACGAGTGAATCTTCTCCCTTCGGATATACTCCAAGTTCCACGTATCCAGCGTTGTCCAAGGCGGGATTATGCACCACTCCGTCCTCAAGGAATATGCCGGGAATGAAGATCATGGCGCCGTAGACGTATGGAAAGTAGCGAGCTGCCATCGATTCGTTAGCGATTCCGTTCTGAAAACAGACAATTCGCAGGTCCTCCGGCGCAACACCGGTCGCAACAAGATCACGCAGCGCCCCTTCCGTGTCTTGAGACTTCATTGTCAGGTATACAACATCGCCCTTCTTCAAATCCACGCAGCCGGGCGCGCTAACCGCCGGCACTTTCAGATGGAATGTCTCTTCTGGCGTAATCAATTCCAGGCCGTCGGATTGGATCTTCTCAATGTGGCTTCCACGCCCGATAAGAACAACGTCGTACCCATTTCGGAATAAATGGCCACCCAGGGCGCCTCCAATCGCTCCGGGTCTGTAAATGATATATCGCATGCTTTTCTGTGGTATCGGGGTCAGTCCTTGATTAACTATGACCCCTTTTGAAGCCCCTTTATTGACCACGTCTAACTAGCCCGGACATTTCACACACTTCGTAGCGAGACGGCGTAGATCGCTGCGTGTCAATGCCTTTCCGAAGCACGGCGGGCGACAGTGTGTTAAGACCCTCTGAGGTCGCCGGGCAAGGGAAGGCATTGACACGCTGTGAGATCCATCGTCGTAGTAGAAGGTTCGTGAAATGTTCGGGCTAGAAGATTACGGGCGCACCATGAGGCCGCCGTCTACCGTGAGATGGGCTCCAGTGACGAACGATGCCTCATCGGAGGCAAAGAAGACAGCAACCTCAGCCACTTCAGCTGGTTGTCCGATGCGCCCGATGGGATGGTAGGCTACGACTTCGGTCCACGCGCTCTCAGGGTCAGGCTTCTGAGCTAAGTAGTGATCGAGTTCAGGGGTATGGATGAATCCAGGACAGATGGCATTTACCCGAATGTTCTCGGGTGCATAGTCGAGCGCCATCTGACGGGTGAGCATTAACAAACCACCCTTAGAGGCGCAGTAGGCCGCATCGGCCGGGAACCCGACGAAGCTGGCCACCGAAGCAAGGTTGATGATGCTGCCACCACCTGAGCGGCGCAGGGCCGGAATGGCACACTTAGAGCAGTGAAACACTCCATCGAGGTTAATAGACATCAAGTGACGCCACTCCTCCTCCGTGGTATCTTCCACGGTGCGCAGCATGCCGATTCCGGCATTATTGCAGAGCAGGTCCAGACGCCCCCACCTCTCGACCGTCGAATCGACCAACTGCTGAACATCAGACATCACGGAGACATCGGCCTCAATATACAGTGCTTCGCCACCCCCTTCACGAAGGGCAGCGGCTACGGCCTCGCCTTTATCCTTAGTGCTGGCGCGGCTGCAGATAGCCACGCATGCCCCCTCACGCACAAATGCGGTGGCAATGGCCTCGCCGATCCCCTTGCTGGCTCCCGTTACTATAGCAACTTTATCTTTCAATCGCATGAGCCTATCTCTCTCCATAACATTATTTAATCAGACCCCCATCCACGATGTAGACTGCCCCAGTGACAAACGAGGCCTCATCGGAGGCCAGGAAAACAGCGAGATTTGCCACCTCCTCAGGCTCGCCGAACTTGCGAAGCATGGTGTTCTGAATGATTTGATTCACGGCTTCCGAATCGTTGAGTATTTCCTCATTCATCGGAGTCTTAATAAATCCCGGACAAATGACATTGGCACGCAGGCCCTGCGGCCCGTAGTGGTTCGCAATAGACCGAGTGTAGGCCAACAACCCTCCTTTAGCAGCTGCGTAAGCATGTGCCAGGGGATCCCCAGCATACGATGCCACTGATCCGATGTTCAGGATGACGCCGCTTCCACTCTTCAGGAGCAAAGGGATAGCATAGTGACAACAGAGGTAAACGCCTCGTAGATTCACGTCCATGATCCGATCAAACACCGGCGGCGGTAAATCTGCCGTTGGCGCATCCTCGTGGGCTAAATAGATACCCGCATTATTGTAGAGCACCTGCAAGGCTCCATATTCGCGCCTTGTGGTCTCAACGATTGCGGCCACTTCCTCGGCGACCGTGACATCAGCCGTTACAGCGACGGCGGTCCCACCCTGTTTACGAATATCTGTCGCCACCGTTTCGACACCCTCCGCTTCCCGATCGGCGACGACGACCCGGGCACCCTCACGGGCAAACCGTCGGGCCACCGCTTCGCCCTGGCCTCGAGCCGCACCGGTAACGATAGCTACCTTCTTTTGCAATCTCATCAAGCCCACATCGCTCACCGGTTTCCGCTGAACGGTTTTAAATAGTTGAACTTGTGAGTGCGCATCCGGAGCTGCCGATTATGAGTTATTACGCAGCCGGATCGTCGCCTCAGGGTCCACGGCGCCATCTTCCCGCAGCACTGCCCTGTACTCTGCTTCGGCCTGTTCTCTGGAGATATACTGCTCGGCGATGTCACGTTCTATTCGTTCGAAGTCGCGTTCCAATGGGTCGCCGTATCCGCCACCGCCAGAGGTGACCAGCCGGATTATGTCACCTTGATGCATATAGATATCGGAGAACTTTCCATCACACTTGGTGCTGAATGCTTCTTTCATCGTTTGGTAGGAATCGCGATTTTCCACTTTGACCAGGAAGGCCGATGTCTTACCAGGTTGTCCGCCAAAGAATCCCTCAGGCTCAATGATATTGCGCTCGATAAAGCCTGATACACGCAACTCTTCCGACCGAATTTCGATCTCACGGGTATATCCAAGTCCGCCGCGATTCCGGCCGGCGCCACCTGATCCCACGTAGAGGGCGAATTCCCGGTGAAGAATCGGATAACGGGTTTCCAACACCTCAATTGGGGCGATGGCGCAATTGCCGTTGGGGATGCACTGCCCATCATTACCATCTTTTGTAGCCCTCCCTCCCCAGCCGCAGCCTTCATTGGACAGGTTGGCAAACATCTCGCCCGTATCCGGATGTATCCCGCCAATAGCCAATAGCTCAGAAGTACCGCCATCAAAAGCCGAGACCCGGTCCGGAAGAGCGTCCTTCAGCGCTGCATAAATCGCCATCACCAGGTGCGGATGAATCTCGGAGTTTCCGCCTACGCTAGCGCCCGGATACTCCACGTTGACGATTGTGCTCGGCGGTGCGATGATGGTCACGGGCCGGTAGCAGCCGTGGTTCGAGGGAATGTCTTTGTCGGTCAGGTGCAGCAACGCATTGTAGGTGGCCGAAGCCGTCACCCCATAGGTACAGTTGACCGGTCCACGGGCCTGCTTGGCCGATCCGGAGTAGTCCACGATCATCTCGTCATCCTCGATAATCACGGTCGTCCGCAGCTTAAGCGGTTCGTCTATGATGCCGTCGTTGTCAATGGCATACCCCTCATAAGTGTAAATCCCGTCAGGCATCTCCCGAAGCTCCTGCCGCATCCGCCGCTCGGAATAATCCTTGATGGCTTCCTTCATTTCAAAGAAGGTCTCAAGCCCATATCGGTCGATAAGTTCGAGCATGGATTTCTCGCCCACATATAGCGACCCGATCATGGCTTTGACGTCGCCGTAGGCATACCGGGGTGTCCGAACGTTTGAGAGGATGATATTCCAGATGTCATCCCGATCTTGACCGGCTTCCACGATCTTTACCGGAGGCAGCCGAATGCCCTCTTGAAATACTTCCGTGGCGTCGCCCGCAAACCCGCCGGGAACCATGCCACCGACTTCGGTCATGTGACCGATGCAACAGAGAAATGCGATGATTTGATCCTGGTAGAAAACCGGCTTAATGACGCAGAACTCGGGAATGTGACAGCCCCCACGAAAGGGGTCGTTATGGATAACAATATCGCCGGGGTGGAAATTCTCGAGACCGACCTCTTGGATCGTCCACTCGACGATGTAGATAATAGCCCCAAGATGAGCCGGACAGAATTCGGCTTGTGCGATCATCTCGCCCTTTTCGTCAAAGATAGCGCATGAGAAATCCAAGCCCTCATTGAATAGGGGAGAATAGGAAGTGTTCATCATCGCCACACCCATCTCGCGGGCGGTCGTAACGAGGAAGTTATTGATTACCTGCAACGTGATCTGATCAATCTGCTTAGCCATCGAAGTCGTTCCTTTCCCTTCCTTTACGCGTTCGAATAACGAGGTTGCCCCAGTCATCAACCTGCATGATCTGGTCAGGCAGTAGCAGGGTTAGGGAGAAGTCCTCTTCTATGACCGCCGGTCCCTCCAGAGTATTTCCTGCCGCCAGTTCGTCACGCCAATAGATGGGGCAGGTAACGAACCCATCTTTCTCGGAGAAAAAAACATCGCGAGAACCCATTGCCGAGGGCGTACCGCCCTGGCGCAGCCTGGGTAAGGTGCACTTGTGGGTTGAACCATGCGCGGTGACGTGGAAGTTGACGAATTCGATGATCTCATGCGGAATGCTATACCCGTAAAGTGATTCGTGCTGGGCTGCAAACCGGCGGTAGATCTCGGCCAGATCCTTATCGTCCAATGTATCCTCGACCTTTGGGACCGCTACCTCTACGCCGTAGTTCTGCCCCATATAGCGCATCTCAATGGTTTTGGCCACTGTTGGGTCCCCCGCATAGCCCTCGCGGGCGATGGTATCGCGGGCCCGGCGCTCCAAGTCCTCCAGGGTCGCGTTTATGGTGGAGAGGTTCAGGAAGTCCGACCGCATATTCGCCGTTTGGGAAACATCGGCCCGCATATCGGCGATCGTCAGACCAAAAGCGGATAGCACCCCCTGATGTACGGGTACCAGCACTTCATGGATGTCCATCAACTCTGCCAAAGCAGCGGCGTGGGCTGAACCGGCACCACCAAAAGCACTCAGGGTGAAATCTCGAGGATCGTGCCCCAAGTCAATTGAAACCAGGCGAATCGCGTTTACCATGTTCCAGTTGACCAGTTGGATAATATTGTGAGCCGTCTCGTATTGATCGAGTCCGAGCTTCTCTGCGTAGCGGCCAACAGCTGTCTCCGCGGCTGCCTTATCGAGCTTGATTTTACCACCCGCGAATCGATCGGAGTCCAGTCGGCCCAGCACCAGGTTGGCATCGGTGACGGTCGGTTGGGTCCCGCCCCGTCCGTAACAGACAGGCCCCGGATTGGCTCCCGCGCTTTGTGGTCCCACGCGGAGCAGCCCGCCTTTGTCTATCCAGGCCAGCGAACCGCCGCCGGCTCCAATAGTCTTGACGTCGACCATGGCGGTCCGAATGGGGAGGCCCCATTCCAACTCGACCCCGTTGGAACGATTGAAGTGACCATTTACAATCAGGCTGACGTCGAAGCTGGTGCCCCCCATATCGGTGGCGATGAGGTTCTTCCGGCCGGTCATTTGGCCCACGTGCACCGCCCCGAGCACTCCCCCCACGGGTCCTGAAATCAGTATATCTATCGGCTTCCTGGCCACCGACCCATAGTCGGTCAGGCCGCCATTAGATTTCATCATCAGTAAGTGAGTATCGATTTGGTTAGATATGAGACCTTCATGAAGATTGTGCACATAAGTATGCACCGACGGCTTCAAAAATGCATCGAGAATTGTGGTACTGGCTCGCTCGTACTCCCGCCAGCGGGGATAGACCTCGTGGGAAAGAGAGACGTATGCCTCCGGGTAATGCTCCTCGATGAGCTCCCGCATCCGCAATTCATGCCGTGGATGCAAATAGGAAAACAGGAAGCAGACCCCGATAGCCTCAATACCGCATTGTTTGAACTCGAGAATCACTTCGCGGGCTGACGCTTCATCGAGAGGTAAGAGCACTTCACCCTGGTAATTGACCCGCTCCCTTACCTCCCGACAGTCCCGCCGGTTTAACGGAAGCTTCGGTTTATCCCACGTCAGGTCGTAATGATGTTTCCGGTTCATCCGCTGAATGAAGATGATGTCTCGGAACCCCTTCGTACAGATAAAGCCGGTTTTGGCGCCCTTGCGCTCCAATAATGCGTTAGTCGCTACCGTGGTACCGTGAATCAGAGCCTCAAACTCAGTGCTGTTCGCTCCTGATTGTTGAATGACATCCATAACCCCAACGATGGGGTTATCCGGGGTGCTGCTGGCCTTGGTCGCCAGCACCTTCCCGGATGCATCGTCAATGAGAACCAGGTCCGTGAAGGTTCCGCCTACGTCAATACCCAAACGAATTGCCATGTCGTTTTACTCCCGTATTCCGTAGGAGTAACGTCCTATCGAGCTCCGATTCTCTTATGCATTTCCTGTTCGGAGAGTTGGTCGGGGTGCAGTTTATGGAGCAACTGGACGCAACGCTTAGAGCACATTCGGTGCTCGCGAATTACTATGGGTTCGGCTTTCAGGGGAAGGATTTTGCCACAGAGAGTACAGCGTGGAAACTTCTGATTAATCAATATAGGCATGGCTGCGACATGACAGAAGGGCAGTTTTCTCTGATAGTGTCAAACGATTGGTCCTGCGTTTAGCAGATCCGGTTGGAGTCTGACGCATTTTAGCGGGACACAACGCGGGCCCCATCACCCGGTTTGGTTTGGAATACTTGGGGCGCAGATCCGAATTTCCTGGCATAACTCTCCTTTATGGCCTCCCCATATTCGGAAAGGGCGGGATCGTCGTCCGTCAGCGCCATTACCGCTCCGCCGAACCCTCCTCCGGTAAGGCGCGCTCCATAGACTCCGGGCAGGGGCGCAAGAAGTTCGACAAGCGCATCGAGCTCGGCACAACTGTTTTGAAAGAGGGTTCGCGAACTCTCATGCGAGGCATTGAGCAGCTGACCGATATTATCCAGATCTCCCCGCTCGAGTGCCCTAACCGTCTCTTCCACCCGAGCATTTTCCTCCGTCACATGAAGAGCCCGCCGGTAGCGAGTCTCGCCAAGTTTCACTCTTTTATCATGGACGACGGAAGATGAGACGTGGGCCAGGCAGGTCGCTTCCGGTTGCGCTTCGTTGAGGATTGCAAATGCTTCCCGGCATTCACGATGCCTCTCGGCGTACTTTGAATCGATCAATGTGTGCTTCGTCCCCGAATCGAAAATCCAGAATTGACAGCGAGCCGGCAGCGGAAGTTGGGTAAACGTTTCGGACAGGCAGTCGATGTGAACGAGGTGATCGGATCCTCCAAAGGCGGATACGCCCTGATCGAGAATCCCACAGGGGACGCCGACAAATTCATTCTCGGCCTTTCGGCAGAGTGTGACAATCCGCTTCCGCTCCAATTCAACTCCATTTAGAGCGAGGATTCCAAACGCTGTCGCGAGTTCGAGGGCCGCACTGCTGCTCATTCCGGCTCCCACCGGAAGATCGCTTTCCGCGAGCAGATTGAATCCGCGGCGGACTGAAATTCCCATGTCCATCAGGACTTTCAGCACGCCGAGAGGATAATTGGCCCAGGCACTCGGGCCCTTCCGGGGCGTGACATGTTCGAGCGAAGTGACGACACTTCCCTCCATTGCCTCGCTTACGAGATGAATCTGATCGTCATCTCTCGCCGCAATGGCGACACTGATTCCGCGATCAATGGCTGCTCCAATTACGCTTCCCCCGTTGTAATCGGTGTGGTTCCCGATAAACTCGATACGTCCCGGGGCGCGGGTCTCGACTTCGGCATGGCGGCCGAAGGTTTGGTAAAATTGATCTCGTAGCATTGTATGGGGGACAGCCTCAGAAACGCTAAACAGGAAGCCCGGCTTGCCTGGATCAGGAATATGTCGGTGGTTGAATCCTCCGCAACGCACGCTCGTACCCGGAAAAGGTATAATCTCCGCGAATTCGGATAGCTTAGGCCGACAGATTCCTAGCGCAATCGATCCCTGAACTCCGTCACCACTTTCTTCTTGGTGCCCTCGGGGCGGTGCAGATCGTATAGATCCACGGGAACATAGGGATGTTTTGCAGCAGCTTCCTCATTAAAATCGATGCCGAGTCCCGGGCGATCGGGAATAGTCAGCCAGCCGTCCTCAACCGTCATTGGATTCGGGCAGACTTCAAATCGCCATGGCTCCGGAGGGAAGTGTTCGAGGACGAGGAAATTGGGAATGCAGGCGGCGAGTTGAACGGCGGCTGCGTAAGCGACCTCGCCGTTCGGGTTGTGGGGAGCGACGGCGACATAGTGAGCATCAGCGATGGCCGCGATCTTGCGGGCCTCCAAAATTCCGCCGCAGTGCGACATGTCCGGCTGAATAATGTCTGCGCCTCCGCGTTCCAATAACTGCTGAAAACTGAAGATGGTAAAGAGGCGTTCTCCGGTAGCGACCGGCATTCCGACTTTTCTCCGCACGTATGCCATGGCATCGAGATTTTCATGGGGAACCGGCTCTTCGATAAAGCTGATATTGTAAGGTTCGATGGCCTTGGCGGCACGGATAGCATTTCCCGTGGTGTTAAAGATGCCGTTGCAGTCGATGAAAATTTCGATATCGGGACCAACTGCCTCTCGAACGGCGGCGACACCATCGGCTCCTACGTTGAGGACACTGTTATCCAGCCGATAAAAATCAATTCCCGGTCGCCGCCCCCATGGATTGAACTTGAGCCCTTTAACCCCAAGTTCGACCACATGCCGGGCAGCTTCCGCCAGTTCTTCAGGACTCATACCCTGTTCGTACCATGCGTTGGCGTAGAGCTGAATACGGTCGCGCGTTCGACCTCCCAACAATTCGTAGACGGGGACGTCCAAGGCTTTTCCCTTGATATCCCATAGCGCCATCTCCAGACCGCTAATGGCGCTGGTCTGTACCTCGCCACCGGCGTAATAGGCGCGCCTGTACAATTCCTGGAAATGCTTTTCGATGGCGAAGGGATCCTTCCCCACGAGATATCGCGACTGTTCGTGAACAGCGGTCTCCACGGTGGCGGATCTCCCTTCAAGGGTGGCTTCTCCGATCCCGTGAATCCCATCATCGGTTTCCACCTTGACAATGAGCCAATTGCACCTCCGTTCACTCCCGCCGACGAGGAAAGTTTTGATTTCTGTTATGCGCATCTTGGACATTGTAGTGTGGAGAGGTGTCAGGTTTCAGTGTTCAGGTGTCAGCAGCGGATTGAACAGCGAACAGTACTCAGTTAACAGGGGAATGTGAATTATGGGCGAATAAGCAGGTCGCTTTGGTGCGAGGCATTCCTTCGAAATCGGCAGTGCACGAAGTCCCATGTTTGTCGAGTCCTGACACCTGACACCCGAAACCTGCCACACCTCTCTTTCCACACCCTTCATTCCAACGTTCCATTACTCCAGCCCCAATAGTTCCAAGGAGTTCCGATTGATGATTCCCTCGATAACCTCCTCTCTTATCCGGGGCAGATTTGTGCCTTCGACCTGCTCGTTTAGGCGCCGCATTTTATCCATTCCCTCTTGTGGAGTCCAAGCAGGGAAATCCGATCCAAAGAGCAACTTGTCCGTAACGCTCCATTCCTGCATGAGGATAAAAGCTTCCCATGCCTGCCAGGGCCGCACCCAACCGGAACCCGAAACATCGGCGTAGACGTTCGGGTGTTTGCGTAGAACGATTGCGCAGTCGCGTTGCCAGGGGTGGGCCATGTGGGCAATAACGAATTTCAAGTCCGGAAAGGCCTGGGCGATCTCATCCACGAGCAACGGCATGCTATACTTCAGCATGGCACGCGGGTTGGGTTGTGTTCCCATGTGAGAGAGAATGGGTAAACCCAATCGCTGGGCCTTTTCATACAGAGGGAAAATTGTAGGATCGACGGGATTGAAGTGCGCGAGCATCGGGTAGATTTTGATTCCTTTCAGCCCCAATTCAATTCCCCTGTCGATTTCGTTGAGGTAGCCCTCCTCCATGGGATCGATTCCCATCAGGCCAATCAATTTTTCGGGAGCGTGTGCGACCCACTCGGCAGTGTAATCATTTGGAGTGACGAGACCGTGGTTAAGCGCGCGTATTCCGAAAACGATGGCTCGATCGACGGGCGCCATCCCCTCGAGATACGCCTCCGGAGTGAGTTGTTGCATGGGAGGGTAACCGGCCCGCTCATCGGCCTCTCGTGATTTTGCACTGACGTGTTGGGGTTGCAGACAGTGGGTGTGGACATCGACAATCATGGCAGATTCTTCCGGAAATCAGGTTTTCGATCAAAAGAGGGTCAGTGGGGGTTGGCAAGGGTTTAAAGAATGGATCAGGTTTCCCTATAGAAGTTCGTAGTCGTAATCGTAGTCGAAGGTCGGCTAGTACTCTCGAATTTCGACTACGATTATGACGACGATTATGGTAGGGAAGGGTGCTTATCCACTCGAAGTTCGTGGTCGCAATCGTAGTCGAAGGTCGGCTAGTACTCTCGAATTTCGACGACGATTAGGATTGGGAGGATCTATTCGGTGCTTCCTTTTCTACAGATTGCTTCAAGTTGCCGGAAAATGTGCAGAATTTGATCGCGGGGAGGTGTCGTCCAACCGGTAGCCGACGGGACTGCGAATTAGAGTATTCCTAAAAATACCCTGCTCGAAAAGTAGCAGTTTCTCGATAGCGATAAAGCCATCAAGATTGTGGGGCATACTCACCAAGCTTGCAAGTGGCGAGTGAATCGCCCTCGCTCTATCCATGTCTCCTGCAGTGAGAGAATTCCAGAGGTCAGTCATCACCCACGGACACTCTCCGCCCGGCATCGTTCCGGAAACGCCGCGAATGTAGGATTCGACGAGGGCGAGCCCACCCGAGCCTTCGAAGATCCTCGAGCGGCCGCCGGTTGCCTCTACCAGAGCTGATACTGTCGGGCCCAGCGGTTGAGCCTCTGGCTTGAACATTACACGATCGGGTGCGCTGGCGAAGAGGTCGGCTTGGCTCTGAATGGTAAGGGCAGCGCCTACGTAGCTGCTGGCATCCTGAATGATAACCGGGAGCGAGATGGCGCTGAGAAGCTCCTCATAGTAGGCTCCTACTTGATCGGCGGGACACCTGGTCATGACAGGCGGAATGGCCATAACCGCGTCCGCGCCCAAATCTTCAGCAGTTCGAGCATGTCGCACAGCTTGAACCGTGCTCTCCGCTCCAACGCTGATAATGACGGGGCCTCTCTCTTTAGCGAATGCGACCGTTCGCTCTGCCAACTCATCTCTCTCTGCATCAGTCAGTCGAAAAAATCTCACTGGCCAATGCGAGGACTACTCCTGTTACGCCATGATGAAAATTCCAGTCGATCTCACGAACCAGAGTTTCGTAGTCGATCGACAGATCCTCGTGATAGGGGAGTTGAAGAACCGCCAGTACCCCATGGAATCGATCAAGAG
>CBDCEW010000082.1:0-88727 GCA_965215885.1 Candidatus Moanibacter sp.
CCGTTCGGAACAGTCCGCCAACTTACCCGGGAGCCCTCCTCCTGTCAGAGCGCCTTTTCGGACGGTCTCGCGAGCCTTTCGGGCCGCTTCTCGCGCTCGTGCCGCGTTAAGGCATTTGTCGATAACTCTCTTCGCGACAGAGGGATTTGTTTCCATGAAGTATTTGAGGTTCTCTCCCACGATTTTCTGCACGATTCCATCGACTTCGTTGTTTGATAGTTTCGTCTTGGTCTGCCCTTCGAATCTCGGTTCGGGTACTTTGACGGAGATCACCGCCGTAAGCCCCTCCCGCACGTCGTCTCCCGTAAGATTCGTATCTTTCTCTTTTAAGAGATTATTCCCTCTTGCATAGTTATTGATGGCGCGTGTAAGGGCAGTCCGAAAACCGGAGAGGTGGGTGCCGCCCTCGATATTGTGAATACTGTTGGCGTAGGCGTAGATCTGGTCTGCAAACGCGTCATTGTACTGAAGGGCAACGTCGACAATTGTCTTTGCGTCTGATTCTTCGTCTGTCGTCGCTGATTCACCGGAGAAAACGATCGGTTGAGCATGGACCACATTTTTCGCTCGATTGAGAAAGGAGACGTATTCGGAAATACCATTCTTAAACCGGAAATTCTCTCCCCTGTTTGTTCTTTCGTCGCTCAATTCGATATTGACGCCAGGGTTCAAAAAGGCCAATTCCCGCAGGCGTTTCGCAAGGATTTCGTAATTGAAGTCGCGCGTTATCATGAATATCTCAGGATCCGGAATAAAAGTGATCTTCGTGCCCGTCTTACGCGTCGCACCGATAACTTTCAGTTTCTCGGTTGTCTTTCCCCTCGAAAATCCCATGTGGTGTACCTTCCCGTCGCGACTGACTTCCGCTTCGAAGCGTTCCGATACGGCAACCACGCATTTCGCTCCCACTCCATGCAGTCCTCCTGAAACCTGATAAGCGCCCTTTCCAAACTTTCCGCCGGCATGTAAGTTCGTTAGGACCAACTCCAGGGCCGGCATCTTGTGCTTCGGGTGTATATCTACCGGTATTCCTCGGCCGTCGTCATCGATTGAGCAGGAACCATCCAGATGAATCGCGACTTTGATCTGCTCGCAAAAGCCGGCCAACGCCTCGTCAATCGAGTTGTCCAAGATCTCGAATACGCAATGATGAAGGCCGCGTTCCATGGTGTCTCCGATATACATATCGGGACGCTTTCTCACGCCCTCCAGCCCCTCCAGTTTCTCGATTTTGGAGGCGTCGTACTTGGCCGCTTCTTTGGATTTGTTAACCTTTGATTCTAAACGATTTACATTATCAGTCATCCGATCGATTCGATAGTGGTTTCGACTACTGGCTGAAGTCATAATTCTATTTCGATTTTTGGCCGGATAGCAACCCTTAACCGGGAAATTTTCGGAAAAGTTTTGCACAAGGAATCTGTCGAACCGAAGGTCCGACAGATTCCTATTAAAACCCCCAGATCCTGGGGATAAGAAAGACGCTTACCACAAAGTAGAGGAAATTGAGCGGCAATCCCACTTTGCAGAAGTCTCTGAACTTATATCCGCCTACGCCGTAAACATAGGTGTTTGTCTGATAGCCAATTGGAGTTGAGAAACTGGCTGATGAGGCCACGGCGGTGGCGATGACAAAGGGCCTAGCATCCAGGCCCAGCGAACTAGCCAGGCCGAGGGCAATCGGCGCCATGAGAACGATGGTAGCATTGTTGGAGAGCATCTCCGTAAGAATTGCGGTGCACAGGTAGACTGCAGCGAGAAGGACGTAAGGCTTAAGGGGATCGGAGACGGCAAATTCCGCTACATTTACAAGACCTCCGGCCAGGAGATCGGCGGCGCCCGTTTTCTGCATGGCCAAACCCACACCGAGCATTCCATAAATTAGAAAGAGGATACTCCATTCGATGGCAGCGTAACCCTCCTTAGGTCTTAGGCAGCCCGTCAAAAACAGGACGCAGCTGGCGATCAGAGCGGCTGCCACGATTGGAACAATCTTCAACGAGACCAGCGTAACAATGGCGGCCAGGACGGTCAGAACGATAGGCATCTTCCTGCGCAAGCTTCTTGCAGGGGTGGCGGGTCGGTCGAGAAGAAGGAGATCCTCACTACTGCGAAGCTCCTCGATGGCGGAATCCGTGCCCATCATAAGCAGAGTGTCTCCAAACTGCAGAGTCAATTCATCCAGTTTGTCGCGGACGTTTATGCCGTGACGATGAACGGCAAGGACAATCATGCGGTAACGCTGGCGAAAATTCAGGCCCCTCAATCTACGACCCGTGATAGTCGATTTTGGCCCAATCACACCTTCAACGATTGATCCTTCGTGGGCGGCGATTGTCTCGAGGCCGAGGCCGATTTCTCCGGCCAGATCAATACCCTCCAGACTGCGCGCATGTGCGAACCCGGATGGGCGACATGATAGCACAAGCCGATCTCCTTCCTTCAGTATCACGCTCTTAGGATCACCGGGAAGTGCGACTGCATTGCGAATGATCTCCAGGATGCGAACAGTGCCGGTTTTCAGGATTCCGGTATCCTTGGCGGTTTTGCCGGCTACTTCGGAACTCCTCGTTACAAAAGCTTCAGTCAGGTATTCCTTGCGCTCTTCTTCGGATAGGATGGATGTCACCGTTTCGCGATTCGGCAAGAGATTGGATCCGATGAGGACGAGATAGGCTGTGCCGGCGAAAAGGAGAGGAATACCGATCCATGCCAGCTCAAACATAGCGATGGGTTGCATTCCTCGAGTTTGGAGCACACTGCTGGCAAGAATGTTGGTGCTGGTCCCAACGAGGGTGCAGGTCCCCCCAAAAATAGACGCAAAAGAGAGCGGGATGAGCAATTTCGAAGCGGCAACACCAAGTTTTCTGGAAAGGTTGAGAATAATGGGCAGAAAAACAATGACGACAGGAGTGTTGTTGGTAAACGCCGAGATGACCGCGACACCAAGGATCATGATAACGAGGAATTTCCTATAACCGAGACCGGTAAGCTTTCCTAAAATTTGGGACAATGCTGCGATAGCGCCACACTTCTGAAGAGCCGCGCTGACGATAAACATGGCGCCGATTGTAATCGGAGCGGGGTGCGCAAATACAGTGAGCATCTCGTCGGGAGTGGGCAGATTCTGAGCAAACGGGAGAAGACCGCCGAGTAAGATAGCAGTGTAAAGTGAAATGGCGGTAAGATCGCTCGATATCCTTTCCGTCACAAAGTTGAATATCGCCACCGCGAAAATGACGAATATGAATATAATCTCCCAATTCATGGGTCTGCAGATAGTGTCAGACGGGCTCCTTCTCCATTTAAACCACCTCTAATTAACCATCAACCTCCCTTGGAATCAAAACCTCTTTGTATTGATCTTAAGCCAGCCTTCGCCCGCAACCAAAGCAAAAGAGTCAGCAGCGGAGATTGAATTGACCACGGATGTGGCTATTTGATCCGGCTACTCTTCGCCCAAAGATAGAAACTCGTGCCGAATACCGTGAGGGAAACGACCATATTGACGATCTTCATGATGACACCGCCGTATATCTGGTCTTCCAATGGAGTCAGATTGAAAAACGCGAGACGGGGTGCGAAAGCATAGGTGGAATAAAGGACTTCACCGGAAAAAGTGAGGTAGCCGAAGACCGGGAGTTGCCCAACCATGAGGAGAAATATGTAAAGCATTCGCACAGGATAACTTTGCGGGGGGATGGCCTTAGAAGGACTGATTATCGACCACCACATTAGAATGGCCGTGCCAAAGAGAGTGCAGTGTTCGAAAATGTGGATTGCCTTGGACTTCAAAGCCGCCACGTAGAGGGCCGGTACATGCCAGAGAGTAAATGTGATTGTAAAGGCGAATCCGGCAAATACAGGATTTGCGAGGGTTTTTATGACCTTGATATTTCGGTCCGAATTTAACACTGCATCCAGAAGCCAGTAGGGTAACCCGAAGTAAAATAGGCAGGGCAACAGATAGATAAGCAGGACGTGCTGTACCATATGCGCGGAAAAGAGGAAGTCCTCTCCAAGCTGGTCAAGAGGAGAGCCCACCGTCAAATAGGTCGCCAGGAGACCCGTGAGAAACAGAATTACTCTTCTCTTCGGCCAGACCGTGTCCGGGGCGATCTTATTGCGAAGTGGACCGGTAAAGAGAGTGTAGATCCAGCCGATAAATAGAAGGCTGACCAGAAGTGTCGGTTCAGTGTGCCAGTGAAGAGGTATCACCCAGAAAGACCGGAAGAGGCGACAAGGCTCGCGACAAAGTTGACGACGAAGTTTACGACAAAGTTGACGACGAGGCTTGCGACAAAGATTCCCTTAAGGAGGATAGAAGCTCTGGCCTTACCTCGTCACAGATGGCTGCCGACTCAAGCGGGATGGTTTCTTCTTCGTCGAATAGGACCAAAAGCGCGGTTACGGTTCCGACCGCAATAATAAAACCCATCAGGAAAAGGACCGAACAGAGTACCTTATCATATACGAGATGCATGAACCACAGAATGACACCGAAAAACTTAACCGCGGAAAGCGTTATAACCGTGACAACAATGATGACATTAGCAATGGGCACGAAGATGATAACCAACTCCACGCTGGTGATGGCAGCCATAAAAAGCGCTAAATTGACGAAAGCGTGAAACTTTCGATCCTCACTTTCCGCTACTGTAATTTCCAGGTTCATTTTCTTGTTTCTAAGACCGCAAGAGATGTGGCTAACGCGGAGCGTTAGCCACATCTCTTGCGGTCTTAGAGCGATACATCCAAAAATTCGATGAGGTAGATAGCGGGAAAGATCACCAGCCATACTATGTCGACAAAGTGCCAATAGAGTCCCGCAACTTCCACGTCGATGGCATTATGGTCGGTCATCTTACCGGTAAACGAGTAAATGAACATGGAAAACAGCCACAATACCCCCACCGCCACGTGAGTGCCGTGAGTACCGGTGAGGAGGTAGAAAGTCGATCCGAATAGACTGCTCGAAATGGTCATGCCGTATACATGGACGAACTCGTAAAACTCATACACCTGACAACCCAGGAAGATCAGCCCAAAGAGAATAACTCCCAGGCAGTTCTTGCGGAAACTGCCAATTTGATTCTTGTGCATGGCCGATACCGCCAGAGCCATCAGGAAGGAACTCATAAGTAGCACAAAAGTGCTGAATGTAGTCAATTCGAGATCAAAAATGGCTACTGGATCGACCGGACCTTGTGGATAGATCTTGCGGTATATCAGATGTGTCGAAATAAGAGTCCCGAAAAACATACAATCAGAGCTCAGGAAAGCCCACATGATCATCTTTTTGTTCTCGATACCCGTTGAGGTATCGGACAAATCGTGACCCTGTCCCGTTATTCCGGCTGCATCCATAGTTTTCTTTTCCTCACACCGTTACGGGTGTGTCTTCCTCCATAGTACTCGGTTTCAAATGGTAACCTCCAGGCCCTTCCATTGCCCAGAGAAAGACGGATATAACGAGGACAACCCCTCCCAGAATTCCTCCCATTCCGACATGGAGAGCCATACTGAGGCCTCCAATTAGAAACCCCGCGCCTGCCATCAGGGGCCACCAGGATTGGCTCGGCATATGAATACCGTGAGGGTCGGCGGGTTCGTAGGTCAATTCCTGTCCTTCCTCACCATACTTGTGCATCCAAAGTGGATCTCTAGCCAGAACGATCGGGGTGCGGGCGAAGTTGTAGACGGGCGGGGGGTTTGGGATAGTCCATTCGAGGGTACGCGCATTCCAGGGGTCATCTCCGGCATGTTCTCCTCTGAACATCGAATAGATCAGATTTATAACGAAAATACCAATTCCCGAAGCTAGAATAAATGCCCCAATGGTGCAGACGAAGTTCCAATTCCCCCACCCGAAACCATCCAGATAGGTGTGTGTGCGACGCGGCATACCGGTGAGTCCGAGCCAATGCATGGGGAAAAACGTAACGTTAAAGCCCAGGATTACCAGGGTTGCCACAAGGTATCCCCACTTCTCGGATAGTTTTCGGCCGCTCATCTTTGGAAACCAGTAATAGGCTCCTCCCAGGAGAGCCAGGACACTTCCGCCGAGGAGAACGTAGTGAAAATGGGCGATAACAAAATAGGTGTCCTGCTGCTGGGCATCGGCGGGAGAAGCAGAATGCATGACACCGCTGAATCCGCCCATCATGAACATCCAGATAAACCCGCAGGCAAAGACCATCGGCGCGGTGAATCGAACACGCCCTCCCCAAAGGGTGCCAATCCAATTGAAAATCTTTACCCCGGTAGGCACCGCAATAGCCATGGTAAGAAGCGAGAAAGCGGCGTTCGCGACTTTCCCTAAGCCGGTTGTAAACATGTGATGGCTCCATACGGCGAATCCAAGAAATCCAATCACCGCCCCCGAAAATACCACCACTTCATAGCCAAAGAGCGGTTTACGTGAAAATGTGGGTAGGATCTCGGAGATGATGCCCATCGCGGGCAGAATCAGAATGTAGACTTCCGGATGGCCGAATATCCAGAAGAGATGCTGCCAGAGAATCGGCTGGCCGCCTTCGTAAACGTCAAAAAAATGTGCTCCGAAAAAGCGGTCAAACATGAGTTCGACGAGAGCGATCGTAATGGCTGGAAAGGCGAGTATAATGAGAAATGCAGTCACGAGCGACATCCAGCAGAACACGGGCAACCGCATCATCGTCATTCCAGGCGCACGCATATTGATGATCGTAACGATAAAATTCAAGGAGGCTGCGATGGAAGCGACACCGAGAATTTGAAGACCCACAATCCAGAAATCCGTGCCGATCCCGGTGTAATTCTTAGCCGTCAAAGGAGCGTATCCAAACCAGCCACCCGAGGGAGCAACGTCGGTATGTGGGGAACGTTTCCCCAGAAACTCCTGAAAATCGAACCAATCGGCATACTGCGCCCATTGAAAGAACCAGCTCGCGTTGATAATAATCGCTCCGGCCAGAAACGTCCACAGGCTGAAAGCGTTGAGCCGGGGAAAAGCGACATCGCGTGCGCCGATTTGCAGCGGGATCATATAATTGAAGAAAGCGGCGCTAAATGGCATGACGGCGAGAAAGACCATCGTCGTGCCGTGCATGGTAAACAGCTGGTTGTAGGTCTGCGCTGTAATAAAATCGTTCTCGGGTACGGCGAGTTGAATGCGAATCATGAGTGCTTCGATTCCGCCCACGAGAAAGAATAAGAGCGCAGAGAGTCCGTACAAGATTCCGATCTTCTTGTGGTCGACCGTGGACAGCCAGTCCCACAACCCCCTGTGGCTGTCCGGCCTTGGCACCCCGATTACGCTCCTCTGCCTGGGTAGTTGCCTCCGGTCCGCAACCGGCTCTGCTGTTACAGTGGACATGCTCGATCTCTCTTACTTCAGGGTTTGAAGAAATGCGGCGAGCCGTTCGAAATCCCTCTTGGAAAGATTCTTTTTCCGGACTTCCTCGTACATGAGATTACCCGGCTTAATCGTATCTGAAGCGCTAACCCATTTGTGAAAGTTTCCGAGCTGCCGCCGGGTATCGAGCGATCCGTCCGGGCCCCGGTTTTCCAGGAGTCCGGCGCCGAGCGATTTCCGACCGGCCACATGAGTAAGGTTTGGGCCAAGTATGCCGGCGGCACGTTCCAGATCGTTAGCGTCTTTCGCTCCTCCGATGGTGTGGCATTGGATACAGCCGCCTTCCTGACTCATGAAGATGCGCGCCCCATCACGCACGGGATCCTCGGGAAAGCCGTTGGAAGTGTTATCGATTGCGGAAAAGAAATCCGGCCACGAGTCTGTGCCGGAAGGTGGTTCAGCGTCCTCTCTTTGGTGCGCCACCCAGACCTTCCATTCTTCTTCTGTGAGGACGTCGGTGCGAAAGAGCATATAGGCATGGGCTTCACCGCAGTATTCAGCGCACTGCCCGTAATAGTGGCCGGCCTCGTCGGCCATAATCCACATCCAGTTTCTGCGACCCGGCATAAGATCGACTTTTCCCGCGATTTTTGGTACCCAAAAGCTGTGTATGACATCGGCTGAGCGAAGGTTTAGTTTTACGACTCTATCTTTCGGGATGACCAATTCGTTTGCAGTGGTAATTCCGAGATCCGGGTAATCGAAGCTCCACCACCATTGGTAACCCTTTACATCCACTTCGATAACTTCGGTCTCGGGGTCCTCGGGCAAAACTTCCATCATCCAGATACCTCGGACAGTCGGAACGGCGATTACCACGAGGCAAACGACGGAAAATCCGATGAGGGCCAACTCGATAAGTGGATTGCCATGCGATTGGGTCGGCATGGGCCTGTTCTTATCCTCAGGTTTTTCGCGAAAACGGATGAGCGTGTAGAGCAGTGTGCCGCCGACGGTCAGAAAGAGAAAAGTAGTCACCCATAATGTGACGAGGAATAAATCGAGCTGCATATCGGCAATTGGACCCTTCGGATCGAGGGTCGACATACGTTGGGTTGCCGTGCAACCGGTAAGGAGGATGAATGGGAGCCAGCTCAGAAAGCGCATGCGTAACAAATAAAGAAGAAGATGGCGCGGAGTGTCCAGTTATTACGCGGCTGGAAACCACTGATAGAGAAAGAAATAGATGAGCACCCCGGTAACAGATACGTAGTACCAGAGAGGGAAAGTCACTCGCGCCCATTTCCGGTGCGTCTCGAAGTTTCCTTTTACCGCAAGTAGCAGGGTTCGGATTACCAGTGGTACGATTACTACGGCGAGGAGGACGTGCGAAACGAGCATTGCGTAATAGACTGCCCACCATACTCCCTCTCCTCCGAATGGTGTCCTCGCACCTGTCTGGTAGTGGTAAGTCAGGTACCCTATCAGGAAAAGAACTGATACCCCAAAAGCGCTCACCATGCAGGCCCGGTGTGCGCGAACATTACGGATCTTAATAAGAAGAAAACCTGCAGTTAAAAGCAGGGCAGCAGTGCAGTTCAGCCCGGCGTTGATTTCGGGAAATGGGAAGCCGCCGTTGCTCATTTAAAGCGGCCGAGGTTAAATGAAAAGCATACGGTCTACCACAAGCGCACCTAAAAGAATCGGGAGGTATGTGATAGAGACAAAGAATAAGCTTCGGGCAAATTTATCCCGTTTGCCGGCGAGAAGGAAAAAGCCGGCATGGTAGAGTATCCACGCTCCCGCTGGAACGGCCACGAGCATGTAAAAAATGGAAGTGTAGCCGAAGGCGGCAGGCAATAGGCTGCATGCGATGAGAAGTAAAGTGCAGATGAATGATTGCCGGGAGATTCGCTTGCCACTCGGATCTACTACACTGAATATGGTAAATCCCGCAGTTGCATAATCCTCGCGAAATGTCCAGGCGATGGCCATGAAATGTGGAATTTGCCAGAAGAGAAGGATCGCGAATAGTATCCAACCCAGTGTCGATATGTTTCCTTCCGCCGCGGCCCATCCAATCAGAGGAGGCATAGCCCCGGGTATCGCGCCGATTTGAGTGCACCAGGGTGTGCGTTTTTTCAAAGGCGTATAAGCGAGAAGGTAGGATACCTGGGTAATGATCGCGAGTAGTGCGGACAGCGTGTTAACACACGTCCATAGAATCAAACTGCCCGCCACGCAAAGGATGATACCGTAGAGGAGCGCTGCCTCCGGAGTTATTTCGCCTGCCGGTATGGGACGCTGTCTTGTGCGAACCATCCGGGCATCCGCTTCCCATTCCATCCACTGGTTAAGGACCGCGGCTCCTCCCGCGGCAAGGGAAGTTCCGAAGATGAGGCTGACCAATGTAGTCGACGCGCCTTGAGGTAGGGCTGCGAGGTAGCCCACAATCGCCGTGATAACGGAGAGAAGACTGAGCCGGGGTTTAGTCAACTCCCAGAATTCGTGGACTAGAAATCGAGACTCCGCCGAACTGTCGGCGATTACCGTCGATCGCGACTCGGCTTCATACTGTAAGCTGGAGGGTTCGTTTCTCATCTGAATGGCGAAATGATAAAAAAGTCAGCATCCAGCAACTCGCAAGCAGAAAAGCACCCAGGAGCACATGAATTGTTGCGGCGTGTTCATTGATTCGTGTCCAGATCACGATCGCACCCAGGTATATCTGCGCGGCCAGGAGAACCATGGGAATCGGCGTGAGCGCACCCAGTGACCTCCGGGCGGCGGGTGAAGCCCAGATCTGTGCAATGTATGTGAGAAGGAGGACGGTGACGGCGATGGCTCCAATTCGGTGAGCAAAATTGATCGCAACCGCCCAATTCCAATAGGTCGGCAGCCAGCTCCCCCCTGGTGCTGAATGAGGAAAGGTAAAAATGGCGAGGCCGGCATTGCTGTGGCGCATCACTGCCCCGATGAGGATCTGAAGAAATATAAGAAGACAGCTTGCAACACCGAGGACCTTGATGGTGCGTTTCAGTGGTGTGTTATTACCGCCCTCGGTGGAATTCCATTGCCTGGAACTGGCAACTGCCAGAGTCACGAGAAGACAGAGGACAATTTGAGCGCCGCAAGCGTGCAGAATCGCGAACATTTGCGCGAGACTGTTGGATTCGGACCCGATATTGAGTCTGTCGAAAAGCACACGTAACCCACCGAGTAGCCCTTGCCCAACTATAACTGCCATGGTCAGTCCCGAGAGGAGACGCAACCACCTTCGCTCTTCGCGCATATACATCCAGATACACAGCGTAATACTTAGAAGACCAATCTTCATCCCGAGTAGTCGATGGCTGTGTTCGGCCCGCATCATACGATCCTCCATCCAACCTTCGGGATTGATCGAACCATTTGAGAGCGGCCAATCGAGAAATGCCATCCCGGCCTCAATACTAGTCGTAAACCCACCGGCATAAAGCAACAGTGCGGCCCAGATTAATGCGAATACGCAGAACCAGAAAAGCCCCGGCTTAAAATCCGCCGTGCGTCTTATTTTGAAGTTCATGAAATGGTCATATAGCTTTGATACCCGCTCAATTTGCCTCAACTGATATTTTGAACGTGCCCTTGTTTCCGTTGGCAACCCTTTTAATTCGGCATCGGGTGGATCGGGCACCAGGCTTGAAAATCTAACCGACCTAGACTTGAAACTGTGTAGAACTTTGAGTCAACCCACCCCGCTCCCCTCCCGGCAGGAGTACGTGTTTAGCGTCATGCCTTCGATTGCTGGCTGCCCCGGTCTTGTGCCGGGGTGGCGCACGCTATACAGCTACAATAGGCGATTGCCACCGCGCGCCCCTCCACCGCTCCTTTCTCGCCTCCGTCCCGGCGCGCCGGGACGGAGGCGAGAAAGGAGCGGTGGAGGGGTTGGTAGAAGCACACGGTTAATAGCAGGGAACGCGCGCCACCCCGGCACAAGACCCATAATTACGAAATTGGGTTGGAGAACCCAAAGTAAATGTTATTCAGGCACTTGCAAGATTCTATTGATTACATAGTATGCCAGAATGGAGTTTCAACGATTGTTGTGTGTGGGTTCGTTAGAGGTAGAGAGCTTTTCCTGCAGGTTTGTTTTCAGTTAGAAACTTGTTGAGTATTAATCAGTTACAAAAGCGCTTTGAACGGGGAGTTGATTTCTGGTGGCAATTGAGTAGAAGCGAAGGGAGCTGGAGAAAGTTGGTATTGGCATTGTATGTAAAATAAAGTTTGCAGTTTTGCCTCCTTTCCATACTGTGCCGGTGCATGCAAGAAGAGCTTTCGCGTAAAGAGAGGGAGGTGGTCGAAGCGGTACGGCGGGATCGGGTAAGCACGGTGTGGAGGCTGATGAAGGAGCAGAGGGTGTCGCGGCGAACGGTCTATCGGGCTTTGCAAAAATATGGCCATTACTCCAGTTACAATGCCAATTGTGGCTACCTGAGCTTGAAAGACATTCCGCGCTTTGACGGGGCCGGTTTGTGGCGTTTTCGCAAGGGGCGCTTTTCGCGCCACGGCACCTTGGAGGAGACCGTGGAGGCGGTGGTGGGAGCTTCGCTTTGCGGCTACACGGTGGCTGAGTTGGAGACCCTCCTTGGGGTACGGGTGCACAACCCCATAAGCGTGCTTTGTAGAAAGAAGCGGTTGAGTCGATACTATGAAGGGCGTCACTGCGTGTATGTCTCGGCCGGGGAACAGGGCGGGGCCGAACAGAAAAAGCGGCGGCAAGGGCGAAGAACAGCGGCACAAGTTCAGGCAGGGGACCCCGGGGGCGCTTTGCAGGCAGCTCCCGAAGGGCTCGAAACGATGGTCGTGATCGCTTTGCTGGTCGCCTGTATCGGCCATCCCGAGGCCGGGGTCAAGGAGCTTGTCGAGCTTATGCAAGAGCAGGGAGTAGAGCTGAGCGGGGAGCAAATTGAGCGGGTGATGGCGTTTTACTCGCTCAAAAAAAAACCGGACCGATCGCGGTAGCGGAGCTGTTACATGATTTGCGGGCAGAGGCTGAACGGGCCCTGCAAACGGTGGGGGCTGTGCCTGCGCAAACGAGTTATCGCTTCGATGCCCGGGAGGACGAAGAGGGTCCTTCAGAGGTGCGCAAGACCCTGCGCCGCAAGGTGGTCAGTTTCTCCTATGGATGCTTCCAGGCGGTGGAAGTTGTGCGCGAGCAGGGGCAAGGGAGCCACCGCAACAGCTACCGTTCTGCTCGCCTGGAACAGATCGTGCCCTCGCATAGTCGCTACGCTTACGATCTGATTGCCTATGTGGGCAAGCGATGTTTGTGCGAAAGCGCCACCCTCAAAGAGGTGCACAGGGAACTGCGCGAGGGCCCGGGGCAGCTGCAGATTGCTCAAAGCAGCCTCTATGAGATGCAGCAGAAGTTTCTTTTTTATCTGGGTCGGCTGCACGCCGCGGCCGCTCCGGTGCTTAAAGATTACCTGAGCGCTCGCCCTTGCCTGCGCTGGCTGGTGGATGGGACCGTGGAACCGCAGACGCCGGTTTTCTTCGCTGTTCAGGAAGCCGACGAAGGGATCCTTTTGGGCAGCTGGAAAATGCCTTCCGAACAGAGCGAAACGATCAGTGGCTGTTTTGCCCGGGCGGCCCGGGCTTTTGGCCAACCCCACCATGTCTATCATGATTTAAGCGCTCAGATCAGCAAGGCCTGCGAGAGCGAAACCTTCCAGGCCCCCCATGGCGTCTGCCATTATCATTTCGCCCGCAATGTGGGCGAACAGCTTTATCGAAAACCCCAGCAGATGCTCAACGGGCGCTTGCGGCAATTGAAGCTCATGGAGCGCATGCGCGAGCAACGCAAACACATCACCGCAAAGCTCCGTGACGCCCTCCGTGAAAAACACGCCCTCGTCCTGGCCGATTTGCTCACCGCCAAAGCGCTCGCAGTGCCCTTCGATCCCACCCTTGCACGGGAACTGCTCATGGCCCTGCAATTGTGGATTTTGGATTATCCCTGCGACGGTCACCGCCAGGGCTTTCCCTTCGATCCTTACCTGCTTTATTGGCATCGGCGGGTCGTGCGCGCCCATGCCGCCCTGGAGCAGTGGCTTGCCCGCGCTCCTGCCAGTTGCTCTGTTCTGCGAAGCTTCTTTCATCTTTCGACCGGGTTGAAGCAGTATCTGGCTGATGCCCTCGTCATCGAAGCCGCTACTATCTATGAAAACGCTTTTTGCATTTTCAGCGCTTTGCGCGATGCCCTTTGGCTCAGCGCCAGCGGCCCCTGCCCTTTAAGCGACCCTTATCTGTTGCAAGCAGGACAAGCCGCTGAGCTCACCGAGGCTCTCCAGTTGCTGCGTGCCCAATATCGCCAAAAAGGCGCCTCCCTGACCAACCCCTCGAAAGCCAAACTCTACCGCACCGTGGTCACTCATCTGGACAAATACTGGCAGCGGCTGCTTCCCCCACCGGCCCATCCAGACAGCGTACGCACGACCAATGAGCTGGAAGGCACCTGGCGCACCTCCAAGCGCAAACGCCGTCAAACCCACGGGCGCAAAAATCTGACGCGCGACTTTGAAGCGCTCCCCGAAGAATACATGCTCCTGGCCAACTTACACAATCCCCGCTATGTGGAGCTGGTTTTAGGCAGTATCGATAATCTGCCCCAAAAGCTTGCCCAGGCTGCACAGAAAGCACCCCCCTTCAGTCACTGGCGGGCGAACAGAAAAACCCTCGCCGTGGGTCGATTGCCCAAAAAGCTCCTGCGAAAAGAAAACTTCCTTGAGGAACTCTTCGAAGTCTGTAATCGCCAGGATCAATCCTTAAACCCGCAACCCCATCGGATTGCCTCCTGACAACGACTCCAGTGCCCTCCCTCTGCTCCCCATTTTCTTCATGCTCTAACCAGAGAACTCCACGCAATTTGCGTGCCAACCGAAATTCAGAACGATGGGCACAAGACCGGGGCAGCCTCAGAAACGCTAAACACTCAGCTTCCCAAATATTCCCTTGCCGTCCCGTTCCTGATCCGGAAATCTTGTGGGAATTAAGGACTGGGAGCCTGACGGAAGGTTCCTGGAGAAATACGATGCCGAAGCTGTTTGGAACGAACTACACGAAACGAGAACTGCTCGACCGTGTCGGCGATATCACACAAGTGGCCGGAACCCGCTATGCCCAGCTCGTGGAGGGCAACGAACGTGGCGCGGACCTGATCGAGGTTTTTAACGCGTCCGGCCTTAGCTTTTCAGTATTGCCCGGCCGTTCCCTGGACATTGCCTCGGCTACCTACAAGGGGATGTCCCTCTGCTTCCGCGGCAGCACCGGCGATGTCGGACCCGCCTTCTACGAACCCCAAGGCTATGGCTGGATGCGGGGGTTTTTCGGCGGGCTCCTCACGAGCTGCGGCCTAACCTTTGTCGGCCATCCGGAGACCGATCCCGAAGAAGAGAATGAGGAATTGGGTCTCCATGGCCGCCTTTCCTTTATCCCCGCGAAAAATGTAATAGCCGATGGCGGCTGGGAGGACGAGGACTACATCGTGCGTGTTCAAGGCAAGATGCGCGAAGCAGTGGTTTTCGGCACGAACTTGGAAATGTCCCGTGAGATTTCCACCACCCTGGGCGAGAAATCCCTGCGCATCCACGACCGGGTGGAAAACTTAAGCGTCGACGCCTCTCCCCTCATGGTTGTCTACCACACCAACCCGGGGTTTCCTATTCTTGACGAAGGTACCCGCCTCGTGCTCCAGAGCAAAGAATCCACGGAATGGACCGAAGACCGGAAAGTGGGTCCTGAAGAATATACCGTGGCCCTGGCGCCACAGAAAGAGGCCCATGACGATGTTTACGTCCACCGCCCCGTTGCTGATGCGCAGGGCGATGTGCACGTGGGGTTGATCAATGACAACCTACAACTGGGACTCCACTGGAAGTTCCCCATTGAGGAGATCCCAATTCTTAATCAATGGCAGCACTTCCACCGGGGCACCTACGTGACCGGCATCGAGCCGGGCAACTGCAGCGTTTTAGGCCGCGCCTGGAATCGCAAACACGGGACCCTCCAGCAAATCCAGCCGGGCGAGGTGCGCGACTTTCACCTTGAAATTGGAGTTCTGGAAGGCGAAAAGGAAATTCAGGAGTTTGAGCGCAGAGCCCTCGCTTCTTCGTGAGATTTCACTTCCTCTTAAGATGGGTAGCCGCGTTCGCAAGACCGTGCGAGTTTTCACCGAATTCGATTCGCGACTTCGCTTAGGTTTGCGATTGGAAGGGAAAGGAGTTGCCTGGAGATTCCATTCGGCCGCGAGCGGCTTTCCTACGCCTGGCGGTGGTCGGGACAGCCAATCTACTTCGAGTCTCCAGACCTCACTATATTGCCCCTCTAAAGGCACTATGCAATCGCAAGTTTAAATCCCGATTTTTTGCCCAGCGGAAGGTAATTGTTCGGCCTGAACCGTCGCGAGCGATGATGTTGGCTAGAGTCCTTGCCACAGACCGATACTCAGTTAGCGAGCTTTAAAGGGTTCGAGCTGCTTGTAGAAGCTGTTACGGGCGAAGATTTTCAAGGCATCCATGAGGGACTTGTTAGCGGTGTCCAGGCGGACATAGTTTTCATCAATGAGGCGCTGCAGCCTCGAGCATTCGGTGTCGATTTGCTCCAGTTCGAGTTGGAGGGCTTTGAGGGCCTGATCGAGTCGACGGATCTTTTCGCCCCTTGAGGCGCTTTTGCCCGGGTGGGCATGCTCGGCCAGGAGCAGTCTTTTCAATTCTTCGGTGCATTGCTGTTTTTGCTTCAGGAGGGCTTTGGCGGCACCGCTTTTCTCCTGCTTGTCCTCAAGGTGTTGGGCTAATCGCTTGTAACTGTCAGATTATCCATCACTTCTTTTGCTCCTATGGTCCCTTGAGGATTTTTCTTCCAGGGGCCCCGCTAGCGAAGATGATACTCCTGGAGATCTTCGGCATGGTTGCGCGCGCGCTGCAGGCGCAACTGCCCGTCGATCCGCTGGGCGCTGGCCTTGTAACCTTTTTCCCAGGTAATGATTTCGAATTGCTCCACGATGGCTTCGTAAAACCACTCGGCGATCGCCCGGCAATACTAGGTATTTTATCAGTGGGCCTTTCGCAGCGTTCAGCCCTGCATCGGAGCACCTTGCTCCCGCGAACACTCTGAGGAAGTCACAGGAAAGGTTTGGCGTTGCAGATAGGGGGTATACAGGAGCCCGATGAGTTTTTGCGTCTTCGAGATCGAGCAGTTTGCTCTGCTCGATATTGACCGCGGTTTCAAAAGCCAGCCCTCTTCGCGATCAATCTGAGCGACTTCTCTGGAACAGAAGTACTCCCAGATACCGCACCGCTTCGGAGCTCTCCCTCGAAAAATCGGGAGACCCCTTGCGACCTTTGCTACTGAGGGGCGGCGATCTTCGGCCTCGGGTTTCTTAAAGACAGGGCGCAAATCCCCACTGAGGGAATCTCCCCCCGTATCTTCTTGCTGTAGGACTCTCCCCATAGAAAGGAGATTTCCCTTCAATTTGCGATGAGCGCTGCGTCCCGCCAGCACTCGCGCTAAGGTCTCGGCATCTCCGCTTTGAAGCGCCTCCCCCCACCGCTTCATCGTTTTGCGGTCAACCTCAAATTGCTTCTCTAAGCGTCCCTTTCTTCGGCCCCTCCAATAGCTTGAATTCAACTTGCTCCCGATCGGACTTCAAAAAGCTCATGCCCGTAATAGACTAGTTTGCCTTCCCTCAGATCCCGATAGACCGGCGAGGGATTACCCTTGTCCACTGGATGCACTGTAAGAAGGTCTCTTCTTTGACGGTAGGAATCTAGCTCTTAAAAGCCGTATCTGCGATTCTGCCCGCCAACCCGCCGTTGAGGGTAGGAAGCTCGCTCGCGAGCGATGATGTTGGCTAGAGTCCTTGCCACAGACCGATACTCAGTTAGCCGCATCTGAATATCGGCTACGATTAGGATTGGCCGAATGTCCATCAGCGGCTCATATTCGCAACTGTCAGATTATCCATCACTTCTTTTGTCCTATGGTCCCTTGGTCCTAGTGAACACCGAACTCTCAACTCTTTAATTTCTCAATGCACTCCCACTTCGTCGCAATAATAGGTATTTCCTGCATCGTGGGCCTTTACAGCGTTCAGGCTGCATCGGAGCCCGCGAACACGGAAGTCACAGGAAAGGTTCTCAGCGTATCATCTGGCAAAGCGATACTACACCTGACTGAGGGGCGGCATCCGGCCTCGGGTTTCAAAGAAGAATCGGAATTCGTCCTTGGAAAAGGAGATTCTCTGATCGTCAGTCCCGGAGATACCGTCCGCGGCCAGGCGGTCCCCTTCGGGGGTGGCTATCGGCTGGAGCGAATCTGGCCGGCGGATCCCGTTGCGGAGAGCATTATGGCAGGTGTGAATCGCCAGCTCCGCCGTGATACCGTTTCACGGGGGCTGAACCCAACTCTGAAAGTGGGAGAAACACTCCCAGATTTCGCCCTCTACGACCAGAATGGGAAGGTATTTCAATCCCGTTTTTTGCGTGGAAATCGAGTGTTGATGAATTTCATATTTACCCGTTGCGCCATGCCGATGATGTGCCCGGCGGCAACTCAGCGCATGGTACAGCTCCAGAGCGAAGCGAAGGAGGCGGGGATCAAAAACCTGAAACTGGTCTCAATATCATTCGATCCCGAATTCGACTCTCCTGGAATTCTCAGAGAATATGCGCAGAATTACGAAATTGATTCCGCCGACTATATTCTCTTAACGGGTCAGAAACGCGCCATAAGAGATATCTTGAAGCAGTTTGGCATTTTCGCTACTGAGGAGGGCGGCACAATCATTCACAACATGGCCACTGTATTAATAAACGAGAACGGAAAAATCGTCTTTCGTAGAAATGGTTCCATGTGGACGGCGAGCGACTTTCTTGACCGGCTGAAGTCTGATTAGCAGATCGCAAGTAATTCCAGATTGCTCATGAAAATACGGATCTTGCATCAGCCATGGCTCCAGATCGGCCTTGTCACACTACCTTTCCTGCTCGCTTATCCCTTGCTGCGATCTCTACCGGACACCGAGTGCGCCTTTCTGCACTATGATACTATCGGTGACAACCCCGCGGGGACTGAATTCTGCGGTGCCAGTGAATCAACCTTTATCGATCTCGAGCGGATATCGTTTCCGGTGACAGTCGAGCTCTTTCCGTTCACAAAGCTGAATGTCGGCGAGAATGCGAAGTTCTCGATCATGTTTAGAACGTCTCGTGGCAAACCGATCTACCCATGGGAACTTGGAATCGTTCATACCAAAAAGATCCATTTGCTCATCATCGATCCGAGTCTGGATGATTATCATCACATTCATCCAAAACCGTTAGGCAAAGGCGGGAAATTTGGTTTTGAACTCACTCCCGAAAAGACCGGAACCTACAAGATCTTCGCGGAACTCGTTCCTCTCGCGAGTCAATCGCTAGTGATCGGTGAGGCGGAATTTGAAGTCTCCGGAGCCCCAGGGAAAGCGCTCCTGCCCAGGGGATACTCGGCTGAGGTCGGCGACTACCGATTCGAGTTAGATTTTCCCGGTGGCTCGCCGCCAATCCTGAAGCAACCCAGCAGCGTATCTCTCAGAATCACCCGAGGCGATGAAACAGGACCGATAGCGCTTGAGGAACTCATGGGCGCTTATGCCCATTTGGTGGCATTTGATCAGCACCGTAGAGGGTTCGCCCATATGCATCCACTCGACGCGGGTTCAGGTTTCGGAACTCCGGAAACTAGCTTCAATTTTTCCCTCAACACCGATCTCGCTGGCTATTATCGCTTATGGGCGCAAGTAAAGATCGAGGGTAGAGAGCTCTTTGCCCCATTTGATCTGGTCGTGCGCTAGGAAGATGCCGGTGGTGGAATCGGCCGTGATCCACGAATGCACCCAGAATGCAGAAGCGCTCCGCAAGATCGCAAAGCGAAGTCCGACAGATTCATAGCCGAACGTCTTCCCATCCCAACCCCACATCTTCCGATCGATATCCTCGAAGTTGATGTATACGCGGTTGGGTGCCACCGCCAACTTCTCCTCGATAAATTTTCACAGTTCCGAAGAGAGACGGCCGGGCGTGATTCTCTCCCAGAGGGAGGATCGGTCCTCGCAAACTACATCGTCCAATTCCTGGCGAAACGGGCTGAGATGAGCTTACACTCTGTAGAGGAACGCGGGAGCGTTTCTACGAATTGGCAAAGCAAAATCGACAACGTTCGGGATGAATATCCAAGATGGCCTCCCGCGTACAGCAATGCAGGAGCTTATTCTGTAGGACTCGATGTCGCTCAAGCATCTTCTTCCTGTCTTTGACGGGATTAGCATTCCAAAGGAAGAAAACAGATGCGCTATCACTCTTACAATAAACGCGGTTTCCGATCCTTACTCTAATGTTGTAAAGACGGATTGAATAGAACCGTTGCCGTAGAAAAATCCAAAGACGAGCCCGGCGGAGCTTTAGAAGGGACAAATCTGCGGCCAGTAACAGTTATGTAAGATGTACAGCCTATTAAAGCGGTTTGAATACCCCGGTTTCTTGAGGAAGTTCTCTGAAGTCCAGTGGCTTCCCTGGGTGTCTCGGGGCGGACGTTCAAGCGCTGACGAACCCCCATGGGAAAAGCCCTACCGTGGCGAACTAAAAGGCATAACTGTTTTCGCGGATTTTACCCTCGGCCTTTTCGAGAGAGATTTACGCGCGGAGTTTTCCCGGTTGTTAAACCTGGAAACGGGCCACTCTGTATTATTTGTCGAATTCCTGAAAGAGGGAGGCGATTACGAACTCGCCGAGAATGAGAGGACGCTACGGCCACTGAATGGTCGTCAGCCTATGGATGATTACCTGAAGAACGCCACCGAATATTCTTCTCAATTGCTCAAGGTCAATTTGGGCAATCACGTGGGGGCTTCTCCCGTCGTTCTACCCCTCTTACGGCAATTGCGCGAATCATTCGATCGGATCGTAGTATACCTGGAGGCGGATACGGAACGGCGAACGTTAATGGAGTGTGTCCATCGCTCGGAGCGAACCTACATCCTCCTCAGTCAGGAAACTCGGGAGCTTTACAATGCCGGGGTGGCGATCCGCGATATTCGGGAGAAAATCGCGGTGGAAGCCGACCATATTAGAACGCTCCTCATTCTGAAAAAAGGGGAAGCACTGACAGACCTGAAAAGAGTCTCCGAGGAGTCCGGATTGCCGGTTCACCATATCATTCGAACATGCCGGGAAGACATCCCCATCCCGGACGGTCCCGACCATGAACACGAAATGGAGAAGCGCTATCACGGGCAGTTTCGCCGTCTCGCGCGTGAAATCGGTGGATGCCGAATCGGATTGGCGCTCTCCTCCGGCTGTGCCAAGGGATTCGCGCACATCGGCGTGATCCAAGTGCTGGAGGAATATGGAATCGAAGTCGACGTGGTGGTCGGTTCGAGCATGGGCGCTTATATCGGAGCCTGCTGGGCCAGCGGTTACAACGGCCGGCAACTGGAGGAACTTGCTCGAGAACTGGAATCGCCCTGGATGCTGGTGCAGCTCCTCGATCCGGAATACCCGCCTCGAAGAGGCCTGATCAAAGGAAAGAAGATCGAACGAAGATTGGGGCGGACTCTCGGCGAGATCTCTTTTGCCGACCTCTCCATTCCCCTGCATGTCGTTGGGACAAGGCTGTCGACGCTCGAACGAACCACATTTTCCGAAGGTAACGTCGTCACCGCCGTTCATGCCAGCTGTGCAATGCCCGGTATCTGCGTTCCGGTAGATCGAGGTGGCGAAGCTTATATCGACGGCGGAATCACCGATCCTCTCCCCGTGAGCGTGCTCGCTGAGATGGGCATCGAACGCATTATCGCGGTCAGCACCGTGCTCTCTCCAGAACTCGCCCGTGAATGCGCTCTCCCGGATGACTTTGAGGGAGCTAACGATGGTGACAGACTCGGCCTGGCCGGCTCGTTAAACCGCCACCTCAACTACTTTGCCCGAGGTAACGTGCTGGACATCGTGATGCACAGTATTGAAGGCAGTCAGATACGGATTGTGGAGCGCGACCTGGAGCGGGCTGATGTTACTCTGCAGCCGATTACCTGTTCCTCCCAATGGCACGAATTTAATAAACCTGGAAAGTATATCTCCATGGGCCGACAAACGGCCATGGTGCAGTTGGATGCAATCAGTGCCATGGTGACTACGAAAACCGCATGAGATGAGAGCTCTAAAATTCAAAAGGAAGTGGGACAGCCTTGACAGCGAAGCTATTCGAGAATGGCAGGGGGCGCTCTTGAGTCGCTATTTGCGGAGGACGGTGCTGCCGTATTCGAAGCACAATTCGAGGCTCTTTCGCGAGCAGGGGATCACTCCCGAATCCATCCGGAAGGTGGAAGATCTCCAACGAATACCGTTCACGCGCAAAGAGGACCTTTTGCCCACTCCGGAAAACTCACGCAAGTACCTCGACTTCGCACTAATCCCTGATGCCCGGAAGTTGACGCGTCAGAAGGACGTCATTTTGAAAGCGCTTTACAAAGGCAGAAAGCGGGTCAAAGAGGAACTGGAGCGGGAGTTTCGGCCGATTTTCATGACTTCAACGACCGGCCGCTCCGCCGAGCCGATTCCCTTTCTCTACACCCAATGCGACTTGCGGAATCTGGCCAGGGACGGGGCCCGAATCGCCAAAATCGGACGGACGGAGCGAGATGACCGCATTCTCAATATGTTTCCTTACGCCCCCCACCTCGCCTACTGGCTGACTCACTTTCTGGCTTTGGAGGAGAACCTTTTCTGTGTGGGAACAGGGGGCGGCAAGACGATTGGAACGGAAGGCAATATCCGGCTGATTAAGAGACTTAAGCCCACCATGCTAGTCGGGATGCCTACGTTTCTCTACCATGTCCTGCAGCAGGCGAGGGAAGAAAACGAACGCTTCGAGGGCATCAATAAGATCGTTCTCGGCGGCGAGAAAGTGACGGCCGGGACGCGCACCAGGCTCCAGGAACTCTGTGAGCAACTGGGTTCACCAGATGTGACAGTGGTGGCTACTTATGGATTTACCGAGGCAAAAATGGCTTGGGTCGAATGCCCCTTCCCGATTGACGAAAAATCAGGCGGCTACCATCTCTATCCCGACTTGGGGATATTTGAAATTGTCGACCCCGAGTCGGGCGAAGTGCTGCCGGAAGGCGAAGGGGGAGAGATAGTATTTACGCCCTTGAATGCCCGGGGGACGGTCGTAATTCGCTATCGCACGGGAGATCATGTGGAGGGCGGAATGGTATACGAGCCGTGCCCCTATTGCGGGCGGCAAGTGCCGCGGCTGATCGGCCGGATCACTCGCGTTAGCGATGTTCACTCGATGCAGTTGCAGAAGCTTAAAGGGACACTGGTCGATTTTAATGTATTGGAACACCTCCTCGACGACATGGAACAGGTCGCCTCCTGGAAACTTGAGATACGAAAAGTCAGGGATGATCCGATGGAACTGGATGAGCTTGTGCTCCACGTAAGCAAAGGCACGCCGGTTTCGGAAGAAGTGCTCACCCATGCGATTAACACTCGTTTCGCCAACGCAGTGGAAATTCGACCCAACCGTATCGAATTCCACACCCATAAGGAAATGCGGCGCCTGCACAGAGTCGGGGAGGTGCTTAAAGAGGAGAAAATCGTCGATCAGAGAGTGCCAATCGAGGAACCGGAGATCGATTGGAACCCCCCTCACTGGAATCCGGCCCAGTTCGTCTTCTCTACCGTCCGCCGAATGTTTGAGAAAACACGTTCCTGGAGTCTTGCCAGACGATCAAAAAAGAAATCTTCGGAGACTGTTAAGACATGAGTCGACCACTCTACATTGTCGCCGGCGTCCGCACTCCCTTTTGCAAGTTTGGCACCGATTTAGCGAGTCTCAGCGCGGTTGATTTGGGGCGAGCAGCGGTTACCGCGTTGCTGGCGCGGACTGGGATTGACCCCGCCATTATCGATGAGGTAATCATCGGCTGCGTGTGCCAACCCGCCGAAGCCGCCAATGTGGCCCGGGTCATCGCACTGCGCAGCGCCATTCCCGATTCGGTTCCCGCCAGTACCGTGCACCGTAATTGCGCCTCCGGTTTCGAAGCTCTCACCCTGGCATCTGATAAAGCCGCCGCGGGGACGGGTTCGGTCTTCCTGGTAGGGGGAAGCGAGAGCATGTCACAGGTGCCCCTCTTGTTCAGCCCTGGAGCTGCAAAAAAAATCGCGGCTCTCGCTAGAGCCAAGACCGCGGGACAGCGCATCCACCACCTATTGAAATTTCGGCCCGCGGATTTCAAACCCAAAGCGGCCTTGCAGCTAGGCCTCACCGATCCTGTGTGCGGGCTAAACATGGGTGAGACGGCGGAGATCCTCGGTCGGGAATTTCGCATAAGTCGAGAGGAACAGGATCGCTTCGCCCTGGAATCGCATAGAAAGGCGGTCGCCGCTCGAGAGCGCCTGAAAGAGGAGATCTGTCCGGTATATCCAAACGGCAAGAGCAGTCCCGTTTCCGTCGACGGGGACAATGGCCCGCGGACAAACCAGAGATCGGAAGATCTGGCCAGGCTGCGCCCCGTCTTCGATCGAAAGACCGGAACGGTGACAGCGGGAAACGCTTCACAGATAACAGATGGGGCCGTCGCTCTGTTCGTCGCGACGGAGGAAGCCTGTCATAAACATGCCCTCGAACCGATTGGTAAGCTCCTCGGTTACTATTATGCCGGTTGTGATCCGAAGCGCATGGGCCTCGGCCCGGTCTACGCCATTGACGGCGCTGAAAGAAAGCTGGGATTGAGTCTCAAGGATGCCGATCTCATCGAAATAAACGAGGCATTTGCCGTCCAAATCATGGCCGTTATGCAGGCAGCGCGCTCCAGGGAATTCTGCGGCAACGGCCTGGGCCGCGAATCCCCACTTGGGGAAATTCCTGAGGAGATCCTGAACGGGGGCGCTATCGCTCTCGGACACCCTGTCGGGGCGACCGGCGCAAGGCTTGTCCTGACAGCGCTCAAGGAACTCAAGAGACGGAAGCTCAGCCGAGCTTTAGTATCCCTCTGTGTCGGTGGCGGCCAGGGAGGCGCACTATGGTTGGAGACAGTAAGTTGAAAACACTTATAAAAAGGCACATTTCAGATTCCGGCATCTGTTTCCTTACATTTGATCGTCCGGAATCATCCGCCAATCTCCTCGACCCGCCGGCCTTCCATGAACTCAACCGGGAACTCGACTTTATTGAGAGCGAACCCTCCCTCAAAGGCCTGGTCATAGCGAGCGCAAAACCTAAAATATTCATTGCCGGACTCGATTTAAACTCCCTCTCAAGCAAACTCTCTGGAGAAGCGGTCGGTTCACTGATTGAGACAGGACAGCGCACCTTCACACGCCTCAGTCGTCTTCCCCTCACCACCGTCTCCGCCATTCATGGGGCGTGTCTTGGAGGCGGGTATGAGCTGGCGCTGGCCTGCGATTACCGGATCGCCTCCTTGCATTCGGCGACAAAACTTGGATTACCGGAGGTCCAGCTCGGCCTCATTCCGGCGTGGGGAGGGTGTACCCGATTGCCTCACCTTATCGGCCAGCGCAAGGCGCTAAAGTCAATCCTGTCAGGAGAGATTTATTCCGCCACAAAGGCGAAGAGATTCGGGATTGTAGACGATGCTGTCTATGTCGAACTTCTTCTCGAAGCCGCGAGCAGGATCGCTTCAGGTCCCAAGCGACCGAGGGTGGTCCCCTTCTTCGCCGGTTCGGTTTTCGCCTCCTCCATTATCCGCTCGATTAGCCGGCGAAGAATCCTCGAAAAGTCGCATGGCAATTATCCCGCCCCGATGAAAGCGCTTGAGGTCGTTACGCAAGCGCTGCGCGGTAGCGTGGAAGACTCCCTTAAGCGCGAAAAGCAAGCACTTTTGCAGCTCATCGAGACCGAAGCTTGTCGAAATCTCGTCAACGTTTTCTTCCTTCAGGAGCGCTCCAGGAAGCTTCAATCGGCGCCGACTCGCCGACAATCTTCTACGATCCGTACCCAGTCCGTAAAGCAGGTGGCGGTGGTAGGCGCCGGGTTAATGGGCGCCGGTATCGCTCAGTGGTGCAGTTCCCGGAACTGCTCCACGTCCTGCTAAGAGATGTCGACCGCGGAAAGTTGGCGCTGGGCCTTGCATCTGCGCGGCGCCTCTACAGTGCAGGAATCAGAAGAGGAATCTTTACGCCACGGGAAGCGCAGTCGGGAATGGATCGGATCTGGCCAGTCGAGGGCGAAGACTCGATGCATCGTGCCGGTCTGGCCATTGAAGCAGTCTTTGAAAGCCTGGATCTAAAGAGGCGGCTCTTCCGGGATTTGGAACGCAGGGTGGGCTCTGAAACGATACTTGCTTCGAATACTTCGGCGCTGTCGATCACAGAGATTGCGTTAAACCTGAAACAGCCGGAGCGCTTTGTCGGTATACACTTTTTCAATCCCGTGCACCGAATGAAATTGGTCGAAGTGGTTCGGGGGAGGCTTACTTCGGAGAAGACCCTCGAGGCGGCTCTGAATTTCGTAAAACGTATCGGTAAACTGCCTGTAATCGTCAAGGACAGTCCGGGTTTTATCGTAAACCGAATACTCATGCCTTATCTCCTGGAATCGGTCCAGCTCCTGCGAGAGGGACACGGCGTTAGTCGATTGGACGAACTCGCCGTTCGCTTCGGAATGCCGATGGGACCGCTGCGCCTTATTGACGAAGTCGGTCTCGAAGTGGCTCAAAAGGTTGCCCGCTACCTCGGAGAGCGGCTCTCCTACGATTCTAAAACCACGGATGACCTGGACGTCATGATTACCTATGGGTGGACTGGGAAGGGCGCTGGAAAAGGGTTCTACAGCTATGATCGAAAGGGGGAAACGCTTGAAGAAAACCACGAGATTTACTCGGTTCTAAACGTGAAGGAAGAGGGGCACACCGATCCAAACATCATCATCGATCGCATGCTACTGCTTATGGTCAATGAGGCGGCACGCTGCCTCGAAGAGGAGGTTGCTGAAGCGCCCGAGGACATCGATTTCGCCATGATCATGGGCGCCGGTTGGGCGCCGTTCCGAGGGGGGCCCTTGCGCTACGCCGATTCAATTGGCATTCCCACCGTGATTGAAAAATTGGAGGGATTTGTTGAACAAGCCCGCAACCTATTTCAGCCATCCCCTCTTCTCGTCGACATGGCCAGACAAGGCAGAAACTTTTATTCGGCCCACACGACATCGGCGACCCAACCGGCTGCGCCGGAAATACAAAAAGTGTCATAAAAACTCAACCCGTGCTTGAGGCAAGACCACCGTCTAAGGAGGAACCGGCACCCCGGATCGACACTTCGAAAATGTCGCGGGGCAAACGGGAAGCCCTTGAGCTCACCGAAGCCGCCCGCGAAGGTGTGGCTCGAAACAAGGGGTTCGCCTCGGATCTATTCATGGGAAAGCTGTCTTTGAAGACGGCTTATCCTTTCCCAAAACAGTCCGAAGAAGATAAAGCGGCGGGGGCGCCTTTTCTCTCAAACCTCGAAGACGTATTGCGCCACGAGGCCGATCCCGACGCGATCGATGCAGAAGGGGAAATTCCCGATTCCCTCTTCGGCCGGTTGGCCGAAATCGGAGCCTTCGGAATCAAGACTCCCCGCGCATACGGCGGTCTCGGGCTGTCGCAGTCGAACTACTCTAAGGCTGCCATGCTTTTGGGCAGTCATTGCGGTAACCTCACCGCTTTACTTTCCGCCCACCAATCGATCGGCGTTCCCCAGCCGCTGCTCCTATTTGGAACGGACACACAGAAACGCGAATACCTTCCACGCCTGGCCGCCGGGGAGATTTCCGCCTTCGCCCTGACCGAGCGGGATGTCGGATCCGACCCGGCCCAGATGAAAACCTACGCCGAGCCAACCACGGATGGTGACAGTTTTATCCTTAACGGTGAAAAGCTCTGGTGCACGAATGGCACCCGAGCCGGGGTAATTGTCGTTATGGCACGTACTCCCGATAAGGTCATCGGGGGGAAAAAGAAGAAACAGATCACCGCGTTCATCGTAGAGATGGACACTCCCGGCGTGGAGGTCGTGCAACGCTGCCACTTTATGGGGCTTAAAGCCCTCTACAATGGCCTCATTCGGTTCAATGACGTACGCCTACCTCGTGAGAACATAATACTCTCCGAGGGCAAAGGTCTGAAAGTCGCCCTCACGACTTTGAACACTGGACGAATCACTCTTCCCGCCGCTTGCGTCGGATTCTCCAAGCGCTGCCTGAAGGTTACCAGGAAGTGGGCGGTAGAGCGCAAACAATGGGGAGGTCCTATCGGTAAGCACGCCGCCATCGCCGAGAAAATCGCTCGAATGGCGGCCGACATCTTCGCCCTGGAGTCGATGGTGCTCACAATCTCAGCACTGGTTGATCGCAAGGACCACGACGTACGGGTGGAGGCGGCCATGTGTAAACTGTGGGGCACGGAAATCGCCTGGCGCATCATTGACGATACCATGCAAATCCGTGGAGGGCGTGGCTATGAAACCGCGGATTCTCTCAAAACTCGCGGCGAGGATCCCGTTCCCGTAGAACGGATGATGAGGGATAGTCGAATTAACCTGATTTTCGAAGGATCGAGTGAGATCATGCGGCTCTTCCTCGCCCGAGAGGCCCTCGAGCCGCATCTCGCTGTGGCGGGAGGAGTCCTGAATTCAAGGCTACCCTTACCCAGTCGTTTTCGAGAGGCCATTCGCGCAACTATCTTTTACAGTGGTTGGTATCCCCAACTCTGGATCCCTTCCTGGACCTATTTACCGGGAGAACTGTATGGATCATTGCGAACGCCCTTCGCCTATGTGTCCGCAACTAGCAGACAATTGGCTCGCGCTCTTTTCCACTCTATGGCGCGCCACGGGCCAAGGCTCGACAAAGAGCAGTGCCTGCTAGGAAGGATCGTTGACATTGGGACAGAACTCTTCGTCATCACCGCCGCTACTCTCCGAGCCGACGCAATCCTGAAAGAGGGTAATTCAGAGATTGAAAAGGAAAACGTTCTTCAGCTTGTGGATTTTCTCTTTAGAGAATCGAGATTAAGGATCGAGCGGAAATTTCATGATCTTCGACACCACAACGATCGACGGGGATACAAGCTCGCTCAAGACATCCTCCACGAGCGATTCATCTGGCTCGAAGATGGTATCATATGATATCCCCTAGCCTATAAATGGATACCGATAGTTCGTGGGCGGTACGAATTGTAATTCTCGATATTCCGCCCGACGGTTTCAAAAATGCTTCTGAATGTGGCACTGGATCCTGTAAAGTAAACTCCTGCCAGCTCCCTCTGCGGGAGACATCTTCCTATTTCCGGACAGCGGCGAAACCGCCTCCGAAAAGCTTTGATATTGAGAGAATTGGTTTTGATAGAGGAACAATTCCAGAGGATCAACTCGAGCACTGTGCAGGTCCTGTCTTTAATGGCGCCACTGGTTCAATTACCGATTTTTCAGAATTACCCGCAGCCAAGAAGGCGGCTCAAGGTGAATCATCGTGAAATGGAATTTCGAAGACCGTCAGGCGTAGGAAGGCCGCTAGCGGCCGAAAGGAAGACCGATGTATTCGAATCGCTCGCGAGCGAGCTTCCTACCCTCGGACCCCTCTTATTTTTAACTTGGTAATTCCCCGTAGCTTGCTACGGGGTCGGTGACTTTCTCAAGAATCATCGCGCGCGGAGCGCCCGATCCACCCGTAGCAAGGATGCTCGTGGTGGAACGGCCCCTCCGGGGACGTTTGTAGTAACTTGGAGTAAAGCATGGGCAATTCCTGTCCAAACGGCGAAAGAGTTAGATACCCCGCAGCTTGCTGCGGGGAGTGTTCATCAGGCGGTCATTCAGGAAGCCCGCGGAAGACTTCTCTCCACTATTTCAGTGGCCAGGCGGGCGAGGAACTCCTCAATGCGGGGAGTGTTCATCAGGCGGTCATTCAGGAAGCCCGCGGAAGACTTCTCTCCACTATTTCAGTGGCCAGGCGGGCGAGGAACTCCTCAATTGTGAAGTTTCCGTTGTTCGCTTTGTTCGTTCTTGAGCGGACCGAAACTTCCTTCGCCTCGACCTCTTTGGCGCCGACCACGAGCATGTAGGAGACTTTGTCGGTTTCGGCTCGCCTGATCTTCGCGCCCAGTTTGTCGGATTGCGCGTCGACCGTCACTCGAATCTTCGATGCCACAAGCGTTTCCGCCACCTTTTCAGCGTAAGCATTCTGGTGGTCGGTTATGGGCAGCAGCCGAACCTGCTCGGGCGCCAGCCAGGTTGGAAAACTCCCGGCAAAGTGCTCAATAAGAACGCTGACGAATCGCTCCAAGGAACCAAAGGGAGCGCGGTGAATCATTACCGGACGATGCGGCGAATTGTCCGGGCCGATATAAGAGAGACCGAATCGCTCCGGCAGACTGTAATCCAATTGAACGGTACCGAGTTGCCAATCACGGCCAATTACGTCTTTGACCACAAAGTCAATCTTGGGACCGTAAAACGCAGCCTCGCCTATTTCTTCGGAATAGGGTACGCCGAGCGTTCCCGCCTCCTCCCTCAAAACCGTTTCAGCCTTATCCCAGAGTTCCGGATCCCCGGCGTATTTGTCGGATTCGCGATCCCTGAGACCGATCCGCACGCGATAATCGTCTACTCCGAGTGTAGAGAGGATGACATTTACGAGTTCGAGACAACCGGAAAGCTCAGCCTTTACCTGTGCTTCCGTGCAGAAGATATGGGCATCATCCTGAGTCATTCCGCGGACGCGCGCCATGCCGTTCAGCTCTCCCGATTTTTCCCATCGATAAACGGTTCCGAACTCTGCCAGCCTGACAGGAAGATCGCGATAAGAACGCGGTTGGGAAGCGTAGATCTTGATGTGGAAGGGACAGTTCATCGGCTTTAACATGTATCCCTCCACATCTCCCTCCTCCAACCGGTTAGAGAGATCGGCGCAGGAGCAGCCTTCCTCGGCCAGCTTTTCGATTTCCTCGCGGTCCACCAGAGGAGGGTATTGCGAGTCTTTGAAATATGGAAAATGACCGGAGGTCCGGTAGAGCTGCAATTTTCCGATATGTGGAGTAAAGACCTGTTCGTAACCCTGTTTTCTCAACTCTTCTGCAATGAAATCCTGCAATTCCTGCCGAATAATCGCGCCCTTTGGGGTCCACAATACCAGACCTGGTCCGACCGATTCGTCGAGATGAAAGAGGTGTAGATCCCTACCAATAATTCGGTGGTCGCGCTTGCGCGCTTCCTCCAGTTGATGAAGGTATCCGTCCAGTTCCTCCCTCTTTGGAAAAGCGGTTCCGTAAATGCGCTGGAGCTGCGCATTCTTCTCATCACCGCGATGATAGGCACCCGCGATGCTGAGGAGCTTGAAGATCTTGACCTTCTTTGTGTACTTCACATGGGTTCCGGCACAGAGATCGACAAATTCGCCATTTCGGTAGAATGAGATCGAGTCACCTTCCGGTATATCCGCCAGACGTCCCAGTTTGTATCGATTTTGACCGATCTCACGGATCAGCTTCTCCGCCTCTTCGCGCGACGTCTCGATCCGCTCAAACTTCTGATTCTCCTTGACCACCTGTTTCATCTCGGCCTCGATGCGCTCGAGATCCTCGGCAGTAAACTTGTGGTCGAGGTCGAAATCGTAATAGAATCCGGAGTCAGTCGGTGGGCCGATATCCAGTTTGGTTTCGGGATAGAGACGCAATACTGCCGTAGCCATCATGTGCGCGGCGGAATGACGAAGTTCCTCTAATGGTGACATTGTTTTCATTTGTATCCTGGTTAAAATAAACGGAATCTGTATAAAATAAAAAAGCCCAAAAGCATTTCGCTTCCGGGCTTGGTTGAGTTTTGTATTGAAAATCTGTTCAGGCAAATACAGGCCAAGCCCCGAAGCGGCAAGTTCGGGTCAAAGGGGTAGTGCCCTCTATCGTAGAATGCATTAGCTCAGGCATGAAGGTGTGTTTTCAATGGAAGTCAAGTCTTCTCTGCAAATCGAAGCCGTCTTTTCGGTCGAGCACCTTCCACCCCTTTTTCCCGATCTCGTCCCGAAGGGCGTCGGCGGAAGGATAGTCCCTTAGCTCCTTAGCCCTCCAACGCTGTTCCGCGAGTTCGCGAATCTCGACCGGCGCCTCTGCTTCCTGCGCTTCTGTAAACGGTTTCAGCCCTAGCGCGAAGAGCAGGCAGCTAAAGGCAGGCAGCGCTGAACCAATGGCGCCACTGTCGTTCCGATTCAGGATTCTAAAGAGTTCTCCAAGGCATTTCGGAGTATTGAGATCATTGCACAATTCCTCCCACGCCTCTCCGAATAAACCCCAATCGGAGAATTCTCCGCGGTGAAGGTCACTGAAGTTCTCTTCCGAGATGTCCCTCATTTCGAGTAGTGGTCTCAGCGCCGTATCCAGTTTTTGAAGGGCGCTGGTTGCAGCATTCAAACTGTTGCGGGTGAAATTCAAGGGTTGTCGATAGTGGCCTGAGAGCAGTGCCAAACGCAACGCCATGGGAGAAAAGCCCATCTCCAGGATCTCGTTTACAGTGTGAATATTTCCCAGACTCTTGCTCATCTTTTCACTTTCGACGCGAAGCATGGCGCCATGCATCCAATGTCTGGCGAAGGGCTTGCCGGTAGCGCCTTCGCTCTGCGCAATTTCGTTATCATGATGAGGAAAACAGAGGTCGCTGCCGCCGCCGTGAAGGTCGAATGTATCGCCAAGGTATTCCATGCTCATGACGGAACACTCTAAATGCCAACCAGGTCGCCCTTCCCCCCATGGACTTGGCCAGTAGTTTTCGCCATCCTCCGGCTTACGTGCTTTCCAAAGGGCAAAATCCGCAATCGACTCGCGATCGTAGTGATCGGCCAGGTTTAGAGCGCCCCCACTGGTAGTCTCCTGCGATTGCAATTCTCGTCTCTCCAATCGTGTCAACCTACCGTAGCGCGGGAAGGAGCTCACTTTAAAGTAAACAGAGCCGTCGGCCGCCCTGTAAGCATAGGCATTTTCGATCAGCTTTTCGACTATTGCGATCTGCTGGGGAACGTGATCGGAAGCTCTTGGCTCAATGTCGGGGACGAGGAGGTTGAGTTTGGCACAGTCCTCGTGAAAGACCCGGGTCCACTTTTTTGTAAATGACGATAAAGGCTCCCCCTCTTTTTGACTCCGCTCGATTGTGCGATCGTCCACATCTGTGAGGTTTCGCACGTATAGCGGGTGCATACCGGCCGACTGCAGAACACGGTAAAAGACATCGAGGCTTATGAAGGTTCGGAAATTGCCGATGTGTGTGAATCCGTAGACAGTGGGGCCGCAACCATAGAATCGAAATCGTTTTCCGTCTTCTGCTCGAAGCGGTCTGACTGTTCGGGTCAAGGTGTCATAGAGTTGCAGTGACATAAGTAGAAAAACAGGGGAGCTCGTTTATCGTGAACAACGAGATTGTGTTCGAAGCCTAACCCGAAGATTCCACAGATCTTCGGGTTAGACACCAAAACCGCTCCGGAACCATTTGATAGAAAAGGGATCAAAAGCTCTCAAGTGAACCATTCACTTGGGCAAGCAGAAACACACTGTTGCAGAATCTTGCCGAGCAGGTCCATTTCCTTTTCTTCTGATTTTTTCAACAACAGCCCCTTCCGGATGCGGTTTTGGGCTAGCCCGGAAATTGCAAGATGTCGCTTCGCTCAGTAGTGAGATTTCCGGGCTAACTGGACAACACGCCCTTACCCAAGTCGTGATAGCATTTCCCGTTGCCGCGAGAGCCGGCTTTCCCGCTCGTCGGCGAAGCGCTTGATGCCGTGAAATATTGATTCGGCATCGAGATTTGCCTCGGCGATGACATCCGCTTCGGTCCCGCCGGTCAACCATTGGTGATCCCAATCCGAAGTCATCGAATATTCGTCGGTGAGGGGCCCAACATCTTGAATCGGCCACACCCTGCGAGTACCGGAACTCACGATCATGAGATCGTATCTCGCTTCCGTGGGGAGGACGGCATTGCGATATTCTTCCGGTTGGAGGGCAAAGAGCTCTTCGCTGACCGCGGCAACGATCTTTACATTTACGCCGGCCTCCTCCAGACGCGGCAAGACTCTTATCAGATTTACGGTAGAGTTCGAGCCCTGCACGACAATAGTGCCGTGTTTCGGTTTATCGGCATCGAAATCGCGAATGACATAGTGACCTTTGGCTGCGGCTTTCGGGTCCGAATCGGCGAAACCGGAGCGATCGGCTACCGGAAAATCGGGTCGCGCCACTTCGATGATGATGACGCCGACCTTTGGATCCCGCGCCGCCACGTCAGCGGCCGCAAAATATCCGGAAGCCACATCATTGTAGTCCCAGAAACTCAAATGGATCGCCTGGCCGCGTGGAAAGAGTTTCCACACTTGAGGAGCAAAGATTCCGAAGTGGGTGCGGGCGTCGGCCGCTGTTTCAGGTCCGGAGTGTCCAGCTAGGATGTGTAGCACGCCCATACGGAAGCGGCTATCCTGGTTTTGCTGGCTCCAGACTCGCGCCGGGAGATACATTAGGGGAGTGAAGGCGCCGTAGGTGCCACTGAGGGCCCAAACGCCGGAAAACTTTCGAGGGTCAAGGGAAGCGCTCTGTCCTACCAGGCCAATGGCCGTCGAAGCGTTGCCGGCTTCCTCAATAGGCGCTTTGAATCGCGTACCGCACGGATTATTGTCCGGACTGTAGTGTCCCCAGAAAGAGCCTTTCTCCACATTTATGGAGTCGGAGAGATCGGCCGCGATAGTGATGAACCGGCTATCCGTAACATAATTCATCCATTTGATAATCTCCGAAATTGCGCGCCGGGTTCCCGCATTCTCCCCAGGTTTTTTATAGAGGCTTATCGATATTTCCTTTTCTTCGTCCGAAACCGGGTTTCTTACCCTAACCGTCTGTGGTTCAATCGGTAAACTCTTCACAGTGAGTCTCTCATCTAGAAAGGGATCCCCCGTGTTAACCAAACGCATCGGGAGATCATCGGGCACGGAATCACCGAGATCGACGAGACGGTCCGCCAACCAGTCGCCGAGGCTATTCTGCTCCAAAACCGACATGGCTATATCTATGTTAGTCTTGAATTGGATCAGACATTCGCGAGGATCCGCTACGGGCCCGTTTCGAATTCCTTCAAACTCGACTCCGAATCGCTTCTCGAAAGTTTCGGCGAGCGCGACAAAGTATTCTGAGTTCATCTTGAGGGCGTAGGGGTGGCTCGGATAGCTGACCAGCTGATCACCGAATCCATCGATCTTGCCATCCTGGGCGGTGGGCCAGTAGCCCTTCGTGGTTTGACCGATTACGATCATGGGGCGCCGGTCTTCCGGATCCCAATCTTCCATCGTCTTCAAGGCGGAAAGAATCTGGTCGTAATCGTTTCCGTTATCCAGGGAAAACACGTTCCATCCGTAAGAGGTCCACTGGTCAATAAGATCGTAGGCATCGTACTTTTGGTCTATGACGCCGCCTATAAGGCTGTCATCGATGCCGGCATTGTTATAGGAAAGCAGAATACGAAGTCTCTTCCCCACCTGCTGTGCCAGCGCTTGGGTCTTCAACTCTTGCGCGTGTCCTTCGGTCATGGCAAATTCTCCCTCCAAAGCAAGCACTTTGAGGGAAGGATCGGCTCCGATGAAATCCCAGAAAGCTGCCTTACCCGCTGCCGTGGCCATACCGATTCCGGAGGGTCCGCCGTTGACATCGTTTGTTAAATCCGTCGTCTCCGCGTGACCGGCGAGGGAACGGATGCCCCTGATTTTGGCTTGAGCGAAAAGGGAGTGGTCCTCCAAATCGTAGTCGCGGAGGAGCGTTTTCAAGGCACCAGCCCCTCGTCGAAATCCCATCGCATCGATCGATAGCATTGCGATCTCGGGCGAGACGTGATAGCGGGAATCGCCGGTTGCGGCGTGTTTCCGAGCCAAGGCTTCGCCCATAATCATCCAAAGTGCGTAAGCGCTGGGAATATTGTGACCTCCCGCCAGCATGAATTTGTCACAGAAGGGATGTTTTGGTCGACGGTAGTCATAGCGAAGTCCCCCCAATTTCGGGCCGACAAGGTGCAAAGCCACATTATAGGGAGTGTAGGCGAGAGGACCTCCAAAGTGACCAGTCTGTGAGTAATTCCCCAATAGGACGAGTGTCATACAGGTCATAAACCCTATGTCTTCGATCTGTTCCCGATCGTAGGTTTCAGTACAGGGGGCGACAAGTGACAGTTGTGAATATTGTGTCATGTTCTCTTGGTTGAGGAATTCGAATTATGAGACTCGACCCGAAGGTGTTATCTCAGGCAATGGATCCTTGGCAGGGTTTGTAAAAATGCGAACGGAGGTCTCACCATTCAAGGCTAAAATTGGAGTGGGTCAGGAATCTGTCGGATTTAGCATTCCTAAGATCCCCCTGGTAAATATCTCATAGTGACGGATCGACATTCCGACCCAGATGAGACCGACAGATTCCTTTCTAGCCCCCTTCCTCTCGCGGCAAAATCAGATTCAGTGTCGTGGCAGTGATACCCGCCACGGCAAGCCCCGACTGGAGCACGATCTTTACTGAACTGAGTATCTGCTTCAGTATGACATATTCTCCTGAGATCCGGTCGATGCCGTCAAATGCCTCCGGTACGAGAGTCACTCCGAGCCCCAGTGCCAGTGTTATAGCGAGGATAAACTCATTTCTCGGGTTGAGACCATCGGAAGCGACGAGTTTAAAGCCGGCTACCGCCACAATAGCGAACATGACGATGGTGGCGCCGCCCAGGACGGGCTTCGGCATCACGCTGATGAGCGCGGCAAGTTTTGGAAACAGGCCAAGGAGAGCGAGCACCAAGGCGACAACAATTCCGGCGCGTCGGGATGCAACCCCCGTGAGACCGATCACACCATTGTTTTGAGAGAAGGTAGTGGTGGGCATGGCGTTAAAAAACCCTGACAAAACACTACCCATTCCATCTGCCAGTATTCCGCCCTGAAGCCTGCGAATGTAGACAGGACCCTTAACGGGCTCTTCCGAAACCGCCGAAGTTGCAGTCAGGTCGCCTATCGATTCGATTGTAGTTATGAAATAGCCCACCATCCAGGGAATCACATAGGCGAAGTTAAATTCGAGGCCATACTTGAGTGGGTGCGGGAGCGTTAGAAAACTCGCTTCCGTTACTGTCGAAAAATCGATGCGCCCGAACGCGGCAGCCAAGACGTAACCGACCACCAATCCAAATGCAATGGATACAGTTCTCAGGAAGCCCGGGCCAAATCTGTTTAGCGCAATGATTGTCGCCATTACTAAGAAGCCGAGGCCGACGTTTTCGAGACTTCCGAAGTCGTCAGCCCCAAATCCTCCGGCCATATCAGTCATTCCCACTCGAATTAGACTGATGCCGATCAAGAGCACGACGGAACCGGTAACAACCGGTGGAAATAATCTCCGCACAATCCCGATGAATCGACTGAGTACCATCTCCACCGGAGAGCAGGCCATGGCCATTCCGAGTATCAGGGGAAAACCACCTGCCCTACCCGTCTCCATAGCCAAGGTCACAAAGGTAAAGCTTGTGCCCTGGACACTGAGCATACCCGACCCTATGGGTCCAAATCGGTTCACCTGCATGAAGGTCGTTACTCCCGAGGTGAAGAGCGCCATGCTCACGAAAAATGCCGTTTCCGCGTGATCGAGCCCCAGGACTCCACAAATGATAAGGGGCGGGGTAATGATGCCAACAAACATTGCCAGCACATGCTGCAAGCCGCAGATTATCGCTGTAAAAGGACCAATCTTCTCATCCAGGCGGTATAATCGAGACATGATTTTCTTAGTCTTCTACGCCCTTTTCCAAGTGTCGCGCGACAGTTAGTTACAATCCCACAGTATTTCCGGGTCAAGCCCGAAAGGTGCTAAGATGGCGGGTCTTTCGTTCGCTCCGCTCTACATCAGAGTCTGCGACAAGCGCGCTTCCCATCCCGGCAAGCCGGGAAGTAAATATCTGTAGGAAGGCCAATTGTCAAAGACCCTGAGTCCCGGCCTGCAGGGATCGAAGGGCGGCCGAAATCAACGGCGTCCAGTTTCGCCTTCACAGCAATAAAACAGGGTCTGCCGCCTGGATTTCACGATGCCTAATGGGGATAACTTCCTGACCATACTTTGGCACGGCAATTTTACCCGCTCAGATGCGAGCAATTCTCCGCGCTCCAGATGGCGCCCTCAAGCCGAAAGACAGTTCTTGGTGAAGAGGGCAGTCGGTGAAGCGTGAACAGGCAGCAGACCCTGATAAAAAAGTATCCGCCTTCGAAAACGGATTACGCCTCTACCATAACCTTGCGATTGGTGTTGGGAGCGGATCCATATTCATCGGATTTGGGTTTGGGGCCCAGGAACTCCACGGATTGCCCTACCAGAACCAGGCGACTACGTCGCTCTCCCTCTTTATTCAACCAGGTATTCTGTTTCAGAAAACCACTTACAAGGACCTTCGAACCTTTTTGGAGGTAGTTCTGCAGATGATCCTGATTCCAGACTTCGACAGGAAGAAAAACGGTTCGATCTCCCTGACTGCTCGCCACAGTGAATTTACTCAGCGATTTGTCATTGATCGGCACGTTTTCGATGTCAGCGGTCAGATTTCCTGTGATGTGTGTGATATTCATGTTACATACTTTCTTTTACTATTCATACTCTAAGTGTAATTTTGTTTACTAATGGAAAAATGTTCACTATTTTTGGCAAATTGCAAGAATAAATTCGGATTTTTTCGGTTTAATGCCCTGGGCCTTCAGGAGGGTCTACCAGACTCCGTCTCCTGAAACTCGATAGCTTCGACATCGTTGTCGATAGAGAGTTCGTCTTCGGAAGAGTCCGAATCGGAATCATCTCTACTACTGTAGTAGTAATAGTTGCTAGTGTAGTAATTATAGTCTTCGTCTCCAGCTTCCGGCACTTGATTGAGAACCGTACCGAGAATCCTGGCTTCCACATTTTCCAGAATCTGTTTCGCCCTCAGAGTCATACTCTGGGGATTACGGCGGTGTTGAACGATAAATATCACTCCATCGACCTGACTTGCCAGTACTGAAGAATCGCTGATACCGATCACAGGGGGAGAATCCAGCAGAATTTTGTCGTACTGATGCCGTAGCTTTTCCAACAACGTACCCAATTTCCTGCCGTGTAGAATGCTCAGAGAAAAGTGGGAGCCCCCACCGCTTGGAAGCAAATAAAGGTTATCAAACCTGGTGGGCACAATATACTCCTCAACCTCGTTCTGCCCAGTTAGAAGATCGATAAGACCTGGCTTACGTGGCTTCTCGAAGAGCTGGTGCTGGGAGGGACGCCGCAAGTCAGAATCAATTATGAGCACTTTCTGTCCTCCCAAAGCCATCACCACACCCAGATTATGCAATGTAGTCGATTTCCCTTCGCCGGGGCCCGCCGACTGTACGGCAAGGACATTTCCCCCTACGTCTTCGCGCGCAAGCTCCAAATTAGTCTGAATGACTCGGAACGGCTCCGTCTCAAAACTCCTGAAATTCCCTTCGTCGACGATTACAAGATTCTTCGTACCCACGCCCAAGACCGGCAACTGAAGCTTACGTTCCATATCGTCAACGGAGCGAAAGCTCGTGTCAAAAAACTCAACCAGAAATGCACAGCCGACACCGAGAACTATGCCCACCACAAATGAGAGTCCAACATTTATGATCCAATTGGGCTTGGCCGCCCTTAGAGGGGGCACCGCTTCGTTCAATACTTCGATTGTACGCTTGGGCACTTGAAAATCGATCTCCCGCTGACGAAGCGTAAGCCTGAAAGTCTTTAGAAGATTCTCCTCATCGCGCAATTTCTGCACTGCATCCTGGAACGGACGCATCCTGCTTTGCGCATCGAGGATCTGGTCGGCACGGGCCAGAACGAGTTGCTTCTCCAGTTCCTCCGTCCTCGCCTTGGCCTCAAGATAGGAGATTTTAAGCGATTCTTCGTAGCCTTCAAGCAGATCGGCAAGTTGCTCGCGAATCTTGTTGAGTGACTCCGTGGCCCCTATGAAATCGGGATGGGCTTCGCCAAACCTGCCTTTCAAACGTGCATAGTTCTGTTCCGCGACAAGGTAAGCCTGCATGAGATTCTGGATATTTGGATCAGGTATCAACTCCGAGTTCACCATTTTGAATCGTTCCTCGGCTGGGATCGATTTGAAAAGTTCCCAACGTGTCTTTCGGGACATCGTATCCACCCTCAGAGCGATATGGGTGCGTTCCAACTGCCTTAAATTGTCAATATCCAACTGAGTGGTCTCCGCATTGAGATCGACTCCCGCAATCTTCCACTTTTTGCGCAGGTTTTCGACCACATCCCTCTGCTGCGAAACAATCGTTTCCTGCAAATGGAGTTCCTCTTTCAAATTCTCGATCCCCTCCGTTTGCCCGGAGGTGGCAAAGGCGATTCTATCCTCGGCGTAGATGCGCGCGATCTCGTTGGCAATGAGAGCGGCCAGATCGGGGTCCTCCTGAACCAGAACACCAATATCGATAAGGGAGGTGCCGGGTCTTGATTTCACATCGAGCATTCTCTTCAGCATATAATAATAAGTGTCCTCGAGGGATAAAAAGCCTCCCAGCTTTTCTTGGAGCAGCTTTTGCAAATCGAGACTCTCAATCACCTTCTTGAGGATCTTCTTACTCTGGATTATCTCGAATTGCTCCTGAATGAAATAGGGATCAAAACTCGCTGAAGTCTGGTGCTGAAAGACCGAGACTTCGCCTTCCGGCTTCTCTACCCGTATACCGGAAACAGCCATAAACCATTTCGGCATAAAATAGGTTACAGTTGCTGCTATCAGCACCGAAATTAGAACAAAGACAAAGATAAGCGGCCAACGATTCTTAAGGATCTTAAGAAAATCGGTTAGTGTTACCCCTTCGGGAGATAACTTCTGGAAAGGTTCCATGACTGGGTTCCCTAAACGCCTACCCCGCGACTCGCAAAATAAACACGGGTTAATTTCTGAACCGTCCGGCTGGCTGTTACCCGATCGATATCAGCGGCCTAAGAGCGTGTCGGATGCCGTCCGGCACGCTTCTAAAGCCCAAAAGTGTAGCGAACTGTAAATCCGACACGGGAACGATCTTGCTGACGAAAGAAATCATCAGAATCGGTTTTATCGTGGTCGAAACTCAAAATAAGTGACAACTGCTGGGTCGGCTGATAAGTCACTCCGATCCCGAGACGTAACGATTGGTCGGTGATATTCAAGGGAGCAGTCTGTGCCTGAAGCTCGGCATCATCAAAATAGATTGATCCGGAAATGAAGAGGGACGGTGAGATCGCGTGCTGCATATTTGCAAAAATCGAAAACGTCTTTTCATCCGTGAAAGTCAACGTGACTGATGTCTCACGGGTGTCATAAATGACTCCGAAAGAGGCAAACGAATCCGACAGATATTGATACAACACCGTAAATTCGGCATAGAAATTTGTATTGCTGGTACCAATAGAACGATTACGATCCTGCACTCCGAACCGCCCATTGGTAAGAAATGTAGGACTGGGCTGATAATCCGCGCCGAAAAGGAAAAAACTTGAATCGCTGTCCTTGAGATTACCGTCGGCGTCGTAGCCTATATTCCTCATAACGATATTCAACAACCACTGAAGTATCCGGTAGGAGCTTCCAGCCCGCCTCTAAACCAAAAAGGTGGTCATTGCGGTCGAGCGACTCCGCGATACTTGCATCGTCATAAGAAAAGTTCGTATTGCGGTATTTCGCCGTCAAGCTCAAGGCCTCGGTCACCTCGGCCCGAAAGCGAATATTGAAGATGTTTTGATTGAACGATTGGTTCGTTTGCAGCAACCCGTCGAGGAAAGACTCCGGATTGTCGATTATGGAAAAGGAATCGGAAATATCCAGGAAGGTGCTCGGGGAAAAAGTATGGGACAGTTTTCCGAGGAGCTCATGGTTGAATAGGGTATCGTCCGACGGACGCTGTTCGTAAAAAAAGCCTCCCAGTTTGTAATGAGCAGTCAGGAAACTCTGCTCCGCGAGGGAGACATTGTATTTGATCTGAGGTGAAACGGTAAACACCATGCTATCAATTTCATTATCCGGGGTACCCAGGATATTGGAATCGAAGTGCACTCCCCCTTCCACACTGACAGTCAAGGCACTTCCTGTTTCCTGGGAGGGAATCGGTGCATAGACTCCCCACGACGGCATTGGTAGAATGAGGAGAACCAGAGGTAGTAAGATAGACTTTCTATTCATAGGCCTGGGAACAAACACTGAGCGTGAGGCGATTTTTCAAACCAGGGGTCAACAACATAATTCATCCTCCCTTCCAAGCCAATGGGTTGAGGAGCACATACATATCTAACATTAACTGCTGCACCACCTGAAGGGGAAAGAATCGCGGTATTTTACGTTCTTGCAATCCGCCATATACTACTCCCCAATAGCGGTTCTTCCGATACTTCTCGCCACTATCCAAATCGGCTCGAAGAAGCTGCGTAAAGTAAGGTTTATTGAGGACTTTCGGGGAGAGGAATAGAGCGCCTATATCCTGTCGTATCAACACTTTAACAAAATCCGGGTACTCTTCGGGCTGCGCCCATACAGCCTGCTGGGAATACCATGCCGTCCCCGCGGGAATATCCGACATGATTCCATACCCGGGGAAAAACTTCTCCGTCACCATCGTTCGTGTTCTCACGAGAACGGAAGGAACATAAGGAGGAAAAGTAAAGGGGACACGTCGCGGCTCCAGTAAATTGTGGGCCAACGGCATGCCGTGCAGCAAAAGCAGCACGATTATGCTGAGCGTAACTTCCCAGAAGGAACGCCGGCCGGTGCTCTCGAGCATAACAAGAAAAAACCCCGCCCCGAGAATAATAACCAATGGCGATAGATAGACCTTATCCGAAAAGCTACTGATTGGCCGCAAAGAGGCGCAAAAGGCGCAAGAAAAACTTGAGAAAAATCATTTTTTGGCTTGATAAAAAGTGTCGCAACATGCTAGTGTTTAACAACCTAAGATTAAGAAAGGAGTTAAACATGCCAACATGTGCGACAGAGAAGAACAAAAGCGATAAGACGCCCCTTAGCAACCTCATTCTGCCGGTTCCAGACACGGATTTCCGTGATTTTCTGGATGAAGTTGAAGAATTGGCCGGGTTCGCGCCGCAAATCATCGAGGCGATCGAGAAGGATCTGGACGCCCATGCACGTGAGAAGAAGAAACTTCGATTGGAAGATCGAAGGTTCTTTGAAGGGCGCACAGCGGACCTGCCGGAGCTGGACATCGAGGAGGAGAATATTCTGGCTGCTGAATTGAATCTTGGGGCAGGCCGGCCGCGGATGCCGGCTTATGCGGTATACGTGTTCGTGATGCTTCGAGGGTTTCTGGGTTCGTTGACCACGAAACCGGCACGGCGGTTTGTGCGCGAGTCGATGAGCTTGTACGGATTTTTGCAGAGCGGGGGACTGAGAATGCCGGCGGTGACGACGATTCTGGAGAACGTGAACCTGGTCAGCCATACGACCCGCGAGTTGATCTTTGATAAACAGATTGGGTTTATCCTCCAGGAGCAATGGGACGATTTCGGGAAGCTGACGATCGACAGCACCTCGGTGAAAGCAAACAGCTGCTGGCCCACCGATGGGAAGATTCTGAGCGGTCTTTTGATGCGGGCCAATCGTTTGGGTCAGAAGTTGCATGTCTTCGGGCTGGAGGATTTTCGCAAGGGATGGGTTGGGCGTTGGCTGGAGGAAATGGACAAGCTGGAGTTTCAGATTTGTCTGGCCGCGGGCAAACCGAAGTCGAAGGGCAAGCTGAAGAAACACTACCGGCGGTTGCTCAAGCGGGGCCGCAAGGCGGCCGACTCACTAACGGGGGAACTGAGCCATCTTGAAGAGGGCCTGTCGATGGATTCACTGCCTCCCACTCGCCGGGAGCTTCTGGAGCGGGCATTGAGCCAGATCAGGGGCGATATTGCCGACGCCAAGCGGGTTGTTGAGTATGCTCATGATCGGGTGTTTCACGAAAAGAAGCTACCGTCCACACAGAAGGTCCTGAGCCTCTCGGACGGATCGGCGGCCTACATCAAGAAGGGCAGCCGCAATCCAGTGATCGGGTACAAGCCACAACTGGTTCGCAGCGAAAACGGTTTTGTCACCAGCCTGATCGTACCGCAAGGCAACGCGGCAGACTCCATTGAGCTGGCGCCGGCCATCGGCGATTCGATCAAGCGCACCGGTGTCATTGCTGAACTGGTCAGCACCGATGACGGATATGCTTCGGCGAAGGGACGCAAGGAGGTGCTGAGCATGGGGGTAAAGCAGATCAGTATCAGTGGGGCGAAGGGCAAGAAGTTGACCACCCCCGAGGACTGGGAGAGCGAGGCGTATCGCGAGGCACGCCGCGATCGCTCCGCAGTGGAGTCGCTGATGTTCACGATTAAAGATGGATTTGCCTTTGGCGAACTCGGCCGCCGCGGCATCGATGCGGTAGGCGATGAACTGCTCGAGAAGGTTCTGGCCTACAACTTCTGCCGCATCATACTGATGAAGAAACGCCGAGGGGAGGAACTGGAACAGGCAGCCTGAATCTGACCGCTTTGAAGCTCAGAGAAAAAAGCACCACGGGATGAGTATGCCTCCAGACAGCGGCAAATATACGTATTGTGCAGCAAGCCACGCCGATGGCCGCTCAATACCTGCTCATCGGCAGCGCCGGCAGCCTAAAACCCGAAACCTGCCAGCCATAGGCTGGTCCGCCCGTGGCGGAGAACCTTAAACCGCCCGCTCGAAAGGCTTTTCGAATGGGGTCTAGATAGAACATAGGAATTCGCATTGACTCGCCGCTATTAAGAAAGGGTTGAAATAAGAGAAGAACGATCACAGAGATAGCCATATACCATCGAATGTGGTTAGTCACCGGATTACGAAACCGATAAAGGATCCCTGTAAGAAAAAATGCAGCAAACAGGTAGGAGCCTCCGGACCAAAAGTGGTTCCGAATGTTCTCCCCGATTCCTTTCAATCCCTTGTTTCCAATCTTCCGCAGACTGATCTTCGGACCTGCCGATGTCATTGCCTTTCGAAAATACTCGGGTTCTGCTGTGGAATCACCTACCCTTAGTGCGAGATTCTGGCCCGCAAGGCCCAGTGGGTGTCCCGTCCAATATACGTTTCTGGCTAACCAGGGCGTCGCAAGAAGCAGGAAACCGATCACTACGGGCAAGACGATTTTCAGTAAATCGCGTCCACGATATGTATAAAAGGCATATCCGAGAAAAACACCCAAAACCAATCCCGCGCTATACTCGGTGAGGAAGATGAGTCCGCCTGTCAGGCCGACTCCAAAACTGACCGGCATAAAGTACTTTGGCAGAGCACGCGCTTCTTCCTCAAGTCTCGCACTCTCCAGAAAGCTCCATAGAAAGAAGATCAACAGTATCAGGCATACCAGTATTGAGATTCCCGTTACCGCCATTACTTGATCCCAGAGCCCTACTGAAAAAAGGACCCCGAATAGCGATATGAGTCCCCCTCTTGGTGAATAAAGCCGGCGGCCCAGGAAATAGACCAACAAGCAGCTTATCCAGAAGAAAATAAGATTAATGACGAGCACATAGTAATCGGCATTGAACCCGGTTGGGATGACATCCCCGACAAAGTAGGGGTCTTCCCACAAAAGTGACTCCAGTGACTCGGGAATCAGAAGCAATCCCCCGGCAATCATAGCCGGATATAATGGCGCATGGTAGAAATCCGGTAAGGCTTGATCCGGATCAAAGCTGAGGTTGTGCAGTTTCTCCAGGACAGCCACCGTCTGCGGAAAGACCACAGAGGTGGCGAAACCATCTCCTCTCGCAAGATGTTTCCCTATGAGGGTCTGTTGGATCACATACTCGGTCTGCGGACCGGCAAATCGCTTGTAGCTGTGGTAAGCCGAAAACAACAGCACAAAAGCGACCAGCGCCAGGACGGCGAGTACCTTCTTGCCCTCCCCTATATCAAGCCAATGAACGAGGCGTTGTATATTGAATGAAAACATGAATTCAGTAAGAGTCCTGAAATTCAGACAGGCGGCGATTTCTACACCCTACCTCCCTGCATAGAAGCAAGACCGACCCTCCTTTTCTAATTCCCGGGCAAAGCTATTCGTCCTCCCGTTCAAGCACGTCCAGTTCCGGCCACTGGGAAAGCTTGCGATGCAATGTCCTTCGGCTGATTCCCAGCAGTTTAGCTGCTTTTGTGCGATTACCTCGCGATTCGATTAGCGCATTTCGCAGGAGCCGTTTCTTATTATCCTCTACTGACAACGGATTTGCCGTTTTTCCCGCTTCGGATACATCCAAAACTCCGCCCACAAAGTGAGGCGGCAGGTCGAATTGGGAGACCTCCCCGCCCCGCCTCATAACGACCATGTTTTCGGCCAAATTCCTCAGTTCTCTGATGTTTCCGGGCCACCGATAGCTTTCAAGAATTCTCATCGCAGTGGGAGCGATCTTCAGATCATCGGTCCCATTCTCTGTCACATAGTATCTTACCCAGTGATCGATCAGAAGAGGAATGTCCTCCTTTCGCTCCCGCAGAGATGGTAGTCTGATGGGTACGACATTCAAACGGTAGAAGAGGTCTTCTCTGAACGCTCCCTTTTTCACTAATTCGTTCAGATCCTGATTCGTTGCCACTACCAGGCGCACGTCTACCTTAATCGGCTTGACGCTACCGAGACGTTCAAATGTCCGCAGATCGAGAAACCGCAGAAGTTTTACCTGTGTGGAAGCATCGATTTCACCCACTTCGTCAACAAAAAGCGTACCGCCATGGGCCGCTTCAAAACGACCGATCCGTCTCTCTACCGCTCCTGTAAAGGCTCCTTTCTCATGCCCGAATAATTCGCTCTCAAGGAGGCTTGAGGGTAAGGCCGCGCAATGAACAACGACAAACGGCCGGCGGGCGCGTTCACTGTTTTGGTGAACTGCCTGCGCAAAGAGTTCCTTTCCTGTTCCCGTTTCACCCTCCAGGAGAACAGTTGCCTTCGAGGCCGCTACCAACTTTATTTTCTCGACCACCTCCATAAGCGGTCGGGAGTTTCCTACGATCTCCTCAAGATTGAATTTCCTGTCTAAGCGCTCATGCAGCGTCTGATTTTCCCTCTCGAGGTGACGCGATTTGAGTTCGCGTTTAATTACTATCTCAAGGTTTTCCAGATTAACCGGTTTGGTGAGAAAGTCATTAGCGCCTCGCCGCATCGCTTCCACCGCGGTCTCGACACTTCCGTAGGCCGTCATCATTATCGTGACGGGAGGTTTCGAAAGACCGATTGTATGATCGATCACCGACAACCCGCTCTTTCCCGCCATCTTCAAATCCGTCAAGACGACATCAAACTCCTCGGAATCCAGGAAATTAAACGCCTCCTCGGCGTTTGCCGCCAGGTAGACTTCATACTCATTTTCGAGGGCCGCACTCAGGCCTACCCGAGTATGTCTTTCATCATCTACAATTAAAACGCTCGCCGGCATCGTGATCTAGCCCGCTTTTCTCACAAATTTGTAATTTAGCCTGGAAATCTTTTGAGATTTCCGGGCCAGGGCAGCCTTCAGTCGGCAAATGTGTGAAAAAATGTCACAGTTCGCAAGCCTATTACGTCTCCAATAGGCGCACGCGGCGGTGTTTCTGGGGAAATTGCAGAGTAACGACAGTGCCGGTACCCGACAGACTGTCGATCCCAATCTGACCCCCATGATCACGCATGATTCTCTGCACAATCATCATCCCGAGACCGTGACCTTCCTTCTTCGTAGAGAAATAGGGTTGAAAGACTTTACTGAGGTACTCTTTATCGATACCGCTGCCAGAATCGCCGATCTGTAGAAAGACAAATTCGTCATCGCTACGTGCCCTCACCTTGATAGTTCCACCCCCTTCCATTGCTTCCGAGGCATTCTTGAGCAAGTTGAAATAGACTTGCTTAATCTGATTTGAATCACCTGAAACAACAGGTAATTTCTCACGAAACTCCACATCCACATGAATCCCCAGATCTTCCAGCTCCTGCCCCAGAAACTCCAGGACTTCCTCAAGAACCGCGAACAAGTCGAGGTCCCGAAAATCCGGCTCACGGGGACGGACGGCATCGAGAAAGTTTGCAATAATCCCATCCAACTGGTTTAATTCATCGGTGCAGATATCCAGGGATTTTCGAATACTATCAATCGCCTTCTTGCTCGACTTTAATGGTCTAAGGCGACGCTTGATCAGTTGGAAATGAATCGTCAGGGAGTTTAGAGGATTCCCCAATTCATGAGCGACTCCGGCGGCAAGCATTATGATTGATGCTGTCTTCTCATTTTCAATCATCTCCTGGTTCGAGAGCTTCTCCTCTGTAAAATCGGAGAGTATCACGGCGAATCGTAGCGACTTCGAAGCCGAGATGTGCTCATCTTGAAAGGGCATCAAGTAGAGACGCACATACCGGTTCTCCGGATAAGTTAGCTGTATCTCTCGAGTCACGATCGAAACTTCGGCGTAGGTCCCGTCGGCATTAAAATTCAGGGTCCGAGTCAAGTCGGGCACTAACTTCCAAAGAACCACCCGCCCCAGGTCTTTCAATTTCAAACCGATCATTTTACCCGCCGCCTCATTGGCATGCTCGACGACACCGTCTTCATCGATGACCAGGATACCCTCACGTAGTGTATCCAGAACCGTTTCAAGGAGTTTTCGCTCTTTAACGAGTCTTTGTACGAGTATAGCCAGATTAGTAGCATCGAGCTCATCGACTCTGTCCAGAAGCTTCTCCAGAGAGGTAGTCTTTCCGAAGGGCATAATTCAAATCACGGTCTCTTTTCCTGCAATGAAAGCAAGTTGCGGGAAAATTCTTCAATGAGCAGGGAGGCCAGCCTCTTCTTGGTGTCCGGACCTAGATTTCGAGCGCTGCCGTCGGAACCGACTACGGTCAGGCGGTTAACATCGGAACCGAATCCAGAACCCTCTTTACCTACTTCATTGGCGACTATGATATCAACATTTTTCTCTATTAGCTTCTTTCGCGCATTGGCCTCAATGTCCTCAGTCTCGGCCGCGAATGCGACCACATACTGCCGCAATTTTCGCATCGTAAGAGTCTTCACAATGTCTCTAACCGGTTCCAGTGCGACCTCCAAGACGTCCCCACTTTTCTTAACTTTCTGCTCGGAATAGGTTACAGGGCGATAGTCCACCACGGCCGCCGACATTATCAATACGTCGCAATCGTCGAATCGGCGATTCACCTCCAGAAACATCTCATCGCTAGTAATTACTCGAGTTAGAGAGACTCCTCGGGGCCCGCTCAACGATACGGGACCGGATACTAATTCGACCTCCCAACCTGCATAGGCAGCGGCCTCCGCCAGCGCATAGCCCATCTTGCCGCTGGAAGGATTGCTGAGAAATCGCACGGGATCAAAATACTCTCTCGTGGGACCCGCGGTTACGAGGCAGCGTATCTTGCTTGCTTTCATCTCAATTGAATTAGAGGCTGCGTCAACCGACCACTGGGAATGAATAGCAACAATAACCGCGATAAAGACAACAGGGAAGTTGCCTCCAAAAGAGCGGAAGAATCGAACCCGATGAGGCAGGAGCATCTCTTTGTAAGTCTGGGACTTAACATACTGCTCCCCTCGATAATTCTCATGAAGGGCGGCCCGTGGCTCGGACTCGATCCGAAGGAGGGGCTGATTCTGGCTTTAGCATTTCCTCTGAGCTACGGAATTTACTATTTCGCGGCGAGGAGGAAGTACAATTTCTTCTCCATCGTTGGTTTAATCAGTATTCTGATTACAGGCGGGGTAGGATTACTGAGAATCGACAAGGATTGGATCGCCGTGAAGGAGGCGGCTGTTCCTTCCCTCTTCGGTCTCGCCGTCCTGGTTACTTTGAAGACGCCAAGACCGCTCGTCCGGATGTTTCTCTTTAACGACCAGATCCTGGATGTTCAGAAAGTGGAAGCTGCCCTTGAGGAAACGAACAAGAGAAGCGCCTTCGAGAAACTGCTCGTGATTTGCACGATGCTTCTCGCACTCTCATTTCTTCTCAGTGCTGCATTGAACTTTATCCTCGCGAAGATTCTCATTGTGAGCGACAGCGGGACCCCTTCCTTTAACGAAGAACTTGGACGGATGACAATATGGAGTTACCCCGTTATTGTGGTACCCTCGATGATCGTGATGATGTTCGCGCTGACAAAACTCGTCTCCGGCATTAAAGAGCTTACGGGCCTGGAGTTGGAAGACATCTTCCGGCAGCCCTAGCCCGAAAATTTCACAAACCTTCTGCTACGACCGCGGATATCACTGCGTCTCAACCCCTTCCCTTGCTCGGCGACCTCAGAGGGTTCCAACACACTGTCGCCCGCCGACCTGCGAAAAGGCCCTGATACGCAGCGATCTACGCTTTCTCGCTGCGAAGTGTGTGAAATGTCCGGGCTAGCCCGCTTTTCTAACAATTATCCGAGGAGGGCATTGCGACAAGATGCTCTTCCCAACTCTGCCCTACGGCAGAGCTTACAGGCGACAAAAAGCGGGCTACTGAGACTCCTGGTTTCGCTTCGTTATTGGCACATAGTCGCGAATTTTGGAACCTGAATAGATCTGGCGTGGACGATGGATGCGCCCTTTTGGATTTTCCGCCAATTCCTTCCAATGGGCGATCCATCCAGGCAACCTGCCGATCGCAAACATGACCGTAAACATCTCGATCGGAATTCCAATCGCTCGAAGAATGATTCCACTGTAAAAATCCACATTGGGGTAGAGTTTTCTCTCTACAAAATAGTCGTCGCTTAAGGCGGCATCTTCGAGCCGCCGAGCAATCTCGAGCAGGGCATCCTGGCCACCCAAAGTCTTCAACACCCGATCGGCAGCCTGGCCCAGAATCCTGGCTCGCGGGTCGTAGTTTCTGTATACGCGATGGCCAAACCCCATCAGCCGCTGTCTGCCACTTTTGGCTTCCTCAATAAAGTCGCTTCCATCGTCCCCGGAATCGCGAATATCCTCCAACATTCGGATCACGGCCATATTAGCGCCTCCATGCAAGGGGCCCCAAAGCGCATTGATGCCGGCGGAAACCGAAGCAAAGAGATTGGCTCCCCCGGAAGCAACCATCCGGACAGTCGAGGTGCTGCAATTTTGCTCATGATCGGCATGCAGGAGGAGAAAGAGATTGAGCGCGTCCGCTACATCACGATTCACTTCATAAGCCTTGAAAGGCTCTGTAAACATCATGTGTAGAAAATTGGAGCAGTAGCCGAGTTCCCGGTTTGGATATGTCACCGGCAACCCCTTCTGGATGCGATGAGTCATCGCCGCGATCGTTCTGATTTTCGATATCAGGATTGCCGCCGCCTCGTCAAAGTGTTCCAGATCCTGCTTGCGATTATTGCTGGCCATCTGGGGATGATGACAGCCTAACGTATTTGTCAACGCCGAGAGGACCGCCATTGGATGCGAATCGGGAGGTAAAGCTTCAATGACCCGCTCCATATCCACATGGACTTCAGCGTTCTGGAGTGCCTCCACGGAGAATTCATCCATCTGCTCCTGGGTCGGCAATTCCCCATAGATAATCAGATAGGCCGATTCCAGGAAATCAGACTTCTCCGCCAGTTGCTCGATGGGATATCCCCGATATCTCAGGATGCCTTTCTCACCATCGATAAAAGTGATCTTGCTTATGCACGAGCCGGTATTTCCATAACCCTCATCGAACGTGATGTAGCCACTTTGCGATCGAAGTGAACGTGTATCGACGGCGTACTCTCCCTCAGTACCCTCCAGCACAGGATAGTTAAAATTCTCGTTCTCAATCCGAATCGTTACCGTTTTGTCCAGTTTCATAAAATCATTCTTCTAAACCAGGAGGCCTTTTGTCGAGGGCAACTGACCGCTCTGCCGCTCATCAATCGAAGTAGCCAAATCGAGCGCCCGCGCGAAACCCTTAAAAACAGCCTCGATAATATGGTGAGGCTCCTCTCCGTAAAGCAGAGAGACATGGACGTTCGCTCCGGCTGTATTCGCGAAAGCCTGAAAAAACTCCCTCACCAGACCGATATTAAAATCACGCACAAACCTGTCCTCCGCCCGCACATCGTATACAAGCACAGGTCTGCCCCCCAAGTCTAGCGAAACTCGTGCCAGTGCTTCGTCCATCGGCAAAACATAAAATCCGTAGCGCCGAATTCCGAGTTTCTCTCCCAAGGCCTTTTTTACAGCCATACCGAACACGATTCCGATATCCTCCACCGTGTGGTGGTAATCCACTTCCACATCCCCTTTCGCCTGGAGTTCGATGTCGAAGAGGCCATGCCGTGAAAGCAAGTCAAACATGTGATCCAGGAATGGTATGCCCGTCTCCACAGATGCCATACCAGTTCCATCGAGATTCAAAGATAGCGAGATCCTCGTTTCCTTTGTTTCCCTCTCGATCTCGGCTATGCGCCCTGTCTCCATCTATCAACGTTTTCTATAAATCGCAGCATTTCTCCTTCAGAGCCTATACTGATACGGAGGAAACTGGCTGTCAATGAGTTACCACCGAGATAGCGAACCAGAATTCTCTTCTCGAAGAGGAAATCATAAAGACTCCTGGCGACTTCCTCTCCCGAGGAGCCGTTCGCATCGACCGGTTCAGAGAAAATGAAATTCGCCTTGGAGGGATAGGTAAACCAACCGCGGGTCCGCAATTTTCTAATTATAGTTTCGCGTGATTTCACGATCTTTCGAATAATTCTACCATGATAATCCCGATCTTCCAAAGCGGCCAATGCGCCGACTTGGCTTAGCCGATTAACATTGTAGCTGTCTCGGGCTCGATCGAGATATCGAATTATTGTGGACGAAGCGAGGGCAAAACCGACGCGCAATCCAGCCAGACTGTGCGATTTTGAGAACGTTCGAACTACTACAAGGTTGTCATGCTTTCCAAGCAGCGAAATCGCGCTTTCGGGGGCAAATCCCGCGTAGGCCTCATCGACCACTAAGAGACCCTCGAATTCATGGGATAAGGCAGACAATTCCTCACTCTTTACCTCGATCCCGGTCGGAGCATTGGGGGAAGATAGGAAGAAAATATTAGCGCCGCAATGAAGGATTTTCTCCCGGTCCAATTCCATCGCGCGTCCGTAGGGTATCGTGATTAGAGGGGCATTCTGCAATCCTGAGAGAACGGGATAAAGGGAATATTCCGGATCCATCGTGCCTGCAGGCCTGGCCGGACCGCTGAAACACCTGACGAGGAGGTTTAGAATGTCGTCAGATCCATTTCCGACTATTACCTGGTCCACTGCGAGGTCATGAAAAAGTGCGAGCGCTTCCCTCAGAGGAATACTTTGCGGATTCGGATAGAGAGGAATATTCTCAATCTCCGATCGAATCGCCTCTTCAACTCTCGGACTTGGAGGATAGGGGTTCTCATTCGTATTGAGTTTTATCCACCCATCGCTCTTCGGTTGCGTTCCCGGAAGATAGGGCTCGTGACTGTCGATGTGAGACAGAACATACCGCTCTGCGCTGCCCTTTCCGGTCATGGGGAAAGTACTTCTTTTCCAAACCTCACCTCCAGCGAGCGGCCGTGCGCATCAAGCTGCTCCAGCGTACTAAACGCTTTCACGACGGACCGGGCTTTCGCCAGACTGCGTGTATCGTATTCCACCACACTGCTTCGACGAAAAAAATCGGACAGCTTCAGGCCGCTGCAAAATCGCGCAGTGCCACCGGTAGGGAGCGTATGGCTTGGTCCCGCCGTAAAGTCTCCCAAAACCGTCGGCGTGTTTTCTCCGATCAGCACGGCCCCGACGTTACGTATTCCTTTCAGCAACCTGCCACACTTCTTACGATCCAGCAGGAGCTCAAGGTGCTCAGGAGCCACTAGATTGGCTACAGTGACCGCCTCATCGAGATTGTCGACGAGAACTGCCAGATATCCTTCTCTCAAGACACTTTCAATTATTCCCCGATGACGTTGTTTCTCCGCTTCCTCTTTCAACCTCGCGGATACAGTATTGATTAGTTTGAGGCTCGTCGAAACAAGGTACAATTTGCCCCCTTCACCGTGCTCTGCCTGCGCCAACAGATCAGCCGTTACCAATCCAGCCCTGGTTCGACTGTCAGCGATCACCATAACCTCACTCGGTCCCGGTAAGAGATCAATACCCACTTTTCCAAAGACCTGACGCTTTGCCTCAGTGACATATACATTACCCGGCCCGAAGATCTTGTGCACTGGAGGTATCGACCGGGTCCCGTAAGCCATGGCACCCACCGCCTGAGCCCCGCCCACCCGATAGACTTCACTGGCACGGCACATATGAAGCGCCGCCAAAAGTCCCGAATCGAGCGAGCCATCGGCACGCGGGGGAGTAAACACTGCGATCTCTGGCACCCTGGCCAACCTTGCCAGGAAGACAGTCATAAAAACTGTAGATACGAGCGGAACGTTACCCCCGGGAATATACATCCCGATACGTTCAAGCGGAATGTAGCGCTCCCCTACTTTCGCTCCCTGAAGATTCCTTCCCTTCCACGAGACTGGGAAACCGTGGCCATGAAAACCCTTTATGCAATCCATCGCCGCTCTCATCGCCTTGCGGTGCCCGGAAGAGAGGGATCCAGCTGCCGCAATGAGTTCCTCGGATTTAACGCGGAGATCATCCCTTCGCAGCTTGGCACCGTCGAGCTTTCTGGTGTAATCAACTATCGCCTTATCGCCCTGCTTCTTGACACTGGCCAAAATCTCGCGCACGACGGTTGCAACTTCGACATCGCCTGGTGTCTCGGCGCTGAATCTCTCGAGTTCTCTTCGCACACCTGGGGAACTATACTTTATTAGGCGCATCGGTTATGAAACGCGATTTCTCCGTCGGAAATTTCCCGAATCTGGCGCAATTAAAGGGCCGCGCAAGCCGGGCATCTCCATTCAATCGACATCACGACGCTTCGATGGAATGAAAGACGGTATCTCGAAGAGTGAATCATCGATTGCTTCGTTCACAATAATCTCCTCGAAAAAAACAGTATTGAACTGTTTGCCTTCTACCAGGCTTTCTACCCTGTCAGGAAATTTCACCCCAGCAATCACGACTTTCCCCTTTTCCCTCATCTCTATCCCCTGATCCGTAACGGTGGCAATGAGTTCGCCGGATTCGACATCGAAATAGCGTTCGTAGTAAATGTCATCTGCATATTGAAATACGAGCAGATGCGTACTCCTGCCGTCTTTCATCACTTCGCCTTTGTCCGTTATTTTACCCTGTAGCTTTTCGATACCAGTAAAAAAGCTGAGGTTTTCGAAGGTATTGGCACGCAGACGCTTAAGCTCGCCGGCCCCTAGAATCTGCAGTTCCAGTTTATCGGGTTCATTGAGTCTCTTAATACTACGCCAGCCATCATAATTATCCACCACCGTAATCCGGACCACATCTTTCTGCTTTACAACCTGCCTCTGCCGCATGGGCTTTTCGAGGATGATCTGAATTGTTCCTTCGCGATCTTCATCTTCACTCGAAGCTTCTTCTTCTTGTGGATGCACTTCGAACCTGCCGAAGTACTGAATAGTGACAATCGCGTCGAGATTAGCATCTCCACCCAGGTGAGCTCGCGCTCTCGCGATAACCTCATCCTTTCCGGCAGTGCTCTCGTTTGGCAAAATCACGAGAGTCGAGAGGCCTATAGAAAGAAGGAATTGCTTAGTATGCGGGTTCATCCTGAATTTCAGAGCTTTTCGGAGGCGGTTTCGATGCAGTCCGGAAATTTGTGAAATTTTCGGACCAAGTGTTAGATCTGCGGGTTTCAATGTCCAGACGCAAAGCGAAAGGGCCGCATAGCATTCCGACAGCAATTTAGGGCAGTAGTTTCACTCCCATTCAATTGTGCTGGGCGGCTTCGAGCTGATATCCAGACAAACGCGGTTCACACCCTTCACCTCGTTAATGATACGGGAAGATATCTGCTCCAGAATCCTATGTGGCACTCGTGCCCAATCAACCGTCATTGCATCGGTGCTCTCCACAATCCGTAGCGCTACTACATTTTCATAGGTGCGGGCATCTCCCATGACACCGACTGTCTTCACCGGAAGAAATACCGCAAATGCCTGCCAGACACGATAATAGAATCCGCTCTTCTTGATCTCTTCAATCAGTATCGCATCGGCCTCCCGCAGGATATTCAGGCTCCTGCCGGTAATCTCACCCACTACACGCACCGCCAATCCAGGCCCGGGAAACGGGTGCCTCCAAATGACCTCTCGAGGCAGCCCCAACTCCGCCCCGAGAGACCGCACTTCGTCCTTAAACAACTCGCGCAGTGGTTCCAGGAGTTTGAGCCGTAAACGGCTCGGTAGTCCTCCAACATTGTGGTGGGTTTTTATCAGCGCGGCGGGGTTATCTCCAATCGGGACGCTCTCGATTACATCCGGATAGAGGGTCCCCTGGGCCAGATACTCAACACCGGATAGATTCTTGATTTCCCCTTCGAACACTTCAATGAAGGTCCTTCCTATAATCTTCCTCTTGCGCTCGGGGTCAGACACACCTTTTAATCGGCCCAGGAATTTCCGCCCCGCCTTGACCACAATGAATCGGGAAGTAAAGTGCTTTTTATACAGGCTCTCTACCTGCTGGCGTTCATTCCGACGAAGCAGGCCGTTATCGACAAATACGCAGGTAAGTTGCTTTCCTACTGCTCGATTGATGAGGGCTGCCGAAACGGAAGAATCCACTCCACCACTAAAACCAAGAATGACGCGTTTATCTCCTACCGTCTCACGAATCGTCCGGACGGAAGATTCTATATAGTCTGCCATCGACCAATCACCCTTGCAGCAACAGATTCTAAGAATGAAATTTCTCAGAATCTTCTCACCGTCATCTGTGTGCGCAACCTCCGGATGAAACTGCAGCCCATAAATTCGTCGGTCCCTGTTCTCGATGGCGGCAAATTCTGAGTTTTCAGTCCCTCCCAACTTCGTAAAACCAGGTGGAAGTTTGTTGAGTCTATCACCGTGCGAATTCCAAACCCGAATTTCGCTTTTTACTCTGGCCAGGAGGTTTCCCTTCCTCTCAATTTTCAGTACGCCATGACCGTATTCACGGTGTTCGCTCGCCTCGACACTTCCGCCAAGGAGATTTCCTATCAACTGCAGACCGTAGCAGATACCCAGAACGGGAACATCGATTTCAAATATACCCGCATCCGGGAAAGGAGCCTTCGCACCAAATACGCTCGATGGGCCTCCTGATAGAATAATGCCCTTTACTCCATCTTTCTTCAACTTTGAGGCCGACGTTGAAAACGGGTAGATCTGGGAGAAGACGCGATTTCCCCGAATGCGCCTCGCGATCACCTGGGTATATTGTGACCCAAAATCGAGTACCGCAATTGTCTCTCCCATAACCCCAAAATTACCATTTTAGCCCCCTTGCTGAAAGGTAAATCCCTCTAACTCGGAATTCGCTCGATATACATCCGTCGAGCGTGATCATCGCAGGGGTCAGCTCTTACGGGACTGTCAGAATATAAGCCGGGAATTCTCAAAGCGACAGTGCGGACAGGCGACGAGGTCGGATTCCCTTTTGGCCGTGTAAATCGAGTCACACTTTATGCAATGAAAGAGCACAGGAAACCTCTCAAGTTCGTAAAGGCTCCTGTCCCGCCAGTCGTAATAAAACCATAACCCGATAACAAGAGAGAGCCCCGCGGAAAGAAACAGAAAGAAGAATACATCGAGGCTTAAAGTCACCATGACGGCGAAATTCATTATCGAGAATAGATCCGAAAAATCAAGTGGACCTGAAATCCAGTTTTATTCAACCGGAAACGGACTTCTCTTTATCCTCTTCGTCATCTTCCGCTGCCACGACGTCACTTTCGGATTCTCTCACTTCATCTTCGGCTGACTCGGCCACTCCGCTCTCCTCACCATCCGGCGTTCTCTCTTGGGACGAAGACTCCGATGCCTCCGGTTCGGAGTCCTTGGACTCTCTCCCTGCTTTTGTCCCTGTCTTCTTACTTTTTCGACGCGATGACCTGTAACCTTCATCCTCTGCGTCGATCAATTCAATAATCGCCATTTCCGCGGCATCGCCAAGACGCCTCCCGATCTTGTAAACGCGCGTATATCCCCCGTCGCGATTGGCGAATTCCTCCACTCTTTCTTCAAAAAGTTTATGGACCACTGTTTTGTTACGGACTCGCGAAATTGCAAGTCTCCTCAGATAAAGAGCGCGGTCAGGGCTAGCTTTCTGAGCCCGTTTGGCCAACGTGATCGTCTTTTCCACGAATGGCCGCAAGGCTTTCGCTTTGGCCAGAGTCGTATGAATGCGACCGTGCTCGATGAGCGCCGACGCCATGTTTGCCATAAGGGCAATCCGGTGCTCCTTCTTCACCCCTAACTGATGATGATGCTTTCGATGGCGCATCGCGCAATGGGACTAAGCGTCGCTTCGGCTCTCCAACAACCGCTCGTCAATTTTCATACCGAGTGAAAGCCCCAGCTGCTCCAGCTTGGCCTTGATTTCGTTGAGCGATTTTTTACCAAAGTTGCGGTACTTTAGCATTTCCTGTTCAGTTTTCATCGAGAGTTCTCCCACCGTCGTAATATTTGCATTGTTCAGACAATTGGCCGCACGAACTGAGAGCTCGATCTCATTTACGCTCATATTGAGAAGCTTGCGGAGTTTATTCTGTTCTTCACTCACTTCGGCTTGTTCGCTCTCAAACTCGACCGAGTCTTCGCTCACCTGGTCGAAAACGTCGAGATGATACTTTATGATCGAGGCTGACTGTTTCAGCGCTTCATCCGGTGTAATGCGGCCGTCCGTCCAAACTTCGAGGATGAGCTTATCGTAATCGGTCATTTGCCCTACACGGGTATTCTCGACCGCGTACTTAACAAGACGAACAGGGCTGAAAAGAGAATCAATAGCGACAACACCAATGGGTTGATCCTCGGACTTGTTATCTTCTCCGGAACAGTAGCCGCGACCGACTTTGATCTCAAGCTCCGCTAAGATTCGTCGCTTCTTATCAATCGTACATATTATCTGCCCTGGATTTATTATCTCAATATTCGCATCCGGCTGAATTTCCGCCGCCGTCACCTCTCCCTTTTTCTCTACATCGATAAGCAATCTTATCGTTTCGCGCTTATGCGATCGAATGAGTACCCTCTTTAGATTCAAGACTATGTCGGTTACATCCTCTTCCACACCTTCGATGCTCTGAAATTCGTGGTCTACTCCGTCGATGTTTACTGAGGAGATTGCCGCCCCCTCAATTGAGCTCAACAGCACCCGCCGAAGCGAATTCCCTACCGTGTGACCATATCCAGTTTCAAACGGTTCAGCTACAAACTTCGCATAAGTATCCGTAGCGGTTTTTTCCTCTTTCACGAGGCGTTTCGGCAACTCGAATTTTCCTAATCGTACAGGCATTTTTTCTCTTCTGTTTAAGTTTTGCGACCGACGTTAAAATTTACTCTCAAATTGAGCGTGCTCCCAGTTCTCACAGCGGCAGGACAGCGTATACTATATACTCCAATTTGAAACTGCGATGGACCCGCGAAGCGGGACCGGATATCTTTTCCACATTCTTAGCGGCTGTAGAATTCGACGATAAGCTGCACGTTTACTCCCGGCTCTATCTCTTCCCTTGTCGGCAAGCGATTCATTTCAGCACGAAGCGAATCTTCATGACGCGTCAGCCAGGCCGGTGGAGTCCGCATTCGGGTATCTTCAATGCTACGGGTAGCCAATTGTCTCGATGAGGTACACGCCTTGACTTCGATCTCATCGCCAGGTGTCGCAGCAAAACTCGGAATATCAACTTTGTGGCCATTGATCCTAATATGCCCATGATTAACAAATTGTCTCGACTGCTTGCGAGTCTTGGCGAATCCCAGCAGATATATGACATTATCAAGCCGGGTCTCCAGCATCTGTAGAAAAATATCACCTGTGATGCCTCGTCTTTTCTTCGCTTTCTCAAAATAGAGGCGAAACTGCTTTTCGGTGAGTCCGTAGATGTAGCGCAACTTCTGTTTCTCACTGAGTCCCAAAGCATAATCAGATATCTTCCTCCGATGACGCTGTCCATGTTCCCCAGGCAGATACGGCTTCCGCTCAAAAGCCTTATTGGGCGGAAAGATTGCCATACCGAAACGTCGGTTTATTCGAGTGGTTGGTCCTGTATAGCGTGCCATCTTATTTGTAAATTCCCTTAAGAATACGAGCGTAAGGTAGTCCAGCGTCGTGTCTCAAACTACACTCGCCGCCTCTTGGGAGGCCGGCAGCCGTTATGGGGCACAGGGGTTACATCGGTTATGGAAAGGACTGAAAAGCCTAACGACTGCAACGCCCTCACCGCGGAATCGCGCCCCATCCCCGGCCCTTTCACTTTCACCTCAATTTCCCTGAGACCATGCCCCATGGCAGCTCGACCTGCATCCTGAGTTACGATTTGAGCGGCATACGCGGTCGACTTCCGGGAACCTCGAAAACCGCACTTGCCCGCACTTGACCACGATATTACATTTCCGCTCAAGTCCGTAAACGAAACTTTTGTGTTGTTAAATGTAGCCAGAATGTGGACCACACCGGAATGAATATTCTTGCTGCCCTTGGCACGGCGAATCTTAATATTCGCAAATTCGTCCTTAAGGAGATCAGCTGCCGTCGGGGCCTTGGAGACTTCTCCCTCTTTCTCAGCATCTTTCGCATCCGCCGAAACGGTCTTTTTCGGTTTTTCCTTGCTCTCTGCTCTTGCGGCAGGGTCTTCACTCCTTTCCGCTGCTTTCTCCTCGCCGGCACTATTCCCGTTTCCGGCCTTTGTCTCTTTCACGGGCTCATCAACCTTCACCGCCTCACTGGACTCAGATTGTTCTCTATTTTCCTTTTCATTCATTGCTTTAGTAAAATCATTGTTTCTTCATAATACCCACTGTTTTCCGCTTACCCTTCCGCGTGCGCGCGTTGCATTGAGTCCGCTGTCCACGAACCGGAAGCCCCCGCCGGTGGCGCAAACCGCGATAGCAATTTATAGCCTGAAGTCGTTTCATGTTTGCCGACCATTCCCGCCGCAAATCGCCCTCGATCAGTAGGTTCTTCTCGTTAAGAACTCGAGTAATCTTTGTGATTTCTTCTTCAGTGAGTTCATGTGCACGGCGGTCCGGATCCAGTTCCGCGGCTTCGACAACGAGATCCGCCCGGGACGGCCCGATACCGAATATGTAGCGCAGGGCAAAAGGCAGCTTCTTGTTGCCGGGTATGTCTACTCCAAGAATACGTGGCATCCCAGAAATCCTCGGTTCATGTTGGTTTAGAGAGGGATAAGGAGGTGAAAATCACGAAAAAAGAGTGTTAGAAAAGCTAATTCTTCGCTCTTGTCAATATTTCAGGAGGACCATCCGTAACCAGTACCGTGTGCTCGAAATGCGCTGAGGGCTTGCCGTCCTGAGTAACTGCGGTCCAACCGTCCGGCGCCAACTCAATTTCCGGCCCCCCCAGATTAACCATGGGTTCGATGGCCAGCGTCATGTGAGGTTTCAAAAGCATCCCAGTCCCCGGTCTTCCAAAATTCGGAATCTGCGGCTCTTCATGCATGGAGCGCCCCACACCATGACCCACGAAATCCCGCACAATGGCAAATTTATGCGGCTCGATATAGTGCTGCACGGAATGGGATATATCGCCCACCCGATTGCCCGACCGCGCCCTTTCGATTCCCCGGTAAAGCGCTCTTTCCGTCTCCCGCACCAGCTTCTCCACGACCGGATTGGCCGGAGATATTAATACGGTTCTGGCGTTGTCTCCTATATATCCATCGTATATCACAGTGACATCAATAGTCACGGCGTCACCCGAATGCAATACTCGCTTAAGAGAACCTATACCATGAACTATCTCCTCATTCACAGAAATGCACGTGTAAGCAGGAAAGCGCCGATTCCCGATTCTGTAATTGTAACAGGCGCTAGTCGCTCCGAAATTTTGAATTAACTTCCTTCCCGATTGGTCTAGGTCGTAGGTGTTAACTCCCGGTGACACGAAAGAGGAGAGTCTCTCAAGAACCAGCGCTGCGATCTGGCAGGACTGTCGCATCTTGTTAATTTCCTCTTCTGATTTTATTGGTATCATAAACGCAATCACGCAATATCTGAATCATCCGCTTCAAACGTACATCTGTAATATCCAACAAACGGTTCCGACAGAAAATGCGACAGCCAGCCATACCCAGAAAATATTGAGATTTTTGATCTCTTCCATATGCACAACCTGTCGAGTACGCCCGACACTACGTCCCCGTATACGCCCCTTGTTCAGGAACCCATCGTAGTGGCGCTGGAGGAGATACGTCTCGATCTGCCGCAGAGTATCCAACAGGACGCCAACAACAATCAGCATTCCCGTCCCGCCGAAAAATTGCGCAACCTGGTAGGGAATTCCGAAATAAAACAAGAGGCTATCGGGAAAGACTGCGATTACAGTAAGGGCCAATGCACCAAAAAGAGTCAAGCGGGTCATAACGAAATCGAGAAATTTCGCTGTCGGCTCGCCCGGACGTACTCCGGGTATATAACCACCGTTTTTTTTCAGATCGTCCGCAATCTGAATGGGTTTGAACATTACGGAGACCCAAAAATAACTGAAACAGAGAATAAGAAGCCCGAATATCAGATAATATGTCTTGTTGCCCTGCTGCATGTAGCCGGCAAAATCCCTGATGAAGGGAACGTCAATAGCAGCACCCAGGTATTGGGATATCGATTGAAAAAACAAAAGAATCGCACTTGCAAATATGACGGGCATAACGCCGGAGTAATTTACCTTCAAAGGAAGGAAAGAACTCTGCCCGCCGTAGACCTTGCGACCCACCACTCGCTTCGCGTACTGCACGGGTATCTTTCGCTGCGCCTGGGTCAAAGCTATAATGCCGGCGATGGCGAGGAATAGCAACAGCAGCATCAGGATTCCCTGGGGAGCCCCTAGCCCTTCAACTCCCACAGGCGCGCGAAACAACCGATAGGTCAGGGCAGCCGCCGCCGGCAAATCGGCGAGGATTCCGACGGTAATGAGTAGGGAGATTCCCTGACCTATTCCCCGCTGGGTAATCTGTTCTCCCAACCACATGAGCAAAACAGTCCCCGCTGTGAGAAATATCACTGAAGTTATGATAAACCACACCTGATCGACGAGCACTATTGGCCCATATTCCGCAATCGTGAATCCGGAGAAGAGCTTACTGGGATTACGCAATGCGAGAAGAAGCAAGAAGCCCTGAATCAGGCAAATAGCCACCGTCGCGTAACGTGTATACTGGGTGATTTTCTGGCGACCAATTTCACCTTCCTGCTGAAGACGCGCCAGGGTTGGAACTACCGCGGTCATCAGCTGAAAGATAATTGAAGCACTGATATAGGGCATAATGCCCAGTGCACAGACCGCGCCCTTTAGCAAGGCCCCTCCCGTGAACATATTATACAACCCTACAAGCGATCCACCACCTGCCGCACTCTGGTCACGGAAGAAGCTCTGGAGTGGACTCGGATCCAGTCCAGGCAAAGGTATGTTCGCTCCAATACGCGCAATAAACAAAAGCCCGAGGGTGAACCCGATTCGCTTTTTCAATTCGGGTATCTTGAGGCAATTGACAAATGCCGATATCATAAATCGAATTTGCTTCTCAGTGCGGTTTTCTAAAAGAGTCCGGATATTGAGATATCCGGTTTAGTCGCTTACTCAGAGGCCTGATCTTCTGACCGGTTCTGCTCTGACTCGTTTTGCGTATCAGACTTGTGAAGGCAAGCTCCTGTTACGATAGCCTCACCGCCGGCATCCTTTATTTTCTGAACGGCGGTGTCGGAAAACTTATCGGCCGTCACTTTCAGAGCGCGCCCGACCTCTCCATGGCCCAGGATTTTAATCTTGTCCGCGTTTCGCCGCACCAGCCCTGCCTTTTTGAGAACTTCGGAGTCAATCTTTTTCACCCGCTTTATCCTGTCAAGGCTTCCCACGTTGACTACGGCATGGTCGCTGCGAAATCTGGAATTGTTAAATCCTCGACGAGGCAAGCGCCGATAGAGGGGTACATGACCGCTCTCAAATCCGGGTCTCATGGAACTTCCCGATCGCGACCGCTGTCCCTTCTGGCCGCGTCCTGAGGTTTTCCCCCGCCCCGATCCCCGTCCATGTCCTACGCGCCTGCGAGGCTTACGCCCCCCTTTGGCTACCGGTAAATTGTTCAATCGCATCGCAAATTAAGGTTCCTCAATCGGCATTTCTAATCTGCATTATTCGATCTGCGCTGCGCAACTGCTTTAATGCGTTCATGGTAGCGGCGACCACGGCGCCGTGATTATTTGAACCGAGGGATTTCGTCAGGACGTCTCTCACCCCGGCCGCTTCCAATACGGGCCGTACACCACCTCCGGCGATGACACCGGTTCCTGGACTGGCGGGACGCAAGAGTACTTTACCCCCATCTTGCAACCCTATCACGATGTGTGGAATCGTGTTACCCTTCAGCTGAACCGGAACAAGGTTTCGGTGAGCGCGTTCAGTGCCTTTACGAATGGCTTCGGGAACCTCTTTGGCCTTTCCGTAACCGACACCGACTTTACCTTTCTTATCGCCCACAACGACGAGAGCAGAGAAACTGAAACGTCGACCTCCCTTGACAACTTTTGCACAACGATTGATGAAGACAACCTTCTCAACAAACTCTGGCGCTTCTTCCTCTGCCATTACACTTCCCTGAGTGCGTCTGGAGCGACTTGTAAATGCCCTGCTCTTCATAGTCCTACCTAACTTAAACCACCAATCCCGTTTCACGCACTGCATCGGCAAAAGCCTTCACTGCTCCGTGATAGTTGCGTCCGTTCCGATCGAAAACGACCGCACTTACACCTTTTGCTCCAGCCTTCTCACCGAATGCCTTTCCCAACCGGCCGGCGCTTTCCACGTTCGCTTTCAATCCATCTTGGCGCATTCCTTTTCCAACACTGGAAAGGGAGAGGAGCGTCTCTCCTTTTTCGTCGTCGATCAACTGGGCATAGACATGCTTATTGCTCAGATGGACGCACAAACGCGGACGCTCGGCCGTGCCTCGAACCTTCTTCCGAATCCGCCAAATACGTTTTTGACGCAGAATCTGTTTCTCTAGCGAGTTCATTTAATCCTACCTTATTCTCATAGACTCAACCAGCCTTCTTGCCTTCCTTCCGGCGAACAAACTCCCCCAAGATGCGAACTCCTTTTCCTTTGTATGGTTCCACTGGATATAACCGCTTGATACGCGCCGCCACCTCACCGACAAGATGCTTGTCCATTCCTTCTACTTTGATTTTGGTATTCTCCTGCAACGTGATCTGAATGCCTTCCGGAATCTGGAATTTTATTGGATGAGAATAACCGAGATTTATGTCGAGTATGTCTCCTGTCAATGCGGCGCGGAACCCGACTCCCTGAATCTCAAGATCCTTGCTGAAGCCTTCCGTTACTCCTTTCACCATGTTCGCGATGTGTGAGCGCACGGTTCCATGCATCGCTCGAGAAAAGCGCGATTCCAGTGCCGGATTCACATGAACCTTACCCTCATTTACCTCGATTATAACCGGAGCATGGAACTCTCTCTCCAACCTGCCTTTCGGCCCTTCCACCTTTACCAGCGTATCCTCCGCCGTGACGTTTACCTTCTCCGGTATTATAACCGGCAATTTTCCGATTCGGCTCATCTTTCTTAAGTATTCCAAATTTCTACCAGACCGCGCAGATCATCTCCCCTCCCACTCTCGTGCGACGAGCTTCTCTGTCATTCATCACCCCCTTCGAAGTTGTCAGAATGCCAACTCCCAACCCACCCAATACTCGGGGGATGTCATCGTAGCGGTAATAGAGGCGCCGGCCCGACTTACTCCATCTTTGCAGGCCCGTTATAGCTGGCAACTCATCGACATACTTCATAGTCAGCTTTATGGAACGGTGTCCTCTCGTATCTTTACTTTCGGCTGCGTCCCGAATATATCCCTCATCCTTAAGGATCTTTGCTATGCTCCAATGCAGCCTGGAGTATTTTCCCATGCAGGAATCTTTCTTCGCCTTGCAGGCGTTTCGGATGACTGTCAGAAAATCGCTGATGCTGTCTGCCATATTCGAATTCTCTTTATTTATGAAGCCGGCTCCCCTACCATGAGGACTTCGTCACACCAGGTATGCGGCCCTGTGAAGCTAATTCACGAAATGTTATCCTGGAGAGTTTGAACTTGCGTAGATAGGCGCGCGGGCGGCCCGTTACCCAACAACGGTTCCGAATTCGGACGGCTGAAGAATTTCGCGGCAACTTGGATAATTTGCGCTGAGCGGCGTAGAATTCCTCATCGGAAGTAGTCGAATCAGCCATAATCTTTTTAAACGCCGCCCGTTTTTCGGCGTACTTTCCCACCATCTTGATGCGCCTCAAATTTTTCTGAACCATTCCTTTTTTTGCCATACGATCCTGCCTTTTCTACAATTGCTTTGACCTTGCCCAACTATCGTCTGCGAAACGGCATTCCTATGAGTTTCAAAAGTTCGAAACCTTCATCGTCAGTTTGTGCGGTTGTCACCATTGTTATATCCATTCCGACTGTCCTGCGATTGGTATCCATCGTAATTTCGGGAAATATCGTATGATCGGATATTCCCAGGGTATAATTGCCGCCTCCATCTAATTTCCTCGAAGTTCCGCGAAAATCCCGTATTCCAGGGAGCGCCACGCTCAAAAGGCGCAAGAGAAACTCATACATAATAATGCCCCGCAAGGTCACCATAACTCCGACTGGATAACCTTCGCGCACTTTAAAGTTGGAAATGCTCCGACGCGCCTTCGTAACGACCGGTTGTTGACCCGTTACTAACGCTATGTCTCGAACCGTCCCTTCTAGAGCGCTTTTGTCGAGGCTGGAATTTACTCCGGAATTTATAACGATCTTCTCTAATGCCGGCACTTCGTGCTCATTCTTGTAGCCTCGGGATTTCATCATCTCGGGAACCACTTTATCGAAAAAATGGGTCTTTAGTTGCGGAGCCTGCATCTGCTTTTTCTCAAGGGATTGGAAAGATCATCGAGCTAATTCAATTACTTGGAATCGGCCCCCGCTTCCTTCCTGGCGCGCCTGGCCTCATAGCGTTCCAACTTCATGATATTCGAAATATGAATAGGAGATTCCCTCTCTATGATTCCTCCTTCGGGTGCACTCTGATCGGCACCCTTTTTCTGGTGTCGCTTGATTTTGTTTATTCCCTCTACCAGGACCTGCTCTTTCCTAGGTAAGACTTGCAACACTCTACTGCGCTCACCCCTGCTGTCGCCACTCAGCACTACGACTTCATCACCCGACTTTATCCGAGTCTTCATCTCAACACACCTTTCTCACGGTTACAGAGTAAATTAACGGTCAATCTTTTACGGTGCGGTATCGCTCTTTCCCCTGAAATATTGCGAGATTTCCCGGTTAGAGAACCTCAGGAGCCAAACTAACAATTTTCATAAAATTTTTCTGGCGTAATTCGCGTGCTACGGGCCCGAAAATGCGTGTTCCCCGTGGATTATTGTTCGCATCAAGAATTACAATAGCATTACTGTCAAATCGCAGGTAACTCCCGTCAGACCTTCTGATGGGCGCCCTTGTCCGCACGATTACAGCCTTTGCCACAGTCCCCTTTTTCACGGCAGCCTCAGGGGTACTTTCTTTTATATTCACAACGACGACGTCTCCCACTGAAGCGGACCTCCTATTCTGCCCGAGACGCCGAATCAATCGGGCCGATTTCGCTCCCGTATTATCGGCCACCTCAAGTCTGCTCAACAGTTGAAGCATATTTCCGCTCTCCTTTTGCGCATAGTCTTTAAGTGTTGGCGACTTCGCCTATTGGCTCGACTTGGGCTCACTCTCTATGCGACGAACGATTCGCCAACGTTTGAGTTTGCTCAAGGGTCGCGTTTCCATTATCTCCACCCTGTCTCCTATACTACACTGGTTCTGTTCGTCATGGACATGCACAACAGTTCTTCTATTGATCTCCTTGACGTAACGAGGATGTGACGCTTTGTATGCATACGTTACCTTTATCGTTTTGTTGCCGGAACGACTGGTTACGGTCCCCATCAAGGTCTTTCGCTTCTTCCGTAGTTGCGTATCCATACTTATCTCTTCTTCGAACCTCGCGAATCAGTTCAATCTATTCCCGCGGGCTCGGAAACCCCCTTCTCTCTCAGGACTGTTTCCAATCTCGCCACATCCCGTCGAATCTGCCGCAAAAGATGAGGTTGTTCCACCTGCCCGGTCTCCTTACGTAAGCGCATCTGGAGCAGTTCTTCGCGTGTGTCGCGCACTTTTTTCTCAATCTCCCCCAGAGACAACTCTCTGATCTCCGCAGCTTTCATGCGTCAGGCGCTCCTCCTTTCCTCACGGCAAACGAAACGGCAGCGAAAGGGCAACTTCCCGTCAGCTCGACGCAGCGCTTCACGGGCAGTCGACTGATTGGCGCCTGAGACTTCAAACAACATCGTACCCGGCTTAACGATCGCCACCCAGAATTCGGTTGCCCCTTTGCCTTTACCCATACGCGTTTCAGCAGGTTTCTTCGATACAGGTTTGTGCGGAAATACTCGGATCCACACTTTTCCTCTTCGCTTCAGAAACCGGTTAACGGCAACCCGGCACGCTTCTATTTGAGAAGCTGTGATCCATCCTCTCTCCAGACATTGAATACCGAAACTCCCGAAAGCGAGTCTATCTCCTCGCTTTGCTCTCCCCCGCACCCGACCTCGCTGGGACTTCCGAAACTTTGTTCTCGCAGGCATTAACGACATATAACGTCCTCCAACCAGGTATTCTTCTTAACCGAGTGGATCCTCGTCCCTACCGGTGCAGATCCAGCACTTTACGCCAATGATTCCGTATAGCGTTCTTGCTTCGGTAAATCCGTAATCGATATTCTCCCGTAGAGTGTGCAAAGGGACCCGTCCCGAGCGCTGCATCTCAGTGCGCGCGATGTCAGAACCACCCAAACGTCCGGAAACTTGAACACGGATACCTTCTGCGCCAAGACTAATCGAAGTCTGCACGGCCTTCTTCATGGCCCTTCGGAAAGAGATTCGCCGCTCCAGCTGCAACGCGACATTCTCCGCCACTAACTGAGCCACCAGATCCGGTTTCTTAACCTCCTGGATATCGAGCAGAATCTCATTCGTTACCAATTTGGAAAGTTCCTCTTTGATCTTTTCCAATTCCTGCCCTTTGCGCCCGATTACAATTCCGGGACGCGCCGTGAAAATCTTCACCCTTATTCGATTGCTTGCCCTCTCGATAAAGATTCGCGGGACCGCCGCATACTTCAGCCTCTTATGTATAGTATTCCGAATCAAGTAATCCTCATTGAGAAATTCCCCGAACTCCCCTTTGTCGGCATACCAACGAGACTCCCAATTACGTCGAACCTGGAGCCGAAATCCGGTCGGATGTACCTTTTGTCCCATATCGCGCCTACTTACTCTCCCCTTCGTCCGATAGGACAATTCGAATGTGGCTCATACGCTTTCGTATCGGCTTTACCATACCCCGTGGACCAGCCCTCCACCTCTTCAGAACTGGAGCATCTTCAACTACGGCCTTTTCGATTACGAGGGAATCAGAGGAGAGATTGCTGTTATTCTCCGCATTCGCTACCGCCGATTTTAATGTCTTCGCCACCAACCGGGCAGACTTTCTGGGAACGAATTCGAGCAGCTCGAGCGCTTCATTGGCGGGCCGTCCCTGAATCTCGCGGGCTACTTCCCGAACTTTCTTTGGAGACATCCTAACGTATTTTGTAAGTGCCTGGACCTGCATGACTCTACCTACTTCTTCTGGGTGTGAGGATTGTGCGTTTTGAAAGAGCGAGTGGGAGCAAATTCACCCAACTTATGGCCAACCATATTCTCCGTTACGTATATTGGGATAAACGCCTTACCATTATGTATTTCCAAGTTCAATCCCACAAAATCGGGCGTGATAGTCGATCGACGCGACCAAGTTCGAATCGGCCTCCGGGAATCCTCCCGGTTGGCCGCCCCTACCTTATCCATGAGGTGCGAATCAACAAAGAAACCCTTTTTTATAGATCTTCCCATCTTTACCTCCGTTTCCAATCCTAGTGCTTTACCTTGCGGCCATTACGCCGTATCAGGATCATTCTGTCTGAAACCTTCGATCGGGAACGGGTGGGGTATCCTTTTGCCAATTGGCCCCAAGGCGAGACTGGATGGCCCCCACCGGAACTGCGGCCTTCCCCTCCTCCCATGGGATGGTCCACCGGGTTCATCGCCACTCCGCGCACCCTGGGGCGCCTCCCCTTCCAGCGATTGCGTCCGGCTTTTCCGAGATTGGAGCTGCGGTGAGAAGCATTACCTACTTCTCCAATCGTCGCCCTGCAATCCGCATGGACAAGGCGAATTTCTCCACTCGGCATCTTAATTGTAGCGCGGTTTTCCTCAATCGCGACCAACTGCGCCGCCGCGCCCGCCGACCGTGCTATCTGCGCTCGTTTGCCCGGTTGCATGGAAACGGCATGTATCTTGGTTGACGGCGGAATATCACGAAGCGGCATATTGTTGCCCGGCTTGAATTCCGCAATTTCCGTCGCATTGACAAGCTTCTCGCCCACTTTCACTCCATTCGGTGCAAGGATGTAGCGCTTTTCTCCATCCGCGTAAGCCAACAATGCGATATGGGCAGTACGGTTGGGATCGTACTCAAGTGCCACCACGTTCGCGGGTATATCAAGTTTCTCCCTTCGAAAATCAATAATTCGGTATCGCTTTTTATGTCCGCCGCCACGTCTACGCGAGGTAATTCGGCCATAGCAGTTTCGCCCTCCCGTCCTGCGTTTCGGCCGTATCAGTCTCCTTTCGGGTCGTTTCCCGGTAAATTCTCCCCTTACCTTGACGTGAAAACGCTCGCTTGGAGTTACCGGTCTCTGTTCTACTATGGGCATAGTTCTTCCTTCTCTGGGAGGCTCATATCATCTCGATGCTGTCGCCTTCGAGGAGCGAAACGACAACTTTCTTGTAGCCTCCCCTAAATCCGAACCTGCCGCGCCGCGTCCTGTCGCGCCGCGCCTTGGGCTTAACGTTGATGATATTGACCCCCTTGACCGTGACATCGAATGTCTTCTCCACAGCATGAGCCACTGAGAGCCGATTGGAAGAGGGGTGAACCTTGAAGGTATATTGATTCACGGACGAACTCAGCGCCGTCGCCTTTTCGGTTACAACGGTTTCCAAAAGAATGCCGTCTGCGCCCGTCGTCATTGAGACTTTTCTCCCTTCACTCGTGTCAACACTTTCTCCATTCCCTTCTCACTCATTACGATTCTATCGTAGAGACTGAGATCGTAGGCATTTACGGAATCGGCCTCGGAAACGGCCACGCGTGCTATATTTCGCACTGCCAGGATGGTGTTATCGCTGAAAGAATCGTCCACTACCAGGATACTCCCTGATGGAGCAATGCACTCGATCATCGAATTAAAGAGGCGAGTTTTCGGTTCCGCCGTATCGAACTCCTCTATCACATCAAGTTCCCCGCGGACTGCACGATCGGATATTGCTCTCCCCAATGCGACCGATTTCATTTTGCGGTTTATCTTTTGAGAATAGTCTCGTGGCCTCGGCCCGAATACAATACCGCCTCCCCGCCAAATGTTTGATCTCCTGCTCCCATGGCGAGCGGATCCGGTTCCCTTCTGTCGATAGGGTTTCTTTCCCGTACCCCGAACCTCCGACCGCGTCTTGGAGGAAGCGTTTCCCTGACGACCGTTGGAGCCATATGCGACCAAAACCTGGCGGAGCGCTTCAACCCCTTTATCTCCCTCGATTTCGGGAACACCATAGTCTCTCTCCTCGCTCTCTTTCCCGTCCGGCCTATAACACTTCAATTTCATGAGCTTCCCTTCCTTGAGCGTCAGCCCGATTTGCGGGATTTCTTCGCCGTCCGCACGAGAACCTGCGAGCCGTTAGCTCCAGGCACGCTTCCTTTCACCAGGAGAATGTTCTTCTCCTCCATGATTCTTACCACTTTGAGATTCTGCACGGTACGCCTTGTATGCCCCATTCGGCCCGGCATTTTTCGTCCCTTGTAGACTTCTCCGGGCCATTGACTCTGGCCGAATGAACCCCCGCGGCGGTGAAACATTGAGCCGTGCGATCGAGGTCCTCCCTTAAAACCCCAACGCTTTACGACACCCTGGAATCCTTTGCCTTTGGAAACGCCCACAATATCGACCTTTTGCCCTTCATCGAATCCGGTCACCGTCAATACCTGCCCCTCATCGTATTCAGGTTCTTCATCACAGCGCACTTCTCTCAGTCGTTCGGCAGGATCCACCTTCAATTTTTTGTAAAGTCCTTTTTCAGCCTTGATCAATCGGTTGTCCTTCTTTCTGCCGTAACCGATCTGAACGGCGTTATAACCGTCGCGGTTGAGCGTCTTCACCTGAAGCACCTGACAGGGTCCGGCCTCAATAACAGTCACAGGAACGAGGGTATCCTCCCCCTCGTATATCTGCGTCATGCCCAATTTCTTGCCTATAAGTGTGTAAAGCAAAGTTCTATACGTTGATTGTTATGTCGACGCCTGCCGGAAGGTTGAGCTTCTTCAGCTCATCCACCGTTTGGGCAGTTGGTTCTATGATGTCGATGAGTCGCTTATGCGTTCGAATCTCAAATTGCTCCATGGATTTCTTGTCAACGTGCGGTGACCGGTTTACCGTTATCTTTTCAATGCGCGTAGGTAGTGGAACTGGACCTGAGACGCGCGCTCCTGAACGTTTGGCCGTGTCGACGATATCCAAAGCGGATTGGTCGATCACCCGGTAATCGTAGCCTTTGAGCTTAATCCTTATCCTCTGGCCTTGCATCGGTAATCTCCACCTGTTCTTCCGTGCCTCAATTTACCTCTTAAGCGCGCGCCGGCTCGTGAGTCGCTGTTTCCACTAGTTGCTGCATCTTACCGGTCGGAACTTTCTCGAAATGGGAGGGCTCCATCGTAAAAGTGGCGCGTCCTTTCGAGAGGGAACGAACATCCGTGGCATACCCGAACATCGTTTCGAGGGGCACGCTGGCGGTAATATTTGTCAAGTTCCCCTTCGTCTCCATACCCTGAATTCGGCCACGGCGCCGGCTAAGATCGCCTATAATATCACCCTGGTATTCCTCGGGAGTGCTTACCTCTACTTTCATTATCGGTTCAAGCAGTATTGGCTTCGCTTTCCTTATGGCATCTTTGAAAGCGAATATACCGGCCATCTTAAACGCCATTTCCGAAGAGTCGACCTCATGATAACTCCCGAACACCAGCTGCACTTTAATATCGACCACGGGATACCCCGCGAGAATTCCGTTCAGCGCCGCTTCTCTCAATCCTGATTCAGTGGGCTTCAGGTATTCTTTTGGAATGACGCCACCTACGATCCGGTCCTCAAACGCAATGCCACTTCCTCTCTCACCGGGCTCGATTTTGATTTCAGCGTGGCCATATTGTCCGCGGCCACCGGACTGCCGGATGAATTTCCCCACCCCTTCCGCAGCTTCTGTAAGGGTCTCACGATAAGCGATCTCAGGCCTACCCGCGATCGCCGCAACCTTAAATTCCCGAAACAGCCGGTCCCTCAGGATCTCGAGATGCAATTCGCCCATACCCGAGATTATCGTCTGCCCGGTCTCATGATCTGAGGAAACAACAAAAGTCGGATCTTCTTCCGCTAAACGTTGCAGACCAATGGACAGTTTCTCCTGATCAATCTGTGTTATAGGTTCAATTGACATGGAAATGACCGGATCGGGAAATGTCGGTGGCTCCAGCCGGACATTCAGCCTTCTCGTGCAGAGAGTATCCCCGGTCCAAATCTGTTTCACCCCGATTATTGCGCAGATGTCGCCTGAATGTGCGCTCTCGATATCCTGTCGCGCATCCGCTTTCATGATCATCAGGCGACTGATGCGTTCCATCCTTCCGGTGCGCGGATTAAAAACCGAATTCCCTTTTCTCAATTCGCCCTGATAGATCCGAAAATATACCAGCTTTCCCACATAGGGATCCGACGAGAGTTTGAACACGAGGCCCGCGACATCGGCTGCGTCGTCCGGTCTTATCTCCACTTTCGAATCCTCCCTGCCTTCTACATGTCCAACCACAGGCGGGAGATCGAGAGGGTTCGGTAGGTAATCCACGATCGCATTCAATAAAATCTGAATCCCCTTGTTCTTAAACGCACTTCCCGGTATCACGCCAAGAAAATTAAGCGACAGGGTTGCCTTGCGCACCGCCCTCTTGAGGTCCTCTTCCGATATCTCCTCACCATCGAGGTACTTTGCTGCCAGACTGTCGTCAAAATCGGCCAGCGCCTCGATAAGCCCCTCCCGATACTCCTCTGCCTGCTCAATTTGATTGGCCGGGACATCGACCACCTTATAATCGACACCGGTCTCATCGCTCTCATCATAGAGACAAGCTTTCATCGCTATGAGGTCGATCAGCCCTCTGAATTGATCCTCTGCTCCAATCGGAAGAAAGAGAGGATGCGCATTCGCTCCGAGCTTCCTGCGTATGTCCTCAACCGCCCCAAAAAAACTGGCCCCGGTTCGGTCCATCTTATTTATGAAGGCCAACCGGGGCACTTCGTATTTATCCATCTGGCGCCAGACTGTCTCGGACTGCGGCTGAACCCCCGCTACCGCACAGAATACTCCTATCGCTCCATCAAGGACGCGCAGTGACCTCTCGACTTCGGCCGTAAAGTCTACATGGCCGGGAGTATCGATTATGTTAATCTGGTGGTCAATCCCCGCATACAGACCTCCCGTATTCTCCCACCGGCAGGATATCGCCGCAGCTGTTATAGTTATGCCGCGCTCGCGCTCCTGTTCCATCCAGTCGGTCGTGGCATTCCCATCATGCACCTCGCCCATACGGTGCACAACACCGGCGTAAAAAAGCATTCGTTCCGTCGTTGTAGTCTTACCGGCATCAATATGTGCGGTTATACCAATGTTCCGTGTGTATTCCAGGGGCGTCCTCCGCTCTTTGGAATTCGCCGGAGAGAGTTTTTCGACAGCGCTCATTGCTTCTTACCACCTGAGATGAGCAAAGGCCCTGTTCGATTGCGCCATCCGATGGGTGTCCTCCTTCTTCTTAACAATCGAACCGGTCCCGTTGTAGGCGTCCATTATCTCCTGCGCGAGAGCATCCTTCATAGGGCCCTTGCGCGCTCGGGAGGCATCGCGCAACCAACGAAAAGCTAAGCTCTGCTGCCGATCGAATGAGATCTCCAAAGGTACCTGGTAGGTAGTCCCACCCACCCGGCGGCTCTTTACCTCTAACTTGGGCCTGATTTTCTCGAGAGCCCCCATCAGCAAGTCTACGGGATCACCCTTTCCCAGCTTTTCGCTAGCCTTTTCAAATGCCCCGTAGACGATATCTTGTGCTACCGTCTTCTTTCCATCCATCATGACCACATTGATGAGATGACTGACCAGGACACTGTCGTAGCGCGAATCCGGCCTATGTTCTTTCTTATCTGCTCTGCGTCTACGAGACATCGTCCAAGCACCTTCCTAGGGGGGGGTATTTAGGGAGTCAAACCGGAGGGGTTATTTCTTCGCATCCTTGGGGCGCTTTACACCGTACTTAGAACGGCTGCGCCTCCGTTTCTCCACACCCAAACAGTCGAGTGCTCCTCGTACGATGTGATAACGTACCCCGGGGAGATCCTTTACCCTGCCCCCCCGTACCAGAACTACACTGTGTTCCTGGAGACTATGACCTTCATCAGGTATGTATGCGATAACCTCAATACCGTTAGTCAAACGGACTTTGGCAACTTTCCGAATAGCGGAATTCGGCTTTTTCGGAGTACGGGTCATGACCTGTACGCAAACTCCGCGTTTAAAGGCATTTTCCTTTAAAGCCGGCGACTTTGACTTACTCTTTATTATCTTCCGCGGTTTGCGGACAAGTTGGTTTATAGTTGGCATGCCGAGACCACCCTTTGAAGTGGAAAGCGGAGAAAGTAGAGTATCTGAAACCTAGTGCAAGAACTTTTTGTGCATTTTTAACAAGACACCTATCCCCTCCGAAAGACGGCTTTCAAAGCTGCCTTTCAAGGGGGGGTCCCTAATCCGTTAAGAAGCTCTGGAGGTTTTGCGAACTTCCCTCAGCTCGCTTCCTCGGAGCCTGTCATTGCCTCGGCCAATTCGGGGCCGAACGTATTGATGCGAAGTCGGCGGTACTTGGGCAATCCAGTTCCCGCCGGAATCAGATGGCCCATAATCACATTCTCTTTAAAACCCTTCAGTCGATCCCTCTTGCCCAATGTGGCGGCATCGGTCAACACCCGGGTGGTCTCCTGAAATGAAGCGGCCGATATAAAGCTCTCCGTCTCGATGGAGGCTTTTGTAATGCCAAGCAAAATAGGCTCACCCTCGGCCGGTTTGCCACCCGCTTCAATGATACGTTCATTATCATCCATGAAATCCTGGCGATCGATCTGCTCCCCCCAGAAGAAGTCAGAGTCGCCCGGATCGGTTATTCGAACCTTTCGCAGCATCTGAGAGACGATCACTTCGATGTGTTTGTCGTTAATCGTCACACCCTGCAGGCGATAGACTTTTTGTATCTCCGCGAGAAGATACTCCTGAACGACACTCGGCCCAAGGATATCAAGGATTTCATGCGGGTCAGCCGCTCCTTCCGTGAGGTGCTGCCCTTTCCGTACCAAGTCCCCGGGTTGCACGATAATGTGCTTACCGTGTGGAATGAGGTGTTCCTCCTCTAGGCCGTTCTCTTCATCGGTTACAATAAGCTTCTTCTTTGCCCGTATCGTTCCCCCCATCGAAACCTCACCGTCGATCTTTGCCATCTCGGCCGCCTCCTTCGGGCGGCGAGCCTCGAAGAGTTCCCCCACCCTTGGAAGTCCACCCGTGATGTCCTGTGTCTTGGAAGCCTGCCTTGGCGTTTTCGCCAGCAATGCGCCGGGTGAGATGATGTCGCCCTGATTAACCACAAGCTGCGCACCGGTCGGAATCGAATATTTGGCAATCAGCTTTCCCCTTTTTACCGCGTTATCCAAGGCGCGATTGCTGGACGCTCTTTTTGGTGCTTCGTGAATCTCTACCTGCGGATTGAGGTCTTCCTTATGTTCGGTTACAACGGTAGCGATCTGTCCGGTCGCCGCATCCAGTTCTCGCTTCACCGTAACTCCAGGTATCATCTCTCGAAACGCGATGACCCCGGCCTTTTCCGAGAGAATCGGAACATGATGCGGATCCCACATGGCGAGTACATCACCCTTATTTATGGAGTCTCCGTCACTCACTGTCAGGACCGCCCCGGCTACGATGTTGTAATTTTCCAACTCCTTGTCCTCTTCATCCATTACCATTATGTAACCGGTCTTATTGAGGACAATACTCGCCCCCTCTTCCGTGGAAACGAGTCGTAAGCTCCGGTATTTTACCGTCCCGCTATTGCGCACGCGAATCTCCGGATTCTTAAAAATCTGACTGGCGATGCCTCCGATGTGAAAAGTGCGCATAGTGAGCTGAGTGCCTGGTTCTCCGATCGATTGAGCCGCGATTATACCTACTGCCGCTCCTACTTCGACCAGCTTGTTGGTGCCAGGGTTTATGCCATAGGCGCCGGCGGGAAGTTGGGAGCGACGTATATGAGTAAGAGGTGACATTATTTTGACCCGTTCGATACCACTCTCATCTATCTTTCTGGCAATCTCCTCGGTGATAAGCCCCCCGTTTCCAACGATCAACTCATCGGGATTAATGGGGTTGTAGATGTCATCGCTCGAACAGCGACCTACCAACCGGTCGTAAAGGTTCACGATCTCATCGTCTCCCTCGTAAATGGCATATTTCCAAATACCATCCCTGTTGCCATCGTCCCCTTCGGTAATAATGACATCCATCGCGACATCGCAGAGCTTGCGGGTAAGATAACCCGCATCCGCTGTCTTCAACGCCGTATCGGCAAGACCTTTGCGCGCGCCGTGAGTGGAAATAAAGTATTCCAATACCGAGAGACCTTCCCGGAAGGATGAGAGGATGGGCCTTTCGATGATTTCGCCCGAAGGTTTGGCCATGAGACCGCGAGTTCCACACAACTGTTTTACCTGTGCCCGATTACCGCGGGCCCCGGAGTCCATCATCAGGTAGACCGGGTTAACTTCATCGCTACCTCGATTATCCTGCAATCCCTTGTAGACAGATTTTGCGATATCGTCCGTCGCGCTGGTCCAGACATCAATTATCTTGTTGTACCTCTCGCCCGAAGTAATAATGCCCTTACGGTATTGGCCCTCGATCTCCTTTATCTTGGATCTAGATTCCTTGATGATTTCCGGCTTGTCATCGGGAATAATCATATCCCCAATTCCGATGGAGAGCCCCGCTTTCGTCGCAGAGGTGAATCCCAATTCCTTAAGCGCATCCAATACCGACACGGTAGCTTGTTTGCCCACCAATTTGTAGGTCTCCAGGATAAGGTCCTCCAGATTCCCCTTCGCCACCGGAAAATTCAGAAAGCCGATTGCATCGGGCCAGATTGTGTTGAATTGAGCGCGGCCCACGGTCGTGCGAATCGTTTTCCGTTCCCGGTTACCGTAAACGGTCTCGCGGCCAAAGTCGGGATTCTGAATGCGTATCCAATCGTGAGTTTTGACGACTCCATCTCCCTGCGCCAGGAGGACTTCCCGTGGCTCCAGAAAGAGCGGCAGAGACCGCTCATCTGGCGGTTTTTTTCGAGGTTCAAGTGTCAGATAATAGGATCCCAATGGAATATCTTGCGAGGGGGTAAGAATGGGTTTTCCGCTCGAGGGCGAAAAGATGTTATGATTGGCCATCATTAGCAGTTTGCACTCCAGCACCGCCTCAAGCGACAACGGCACATGCACCGCCATTTGATCGCCATCAAAATCGGCATTATAGGGTGTGCAGACCAGCGGGTGTATGCGCAATGCGTCTCCTTCGATCAATACCGGTTCAAACGCCTGTATGGAGAGCCGGTGCAGAGTCGGCGCCCGATTGAGCAGGACTGGATGCCCCTTCGTCACTTCTTCCAGAATGTCCCATACTTCGGGCGACTTCTTCTCGATCATCTTACGAGCGCCCCTCACCGTATGGACAAACCCAAGCTCCTTGAGCCGGCGAATGATAAAAGGTTCGAATAGCACCAACGCCATTTTCTTAGGCAGACCGCACTGATTGAGCTTGAGTTCAGGACCGATCACGATAACCGAACGACCACTGTAATCGACCCGCTTACCCAGGAGATTCTGTCGAAATCTCCCCTGCTTTCCCTTCAGCATATCGCTGAGCGATTTGAGCGGCCGATTGCCCGCACCGGTTACTGCTCGACCGTGGCGCCCGTTGTCAAAGAGAGCATCAACCGCTTCTTGAAGCATTCTTTTTTCGTTGTGAATGATCACATCCGGCGTCTTCAGTTGCAGTAGATTCTTCAGGCGGTTGTTCCTGTTAATCACTCTCCGGTAGAGATCGTTTAAGTCGCTTGTTGCAAAACGTCCCCCTTCGAGGGGTACAAGAGGACGAAGATCTGGAGGAATCACCGGCAATACCTCCAAAACCATCCACTCCGGCCGCGTATTTGACTCAATAAAGCCACCGATCACCTTCAACCGCTTCGAAAGCTTCTTCTTGATCTGTTTCGAACGCGTGTTGTGCATCATCTCATGCAACTCTTCTACAGCGTGGGGAAGGTCCATCTCTAAGAGTATATCACTGAGCGCGATCGCCCCCATCTTTGCCTCAAAGGCATCGTCGCCGTATTCCTCAATCGCCTGCTGGTATTCCTGTTCTGTTAGCAGCTGCTTCAATTCCAGGGGAGTCTTTCCGGGAGCGGTCACCATATAGTTTTCATAATAAATCACTCTCTCAAGATTACGGGCCGTCATATCCAACAATAGTCCTAACCGGCTGGGCATGCTCTTCAGAAACCAGATATGCGAGACCGGCACCGCGAGTTCAATGTGCCCCATTCGCTCGCGCCGCACCCGCGAAACGGTGACTTCCACTCCGCAACGATCACATACCACACCTTTGTACTTGATCCGCTTGTACTTCCCGCAAGCGCACTCGTAATCGCGTACCGGTCCAAAGATCCTCTGGCAAAACAGCCCTCCCGGTTCCGGCTTAAAGGTGCGGTAGTTAATCGTCTCCGGATTTCTCACTTCTCCACGCGACCACGAACGTATCGTGTCCGGCGCGGCTACCGATATGGAAACCGTATCAAACGACTGGTCTTTTTCAATACCCAGAACTTCTCTTACTTCTTGCGTGCTCATATTGTTATCCCATCTAGAAACTGTTAGGCCGAGAAACCACCCATGCCGTGCTCTCCAAGCCTCACGTCCAAACAGAGGCTCTGCATCTCCTTCATAAGAACATTGAAAGACTGAGGAGTTCCTGCCTGCAGGCTGTTATCACCCTTAACAAGCGATTCGTATATCTTTGTGCGGCCCTGCACATCATCGGATTTTACCGTGAGAAGCTCCTGCAAAGTATAGGCTGCCCCGTAGGCTTCCAATGCCCACACTTCCATTTCTCCAAATCGCTGGCCACCGTATTGCGCCTTGCCCCCCAACGGTTGTTGAGTAATCAGACTGTAGGGCCCCACCGCCCGAGCGTGAATCTTGTCGGCCACGAGGTGGTTGAGTTTCATCATGTAAATATAACCCACTACCACTTCCTGATCGAAGGCTTCACCCGAGCGTCCATCGAAGAGTTTGCTCTTTCCTGAAACCGGCAATCCAGCCTCCTTCAGGTAACCGCGAATCCGCTCTTCCGAAATTCCATCAAAAACCGGTGTCGCCACCTTTATGCCAAGAATCTTACAGGCCCAACCCAGATGTGTCTCCAAAACCTGACCGACATTCATCCTGCTCGGCACCCCCAGGGGGTTCAAGCAGATCTCAATCGATGTGCCGTCGGGCAGGAAAGGCATGTCCTCTTCCGGTACCACCTTGGCGACTACGCCCTTGTTTCCGTGTCTGCCGGCCATCTTGTCTCCTACCTGGATTTTACGTTTCGTCGCCACGTAGACCTTCACATTCTTGATAACACCCGACTCGATATCGTCACCCGCTTCGATGGAGTCGATCTTACGCTCACGCTCACCCTCAAGCTCTTCAAACTTAGTCTTAAAGGTACTTATGATTTCCATGATCTTAATACGAACTGGCGAGGGATCGATTTTGATCGTCTTGTAGACCGCCGCCAATCGCCGAAGGAGCGTCTTCGTAATCTTGCGATTGGCCGGGATTATGATTTCATCGGACTCACTGTTCACCACATCCAGCGGGATCTTTTCACCCAGCAGAATGTTTGAGAGTGATTCCGTCAGACTCTCCCGCAGCTTATCGGTCTGCGTTCGATACACCTCGTTGATCTTCTTCACCTGTCGCCGCCGATCGGATGGGCTCAACTTCTCTCTATCCGCGTCAATCCTGCTCGACACTTTCACATCCATGATAATCCCATAGACACCGGAGGGAACGAGCAGCGATGTATCCTTAACATCGGCCGCCTTTTCACCAAAAATCGCACGCAGAAGTTTCTCCTCGGGCGCCAGCTCAGTTTCGCTCTTCGGTGTGATCTTTCCTACCAGGATGTCACCCGGCTTTACCTCCGCCCCTACTCGGACCACTCCGTCGTGGTTGAGGTTCTTGAGCGCTTCTTCGCCCACATTCGGTATGTCACGCGTGAGCTCTTCCGGTCCCAACTTCGTGTCGCGGGCCGTCACTTCGAATTCCTCGATGTGGATCGAGGTAAAGACATCATCCTTGATCATCTTTTCACTGATCAGGATAGCGTCTTCGAAATTATAACCATTCCAAGGCATAAACGCAACCAGCACGTTGCGCCCAAGAGCAAGTTCACCCTTGTCCGTACTGGCGCCATCGGCGATCACTTCGCCTTTCTTAACGGACTGCCCTCTCTTGATAATCGGTTTCTGAGTAAAACAAGTTCCGGCATTCGACCGCATAAATTTGCGAAGCGGATATACGTGGATCCCACTTTTGGGATCCGACTTCAGTTTGCGCAGTAAGCGGGGGGTCAACTTCCCGTCTTTCGTTACCACTATGCGCTGCGAATCTACCGTCGCAACTTTTCCATTCCCTTCCGCCACCACTACGGTTTTAGAATCGACCGCCACGTGGCCTTCGATTCCAGTGCCAACCAAGGGCGCTTCTGTTTGCAGAAGAGGGACACCCTGCCGCTGCATATTCGAGCCCATTAGCGCCCGATTCGCATCATCATGTTCCAGAAAGGGAATCAGGCCCGCCGCCACCGAAATTAACTGCTTGGGAGATACGTCCATGTTGTCCACCTCTACCGGATCAACTTCAAGGAAGTTATCTCCCTTACGTACCGTTACCTTCCCATTAAGGTATCCTTTCTTATCAATTTCGGAGTTAGCCTGGGCAATCACCAGCCCCTCCTCCTGATCCGCCGTAAAATATACTACATCATCGGAAACCTTTCCTTTCTTAACCACTCTGTAGGGAGTTTCAATAAATCCAAACTCATTGATTCGCGAATAGATGCTCAGTGAATTTATGAGGCCGATATTTGGCCCCTCCGGAGTCTCGATCGGACAAATGCGTCCGTAGTGTGATGGATGCACATCGCGCACCTCGAATCCGGCTCGCTCCCGGTTTAATCCTCCCGGACCGAGGGCGGAGAGTCGCCGCTTGTGCGTCAATTCAGCCAGCGGATTGATCTGATCCATGAATTGGCTCAACTGACTTCGCGCAAAAAAGTCGCGGATCACGGTACTGAGGGCCTTCGGATTGATCAGTTTCTGCGGCGTAATGCTGTCAACACTTTGATCATAAAGTGTCATTCTCTCCTTAACCAGTCTCTCCGTGCGGGCAAGGCCGATGCGACATTGATTCATAAGCAACTCTCCAATCGTGCGCACGCGCCGGCTTCCCAGATGATCGATGTCATCGACGACCCCGTCACCTCTCTTCAAACGAACAAGATACTTTGCCGCCTGCACGACGTCTTCGACGTTCAGGGTCCGGAATTCCAGTTCCGTCTCCAAGTCCAATTTCTGATTTATCTTATAGCGCCCCACCCGACCCAGGTCATACCGTTTGGGATCTTGAAAAAGCCTTTTCAAGAGCGCCTTCGCATTGGCCACCGTAGGCGGTTCACCCGGCCGCAGGCGTTTATATATGTCCTTCAATGCCTCCTCTTCATTCCTCGTCGGATCTTTTTTCAGACATCGGATTATCGCACCATCGTCGTTTGAGGTATCGATTACTCTTATCGTAGTGATTCCAGCCGAATCGATTGAACGCACGATCGTCTTCGTTAGCGGTTCGAATGAACGTGCCAGAACAATACCTCGCTCAGCATCGACAAGATCCTCCACTAAAACCATTCCGGTGACGTTCGTCATCTTCAGCACCCGGCTGACCTTGTACTCCTCGATCTCATAAAAAAGGCTCAAGATTTCGAAATCAGACCCATACCCCATCGCCCGCAGCAAGGTCGTTACGAGGAACTTGCGGCGACGGCGGCGTCTGTCCAAATATATGTAGAGGAGATCATTCTGATCGAATTGCACCTCCAGCCATGTGCCGCGATCCGGTATGATACGAAACGAAAACAATATCTTGCCGCTGGTATGGGGAGTCTCTTCAAAACAAATACCAGGTGAACGGTGCAACTGACTCACTACCACCCGCTCGGCTCCATTTATGATTACAGACCCACGTTCCGTAATCATCGGCATCTCCCCCATATATATCTCTTCATCCTTGATGGAGTCTTCTTCCTTCAGTCGCAGCTTTACATAGAGAGAAATCGAGTAGGAAATGCCCTCGCGCAGGCACTGCAACTCGGTCATCTTCGGTCCCGCCAGATTGTAGGAGACATACTCCAGAGTAGAGCGTCCATCGTAACTCTCGATTGGAAATACTTCCCGAAAAACCGATTCCAATCCTAAGGCCACACGCTGGCTCGGGCTGACTCCCGGTTGCAGAAACTCTTTAAATGACTTGATCTGGTTCTCAATAAGGTTGGGAGGGGCGATTACCTCTTCTAACCTTCCGAAGTTTACTCGATTCGCTTTAATCATGTTTCGACTTCCTCTATATTACCTGATCGGACTGTCTCTTTCAAACTTATGAGAGATAATTAGTACATACCGCGCACCCGGGTTCAGACTTTTTCCATACCCGAAAACTTGCTGATTTGAACGCTAATCGCTTAGGTTCTATGACGGTCAATTGACCTCCACTTCGGCACCAATGGCCTCAAGCTTCTTTTTCAGTTCCTCCGCTTCCTCTTTGGCGACACCTTCCTTAATCGGCGTCGGCGCACTTTCCACGAGTTCTTTGGCTTCTTTAAGTCCTAAACCGCTGATGGCTCGTACTTCCTTAATGGCAGCAATCTTGTTGCTGCCATAGCCCTTGAGAACAACTTCGAATTCAGTCTGTTCCTCGACTTCGGGCTCCTCTGTAGCATCTCCGCTCAACCCGGTTGTGGCGACCGCTACAGGCGCAGCGGCGCTCACTCCCCATTCCTCCTCGAGGTCCTTGACCAATCCGGCAATATCGAGTACGGATTGTTTACTCAACCATTCGATGACTTTGTCTTTTGTGATATCAGCCATTTTATCCTCCTTGAGCGATTAGCGCCAATCTCCTGGAGATGGACGTTTAAGGGCATTGTTCCCCTAACCTGCTTTTTTTCTTTTCTCTTTTATATTTCTCATCCTTCGTGGCGCGGCTATTGACGGCCCATCCGCCCCTTCCAGCGATCCACACAAATTCCTCATTCATTCCTTACTCTCCCCTTCCGACCTCGCCATAAGGACATTCAGCACTCCCTGCGGGACCGCTTGAATCACACGAACGAGCTGCTTTGCGGGTATATTGAGAAGACCCAACAGCTGAGCGCGAATTACATCCATGGGTGGCAGTTTGGCCAGTTCGCTGATTTCGCCGGGATCCAACAGTCGATCTTCAAGAAGTCCTCCCTTTACCACGACTTTCTTTTTTTTCTTGAAAAACTGGCCCAGCGCTTTAGCCACACCTGCGGGGTCCTCTCCTCCCATGATTATGCTTGTGGGGCCTTCCAGCCACTTTCCTATGTCCGGCATTCCCTTCTCCCGGGCTGCGGCCTTCATCACGCTATTCTTAATAACGTGAAACTCCGCTTCATGTTCCGACAGCGCGTCCCGAAGCTCTGCCGTCTCCACTACCGAAAGACGCTCATAGTTGGCGAGGAAAACGTAGCCAGACTTGTCCAAATAGTCTCCTACCTCGTCTACCATGTACTTCTTCTCCGCCCTCATTGTTGTGTCGAGCAAATGCCGTATCCGGTCATTATCAGTATTTCGCGTATACTCCGCTATCGAGTTTCACTCCCGGTGACATCGTCGCGGATATCGACATACTGAGTATGTAGCGCCCCTTAAGCGAATCCGGCCGTGCCTTACCGATGCTCTCCACCACGGTGGAGATATTCTCTACCAATTCCTCAGTCTTGAAGGACCGTTTTCCCACAACGACTCCAATATTCGCCGTTTTATCCATCTTGTATTCGACCCTGCCTCCCAGCTTAATCTCTTTTACCGAGGTGGCAACGTCGTCCGTTACCGTTCCACTCTTCGGATTGGGCATCAAACCTCTTGGTCCAAGTATTCGGGCGACTTTCCGCACCTCCTTCATCGCCGCTGGCGTCGCCACCGATACGTCAAAATCGACCCATCCTTCCTCTACTTTCTTTATCAGTTCTTCCAACCCGGCTATGTCGGCTCCTGCCTTTAATGCTTCATCCGCTTTATCAGTAAACACGGCAACCCTTACCTTCCTGCCGCTGCCGTTTGGTAGACTTACGATTCCGCGCACCATTTGTGTGCTCTGCTTGGGATCGACCCCAAAATGCACCGAGAGTTCAATTGTCTCGTCGAATTTCGCCACCGGCATCTGAGATAGGATACTAACTGCTTCCTCCAAGGAATACAACTTCGTCAAATCCGCAATCTCATGCCCGGCTCTGAAACGTTTGCTCAGTTTTACCATGACCTTCCCATTTTTCGCTCAGTCTATTCTCTCTTCTCCTATGCGTCTACAATCTCGATCCCCATGCTCCGCGCGGTTCCCGCGATTACGCGCACCGCCGCCTCTTCGTCTTTCGCATTTAGATCATCCTTCTTTGTCTCCGCGATTTCTACGCACTGCTTATAAGTGACTTTTCCCACCTTTTCGCGATTCGGAGTACCGGATCCTTTAGCAATCCCCGCCGCCTTCTTTAAAAGCACAGCTGCTGGAGGCGACTTTAGCACGAAACTGAATGAACGGTCCTGGTAAACGGTAATCACGACCGGAAGGATTAAACCCGCCTCGTCCTTCGTCCTGGCATTGTATTCCTTGCAAAAACCCATGATGTTTACACCATGTGCACCCAAAGCCGGACCCACCGGAGGGGCCGGATTGGCCGCTCCAGCCGGCAGCTGGAGTCGAATTTCTCCTATCACTCTCTTTGCCATCGCAGTAACCTGTTAGCTGGTTTCCAACCGTTCTACTTGCCAGTATTCAAGCTCCACAGGTGTGAATCGTCCAAATATCGACACCGATACTTTTAGTTTCCCTCGCTCCGGATCGATCTCATCAATCTGGCCGGAGAGATTGAAAAATGGCCCATCGTTGATTTTCACTTCTTCACCGATTTCATATTGTACCTTGGGCACTTCCTTGCCTTCCGCCTCCTGAACCTGAGAGAGGATATTCGATATCTCCGTCTCCTTTAGAGCAGTCGGTCGGTTTCCACCCAGGAAACCTATCACTCCATCCGCATCTTTCACAAAATACCACGGCTTCTGCAATACATCCCCCTCTTCGTCGTAGAGCCGCATATTGATAAAGACATAACCCGGATAGAACTTGCGTACTTTCTGGAGTTTCCTTCCGTTCTTCACTTCCGTCACGGTCTCCGTCGGCATCAGGACTTCCTTGATAAACTCATCCATTTCCTCGCTAACCATATATTTGTCCAGGTACCGCTTTACGGCCGGCTCTTTATTGGAGAGAGTCTGCACCGCATACCATTCAGAGTCTTTTTGGATGGGCCTTTCGGTCATTTGTCAAAATCCACTCTTTAGATCGTGCTGTTTAACCGACGGAGCCGAATTCCGGCCTGATGAGTTTGGTCAGCAAGGTTACGACATTGTATACCGACCAGTCCGATAAAGTAATGTAAGCCCCCAGAATTATTATCGCAATCATGACGACCACCGTTGAATCGCGAAGTTCCAGCCGATTGGGCCATGAAGCCTTCTTTAGCTCCTGGATCATCTCGCCAAGAAATATTCGAGTTTTTCGGAACGGATTTGTCATCGTTGCTTTTGGCAGGGCAGGAGGGACTCGAACCCCCAACCTGCGGTTTTGGAGACCGCCGCTCTGCCAGTTGAGCTACTACCCTGGGTTCGATTCCTGCAAATCTTTCTTACGTTAAGCAGTATGTCGGCTGCCCCTACTGCACGGGCTTCCTTTGCAAATACGAGTATCCTCGGTCCTTACTCGGTTATCTCAGTTACGCGGCCTGCTCCAATAGTGCGGCCGCCTTCGCGAATCGCAAATCGTTGTCCTCTTTCCATGGCAATCGCTTTGCCGAGTTCAATGGCCACATTCAGATTGTCACCCGGCATCACCATCTCCACCCCATCCGGCAATTGGCATACCCCGGTCACATCAGTGGTACGAAAGTAAAACTGTGGGCGGTAACCGTTGAAAAAGGGCGTGTGGCGCCCCCCTTCATCCTTATTTAACACATAGACTTCCGCCCTCGCCTTAGTGTGCGGGTTAATCGTTCCAGGAGCTGCCAGGACATGCCCGCGTTGCACTTCGTGCTTTTCAATACCCCGCATGAGAACTCCAACATTATCTCCCGCCAGCCCTTCATCCAATGTCTTGCGAAACATCTCCACACCGGTGCACACCGTGGTTCTCGTCTCAGTCAGACCCACGATCTCAACATTTTCCCCCTTAACTACCTTCCCGCGCTCAATCCTACCAGTTGCTACCGTGCCGCGCCCGGTAATAGAGAATACGTCCTCAACCGACATCAGAAAAGGTTGATCAACGTCGCGCACAGGTTCCGGTATATCGTTGTCGACAGCTTCCAGAAGTTGCCCGATGGACTGAACATCCTCCTCGATTCCTTCCAGAGCACGCATCGACGAACCCCGCACGATCGTGATATTGTCACCATCGAATTCGTACTTCGAGAGTAGGTCGCGCACCTCCATCTCTACCAGTTCCAAGAGCTCTTCATCGTCGAGAAGATCCACCTTATTTAGATACACGACTATGTTAGGCACCCCCACCTGACGGGCCAGGAGTATGTGCTCGCTCGTCTGCGGCATAGGCCCATCTGCGGCGCTAACCACCAAAACAGCACCGTCCATCTGCGCTGCTCCCGTAATCATGTTCTTTACGAAGTCCGCGTGGCCCGGACAGTCTACATGCGCATAGTGGCGCTTCTCCGTCTCATACTCTACGTGAGCAACCGAGATCGTCAGTATTTTCGATTCATCACGTACCGTGCCTCCCTTCGCGATTTCGGCATAGGTCATGAACTCAGCAAACTCCTTCTTACTTTGTACCTTGAGAATCGCCGATGTAAGGGTGGTTTTACCGTGGTCGACGTGACCAATCGTACCCACATTTACGTGTGGTTTATTTCTCTGAAATACTTCTTTAGCCATCGCAATCTCTTATACTTTTACGGGTTGATACACAATACGGATTATCTTTCTAAAGTCAAAAATACTAATGTCCTTTACTAACGTAAACGCGTGGAGCCCTCGAGCGGATTTGAACCGCTGACCTCGTCCTTACCAAGGACGCGCTCTACCGACTGAGCTACAAGGGCGAAAATTGGGTGTTATTTCGCTGCCTGGGTCACCGGAGAAGACAAATAAAACCCCGCAATCTGATGATTTGGGATTTACCCGTCAATACTAAATTTTGAAAAATTTCTCAGGAATATTACGGTAAGTTATTTGTTGATTTATCATTAAAATTTTCCTATAAGTGCCGAATATTCTTGATATTACGCCTATATTGCGTTAGGCGCTTCGGGTTCACCGTAGATTTTTTGTCGCTATGTCGGAAACGGATAAAGGGGATGCTCCTGAATCGGATACTATTATCCAGCGCTATTATGCCGCCAGGAGAAAGAGGGTTGCGGCCCGGA